>CALOEN010000021.1:0-310603 GCA_942492335.1 uncultured beta proteobacterium | reverse complement strand
AATTTCCGGATTTCAGTTGAGAATCATTACACCCGCCCTGGTCACCATGGTGCTTTTCCTGTTCACCCTGTTCTTTCTCATTGTTCCCCTTTTTCGGAATGTCATGATGGAAGGGAAGAAGGAGATGGAAAAAGAACTCTCCGCAGCCGCCGCCAGCATTATTTACTATTACATCGACCTGGAAAAACAGAATCTTCTTACCCGAGAAGAAGCGCAGGGGAGGGCCATCACGGAAATAGAAAAAATGCGGTACGGTCCGGCCAATAAAGACTATTTCTGGATTACCGATATGCATCCCCGGATGATCATGCACCCCTACCATCCCGAATTGATTAATCAGGATTTGACCCATTATACCGACGGATGGAGAGATCGTCTACTCCAATCTGGCCCTGCAGCGGATGCTCGATTATTCCGAGGAAGATTTTGCCTCCCTTTCCCTTCTCTCCCTTCTGGCGGATAATCAACAGGTCAATAACTTTGCCCAGGACCATCTGGCCAAACTGATGAACGATCAGGTCCACTCCGCCAGCTTCGAAGCCCAGATACAAACAAAGACCGGTCAGATCGTGGACATGATTGTGAATACTTCGCGGATTTTCTTCTCAGAAAGAAACGGCCATTTGATTTCCTTCAGGAAAATTACATCGGTAAAGAACTCAGACATCCACACCCCGGAGTTTATTTCCGGCGAGTACCCCAATTCGGCCCCCGCACTGGCGGATGAAATCCGCGGAAGTCATACGGTGGGACATATCATACTGCTTCTCAATCACGTACCCGTCCTCATTCGAAACCTCACGGAACAGGGCACTCTGCCGGCGGTATTGAGAAAAACCATCGGCTCCATCTACGATTCCGCCGTGGGACGCTTTATCGAATTGGCCTTGCGGGAAATCGATGAGCCGCCGGTCCCTTTTGCATTTCTGAATCTCGGCAGTAATGCCCGGCATGAAATGACCTTTTTTTCCGACCAGGACAATGCCCTTGTTTTTGCCTCCGTACCGGAATCCGAACGAAACAGAATCCGCCGGTACTTTCTGCGATTATCCGAAAAAGTCTCCTCCATGCTTCACCAAGGGGGCTTCAGTTATTGTCCCGGAGGCATAATGGCCTCGAATCCGCGCTGGTGCCTCTCGGTGGATGAGTGGCGGGATCGAATTTCTACGTGGGTAACCGATAAGAATCCGGAATCCCTATTAAAGATCAATGTTTTTGCGGATATCCGCCGGGCCTACGGAGACAGCACCCTTTCGGAGTTCATTCAGGACGCTCTGTTTGAAGCGGCGGAAAAGAATCCGGCTTTTTTCCCTCTCTATGCCCGCAACTGCCTTTCCTACAGGATTCCCCTGACGATGCTGGGGCACTTAAAGGGAGAAAGAGTGGATGGAGTGCGAAGTATCAATATTAAACAGGTGATAAAGATCCTGGAGAACTTTGCCCGGCTATACGCGGTAAAATATAGGTTGCCCTACCCTTCTACGGAACAGAGGATCGAGAAGTTGTTGGAATCGCACACTCTTTCGGAGGAATCGGCCGGAGAGTTTATCTATATCTTCAATTATCTCTGGCACCTTCGTTTTTCCAATCAACTCAGATCCCATACAAATCTCCGTCGGGTAAACGATGAACTGGAAATTGGCGGGTTACTCGATGTGGAACACAAGAATCTGCAGAATGTCATGACAAGAATTCAGGTTTACCAATCCCGAATCAGTTTCGATTTTCTGGGGACACCATTATGATTTTTCCATAACATACTACTTTTTTCCGACCTATTAGTCGGATGTCGTGTTAAGCTATTTCCTGCTGTAAAGTGCAGCTCAAAGAGAAGGAGAATTACATGGATCATGGACCTGCAGTGACCCACGAGCCGGATCCGGCTTCAAGTTACAAAACAAGAATTGGGGTTTTTCTTGTCATCATCTACGGCTTGATATATGCCGGATTTGTGGCATTGAACACCATCATTCCTCGAATTATGGAAACAGAAATTGTCTTCAACCTAAACCTTGCCGTCGTATACGGGTTCGGTTTAATCCTGCTGGCCATCATAATGGGACTCATCTATAACCGGCTCTGCTCCAAAAAGGAAGATGAAATGGCAGAAAAGGGAGGGGCTGAAGCATGATTTACGAACCTTCGATCCTCGCCACCGTACTTTTTTCCGCCATCGTCATCTTTGTCTTGGGGATTTCGGTCTATTTTGCCCGTCAGGGCAGTTCCGCCAAGGGGTATTTTGCCGCCGGCGGAACCATCCATTGGGGGGTCAACGGAATCGCCTTTGCCGGAGACTATCTTTCCGCCGCCTCCTTTCTCGGCATCTGCGGGATGATCGCCGTTTCCGGCTATGACGGCTTCCTCTATTCCATCGGTTATCTGGCCGGTTGGGTGGTGGCCCTCTTCGTGGTGGCGGAACCACTGAAAAGACTGGGGAAATACACCTTCGCCGACGCCCTGGATTCGAAGTTCAACTCCCCGAGAATCCGGCTGATGGGAGGAATCAGCACGCTGATAGTGTCTATTTTCTACCTGATTCCGCAGATGGTGGGCGCCGGGGCTCTGGTAACCCCGCTTTTGGGCTTTCCCCATTACGTCGGGGTGATAATGGTAGGAAGTATCGTCATCTTCATCGTGGCCACCGCCGGAATGAAATCGACGACCTACGTTCAGTTCATCAAAGGAGCCCTGCTGATAGTCTTTTCCCTGGTTCTAGTTTTCTCCATTCTCAATAAGGGGCTGAACACGAAACCGGACGCCGATTATCATGATTTCATGACCCTGACCGCCGAAATGTCCGGCGAAACGGTTACCGGCGTCACAGATTCGGAATGGGCCCTGGAGGACGAGATCAAGACCGACAAAGGCTACTTCGTAAAGCTTTCCAAAGATGGTGTCGAACGGTGGTGGCAGGTTCGGGAATCCGATTCCGGGACCGTTTTGGTGGAAACTCTATCCAAGACGCATACCGGCGACGGCCGCACCCTGTACAATGGAGAACCTAAGGAAAACGAAGCATTTTACTCGGTGGGGCACATGAGTAAAATCATCGTCGATGGAGAGGCGGTGGATAAGACCGGGCCCCTGGGGCCGTTTGAGTATCTCTCCACCATCGAATCGAGTGAGGTCATACGTTTTTCCAAAGCGACCCTCCACAGCGACGGCGATGAAGTGAGCCTCTGGTATCAGGAATCAACTTCCGGAAGCGATATCATGCGTCCCGGCTTGAAATTCAAGGTGGACAAGGGATCGACTCCCATGTCGAAACTCAACTTTGTATCCCTCATGGTCGCCCTGTTCTTCGGCACCGCCGCCCTGCCCCACGTTCTCATCCGCTATTATACGGTTCCCAGCCCCAAGGATGCCCGAAAATCAACCATCCTGGCCATCTGCGCCATCGGCTTCTTCTATATTTTGACCCTCTATATCGGTCTCGGGGCCATGGTGAACGGAGTGCTGGATGTGGAAAGCAGCAATATGAGCGCTCCCCTCTTGGCCAAGAACTTCGGTATCTTCCTGTTCTCGGTTATTTCCGCCATCGCTTTTGCCACGGTCCTGGGAACGGTTTCCGGACTCATCGTGGCCTCCTCCGGGGCGGTGGCCCACGACATGATGAACAGTCTCTTCAAGCATAAAACGGTATCCGATTCTCTCCGAGTCAAAATCGGTAAAATTGCCGCCGTCACCGTAGGCGGAGTCGCCATTCTGCTGGGAATCGCCTTTAAGGGTATGAACGTCTCTTTCCTTGTGGGATGGGCCTTCTCCATAGCGGCTTCGGCGAATTTTCCGGCCATCATCATGATGCTTTTCTGGAAGAAAACAACCGCCAAGGGATTATCCGCTTCCATCGCCGTGGGGATTATTTCTTCCCTGGCCATTATACTCTTATCACCCAGCATGTTTGAGAAATACGGTCTTGCCGCCGCATCGGCTCCTTTTGGGCTGGACAATCCCGCCATCATCTCGATTCCCTTGAGTTTCATTGCGTTGATTGTCGTTTCCCTGGCAACGGTAAAAAAAGAGAATCCCGTCGAAACGGAATAACTATTTCAGCCCCCCGGAAGGGGGGCATTCCTTTATTAAAATAAAATCACAGCCCCGCTTGAACGACCAGTTTTCCCAGTTTACGGATATGGGATTCCTGTTCTTCGGTGAAGTAGCCCGCCCCCAGACGCAGACAGTGGTTCCACCGTTCCTCCAGGGAGAAGATATTCCCCGGAGCGAAGATGATTCCCTCCTCCTTGGCCTTAAAGTAAAGCTCTCTGACATCCCCCCCCTCTTTCAGGGTGATCCAAAGAACATAGCCCCCTTGAGGATTGCTGCACTCCGTACCCGCGGGAAAACTGTCCAGAACCACCCGACGGAGACGGCCCATCCGCTCCGAGGCCCGGCGCTTCAGGAGCCGCAGGTGGCGGTCGTAGTGCCCCCCCGACAGGAAACGCAGGCCCATCCGTTGTACCGGCAGGGAAACCCCCATGGAACTCATCATTTTCAGCCGGCAGAGCTTGTCCTGCCAACGCCCCGCCGCCACCCACCCCAGGCGCAGCCCCGGGGCCACACTCTTGGAGAGGGAGGAGCAGTGGATCACGCTTCCGTTGAGATCATACTTCTTGCACGAAGGGGGACGGCCCTCGGAGAAGGAGATATCCCCGTAGATGTCGTCCTCCAGAAGGGGGATGCCCTTTCGGTCCAGGAACTCCACCATCCGCCTCTTCGACTCCTCCGGCATGACGCTTCCGGTGGGATTGTGGTGGTTGGCGATGGAGAGAACCAGTTTCACCGGCTCGTGGGAGACCACGTATTCCAATACATCCAGGTTCATCCCCTTCTCCGGGATCTCCCGGAATCTCCGCGAAATTGTGGATGATCGGCATTACCGGCACCAACGGCAAGACCACGTGCAGTCAATGGATCGCGCAATCCCTTACGCGTACCGGCAGGCGGTGCGCGGTGATCGGCACCCTGGGCTGCGGTTTCCCGGGCGCGCTGAAGCCGTCGTTGAATACGACACCGGACGCAGTGGGGATACATGCCGCGCTCAGCAATTTTGTCCGCCACAGGGCGCGTGGCGTCAGCATGGAAGTGTCTTCCCACGGGTTGGAGCAGCACCGTGTTTCCGGCGTCGAGTTTGATGTTGCGCTGCTGACGAACATTTCCCGCGATCATCTTGATTACCACGGCAGCATGCGCAGCTATCGCGCGGCCAAGACCAGGCTTTTCAAGTGGCCCTCTCTCCGGTATGCGGTGCTTAATCTTGACGATAAATTGGGTGCGGCGCTCGCCGCCCGCATACCCCGCCGCAACCCGAGCGTGATCGGTTATGGGTTCGGACGCGCGGTAGCCGTGCGCAGTCGCGGGGTGTTGCGGGTGCGGGGCCGCAATCTGCGGGACAAGACCGACGGCCTGTCGTTTGATGTACCGACGCCGTGGGGCCCGGCATGGGTTGCTAGAGCCCGATCGGGCGCTTCAACGCGGACAACCTGCTGGGTTCGCTGGCCACGCTGCTTGCAAGTGAAGTCAGCCTGGATGACGCCGTCAGTGCGTTACAGCGGGTGAAAGTGGTGCCAGGACGCACCGAGCGGTGCACGGTGGCGGCCGACGGCCATTGGTCGTGGTCGACTATGCTCATACGCCGGACGCGCTCGAAAAAGTGCTGACGGCGCTGCGAGAACTCATGCCGGCTTCCGGGACCGGGACGAAAACGCCGGGGAATCCAAACCCGCGGCTGATTTGTGTTTTTGGTTGCGGCGGGGACCGTGATCGCGGCAAGCGTCCGTTGATGGGCCGTGTGGCGACCGATTGGCGGACCAGGTCATCATCACCAGCGACAACCCGCGGAGCGAGGATCCGTTTGTGATCATCACGGACATACTAGAGGGCGTTGAGGCCGAATGCGCGGTAACGGAAGATCGCGCGCTCGCGATAAAACAGGCGATTGCGGCAGCCCGCCGCGGCGACGTCGTGCTGATCGCAGGCAAGGGCCACGAAGCCTATCAGGTGCCGGCGGGGTCAGGCGCCCATTCAGCGATGCGGCGGCGGTGAAAGCCGCATTGAGAGGCGCATGACCATGATGGCCATTGCTGAAGCGGCGCGCGCACTGAATGCCGGGATACGCGGCAACGACGTGGCATTTGATGCCGTCAACACCGACAGCCGGACCATCAAGCGCGGCGACCTGTTCGCCAGCTTCAAAGGCGAGCGCTTCGACGGCCATCGGTTCGTGTCGCAGGCAGCGGCCGCCGGCGCGGCAGCCGCGATGGTGGAGGATGTGGGAGACGGGCTCCGGGATGCAGAAATCAAGCTGCCATTGATCGTGGTCAAAGACACGAGGCTGGCGCTGGGAAAGCTTGCATCCTGCTGGCGTAATAAATTTACGATGCCGCTGGTCGCACTCACCGGCAGCAGCGGCAAGACTACGGTCAAAGAGATGCTGGCCCTGATTTTGCGCGAGGCGGCGGGCGCCGGCTCCTGCGTGCTGGCCACTCGCGGCAACCTCAATAATGACATCGGGGTGCCGCTGATGCTGCTCGAGTTGCGCTCCGAGCATCGTTACGCGGTGATCGAGATGGGCATGAATCACGCCGGAGAGATCCGTTACCTGGCGCAGATCACCGCACCCGATGTCGCGCTGATTAATAACGCCGGCCGTGCCCATATCGAGTATCTCGGGTCCGAGGAGGCGATCGCACGCGCCAAGGGCGAGATTTTCGAAGGTCTCCCGAACGAGGGTGTCGCCGTCATCAACGCCGATGATCGTTTTGCCGGCCTGTGGCGCGAACTTGCCGCCGGCAGGAAACAGCTGGAGTTCGGCGTCGAGAGCCGCGCTGCCGTCACCGCGACCTTCCGGTTACGGTATCTGGAGAGCGAAATCATCCTGAAGACGCCGCACGGGGAAACGAGGGCGACGCTCAGGGCGGGCGGGCTTCACAACGTGAGGAACGCGCTTGCCGCCAGCGCGGCAGCAGTGGCGCTCAACGTTGCGCCGAATGTGATTTCCAAGGGGCTCGCCGCATATGAAGGTATCAAGGGGCGGCTGCAGAAAAAAGCGTGCGTTCACGACGCAATGCTGATCGACGATACCTATAACGCAAATCCCGAGTCGGTGCAGGCGGCGATCGCGGTGCTGGCGCAGGCGCCCGGACGCAAGCTGCTGGTGCTCGGGGACATGGGGGAACTCGGCGCGGGTGCGCCGGTGCTCCATGCCGAATCCGGATTGCTTGCGCGCAAAGCGGGTATCGACCAGCTCTTTACACTCGGCGAATTATCAGCACACGCGGCACAGGCTTTCGGCGCAGGCGCGCGCCACTTTTCCCGCATCGAGGATCTGCTGGCGGAGATCGAGAACGCGTTGTCACCGGAGACGACGATGCTGGTCAAGGGCTCGCGCTTCATGCAGATGGAGCGTGTGGTTAAAAGTTTTGAAGCGGTCCCCGGCGCCGTTGTGGCCGGACAAGGGTAATCGATGCTGCTGGAGCTCGCACAATATCTGGCCAAGGATTTCCGCGCGTTCAACGTGTTCGGATACATCACGCTGCGTGCGGTCCTGGCGTGTCTTACGGCGCTGATCATCACGTTTCTTATCGGACCGCTGATGATCAGGAAGCTGACGTCCTACAAAATCGGGCAGGCGGTGCGAAACGATGGTCCGCAGACCCACTTTGCCAAGGCCGGCACGCCGACCATGGGCGGCGCGCTGATTCTGGTTTCGATTATCGTCACCACTTTGCTGTGGTCGGATCTGCAGAACCGCCTGGTCTGGATCGTGCTGTGGGTGACGCTGGGTTTCGGTGCCATCGGGTGGATAGACGATTATCGCAAAGTGGTGGCGCGCAATCCGAAAGGCCTGCCGGCAAGGACCAAATTTTTCTGGCAGTCGGTGGTCGGCACCGCCGCTGCGATCTACATCGCTTATTACAGCAATCTGCCGGCGCAAACGGAATTCATCGTGCCGTTCTTCAAGCAGGCCGCCTATCCGCTCGGCGCGATCGGTTTCATCGTCATGACTTATTTCGTGATCGTCGGCACCAGCAATGCCGTGAACCTGACCGACGGGCTCGACGGCCTGGCGATCCTGCCCACCGTAATGATCGCCAGTGCGCTCGGCATATTCGCCTACGTCGCCGGCCATGCGGTGTTTTCAAAATATCTTGGTTTTCCATTTATTCCGGGCGCCGGCGAACTCACCGTGTTTTGCGGCGCCATCGCCGGCGCGGGACTGGCATTTTTGTGGTTCAACGCCTATCCGGCCGAAGTGTTCATGGGCGATGTCGGCGCCCTCGCGCTGGGGGCGGCACTCGGAACCATTGCCGTGATCGTGAGGCAGGAGATCGTGTTGTTCATCATGGGCGGGGTATTTGTGGTTGAAACCCTGTCGGTGGTGTTCCAGGTCGCATCGTTCAAGCTGACAGGCAAGCGGATTTTTCGCATGGCGCCGCTACACCACCATTACGAGTTGAAAGGGTGGAAGGAGAACCAGGTCGTCGTGAGGTTCTGGATCATCACGATGATGCTGGTGCTGGTGGGATTGTCCACGCTGAAACTACGGTGAGGAGCAAGGGGTGAGGAGTGAGGAGTGAAAAGCGTGACCGTGCAAGCGAGCGGGCACTGCAACTTGTCTCTCAGTTTTCATGCCTGGCGGTGATTATTAATGGTGAATTTCAACGGCAAGAGGGTTCTGGTGCTGGGACTCGGTGATACCGGATTGTCGATGACGCGCTGGCTGACGAGCCACGGGGCGGAGGTTCGCGTCGCCGACACTCGCGCGGAACCTCCTCATGCAGCGCTGGTGACGGAAGAAATGCCACGCGTCGCGGTGGTCACCGGGGCGTTCGACGACCGGGTTTTTCAAGACGCGGACCTGATCGCGATCAGCCCCGGAATAGACCGCCGGGAGCGCCCCATTGCCGCTGCCGTTAGCCGCGGAGTGCCTATCGTTGGCGACATAGAACTGTTTGCGCAGGCGCTTGCGGCACGCAACTCGCAACACGCGGCACCCGGCACGCCGAAGATTCTCGCCATCACGGGTTCCAATGGGAAAAGCACGGTTACCGCCATGGCCGGCGACATGTGCCGCGCAGCCGGGGTTACCGCGGTGGTGGCAGGCAATATCGGATTGCCGGTGCTCGATGCATTGGCCGAGGTGGAAAACGGCAACAGCATGCCGCAGGCATTTGTTCTCGAACTTTCGAGTTTCCAGCTCGAGAGCACCGCAAGCCTCAGGCCCGCGGCGGCGACCGTGCTCAATCTGAGTGAAGACCATCTTGACCGTTACGACGGCATGGCCGGATATGCGGCGGCCAAAGCCCGCATTTTCGCCGGCGATGGAAGCCAGGTGCTCAATCGCGACGACCATTGGAGCATGGGCATGGCGCTGCCGGGGCGCGAGGTGTCGACATTCGGGCTCGGAGAGCCGGTAAAAGGCGGCGAATGGGGCATCAGGGAAATGCGGGGCGAGCGATGCCTGGCGCAAGGCGGACGCAACTTGATGCCGGTCGATGAATTGCCGGTCACCGGGTTGCACAATGCCGCCAATGCGCTGGCGGCGCTCGCGCTGGTCAGTGCTATCGATTTGCCCGAGGCGCCGCTGCTCGAGGCGCTGCGCCGCTATCAGGGGCTGCCGCACCGTGTGCAGAAGGTCGCTGAAATCGGCGGTGTTGCGTTCTTTGACGATTCCAAGGGCACCAACGTCGGCGCCACCGTGGCGGCATTGACCGGCATGGCGCAACCGGTGGTGCTGATCGCCGGTGGCGACGGCAAAGGTCAGGATTTCACGCCGCTGGTGTCTGCCGTAGCCCACCATGCGCGTGCAGTGGTGCTGATCGGACGCGATGCCGGGATGATTGCTCAGGCGCTGGCCGGCTGCGGTGTGCCGCTCGTGCGCGCAAGTGATATGGACGACGCGGTGCGGGCGGCATTCAAAGCGAGCCGGGAGGGCGATGCGGTGGTGCTGTCGCCGGCTTGCGCCAGTTACGACATGTTCCGCAATTATGTGCACCGCGCGGAAATATTCGCGCAGGCGGTAATGCGGCTTGCGCCGGGGCAGAACTGACGATGTTCTACACCGACGTAAAACAACGCGCGCCGCTGGCGGATTATGACCAGGTCCTGGTCTGGATCACGATAGTGCTGCTGGGCCTGGGCCTGGTGATGGTCTATTCGGCATCAATCGCCATAGCCGAAGGCAGCCGCGCCACCGGACATCAACCAGCGCATTACCTGGCGCGCCACGGTGTTTTCATTGCGATCAGCCTGGCCATGGCGGTGATCGCGTTTCAGATTCCGATCAGGCTGTGGCAGCAGTCTGCGCTGTACCTGTTTCTGTTCGGATTGCTGCTGCTGGCGCTGGTGCTGATTCCCGGCGTAGGGCGCGAGGTCAACGGCAGTCAGCGCTGGCTTTCGCTTTATGTGGTGAATCTTCAGCCGTCGGAGTTCATGAAGCTGTTCGTGGTGATCTACGCCGCGGACTACACGGTGCGCAAGGCGGCCTACATGCATAGCCTGCGCAGGGGATTTCTGCCGATGTTCGCGGTCATGGTGCTTACCGGGGGGCTGCTGCTGCGTGAGCCGGATTTTGGCGCATTCGCGGTGATCACCGTTATTGCCATAGGCATACTGTTTCTGGGCGGGATGAACTGGCGTTTGTTTGCGGGATTGCTGCTGATGCTGGTGGCGAGTTTCCTGTTGCTGATCTGGTTTTCGCCATACCGCATGCAGCGCATCATCGGCTTCATGGATCCCTGGGCCGAACCTTATGGCAAAGGGTATCAGTTGTCGCACGCGCTGATTGCCTTCGGACGCGGGGAATGGTTCGGCGTGGGGCTCGGCGGCAGTGTCGAGAAACTGTTTTATTTGCCGGAGGCGCACACCGATTTTCTGCTGGCGGTGATCGCCGAGGAACTCGGATTTATCGGCGTGATAGCGATCGTGCTGATGTTCGCATGGATCGTGATCCGGGCGTTCGAGATCGGACTGCGCGCGTCTTCACTCGAACGCCATTTCTCGGCGCTGATCGCTCATGGCATCGGTTTGTGGCTGGGGGTGCAGGCCATTATCAATATGGGCGTGAACATGGGGGTGTTGCCGACCAAGGGGCTGACGCTGCCGCTGCTGTCCTTTGGCGGCAGCGCCATTGCCGCCACTTGCTGCGCCATCGCGGTGCTGCTGCGCGTCGACCCATATGACTATGTATACAGTCCGCTGCTGTATCCAGCGCATTGGGCAACTGGCGGTTTCAGTGAAGGCAAATGTTCGCGCAGCGAACGTTATGCCGGAGCTAAAACAGGCGGCTAATCTCATACGGGGGCTCACAGTATGAGCCGCACCATCATGATCATGGCCGGCGGCACTGGCGGCCATATTTTTCCGGCGCTGGCCGTGGCCGAGCACTTGCGCGGCCTGGGCTGGAACGTGGTGTGGATGGGTTCGCGCGCCGGCATGGAGGCGCGGGTGATCCCGCCCGGGGGCTATACGATGGCCTGGATCCGTTTCTCCGGAGTGCGGGGTAAGGGTTGGCTGCGCAAGCTGCTGCTGCCGTTCAATCTGTTGGTGGCGTTCTGGCAAAGCGCGCGAGCTATTTTTCTGCACCGCCCCGATGTCGTTTTGGGCATGGGCGGGTATGCGGCATTCCCCGGCGGCATGATGGCTTCATTTCTCAATCGCCCGCTGGTCATTCATGAGCAGAATTCGATCGCCGGGTTGAGCAACCGCGTGCTGGCCAGGCTTGCCGACAGAATATTGGTCTGCGTTTCCCGAGGCTTTCGCCGCCTCGACCGCAGCGGTCTGGACCGGCAATCCGGTGCGAGTCGAGATCGCGGCGCTCAAAGGCCCGGAAATTCGTTATGCCGCCCGCTCCGGGAGGCTGCAACTGCTGGTGATCGGCGGCAGTCTGGGTGCGCGTGTGCTCAACGAGACTGTGCCGCGGGCACTGGCTTTACTCGGCGCCGATGATCGTCCGCAGGTTACTCACCAGTCGGGCGCGCTTCACGCCGAGGCGCTGCGTGAGCACTATCGGCAGGCCGGCGTGAACGCGGAACTTGTTCCTTTCATCGACGACATGGCGGCCCGTTACGCCGTGGCCGATCTCGTTATCTGCCGCGCCGGCGCTTCGACCGTAACCGAAATCGCCGCCATAGGCATTGCCAGCGTGCTGGTGCCCTACCCGCACGCAGTCGATGATCATCAGACGCACAACGCGCGCTACCTTGCTGAGCGCGGCGCAGCAGTCCTGGTACCCCAAAGCGAATTTACGCCCGAAAATCTGGCCCGATTGCTGGGCGAGTTCACGCGCGAGAAGTTGCTGGCCATGGCGCAGGCGACGCGCACAGTGGGCAGGCCCGATGCTACCCGCGCTGTGGCCGAAGTCTGCATGGAACTGGCTGCATGAGGCACAAAGTCAAATACGTGCACTTCGTGGGCATTGGCGGGGCGCCCATGAGCAGGGAGCAGGGGCCCGCCGGCTTGATGGCGGGATGCGACCGTCCGCGATTGGGGCCTGCCGCTGATTGCGATGGGGTGGATAAGGTCAGATGAGGCACAAAGTTAAACACGTGCATTTTGTAGGCATCGGCGGCGCCGGCATGAGCGGCATCGCCGAGGTGCTGCTCAATCTCGGATACCAGGTCAGTGGCTCGGACCTGGCCGACAGCGCGGCGACACGCCGCCTGCAGGAACTCGGGGCGGAAGTGAGCACAGGCCATGCCGCAGCGCATATTTCCGGCGCCGATGCCGTTGTGATTTCGAGCGCGGTCAAGGAGGACAACCCCGAGGTGATCGCCGCGCGTGCGAAGCGGATACCGGTGGTGCCGCGCGCGCTGATGCTGGCTGAATTGATGCGGCTCAAACAGGGCATCGCGGTGGCAGGTACCCACGGCAAGACCACCACTACCAGCCTCGTGGCGAGCGTGCTGGCCGAAGGCGGCATGGACCCGACTTTCGTGATCGGCGGCCGCCTGGTGAGCGCCGGCGTACACGCCAAGCTCGGCGGCGGCGAATTCATCGTGGCCGAAGCTGACGAGTCGGACGCCTCTTTCCTTTATTTGCAGCCGGTGCTGGCTGTGGTCACCAACATCGATGCCGACCACATGGAGACCTACGACCATTCGCTGGACAAGTTGAAGCAGGCCTTCGTCGATTTCGTGCAGCGGCTGCCGTTTTACGGCATGGCGGTGCTGTGTGCCGACGACGCCAATGTGCGCGAGATCATGCCGCGGCTGACCAAGCCGATCATGACCTACGGTCTGTCGCGGCAGGCGCAGGTGCGGGCTGTCGATATTGAGCACTGCGGCGGAAAGATGACGTTCCGGGTCGCGCGGGCCCCCAACGGCAAAACACACGGCGATCTCATGGTCACGCTGAACCTGCCGGGCGTGCATAACGTGCTCAATGCGCTGGCGGCCATCGCGGTCGGCATGGAAGTCGGCGTGGCTGATGCTCAAATCGTGAAAGCACTGGCCGAGTTCAAGGGCGTAGGTCGCCGTTTTCAGCAGTACGGCGAGGTGAGGCTGACCGCCGGAGGCAGTTTTACGCTGATCGATGATTACGGTCATCACCCTGCCGAGATGGCGGCAACGATCGCCGCGGCCCGCGGCGCCTATCCCGGGCGCCGGCTGCTGCTGGTGTTTCAGCCGCACCGTTACACCCGTACCCGCGATTGCTTCGAGGATTTTGTCGGCGTGCTTTCGACCGTCGACGCGCTGGTACTAACCGACGTCTATGCGGCCGGCGAGGCGCCCATTGTCGCCGCCGACGGCAGGGCGCTGGCGCGCGCGGTGCGGGTAATGAACAAAGTCGAGCCGCTTTTCGTGGAGCACGTCGCTGAATTGCCGGACGCGGTACGCGGTGCGATACGCAGCGGTGATGTGGTGCTGGTAATGGGCGCCGGTTCGATAGGTAATGTGCCGGCGATTTTGGCGAAGGAAAAAACGTGAAACGTGATGCACTGCGCGCCGTGAAACGTGAAACGCGGGACGGGTTTAACGATTCACTTTTCACGTTTCATGTGTCACGACACTGATATGGACATGAGTGAGCTGAAAAAAGCCGGGATGCACGAACTGCGCGGGGAAATGCAACATAACGAGCTGATGGCCCGCCATGTGAGCTGGCGTGCCGGCGGGGCCGCAGATCGCGCCTATTTCCCAGCCGATCTGGCCGATCTGGCTAAATTCCTGCAGACACTGCCGGCGGCCGAGCCGGCCTATTTCGTCGGACTCGGAAGCAATCTGCTGGTGCGTGACGGCGGCTTGCGCGGCACGGTGGTTTTCACGCACAGGGCGCTGCAGCACATACGCCTTGCAGAACCGGGGCGAAACGAAGTCTATGCCGAGGCCGGCGTGGCCAGTCCCAAGGTGGCGCGCTTCGCCGCGCTGCATGATCTGGCGGGCGCGGAATTTCTCACCGGCATTCCTGGAACGGTCGGCGGTGCATTGGCGATGAATGCCGGATGCTATGGCGGCGAAACCTGGAACATCGTGTCCAGCGTAACGACGATCGATCGCACCGGCACCCAGCACGAGCGTACGCCGGATCAGTATCAGATCAGCTATCGCTCGGTGGTTTTGAACGCCGAAATTCATCCCTCATCCCTCATCCCTCATCCTTCGGAAGAGTGGTTCGTCGCGGCGACCTTTTGTCTGCGCACCGGAAAAAGAGAAATATCTCGAAATATAATCAAAGACTTACTGTCGACCCGCATCGCCAGCCAGCCGCTCAACCAACCCAACGCCGGCTCGGTGTTCCGCAACCCTCGTGGCGATTATGCGGCACGCCTGATCGAGGCCTGCGGGCTCAAGGGCCATGTCGTCGGCGGCGCGGTCATTTCGCCAAAGCACGCGAATTTCATCGTGAACACCGGCAATGCCAGCGCAGCGGACATCGAAACCTGATCGACACCGCGCAGGCAGCGGTCAAGCGCGAGTTCGGCGTTGACCTCGAGCGCGAAGTGCGCATCGTCGGGGAGGTTAAATGAACGCGCCTAACGCATTTGGCAAGGTAGCGGTACTTATCGGCGGCCGCTCGGCCGAGCGCGAAATTTCGCTCAAAAGCGGCGCCATGGTGCTGGCGGCGCTGAAACGCAAAGGCGTCGATGCGCACGCATTCGACCCGCGTGATCTGGGGCTGGAGCAACTGCTCGCGCAGCGCTTTGACCGCGCGTTCATCGCGCTGCACGGGCGCTTCGGCGAGGACGGCACGGTGCAGGGCGCGCTCGAATACCTCGGCATTCCGTATACGGGCAGCGGGGTGATGGCGAGTGCATTGGCGATGGACAAATGGCGCACCAAGCTGTTGTGGCAGGCAGCCGGTATTTCCACCCCGCAATGTGAGTTGCTGTCGCAGGACAGCGATTTCGCGGGCGTGGGTGAGCGACTGGGGCTGCCGCTGATGGTCAAGCCGGTGCGCGAGGGCTCGAGTATAGGCATGAGCAAGGTGACATCGATTGAAAAAATCGTCGTCGCATACGAGCTCGCGGCTCAGTACGATCAGACCATCATCGCCGAGCGTTTTATTCAGGGCATGGAGCTGACCGCAGCGGTGCTCGATAATGAACCGCTGCCGCTGATCCGGCTCGAGACGCCGCGGGTGTTCTACGATTACCAGGCCAAGTACTTCGCCGACGACACCCGTTACATTTGCCCGTGCGGCTTGCCGCAGCCGCAGGAGCGCGCGATACAGAAACAGGCGCTGGCGGCTTTCAAACTTCTGGGCTGCAGCGGCTGGGGGCGTGTCGACCTCATGCTCGACGCCAACGGCAGCCCGTATTTTCTCGAAGTGAATACCATACCCGGCATGACCGACCACAGCCTGGTGCCGATGGCGGCGCGCGACCGGGGCATTGCGTTCGAGGACCTGGTCATGCGAATTCTGGAGTCGGCGCATGTGGCATAAGCCCGCGATCCTGAACCGCGTCTCCGATCTGCTGATCACGCTCGCGATCCTGCTGGCGGTCTACGGCGTGGTGCATGTCGTGATCCACCAGCCGGCTTTTGCGCTGCGCGAGGTGCGGGTCGACGGCGCGCTTGCCCATGTCACGGGCGAACAGATTGAAACCATCGTCCGGCACGAACTCAAAGGCAATTTTTTCACGCTCAGGCTTGCGGCAGCCCGGTCGTCGTTCGAAAAGCTGCCATGGGTAAGGCGGGTTCAGGTAAGGCGTCAGTGGCCCGACCGTCTGGACATCACGCTAGAGGAACATCAGCCGCTCGCGCGCTGGGGCTCCGCCGCGCTCGTCAACAGTTATGGAGAAGTATTCCAGGCGGCGTATGACGGCAAGCTGCCGTTGTTTGTCGGACCCGACGGCGCGGCCAAGGAGGTCGCGATCCAGTACGACTATTTCCGGCGCAGCCTGGCGATGATCGGAAAGATTCCGCTTCGCGTGCAGGTTTCGCCGCGGCGCGCCTGGCAGATACAGCTCGAGGACGGCCTGACGCTGGAACTTGGCCGCGAGCAGATCGAGGCCCGGCTGGCGCGGTTCGTTGCCGCATATGAGCGCACGCTGGGCAAGCTCGGCCGGCGCATCGATTACGTAGATCTGCGCTACGCAAACGGATTTGCGGTGCGCATCCCGGAACTGAAATACGAAAAAAACCAGCCCAAAGGGCCGAAGGGGGCAGCATGAGCTACCGATCAAGGGCCGTGTTTGTCGCCGGGCGCCCATCCGGAGACAGGGAAATATGAGGAAGGTCAAAGATAACAAGGAGCTGATCGTCGGACTGGATATCGGCACCTCGAAAATTGCCGCGATCGTCGCCGAGATCAGGCCTGAAGGTAATTTTGAAATCATCGGCATGGGGAGCCATCCCTCGCGCGGGCTTAAAAAGGGCGTAGTCGTCAATATCGAGACTACGGTCAATGCCATCCAGCGTGCGCTCGAGGAAGCGGAGCTGATGGCGGATTGCAAGATTCGAGATGTGTACACCGGCATCGCCGGCAGCCATATCAGGAGCTTTAATTCGCAGGGCATGGTTGCGATCAAGGACAAGGAAGTCGCGCAGATGGACATCGATCGCGTGATTGAAACCGCCAAGGCTGTGCAGATCCCGCAGGACCAGCAGATCCTGCACATCCTGAACCAGGAGTTCATCATCGACGGCCAGGAGGACGTGCGCGAGCCGCTGGGCATGAGTGGCGTGCGCCTGGAGGTCAAGGTGCATATCGTGACCGGCGCCGTATCTTCCGCGCAGAACATCATCAAATGCGTGCGGCGCTGTGGCCTGGAAGTGCGCGACCTGATACTCCAGCCCCTGGCCTCGGCCATGGCCGTGGTGTCCGACGACGAAAAAGACCTGGGCGTGTGCCTGGTCGACATCGGCGGCGGCACCACCGACCTGGCGGTGTTCACCCATGGCGCGATACGCCATACCGCGGTGATTCCGATTGCCGGCGACCAGATCACGAACGACATCGCGATGGCATTGCGCACGCCGACCAAGGATGCGGACGACATTAAGATCAAACGTGGCTGTGCCTTGTCGCAGCTGGCCGATCCGCAGGAAATGATAGAGGTTCCGGGCGTGGGGGACCGCGGTTCGAAACAACTTTCGCGCAAGACACTTGCAGAGGTGATAGAGCCGCGCGTCGAGGAACTCTACTCGCTGGTGCAATCAGAGCTGCGGCGCAGCGGATATGAGGAACTTTTATCCTCCGGAATCGTGATCACCGGTGGCAGCAGCGCGATGCAGGGCATGGTCGAGCTGGGCGAGGAAATTTTCCATATGCCGGTGCGCATCGGCCTGCCGAGCTATGTCGGCGGACTCGCTGAAGTGGTGCGGAATCCGCGCTACTCGACAGCTGTCGGGTTGCTTCTTGCAGGCATGCAGCAGCATCGGCAGCACCAGATCGCACGGATGCAGATCAGCTCGTTTCAGCAACTGCTGGAGAGGATGAAGTCATGGTTCACGGGAAATTTTTAGGGGCGGCTCTGAATTTGGCGAAATGAATGCACAGCAGTCGGGATTGAATTTTTTAATTTTTTTAGATGTGACAACAGGAGGTCAATATGATTGAACTGATCGATACTCAAACCCAGGAAGCGGTAATCAAGGTGGTGGGCGTAGGCGGCTGCGGCGGCAATGCAGTCGATCACATGATTGCGCAGGGGGTGCAGGGGGTGGAGTTCATCTGCGCCAACACCGATGCACAGGCGCTCAAGCGCAACACGGCCAAAATCCAGCTTCAGCTCGGCGCCTGCTTTACCAAGGGTCTGGGCGCCGGGGCCGACCCGGATATCGGGCGGCAGGCCGCACTCGAAGACCGCGAGCGTATCGCCGAAATGATCGCCGGCGCCGACATGCTGTTTCTTACTGCCGGTATGGGCGGCGGCACGGGAACCGGCGCGGCTCCTGTGATCGCCGAGGTGGCCCGGGAGCTCGGTATCCTGACGGTCGCCGTGGTGACCAAGCCGTTCGCGTTCGAGGGCAAGCGTCAGCGCATCGCGCAGGAGGGGCTGGAAGCGCTCGCGCCCCATGTCGACTCGCTGATCGTGATTCCCAACGACAAGTTGATGCAGGTGCTGGGGGCGCAGGTTACGCTGGACGAGGCCTTCCGGGCCGCCAACGACGTGCTGCACGGCGCGGTGGCCGGCATCGCCGAGATCATCAGCTGCCCGGGCATGATTAACGTCGATTTTGCCGACGTAAAAACGGTGATGAGCGAAATGGGCATGGCGATGATGGGCTCGGCAAAATCTGCCGGCCCCGACCGTGCCCGTGTCGCTGCAGAGCAGGCGATTGCGTGCCCGCTGCTTGAAGACGTCAACATTTCAGACGCGCGCGGCGTGTTGATCAACATTTCGGCCAGCAAAGCGACATTCCAGCTGCAGGAAATGTACGATGTCATGGAGACGATTAAAGCCTTCGCCGCCGAGTCTGCGACCGTGATTATCGGCACGGTTTATGACGAGAGCCTCGAGGACAACCTGCGGGTGACCATAGTGGCGACCGGTCTAGGCAAGCCGCTCTCCCGGCAGCAGAACCGGCCGATGGCGGTTGTGCCGCAAAGAACGGGAACCGACAACATGCTGGTTGATGTCGACTACGATGCGCTGGATCAGCCGGCGGTGATCCGGCGGCGCAATCGAGATGCAACCATAGCGGCAATGCAGGAGCAGGGCGTGGAAATGCTGGACATCCCGGCTTTTCTGCGCAAGCAGGCGGACTGAAGCGGGCAAACACGGCAGCGGTTATCCCGCACCGGTTGGCGAGGCAGCGACGCAGATGGGCGCAATGCGCGGCACACTGGCGCGATGCGGCCAGTTGGACCGGGTTGGCAATCAAAGAATTGGCTGATTCAGGCGTTAGAGACATATCTTGTTACAAGATGTAATTCGTTTTGGCGGCGGTGCGGGGCTGTGCTAAACTTTGACCTTAACAGGTTGAAATTACTAAGAGTTTTCTGTGATCAAGCAACGCACACTCAAAAATATGATCCGCGCAACCGGCGTCGGCCTGCACACCGGTGAAAAGGTCTATATGACTTTGCGTCCGGCGGCGCCCGATACCGGCATTGTGTTTTGCCGCACCGATTTGCCGCAACCGGTCGAGATCAAGGCCGATCCCTATGCTGTCGGCGACACGCGGCTGTCTTCGTGTCTGGAAAAAAATGGCGTGCGTGTGTCCACAGTCGAGCATCTGATGTCGGCGATGGCCGGCCTGGGCCTGGATAATGTTTATGTCGAGGTCACGGCGGCGGAAGTGCCGATCATGGACGGCAGCGCCGGGCCTTTTGTGTTCTTGCTGCAGTCGGCCGGGATAGAGGAACAGTCGGCGGCCAAGCAGTTCATCCGCATCCTCAAGCCGGTGGAAGTCAAAGACGGGGACAAGTGGGTGCGCTTCGAGCCGCACAACGGTTTCAAGCTCGACCTGAGCATAGACTTTACCCATCCCGTATTCGACCGTTCCCGGCAATCGGTGAGCGTCGATTTTTCCACGGCCTCGTATATCAAGGAAGTAAGCCGCGCACGCACTTTCGGTTTCATGCAGGATGTCGAGACCATGCGCGCGCAGGGGCTGGCATTGGGCGGCAGCCTGGACAACGCGATCGTGATGGACGAATACCGGGTGCTCAATACCGATGGCCTCAGGTATAACGACGAGTTTGTCAAACACAAGGTGCTGGACGCGATCGGCGATCTATACCTTCTTGGCCACCCGCTGATCGGCGCCTTCAGCGGACACAAATCAGGCCATGCGCTCAATAACCAGTTGCTGCGCTGCCTGCTCGAGGAACGACAGGCGTGGGAACGCGTAAGTTTCGAGCGCACGGAAGACGCGCCGGTCTTCCTTGCCTGGCAACCGCAGACCGCTTAGATTATTCCGGCTGCGGCAGCACCGCTTGTTTCGCACCCAAATCTGGTCGGGCACCGCTGGAGACCATTCATGATTGTCCTGAGACTGGCCGGATTCCTGGCGCTGGCCGCGATAGGGGCGTCGCTGGTCATGTATCTGTTCACGCGCAACCGGCGTTACGCGAACTTTGCATGGCGCGTAATGCAGCTTGCCATCGTTGTCTTGATCGTGTTTATGGTGTTCTACGTGCTGGAGCGCCTGGTGCTGGTGGCCTGACTCATTCCTGGCGGCCATGACGGCGCACAAAGTTAGTGAGTGCTGACCTCAGGGGCGAAGCCGGGATACTTTCCGAAAGATTTCTCAATTTATCAATAGAATCAGAGCTTAACTCATTATTTCTGACAGGACGGATGGCTTCGTTTCGTGACCTTGTAACTTGCACGGTCACCTGGATTCCCGTAATCTGCGGTTCATGTTTTCGAATATTGTTTAGTAAACGAGGTGTGATTTGCCTGAGCTTGGCGGCGGTTGCTGTGTTGTCCGTCACGATAAAAAGCATTCCTTCCCTGAAATTTTTTACGCGGCTGGCTTGGGCTAGCTGAGGGGGGGCGGATTCGTAAAACGTGTTTTGCAACTGCAGCAGCCGTTGCGCTTTGTCCGAAAGCGCCTTGAATTCGGCTGAGTTTTTCAGAAAGTTGCCTATTTTGTTTGTGGGCATATAGCTGTCGGGAGAGGGACGTTGAATATCATTCTAGTTTCCGAGAGGCTGGCCAAAGCCAGAACGATCACACTCGGGTTGCCGCACCTGATGATGCTCGGCTTTGCTGCTTTCATCACCCTCATTATGCTGGCGGGGATGATAAATTATTTTACTCTTCGTTTTGCCGCCGACATAAATCTGCCTTATCTTCACGACCAGCTGGTTTCAGCCCAGCTGAGGCAAAATGAGAAGTCGCAGTCCTATATGCGCGAAAACCTCAACGCCATGGCGATCCGGTTGGGCCAGGTGCAGGCTCAATTGCTGCGCCTCGATACTCTGGGCGAGCGGTTGGCCAAGTTTGCAGGTTTCAAGCCGCAGGAGCTGATGTTCGACCAGGCGCCGGGACGCGGTGGCGCGCCATCATCGATCCCGAGCCAGGATATCTCTCTGGGCGATTTTACCAAGCAACTTGATCTGCTGACCAGACAGATTGATGACCGCGGCGACAAGCTGGGCGTGCTCGAATCCCTGTTCACGCTCGACAGCGCCAAGAAAAAGCTGATGCCAACCATGCTGCCGGTGGAAAGCGGGTGGTACTCGTCAAACTTCGGCTGGCGCATCGATCCGTTTACCGGCCAGCGGGCATTCCATGAGGGCGTCGATTTTATGGCCGAGAAGGGCACGCCCATTATGGCGGCCGCAGGCGGCGTCGTCGTGTATTCAGATTTGCATCCCCAATATGGTAATATGGTCGAAATCGATCACGGCAATGGTTTGGTGTCGCGGTATGCCCATGCATCTAAGCGGCTGGTGAAGCTGGGTGATGTGGTTCTAAAGGGCGCCAAGATAGCTGAAGTCGGTAAGACCGGGCGCGCCACCGGGCCCCATCTGCATTTTGAAGTACGGCAGCGCGGTGCTCCGCAAAATCCGAAGAAGTTTCTGCGATTGCCCGGCTGAAATCTGAGAAACAGGGATATGCGGGGGTGGGGTTTTCCCCACCCTTTTTTTATTTTTGGGGTTCTTGATTCATGGTAAAGGCTTTAATCAGAAAGATATTCGGCAGCCGCAATGACAGGCTGGTGAAAAAATATACGCAAATGGTGCGCGCCATCAACGCGTTCGAGCCGCAGATGGAGAAATTCAGCGACGCCGAACTGCGCGCGAAGACCGACGAACTGAAAGCCCGCCATCAGAAGGAAAATGGCGAATCCCTGGATGAGCTGCTGTCTGAGGCGTTTGCCGTGGTGCGAGAGGCCGGCCGGCGCGTGCTCAACATGCGGCATTTCGACGTGCAGATGGTCGGCGGCATCGCGCTGCATAACGGAAAGATTGCGGAGATGCGCACCGGCGAGGGCAAGACGCTGGTGGCAACGCTGCCCGCCTACCTGAATGCGCTGTCGGGCAAGGGTGTGCACATCATCACGGTAAACGATTATCTTGCGCAGCGCGACGCTGACTGGATGGGCCAGATTTACCGCTTTCTGGGCCTTACCGTGGGCGTAAATCTTTCGCAAATGGAGCACGATGACAAGCAGCAGGCTTATGCGGCTGACATCACCTACGGCACCAACAACGAGTTCGGCTTTGATTACCTGCGCGATAACATGGTATTCCAGCTGTCGGAAAAAGTGCAGCGGAGCCTCAATTACGCGATCGTCGATGAGGTGGATTCGATCCTGATTGACGAGGCCCGCACGCCCCTCATTATTTCCGGGCAGGCCGAGGATAATACCGATCTTTACCATCACATCAATCTCGTTGCGCCCAAACTCAGGCGACAGAAAGAAGAGAAAGGCGAGGGCGACTACTGGGTTGACGAGAAGGCGCACCAGATCGTCCTGTCCGAAGCAGGCCACGAGCATGCAGAAGAGTTGCTGGCCCAGGCCGGCCTGCTGGCGGAGGGCAGCAGCCTCTACGATGCAGCCAACATCAATCTTATGCATCACCTGAACGCCGCGTTGCGGGCGCACAACCTGTTCCTCCGCGACCAGCAGTATGTGGTGCAAAACGACGAGATCATCATAGTCGACGAATTCACCGGGCGGCTGATGCAGGGCCGGCGCTGGTCGGAAGGGCTGCACCAGGCGGTCGAGGCCAAGGAAGGCGTGTCAGTCCAGAAGGAAAACCAGACGCTGGCGACGATCACGTTCCAGAATTATTTCCGGATGTACAAACGGCTCGCCGGCATGACCGGTACGGCGGATACCGAGGCCTACGAGTTCCAGCAGATATACGGCCTTGAGACGGTGGTGATCCCGACTCACCAGAAAATGATCCGCGATGACCGCATGGACCAGGTTTATCGCACCGCCCAGGAAAAGTATCGGGCCATCATTCTCGACATCAGGGACTGCTGCGAGCGGGGGCAGCCGGTGTTGGTCGGTACCACGTCAATCGAGAATTCCGAACTGCTGTCGGGCATGATGCAGAAGGAAAAGTTGCCGCACAACGTGCTCAATGCCAAGCAGCATGCGCGCGAAGCCGAGATCGTCATTCAGGCCGGCCGCCCAAAAATGGTGACTATCGCGACCAACATGGCGGGGCGCGGCACCGACATCGTGCTGGGCGGAAATCCCGAGCCAGAAGTTGTCGGGGTCCGTGCCGACGAAACTCTGGATGAGACGGCCAAAAATCAACGCATCGAGCAAATCCGCCACGAGTGGCAGAAGCTCCACAATCAGGTGGTCGCTGCCGGTGGATTGCACATCATCGGAACCGAACGCCACGAATCGAGGCGTATCGATAATCAGCTGCGTGGAAGATCCGGGCGCCAGGGTGACCCGGGCTCCAGCCGTTTTTATCTGTCGCTTGAAGACTCACTGCTCAGGATTTTCGCCTCTGACCGCGTGAGCGCGATCATGCAGCGCCTCAAGATGCCCGAAGGCGAGGCAATCGAACATCCATGGGTGACGCGTTCGATTGAAAATGCACAACACAAAGTTGAGGCGCGCAATTTCGATATCCGCAAGAATCTGCTCGAGTATGACGACGTCGCCAATGATCAGCGCAAGGTGATCTATCAGCAGCGCAACGAACTGCTGGAGACAGGCGACATTGCATCCACCCTCGATGCCATGCGCTCTGACGTTGTCAATGCGATGATCAGCCAGCATATCGCCCCGGAAAGCCTGGAGGAGCAGTGGGACGTGGAAGGGCTCGAAAAAACGCTGGGGGCGGAGCTGCTTATCAGGCTGCCGGTTCAGCAATGGCTCAAGGAGGACGCCGAGCTCGATGAGGACACGCTGCGCAAGCGGGTGACCGATGCCGTGCACCAGCAGTATCGCGACAAGACTGCCGTCGTCGAAAAGACGGCCATGCATCACTACGAGAGCGCAATCATGCTGCAAAGCCTTGATTCGCATTGGCGTGAGCATCTTGCCGCACTTGACCATTTGCGCCAGGGCATCCATCTGCGCGGTTATGCCCAGAAAAATCCGACGCAGGAATACAAGCGTGAAGCCTTTGAGTTGTTCTCGATGATGCTGGATATGATCAAGACCGAGGTCACCAAGATTCTGATGGCGGTCCAGATTCGGAGTGAGGAAGAACTCCAGGTAGTCGAGGAACCTGAGGCGCCGAAGAACATACAGTATCAGCATGCCGATTTTGCCGGTGATGTGGACGAAGCTGCAGCAGAGGCGGAAGCCGGCGGGGCTGACGCCGAGAAGATCCAGCCCTTCGTGCGCGATGGGCAGAAAATCGGCCGTAACGACCCGTGCCCGTGCGGCTCGGGGAAAAAGTACAAACAGTGCCACGGGAGACTCACTTAAGTCAGTGCCCGCCGCTGTGGCCAGCGCCGGGTTCAGGCGGGAAATATTGCCGTCGCTACGCTTTGTACTCGTACGTAAACCCGCTATAGTTACGCTATGCCAGTTAATCTACTTCCTCCCGACCCTGGATCCCTGCGTCCGGTGCATGGAGTCGCGCTCGGCGTGGCCCAGGCCCGCATCCGAAAGGCGGACCGCAAGGATCTGCTTTTGATCCGGCTCGGCGACGGTGCAAAAGTCGCCGGCGTATTTACCCAGAACCGCTTTTGTGCCGCGCCGGTCGTGGTGGCGCGCCAGCATCTGAGCATGCTTGATCCCGGTGCATCCATTCGTGCGTTGCTGGTAAATACGGGGTGCGCCAACGCCGGTACCGGCAAGGAAGGCATGGCTGCCGCACGCCGCACCTGTAGCGAGCTTGCCGGGCAACTCGATTGTTCCTCGGTCCAGGTGTTGCCGTTTTCCACCGGCGTCATCATGGAACCGTTGCCGGTGGATAAAATTACCGCCGGCCTGCCGGACTGCATCGCCGACCTGCGCGAGGACAACTGGTTTGCCGCTGCGCAGGCAATCATGACCACCGACACGCTGCCGAAAGCCTCGTCCCGCAAGATCAGGGTGAGCGGGGTTGACTTGACTGTTACCGGAATTGCCAAGGGCGCTGGCATGATCCATCCCAATATGGCGACCATGCTGGGTTTTGTTGCAAGCGATGTGCGGATCAGCCTGCCCCTGGCTCGCGCGGCGGTCGCGCATGCGGCGAGGCATTCCTTCAACTGCATCACGGTGGACGGCGACACTTCGACTAATGATGCTTTCATGCTGATCGCGAGCGGTGCGGCCGACATGCCCGAGATCACCGATGCCCGCAGTACCGAATACGCTGCTTTTCGCGATGGGGTGACTGAGATCGCGGCGCAACTGGCGCAAGCCATAGTCCGCGACGGAGAGGGCGCGACCAAGTTCATCACCATCCGGGCCGAGAGCGGGCGCAACGAGGACGAATGCCGGAAAGTGGCTTATGCCATCGCCCATTCGCCGCTGGTCAAGACGGCGTTCTTTGCCTCCGACCCCAACCTGGGGCGGATCCTCGCCGCCGTCGGCTATGCCGGCATCAATGATCTCAACGTCGAAAAAATCGATCTTTATCTTGACGATGTGCTGGTGGTAAAAAATGGCGGACGCCATGCCGCCTATCAGGAGACCGACGGGCAACGCGTGATGAAGCAGGTCGAGATCACCGTGCGCGTGGTGCTCAATCGGGGTGCGGCAACGGCAACGGTGTGGACCTGTGATTTGTCGCACGACTATGTCAGCATCAATACGGATTACCGGAGCTGAAATCCGGGTCTTGGCGGGTTAGGGCTTTCCCGATTCTATATTTAATGTTCCAGGTTATTCGATGACAGATATTTCAAAATTTCTAACGCGTGCCGAATCTTTGGTGGAACGACTAGAGCGCCTGTTGCCGGCGAAGCCTGCAGCGACCGACTGGAAGGCCTCCACAGCCTTCCGTTGGCGCAGGAAAGACGGGCGCGGCCATATCGAGCCGGTGTCAAATGTGCACCGCATCAGCCTTCGGGACTTGAGGGGGATCGACGATCAAAAGCAGCAGGTCGAGCAGAATACCCGCCAATTCGTAGAAGGGTTCCCGGCAAACAATGTGCTGCTTACCGGGGCGAGGGGCACGGGCAAGTCTTCGCTGGTCAAGGCTCTGCTCAACAAGTATTCAAGCAAGGGACTGCGCCTGATCGAAGTGGAAAAGCAGGATCTCATTGATCTGCCGGAAATCGTGGACACCATTTGTCAGCGCCCGGAGCGGTTTGTGATCTACTGCGACGACCTGTCTTTCGAGGCTGATGAACCCGGATACAAGGCATTGAAAGTAGTGCTCGACGGTTCGATTGCGGCGGCGTCGGATAACTGCCTGATCTACGCCACGTCCAATCGCCGCCACCTCATGCCCGAGTACATGAGCGAGAATCTCGAATACAAGCATGTTGGCGAGGAAATTCACCCCGGGGAAACCACCGAGGAAAAAGTATCGCTATCGGAGCGCTTCGGGATCTGGGTATCGTTCTATCCGTTCGACCAGGACGACTACCTCAGGATAGTCGCGGTGTGGCTTGACCATTTCAAGGCGCCGGGCGCCCAATCCGATGCCGTGCACAAAGCGGCGCTGCAATGGGCGCTGACCCGCGGTTCCCGCAGCGGCCGCGTGGCATGGCAGTTCGCGCGGGACTGGGCCGGAAAGCAGAAACTCGACGGCGGTAAGCGCTAATTGGAGGGAAAAGGGATGAACACTCCCCTACACCGCATGAACGGCTCAAGGCTGTTTTTTTTCATCCCTCATTCCTCATCCTTCATCCCTGCTTTTTAGCGCATGCGGCGCATCGAAGTTGCAGCGGCCGTGGTTTTCCACGATGACGGCAGGTTTCTCCTGGCCCAGCGCCCCGCCGGCAAGGTGTATGCCGGATACTGGGAGTTTCCCGGCGGCAAGGTTGAACCCGGCGAATCGGTTGCCGCCGCACTGGCGCGTGAACTGCATGAGGAACTCGGCATCGATGTCGAGCGCGCCCATCCTTGGATCACCCGTGAATACGACTACGAGCATGCCGCGGTACGGCTGCGGTTTTTCCGTGTCGTGCGCTGGCGCGGCGAACCGCATGGCAGGGAGAATCAGCGTTTATCCTGGCAAACTATATCCCAGCAGACGGTTGCCCCGTTGCTCCCCGCCAATGGCCCCATCCTGCGCGCGCTGAAACTGCCTGGGGTATACGGCATCAGTAATGTCGCCAATCTCGGTGAAGATGAATTCATGCGGCGGTTGGAACGCGCTTTGCAAAACGGCATGCGCCTGCTGCAATTGCGGGAACGGCATCTGACCAGTGACAGTCTGCTAAAACTTGCGTTGAGGGTGGTAAGGCTTGCGCATGATTACGGTGCGCGGGTAGTGATCAATGGCAGTTCCACAGTCGCCGGGCACAGCAGCGCCGACGGCATTCATCTGGCATCTGCGGAACTGATGCGCGTCGAGGCACGCCCCGCGTTCGATCTGGTGGGGGCGTCGTGCCATGACGCGGCGGAGTTGGCCCGCGCAGTCGCGATCGGCGCCGATTTCGTGGTGCTGGGGCCGGTGCTGCCCACACCCAGCCACCCCGGGAAGCCCGGGATAGGTTGGAAAAACCTCGCTGTGCTGCTGGAGAATTATCCGCTGCCGGCCTACGCGCTTGGGGGGTTGCGGGAAGCCGACACGGAATCAGCGTGGCAGGCGGGTGCCCACGGTGTCAGCATGTTACGTGGCGCTTGGAAATAAGGTAAATATGTTAATTAAAACAAATGATTACGTGTAGTTTCCGGGAAAATCAGACGTCGGTTTCCTGGCTCCCGGTTTCTGGCAGGTCTTCCTGTTCGGCGATCGGAATGCGGTAAGACTCTGTCGCCCACGCGCCGAGGTCGGTAAGTTTGCAGCGCTCGGAACAAAACGGCCGGTACGGGTTGCCGGAATCCCATGGCACCTGATTTCCGCACTGCGGGCAGCTGACAAACTTCATACGCATACTACAGATTGCAGAAAGTCAGTTCGAACTCGACTTCGGTATCTGCCGCCTTGGGCCGCTGTATGCCTTCCTGCGTGGTGAAGCGGATGTTAAGCGCATATTTATTGGCGCTGATCTCAGGCACGCAGTGATAATCGCGCGAAAGCCGGATGCGCAGCATCTGGGCGACGCGCCCGGCCATCATTTGCTGGTACATGCCCTGATAGGCGACCTGCAAGGTGGTCTTGCCGCTTTCCCGCAGCAGCTTGAGCACGATAGCAATGCCATCACGGATCGGCATGAAGGGCGCAAGCCATAGCTGCATGTCGTGGCGGCGCTGGTCTGCGCTTTGCTGCAGCCAGTAATGGTAAGACGGCAGGTCGAACTCGCACACGCCACCCGGGATGTTGGTGCGCTGCTTGATGCTCATCAGCCATTCGTTCTCACGCAGTTCCTGGCCGATCTTGCCGGCGGCCTGGAACAGGCGTGATGATGCCTGGTCTATCTGCCACAAAACATTGTCCAGCGCTTCTTCGGATATTTCCGGATTTTCGCGCAAGGCTTCCAGTGACTGCTTCTGCCGTTCGAGTTCCTGCAGCAGGTCCGATTTAAGATCGGCGCGACCCGACACCTCCATGATCTCGAAGACGGAAAGCAGTACGATGTGATGTTCCTGCGGTTCATTCTTGGACAGGAAGTACTCTACGCGCTCGTAAAGATCTTCCAGGCGCAGCAGCGTACGTACGCGTTCGCTTAGCGGATACTCGTAGCTGATCACGATGCGAGGATACCGTTTGGTGTTGAATTCTGCGGTTAAGTATTCACCATAACCCGTAAAAAATAAAGGGGTTATTGTGTTTTTTAGGAGTTTCTTAACATCCGGATACTTGCTGCGGCGGTTACCGTGAGCGAGCCAGCGCCAGATATCTTGCCGTGCAGGGACCTCGGTCTGGCGCCGCAGAGTTGCCATGTCAGCGTCATTATGTAGCACGTCATCGGCCCGGGCGAGGCGCGTGCTCCGCGGCAACTGGGCCGCCATGATTGCATGCACTTCGTCTTCAGTAATCGCGCTGCGCTGCATGGTGCGCTCGACCTGCTGTTCTTCCGGGCAATCCACCACGAGCACGCGGTCTATCATCTTGCTGTAGGCGCCGGTTTCAAGCAGGAGCGGCACGGCGATGATCACGTAGGGCTCGCGTGCCGCTGCAATCCGCGCTTCGGACTCGGCCCGTATCAGGGGGTGCAGGATGGTTTCGAGCCTTTTTTTGGATGCCGGATCGCTGAAAACCAGCTGGCGCATTCTGGATCGGTCGAGCCCGCCATCCGTCGCAATGTAGCCATCACCGAACTGACTGCTGATTGCGGTGAGCGCTGCGCCGCCGGGCCGGGTGAGTTCGTGGGCAATGGCATCGGTGTCGATGACGGCGGCACCCAGTTCACGAAAAATGTCAGCGGCGCTGCTTTTGCCGGAACCAATGCCGCCGGTCAGGCCGATGCAGTATGGCATGGCAGGTCAGAATAATCCGAGATAATGCTTGTTGAGGGCGTTGCCATAAAGCAAGGCAACGAGACCGGCAACGGCAAGATAGGGGCCGAAAGGGATGGGCACGTTGCGGCCATGGCGCGCAAACACGATGAGCGATATGCCAATGACAGCGCCGACCATGGAAGACAGCAGAATGACCAGCGGCAGCAGCTTCCAGCCCAGCCACGCGCCTATGGCGGCGAGCAGCTTGAAATCCCCGTACCCCATGCCTTCCTTGCCGGTGGCCAGCTTGAACAGCCAGTATATCGACCACAGCAGCAGGTAACCGCTGGCAGCGCCGATCACGGCCGACGGCAGGTCGGTGAACACGCCGCCAAGATTAAACAACAGACCGATCCACAGCAGCGGCAGTGTGATGTCGTCAGGCAGGAAGAAGGTGTCAAGGTCGATGAAGGCGAGCGCAATCATCGCCCAGGTGAACAACAGCGCGCCTGCCGCGGCCGCGCTGTAGCCAAAGCGCAATGCGACATAACCGCTGAGCGCCCCCGTCAGCGCTTCCACGACCGGATAACGCGGCGAGATTTTTACCCGGCACGCCGTGCACTTGCCGCCCTGAACGATATAACTTAATACCGGGATGTTTTCCAGTGCGGTAATCTGATGTCCGCACGCTGGACATTGCGAGCGTGGCACGACAAGGTTGTATCGCTCGGCCGGCGCAATTTCCGTTCCGCTCATCTCGGCGTGTTCCGATCGCCATTGATGCTCCATCATTTTCGGTAGGCGGTGAATGACGACATTAAGAAAGCTTCCGACCATCAGCCCAAGAGCGGCGCAAAGTGTTGCGAAAACCGTAGGGTCGGTGAAAATAGTAATCATCGGATGGGGTCCGTGGAAGCTGAAGCCGGTTCGGGGGCGAAGCCGCGGTTGCGACTGGCACCGGAACACGATGGCCGGGCGTTCTCCCGGTCACCCGAACGCACAGCGCAACAGGGTGGAAAAATCAAACGGCGGGGCTTTCTAAACAGCCTGGCCCATCTTGAAGATAGGCAGATACATCGCAATCACCATGCCGCCGATCAGCACGCCCAGTACCACCATGATCATGGGTTCCATCAGGCTTGAAAGCGCCTCGACCGCATCATCGACCTCGGCTTCAAAGAAGTCCGCAACTTTGGACAGCATGCTGTCCAGCGAGCCCGATTCCTCGCCTATGGATACCATCTGGATCACCATGTTCGGAAAAACGTCGGTACCCTGCATCGACGAAGTCAGGCTCGAACCGGTGGACACCTCTCCCTGGATTTTCTTGGTTGCGAGATAGTATTCGTAATTGCCTGCGGCGCCGGCAACTGACTCCAGGGCCTCGACCAGAGGCACGCCGGCAGCAAACATCGTCGCCAGAGTGCGCGTCCAGCGCGCGATAGATGATTTTCTGATGAGTTCGCCAAACACCGGCACACGCAACATGAAACGATCCATGACGTGCTGCATTTTCTCCGAGCGCTTCCAGGTCCAGAAAAACGCGTAAAGGCTGCCACCGACGATGCTGAATATCAGATACCAGTACTCGACAAAAAAATCCGATATCGCCATCACAAACAGGGTGGGGCCGGGCAGGTCGGCGCCGAAGTTGGAAAATACTTCCTTGAATGCAGGGATAACGAAAATCATGATGATCGCAGTGATCACGAAGGCCACCACGATGATCGAGATCGGGTAGAACAGCGCGGACTTGATCTTGCTCTTGATGGCGAGGATTTTTTCCTTGTAGGTCGCCAGACGGTCGAGCAGGCTGTCCAGAATACCGGCGGCCTCGCCGGCGCCGACCAGATTGCAGAACAGCGGATCGAAATACAATGGGTGTTTTTCGAACGCCTGCTTCAGGCTCGAGCCGGTTTCAACCTCGGTCTTGACGTCCATCAGCAGCCGCGCCACGGCGGGGTTGCTGTGTCCCTTGCCGACAATGTCGAAGGACTGCAACAGGGGCACGCCCGATTTCATCATGGTCGCGAGCTGGCGCGTGAACAGCGTGATGTCCTTGGCGGTGATCTTGCCGCCGCGGCCCAGTTTTTGTTTTTTGACGTCGACAACCTTGACACCCTGTCGACGCAAGGTGGCATTGACCTGAGCCTGGCCGCTGGCACGCATTTCTCCGCGTATGGTTTTTCCGGTCTTGTCCTGTCCGACCCAGGAGAAGCTGAATTCCTTTACGTCGGTCTTCTTCGCTGCCGCAGTGGCTGTGGCCATGAAAAGTCCTCAGATTACCTCAATTAACCAAAGGGTTAGAAAGGTTTGTTCGCAAAATGATGCGCGTCTTGAGCCGATTTGTAAAGCCTAATTTGCCACACTGCGTTGGACTTGCCCCCCAGCGGTGCCCGGAGGCGATGAATCCGGAGCGCCGTGGCAAGGCGCGTTCACTCGCTTTGCGGTGGAAATACGCGCACTGCCTTGATGACCCGATCCTGAGTTTGCACGATTTCCAGGGGGTGATCGGCAATTTTGACGCTGGTGTTGGGTTCCGGAATGTCCTGAAGATGCTCGACGATCAGGCCGCTGAGCGTTCTCGGACCATCGAGAGGAAAACTGAAACCAAACTTGCGGTTGAGCTCTCTTAACAGCGTGCTGCCCTCGACCAGATAGCTGCCATCCGTCTGTTTGAAAAAACCGCGGGTCTGCAGCGGCGAATGCGTGGTGAATTCGCCGACCATTTCCTCAAGTATGTCCTCAAGCGTGACCAGCCCCATCAATTCTCCGTACTCGTCGACCACGAGGCTCTGGCGATCCTGCTGTTCCTGAAAATTCTGCAACTGCGAAAACAGGGGTGTGCCCGAGGGGACAAAATACGGATCGCGTATGGTTTCGCGCAGCTTCTCCTTGGTAAATTCCCCCTGCTGCATGAGATTGAGCGCGTTGCGCACGCGCAGCGTGCCCACAATTTCATCGAGCTGTCCACGATAGACCAGCAGGCGCCGGTGGTAGGCGGTGGCGATCTGCTGCGTGATCTCGTTCAGCGGAGTCTCGAGATTGATTGTCTCGATTTGGCTGCGCGGCACCATGACGTCGTCGACGGTAATGGCCTCGAGATCGAACAGGTTGATCAGGATGCTCTGATGTTTCTTGGGGATGTACCCGGTTTCGAGCACCAGCGTGCGCAGTTCCTCGACGGAAAGTTTGTGCTCGGCCCCGGTCCCGGGCCTGAGCCACATCAGGCGCAGCAACGACTGGACAAACAGGTTGACGAACCACACGATGGGCTGCGTAATTCTAAGCAGCGGCGTCAATACATAACTCGCCGGAAGCGCGATGCGTTCCGGATAGGCTGCTCCCATGACTTTCGGCGTAATTTCGCTGAATACCAGGATCACGAACGCAGCGGCGCCGGTGGCGGCCAGCAGTGCATACTCACTGTCACCGAGATACCGCCGCGCGATTTCGCCCACCAGTAGCGCGGAGGCAGCGTTGATGACGTTGTTGCCCAGCAACACCACGCCGAGAAATTTGTCGGTCTTGGCGAGTAGTTGCGTGGCCAGCGTTGCACCGCGGTGACCGCTTTGAGTCAGGTGCTTCAACCGGTAGCGGTTGAGCGCCATCATGCTGGTTTCGGATATCGAAAAAAAGGCAGATACGATCAGCAGGACAAATAATGCAACAAACAGCGTTGACAGGGGAATGGCTTCCACGGATCAAACCGGTCGGGTAATGGGGAAAATTCAGTATCGACAGCGTTGCACGTATTGTCAAGGTTGCCGGGGGCTGCGAGGTACGGCACACGGGCGCTGAGGGACTCGAGCCCGGGGAGTATCAGGACGGATATCGAAGTATGGGGCTGGTTCACGCCCCGGCGCTTTTTACTTACACTTTCCCCAACAGCACCTCGAGCACAAACTTGCTGCCGATGTAGGCGAGCACCAGCGCCAGAAACCCGGCGAGCGTCCAACGCACCGCGACGCGGCCGCGCCAGCCGTGTATATGCCGGCCAAATAATAATGCAGCGAAAATCAGCCATGACAGCACGCCAAATACCGTCTTGTGATTGAACTTGGCGGCCTTGCCGAACAGTTCTTCCGAAAATATCACGCCGCTGAGCAGCGTCAGCGTAAGCACGATGAAGCCGGCCCAGATGATGCGAAACAACAGCGTTTCCATCGTCAACAGCGGCGGCATGTTTTGCAGCATCCTGGGGAGCGTCCCGTCGTGCAGGCGGCGTTCCAGCAGCGCCATCAGCAGCACGTGCAGCGATGCGATGGTGAACAAACTGTAAGCGAGCAGGGCGATCAGCAGATGGATCCTGAAGGCCGGGAATTCGGTGTTGGGCAGCGGGTTGAGCGGCGGAAACACGATAGGCAGCAGAGCGGCGGCCGCCGCCACCGGCATGACCAGCGATTGCAGTCCTTCCAGCCTCTGGAAGAAATTCCCCACCCAGTAAATCAGCACGGTCAGCCACAAGATCGCCGAGATGGAATTGCCGATGCCGAGATAAAGTCCGTGATCGCCGAAAGCGGACTGTGACAGCAGGAAGGTGTGCAGGCCCAGCGGCAGCAGCACCGCATAGTGTTCGATCGCCAGCGCCGGGGCAGACTCGAGATGTGGACTTTCGTCGTCCATCCAGCGGGTGCGCCAGAAATAGACCGCGAGTGCCGAATACAGCAGCGCGTCGATCAGATACGGTAGAATTCCTGACATATTCATGAAAGTCTACACCATTCAAGCCTATGTTCGATAACCTGACCAACCGTCTGTCGCGCGTCGTCAAAACGCTGCGCGGCGAAGCCCGAATCACCGAAGACAATATTCAGGAAGCGCTCAGAGAAGTGCGGGTGGCGCTTCTGGAAGCCGACGTCGCCTTGCCCGTCGTCAGGGAATTCATCAGCCGCGTGCGCGAGAAGGCGCTGGGTGCGGATGTGATAGGCAGCCTGACCCCGGGCCAGGCTGTGGTGGGCGTGGTGCATCGGGAACTCGTTGCCCTGATGGGCGAGAAGACTGATGCGCTGAATCTTGCCACGCAGCCGCCGGCGGTGATCCTGATGGCGGGTCTGCAGGGCTCGGGCAAGACCACCACCTCGGGCAAACTTGCAAAATGGCTCAAAGATCAGCAGCGCAAGAAGGTGCTGTTGGTAAGCTGCGACGTCTACCGCCCGGCCGCAATCGAGCAGCTCAAAACAGTGGCGGGGCAGGTGGGCGCGGATTTTTTTCCGTCTGCGCCGGGGGAGAAGCCGGTTGCCATCGCGCGGGCCGCGCTCGATTTTGCCCGCAAGCATTACCATGAGGTGCTGATCGTCGATACCGCGGGCCGGCTCGCGATTGACGAAGCCATGATGCACGAGATCAGCGAGCTGCACGCAGAACTCAAACCCATAGAAACGCTGTTCATCGTGGATGCGATGCAGGGCCAGGATGCTGTCAATACCGCCAAGGCGTTTGCGGAGGCGCTGCCGCTGACCGGTGTCGTGCTGACCAAGCTTGACGGCGATGCGCGCGGCGGTGCTGCGCTCTCGGTCCGGCATGTCACCGGCAAGCCGATCAAGTTTGCTGGCGTCGGCGAGAAACTAGATGGGCTGGAAGCATTCCATCCCGACCGTATGGCCTCACGCATACTTGGCATGGGCGATGTGCTGTCGTTGATCGAGGATGTGCAGAAAGGCGTTGACCGGGATTCTGCCGAGAAACTGGCGCAAAAGGTCAAGTCGGGCAAGGGTTTCGACCTCGAGGATTTCAAGCAGCAGTTCGCCCAGATGAAGAAAATGGGCGGATTGACTGCGCTCATGGACAAGCTTCCCGGCAACCTCGCGCAAATGGCACAGGGGGCGCCGCAGATGGATGACAAGGCCATCGGCCGCATTGAGGGCATCGTCAACTCTATGACGCGCGAGGAGCGGACCAGGCCTGAGCTGCTCAAAGCATCACGCAAGCGCCGCATCGCCGCCGGCGCCGGCGTCTCGGTGCAGGAAGTCAACCGCCTACTCAACCAGTTCGAACAGACGCAGAAAATGATGAAAATGATGGCAAAGGGCGGAATGGCGAAAATGATGCGGTCGATGAAAGGAATGTTCCCGGGCAGGCACTGACGGGTGTTCTGTGGGCACCCGGGTGCGCTAGGGTGCAGTCACAGCAGACAACATGGCCGCCATGATGAAAGCAGGGCCCGGCTTCAGCCCAGGTCGAACCCCTTGCTGCGGATGAATTCGCCAAAGTCCGCGCGTTCAGGCACCGAGTACTGGCGGGCCTTGTCTTCAGACCAGCCATAGAACCCTGATGTACCGTGGAGATCCATATGGCGCTGCCTGCGGTACGGCTGAAGCTGGTGCCGGCGGTGATCGTAGCTGTCGATTTTTTCCGCCAGCAGGGTTTCATCGTAATGATTGGTGTGCACGGTCACATCCAGCGGCAGCCGTGGACTGATTTTCCCGGGTGAGGCCGGGTAACCGACCGCAAGCCCGGCAAGCGGGAATACCTGATCCGGCAGACCCAGCAGATCGCTGACGCGGCCGGGATGATTTCGCACCGCGCTGATCGGGCAGCAGCCCAGCCCCACCGCCTCTGCGGCGCGGATGAAATTCATCATGACCAGCCCGGCATCGACTGCAGCATTCATGAAGTGATCGAGGTGGTCATTGACAAAAGGCTTGCCGCGCATCAGGCCAATCTGGCGGATGCGACGGTTGTTGCCGCAGAATACGAGAAACAGCGGCGCGTCGTTGATCCACGGCATGTCGGGAATCAGATCGGCGATGGCTTTCACCTTGACGCGGTCGGCGACATGCACAATGTCAGCCTGCTGCAGATCGCTCTTGGATGGGGCCGACAACGCGCACGCAAACAGCATGCGCAGCAGTCCTGCATCGATAGTTTGATTCGCGAATTTACGGTGCGAGCGGTGCTCGACTATGCGCGCGATCTCTATGCCGCCGGCTTCTGTTCCGGCAGCGTCAAGCGCCTCGCCGAAGCGTTCGCTGATCGCATTTTCGATGCGTTGCTTGATGGATACTGCCTGGTTTTCCATGCCTGCCCCTCGTAATCTGTGGCCGCAATTCTGCACTAATTACAAAATATATGCAATAAAACAATATGTTATACTATAATTACTCGCGCAATCCGGCACGCCGGAGCTCACTTTGCAGGGCACCAGGCAGGACTTTTCGGTGCGGACAGATTCTTGCACCGGGTGCAAAAAATAGCGTAAAATCACGGCCTTTCCGCATTTCCAGGTAGCAGGTATCCCATGGTCGTAATACGTTTAGCACGCGGCGGCGCCAAAAAGCGTCCGTTTTTCAATCTGGTCGTGGCTGATTCCCGTCGCTCCCGTGACGGTCGTTTCATCGAGCGCGTCGGGTTTTACAATCCCAAAGCGCCCGAAGGCCAGGAGATGCTGCGCATCAACAAGGAGCGCCTGCAGCACTGGCAATCCCAGGGCGCGCAGCTGTCCCACACCGTGGCGCGCCTTGTCAAACAGTTTGGCGACCAAAAAGCCGCCTGAAAATCTGGTGGTGATGGGGCGGATTCCAGCCCCGTTTGGAATCAGAGGTTGGCTCAAAATCCAGCCGTTCACCTCAGACCCTGAATGCCTGGCTGCGTTGGACACATGGTGGCTGGGTCGTGACGGGGATTGGCAGCAGTTTCGGGTTGAAGAGGCGAAAGCCCAGGGGCGCGGGGTAGTCGCAAAACTCGAAGGTTGTGAGGACCGCGAGGCCGCGCTGCAGTTGCGGGGCATGCAGGTTGCGGTCAACCGCGACGTTTTGCCGCGGCCGGAAGCGGACGAATTTTACTGGGCCGATTTGATCGGGCTCAGGGTAGTAAACAGCATGGCCCAGGATCTCGGTGAAGTGACCCGGATGCTGGAAACCGGAGCGAACGATGTGCTGGTGGTGCAGGGCGAGCGCGAACGGCTGATCCCATTCATTGCGGATGTGATTCAGAAAGTCGACCTTGCCGCGGGTGAGATCAGGGTGGATTGGGGCGCGGATTACTGATGTTCCAGTTCGACGTTGTCACACTGTTCCCGTCGATGTTTGAGGCCGTCACCGAATGCGGTGTGACGGGCCGGGCGCACGACAAGGGGCTCTACCAGCTGGTGATGTGGAATCCGCGTGATTTCGCCGTCAACAGTTACCGCAGCGTGGACGATCGGCCGTATGGTGGTGGCCCCGGCATGGTGATGATGGCGGATCCGCTTGAAAAGGCGATTTCGGCGGCGCGCCAGCGGCAGAAAAGTTCGGGGGTGAAATCCTCGCGCGTGATTCACCTGTCGCCACAGGGACGGCCGCTCGATCACCGGCTGGTGATGGAGTTGTCGCAGGCGCAGGGACTGGTGATGCTGGCCGGGCGTTACGAAGGTGTGGATGAGCGTCTGATGCGGCGCACGATCGACGATGAGATTTCGATCGGAGATTATGTGATTTCAGGCGGCGAACTTGCCGCCATGGTGGTGATGGACTGCGTGGTGAGGCAGATGCCGGGTGTGCTCGGTGATGCCGAGTCGGCGAACCAGGATTCGTTCGTCGTTGGGTTGCTGGATCACCCGCACTATACGCGGCCGGAGGTATACGAGGGCGAGGCGGTGCCGCCGGTCTTGCTTTCGGGCAACCATGCCGAGATCACCCGCTGGCGCCTGAAGCAGGCGCTGGGCAGGACCTGGCAACGGCGGCCGGATTTGCTGGAGCAGCGCGAGTTGACCGATATTGAGCGTGCGTTGCTGGACGATTTTAAGAAAGAAGTTCAAGGAGCATGAACATGGACATTATCAAACAGCTTGACCAGGAAGAAATCCAGCGATTGGGGAAAACCGTTCCCGATTTCGCCGCGGGCGACACCGTCATAGTCAGCGTCAACGTGGTGGAAGGCGAGCGCAAGCGCTTGCAGGCCTACGAGGGCGTGGTGATCGGCAAGCGCAACCGGGGCTTAAACTCTTCGTTTATCGTGCGCAAGATCGCCTCGGGCGAAGGCGTAGAACGCACGTTTCAGACCTATTCGCCGCTGATCGCCAGCATCGAGGTCAAACGCCGCGGTGACGTTGGCCGCTCCAAGCTTTATTATTTGCGCCAGCGGTCAGGCAAGAAAGCGCGCATCAAGGAAAAGCTGGCCAGCCGCGGTGCGGCAGCCGCTGTTGCCAGAGATGAAGCAGTAATGGCGGCAGAGCCGGCGCAGGAGTAAGCGCGCCGGCGCATAAAAAAAGGCGGCGCCTGCCGCCTTTTTTTATGGCCGCAATGTTCAACTTGGCGCGCAGGGATAGAATATGCGGATGAGAAGAATGCTGGTTGTCTTGTTGCTCTGGGCGTCGGCGGCCTGTGCGGCAGGGCCCGATGCCCTGGAGTTCTCGCGGCAACTGGTCGGCGCAGGCGCGCTGCAGCTGGCACTCAACCGCGTCGAGCAGGCGCAGCCGCGGGATGCCGCCACGCCGCGCTGGGTGGAATGGGAGACGTTGCGCCTGAATCTGCTGAACCGGCTCGGCCGGCAATCAGATCTGCTGCAGCGGGTAAACGCGATGCCCGCGAACCTGCCGGCTACGCCGCTGCGCGGTATCCTGACAGTGGCCGTGCGCGCTGCTGTCGAAACCGGCCAGGGGGCACTGGCACGCCAATATGCTGCACGTGTGTTGTGGCAGCTGGGCCCCGAGCCCGGCGAAGCGAAAGAACTGCGGTTGTTGATCATCGACAGCCATGTTACCGACAAGCAGGGTGCTGCAGCGTTTCGCAGCATGCTGCGCTATCAGCAGGATTATCAGCCGCTTGATCGCGATACCGCAGCCCGCTTCGTGGCGGCTCTGCTCGAACTCGGCATGGCGAAAGAGGCCGTCAACTGGCTCGGCAGCATTGATGATGCAGGTCCGCTAAAACTCCTGCTGCGCCTGAGTGCAGGGTTGGTTGCGGCTGACGCGGCGATTGTCCAGGCGCGGGCGCAGCTCGCCAAAAGCAACAGCCTGGGTTATTGGCGGGTGCTCGAGCAGGCAGCGGTGTTGCAAAAGAACCGGGCGCTGCAGATCGAATCCCTGGAAAATCTCTTGCAGCTTGCTGGTGCGCAGCCAACGCAGCAACAGGCAACCCAAGTTCAGGCATTGTGGCAGGTGTATCTTGCGTCAGCACAGGAGACCGGCAATCAGAATCAGTTGCTGGTCGGAGATGACGTGACCTGGGCCGGTTTTGCGGCGCGGCAGCTCGCAAAACACCCTTTCGTGTCGAGGGCGCTGTTTGCCCAGCTTGCGCTAAGAGGCCAGAGCCGAGACACTCGGCATTATGCACAACTGCAGTTGGTAATTTCCCTGCAGTCTGGCAAACGAGAACTGGCGGCCCTCGGGCTGTTCCTGCATGCCGGCATCGAAGTTGGTGTCATCGACAACCAGGCGCGCTACCTGCTGGGTGCCATTGCCGAGAACTGGAATCTGCCGGTGGCCGCGCTGCATTTCTGGCTGGGATTGGACGCGCCGCCCAATGTCGGCGCCGAGGAATGGCAGTTGCGCATCGCAGCTGCGGCACTGCGCGCGGGCAGGGTAGACCGTGCAGTCGCGGCGCTCAAAAGCGTTATTGGAGCAAAGAAGATGCTGTCTGCCGAACTCGCTCAGCGCAGCATGGCGATAGCGCTGGAAATACTGGAAGCTGGAAAGACCGATCTGGCCAGCGAATTATTCGAGGCATTGCTGCCGCTGATCGGCTCGGCACAACAGCGCAGCGTGCTGTTCGCGCTGGGTCGTATCCACGAAGGAACCCGTCAGTTTCCAGTTGCCGCTGATTATTATCTGCGTTCGGCGCTGCTTGCCGATGGCCGCCCGCCCGATGCTCTGGCATTTCAGGCAAGGCTGGCCGCTGCGCTCAATCTGGCGCGTGCCGGATACAAAAACGATGCGCGCCCGCAGTTCGAGTGGCTACTCAAAAATTCGAAGGATGCGGCACAGCTCGAGATCGCACGCCGCGAGCTGAAAAAACTATAGACCGATGGCATAGAGCCACAGTGGCAGCGTGACGGCGGCCGCGAGGATCTGCACGGCAAGAATCCATCTCGCGACAAGTTCCACGTCACCCCCCCATTCTTGTCGCGAGGATATAAGACGAAGGGGAGGCGGGCAACGCGGCAAAAAATGACTTCGCTATGCTGAAGAACACGCCGCTTAATCCAAACCCGTGTGCGATCAGCAGCGCGGCTGCCGGCTTCGCAGCGCGAGCTTCACTGTGCTGAAATAGCCAATTACGGTGCCGGCGCTGCCGACTCCGAAAGACGCAAGCCGGCGCCGACGGCAATCAGCCACCGAGCGGCAGCGCCTGCTTGGCCGCGATCAGTCCCAGCGTGTCCGGCCCATCCCCAGCGGCGATGGTCAGTCGCGGGTGACCGGCGACCCCGGGCAGCGGAGCCCACCGCGTGCCCCGGGAAATTCCAGCCAGACCGGCGACGGTTAGGCGATGATCAGGGGATTGTGCGTCAGTTCCCGGACAAGGCCAAGCCAGTCGGTCGCCGTGCCTGACGCGCAGCGAGCATGCCCATGAGCACGGCTGGACCGATGGCATCTCCCCGCCACCCAGCGGTCGCCATCCGCAGGCCGGCCTGCATCGCCGTGTGCCAAAGGGCCGCGCGACGCGAGGTCATCGCCGTAAACGCCATCCAGGCTGCCGCGCGGAGTTCCGGTGTTGATCGCAGCCGTCGAAGGCGTAACGGACCGGACGCATCGCTGGAATATGCACAGCAACGATCCGATGACGCCGTTCCGGAAACGGCCTCCGCAATCAGCTCAGACAACACGCCCGCCGCGCCCCAATCACATCGTCCCCCCGTCCTCATCACGCCGCGCCGCGCCCGGCGTTACTCGAGGCGGCCCTCGCCGCGCGCTCTCATACATCTGCGGCGAACGGGAAGAGAATCCGTGGACGCCATTTCACGACGATGGCGAGTTCAAGCGCGGCGGTGACAGCGTTCAAGGCCTCCATTTGCAACATCTCGGGCGGCGATGGCAAGGGCTGGGTGCGGACGCCAGATCGATCTTCGCCTGTTGCTCGTGACCTTGAACACGCGCAATCGTTGGAAGAAGCTCCCCGCACCCTCCTCCCCCCCCCTTCGCGAACGTTTTCCTCCACGGAGGCACGCAATCGAGACCGTGTGGCGCTCGCGCCAGCCTAATCGCAGTTGCCGGCGCCGGCCGCGACGTTATCGGCGCAGGATGCCGCACCGTTTGATCAGGTCCGTCTGCGCAGCCGTCCTGTTCACAAGAACGCAACTTTGGCCTTGAACCCGCCGTTCGATGCAGCGCTGCAGCGCCTGAACAGCGGGGCGGGATCAGCGGGAAATAGAACCAGATGGCAATGATGGACATCGGTGTTTGGGGAAGGCGGCAAGCGCACGGGCGCTATTGCGTTTCGTTCTTCCAGAGATCGCTCAGGTATTCGTGGTGCTCGGTGTTTACCCAGCTGACGCGGTGCTCGACCGGCGTGTCGTTGTAGGTGTAAGCAACACGCCTGATCATGAGCGCTGGCGCGGTTGCACGCAGACCCAGAACCGCGGCAATTTGTGGCGGCGGCTTGGCGGCGGACAGACGCTCGCTGATGCGAACCACATTGATGCCATAACGCACCTGGTACAGTCCGTAGATGGTGCCGTCGCGGTTGGCGAAAATCTCCGGATCAAGATCGGGAAACAGCGCGGCAGGCACCGAAATCTCGTCAAATATTACCGGTTTGCCGGCAAGTTTCAGCAAGTTTTGAATTTGGAAGATTTTCGTGCCGCGCGCGATGCTGAGTGCGGCTTCGTTCCCGGGGCCGGCCTTGCCTTTGACAAACGACAGCATTTCGCTGACGGGCAGTTCACGGCTGCCGTCTTTGCCGACGATATGGAAGAAATAGAATAGGGTGCGGTCTTCGGTGTGGGTTGCAACAAACGTACCGCGTCCCTGCTGCCTGAGCAGGATTCTCTCCGCCACCAGTTCGTCGATGGCCTTGCGTATGGTGCCGATCGAGACGTTGAACTGTTCGGCCAGGCGTGATTCGCTGGGGATCGCCTCCCCGGACCGCCATTCGCCGGCAGCGAGGCTGCGGGTGATGCGGATCTTGACTTCCTTGTAGAGCGGGTTGAAAGTGAGGTTGCCTGCGGCGAGCGTGTTGGCCATAGGTAAGCGCTGGATCCCATTGTGTGCCGTGCTGTCATTCTAGCACCAGCTTGTGTCGGATTCATATAGGTCATATAGTTGACTTTGCCGGGTGCCGTGGTTAGGATGACGGCCATAAAATAAAAAAATAACAACAGCACTATCCCCCATTTCGCACTAACCGCAGCAAGGAGACGACATGATTCACATTCTGGTTCACGACAAGAAAGATACGGTGGGTGTGGCCGTGGTCGAAGGCATCAAGGCCGGCCAAGAGTTGATCGGCTGGGTGATGGAAGATGATTCGACCATCAAGGTCAAGGCGGCCAACGACATACCCATAGGCCACAAGGTCGCCACGAAAGACATCAAGAAAACCGATACGATCATCAAATACGGTTTTGATATCGGCAAGGCCGTCGCCGATATCAAGACCGGCGAACATGCCCACGTGCATAACATCAAGACCAAACGCTGGTAGGTGAGGCGCGAAAGCGCGCTGACGGCGCTTTTACCCTTTACTCTTTACCTTTTACTTTTCACGAGGTTTTAATATGATTTCCAGCAAAACCACTTTCATGGGCTACCGCCGCGAGAACGGCCGCGTCGGCGTCCGCAACCACGTTCTTATTCTGCCGGTCGACGATTTGTCGAACGCGGCAGCTGAAGCGGTTGCCCATAACATCAAGGGCGCGATTGCGATTCCCCATCCCTATGGGCGGTTGCAGTTCGGCGCCGATCTGGATCTGCATTTCCGCACGCTGATAGGCGCGGGATCCAACCCCAACGTCGCGGCCGTCGTGGTGATCTGCATCGAAGCAGGATGGGCGAAGCTCGTTGTCGACGGCATAGCCAAGACCGGCAAGCCGGTCACCGGCTTCGGCATCGAGCAGCATGGCGATCACGACACCATTATGCGTGCCTCCAAGGTCGCCAAGGAGTACGTGCAATGGGCATCTGAACAGCAGCGCGTGGAATGCCCGATCAGTGATCTGTGGGTGTCAACAAAATGCGGTGAATCGGACACGACTTCCGGGTGCGGCTCCAATCCCACCGTCGGCAGCGCCTTCGATAAGCTCGAGCCGCTGGGTGTGACCATGTGCTTCGGCGAGACCACCGAGATCACGGGTGGCGAAAACATAGTCGCCGACCGTTGCGCGACGCCGGAGGTGCGCGCACAGTTCATGAAGATGTTCGATCGCTACCAGGATCTCATCGAACGCCACAAGACCAGCGACTTGTCCGATTCGCAGCCAACCAAGGGCAATATTGAGGGCGGCCTGACCACGATCGAGGAGAAGGCGCTGGGCAACATCCAGAAAATCGGCAAGAAGTGCAAGGTCATAGGCGTGCTGGACAAGGCTGAGGAGCCGACCAAACCGGGCCTGTGGTTCATGGATTCTTCCTCGGCCGCGGCCGAGATGGTGACGCTGTGCGCGGCGTCCGGTTATGTGGTGCATTTGTTCCCGACCGGACAGGGCAACGTCATCGGCAATCCCATCGTTCCGGTCGTAAAGCTCACCGCTAATCCGCGCACTGTGCGCACCATGAGCGAGCACGTTGATTACGACTGCTCGGGCCTGCTGCAGCGTGAGAAGAATCTTGACCAGACCGGCGACGAACTACTGGAGGTCATGCTGCGTACCTGCAATGGCCGGCTGACGGCAGCGGAGGCGCTCGGCCATAACGAATTCGTGCTGACGCGTCTTTACGAGAGCGCCTGATGCAGCGGTGTGCCGCGTGATCACGCGGCACACCGGCTTACAGTAGTTCAAGATATTCAACCCGGGGCGGCCCATGCCACAGCTCAGAGGAGCTGACATTCTGACGCGCACCCTGGCGAGCGCCGGGGTGCGGCATCTGTTTTCTCTTTCCGGCAACCACATCATGCCGGTATACGACGCGGCACTCGATGCGCGGCTGTCGATTGTGCATGTGCGCCACGAGGGCGCCGCGGTGCACATGGCTGATGCCTGGGGTCGTCTCACCGGCGAGCCCGGCATTGCGCTGCTCACCGGCGGTCCCGGCCACGCCAACGGTATAGGCGCGCTCTACACCGCCCTGGCTTCGGAATCCCCGCTCGTGTTGCTGTCCGGCCATGCGCCGCTGTCCGAGCTTGGCCGCGGTTCCTTTCAGGAGATGCCACAGGCTGACCTGGCGGCGCCGGTGGTCAAGGCTGCGTGGACCGCGCAAAGTGCTGCGACACTGGCGGCGGATATCGCGCGGGCCATGCGCATTGCCGTCAGCGGACGTCCGGGACCGGTGCACGTCAGCCTGCCCATGGACGTGCTGGATGCCAAAGTTGATGCTGCCATACCGGCACCTGAGGCGTTCAGGGTTACGCCACTGATGCTCGGTGAACATACGGCCGATACCGTGAACGCGCTGTTGCGCGACGCGCAACGTCCGTTGGTCTTGACCGGCCCGGTGATGGCGACTGGTCGCGGGCGCTTACTGCAGGAGAAACTTGCTGCTGCGAGTGGCGCACCCGTGATCTGCATGGAAAGCCCGCGCGGCGTGAACGACCCGTGCCTGGGCGCGTTCGCCGAAGTGCTGGCACAGGCGGATCTGATCGTCCTGCTGGGAAAACAACCGGATTTTACCGTGCGGTTCTGCCGACCGCCGGTGGTGGACGCCGGATGCCGCTTTGTCGTCATCGATCCCGAGCCGGAAGCCCTGCAGCGCGCGCTCAAAGTGCTGGAGACCGCGAAGCGTGTCGTGCTTGCGGCAATCGGTGAGCCGCGGGCGGCAGCAGAGCGGTTGATTGAACGTGCGCCACAGCGCCGCAACGGCGCGCAAACATGGGCGGACGAAGTGCAGTCAGCGGTTAGATTTCGTCCCGCTGAATGGAAAAAAATGAAATCGTCGGCTGCCGGATCCCTGCATCCGGTTGAAGTCGGGCGCGCGGTGCAGAAGATACTGGACCGCTCTCCTGACGCCGTGGTGGTCGTCGATGGTGGCGAGTTCGGGCAATGGTCACAGGCTTGCGTCAGCGCTCCAACGCGAATTATCAACGGCCCCGGCGGTTCCATAGGCAGCGCGATCCCGTTTGCGCTGGCCGCTAAAATGGCGCGACCCGATGCTCCAGTGATCGCCATGCTGGGCGACGGCACCTTCGGGTTTCACATGGCCGAATTCGATACTGCCGTTCGCAACCACCTGCCCATACTTGCCGTGATCGGAAATGACGCCTGCTGGAATGCGGAGCACCAGATCCAGTTGCGGACCTATGGCAAGGCGCGCACCACGGGGTGCGAACTGCTGCCGACGCGCTATGACCAGGCGGTCGTGGGTCTGGGAGGGCACGGTGAAATGGTGATGCAGGCGGCGGAATTACCGGCGGCGCTGGAGCGTGCCCTGGCATCCGGAAAACCTTCATGCGTCAATGCGATGATAGAACGACTGCCGGCACCGGTAGTGGCACGCGATGCCGCAGCCCGGCCCGCGGGCGGCACACACTGAGAATGCCATGAGCGAAATATTGCGGGTCAGCGTGTGGCGCGGCGAGGAATCGGGCGAATTCCAGGAATTCGAAGTGCCGCGGCATGAGAGCCAGACTGTGCTCGACGTCGTCACGTATATCCAGCGCAGCCTCGATCCCACGCTGTCGTACCGTTATGCCTGCCGCGTCGGCATGTGCGGATCGTGCGCAATGACGGTCAATGGCAAGGCGCGCTGGACCTGCCGCACGCACGTCTCGAAAGTCGCCGACCTTGGCCGTGTCGAAATCGCGCCGCTGACTCATCTGCCGGTGATCAAGGATCTGGTCACCGATATGACCGAATTCTTCGACAAATGGGCCCGGGCCCGCGGCCGCTTCCAGGGGACGAAGACGCGCGCGGACGATTTCGCGCGCGTGTCACCGGAGTCGCCAAAACGAAAACAAGTGGATGAGGCGATCGAGTGCATAGGTTGCGGCGTGTGCTACAGCTCGTGCGATGTCGTGTCATGGAATCCGGATTATCTGGGCCCGGCGGCACTCAACCGCGCATGGACGCTGTTTAACGACGTGCGCGATGTCGATCAGAAGGCGCGGCTGGCGGCGGTGGCGGGCGATGCCGGCTGTCATGCCTGCCATACGCATATGAACTGTACCGAACGCTGCCCCAAGCAATTGTCGCCGACAGCGGGCATAGCCGGCCTGAAGCGCGCGGTGCTGGCGGCAGCGCTGAAGGGGGAGCTGTGACTGCAGGGATGAGGGATGAGGGCGGAGGGCGGAGGGAAATGCGCGTCCAGGATTTCGGTGGGCTACTCCTCATCCCTCATCCTTCATCCCTCATCCTTGTGGAGCGTGTTCATGAACACGCGCACGCAAGTGCTGCTATGGGGTGCGCAACGGATCAGCGCGATGGTGCTGGCATTGTGCTTGGTCGTGCATCTCGTCACCATGATTTATGCCGTGCGCAACGGTTTGTCGGCGGCGGAGATCCTTGCCCGCACCCGGGGCAATTTTGCATGGGCCGGTTTTTACATGCTGTTCGTCGCCGCAATCGCAGTGCATGCGCCGATCGGGCTGCGCACCATACTGTCCGAGAGCCTGGGCTGGCGTGGGCGTTCTCTGGAAATCAGCGTGCTGACTGTGGGTATAGCGCTCGCACTGTGGGGCTGGCGCGCCGTCTATGCCGTGTTCGGCGGGGGTGCGGCATGAAAAACGATTTCCGCGCGCGCAATCATCCTGCGTACTGGGCATTCGTGGTGCATCGTGCCTCCGGCCTGTTACTGACCCTGTTTTTGCCGATACATTTCTGGGCGCTGGGCCAGGCGCTGGGCGGCGAGGTCCAGTTCGACAGTTTCCTGCGCTGGACCCAGGAACCATTCGTGAAAGTTGCCGAAACGGGGCTGATATTGATGCTCGGCGCGCATATGGCGGGCGGCATACGCCTGCTGATGCTCGAATTCATGGCGTGGCGTGACTGGCAAAAAAGCCTGCTCGCAGTGGCCGCCGGCGCCAGCCTTGCAGCGGGCCTGGTGTTTTTGCTGAACGTGGTTTGAACTCGCTCAGTGAGTGGAGCTTGCCGCAACACGATTGATCGCTTTGGCTGGACTAAACGGAGAGAACGGCTTGGCACGCAAACCTAATCTGCTGGTGATACTGATCGACGACCTGCGTTACGATGAGTTTGGTGCAGGCGGCCATCCCTACATGAAAACGCCGCATATCGATCGCATCGCGAGCGAGGGTGCGCTGTTCGAACGGGCGTTCCATACGACACCGATATGCTCGCCGAATCGCGCCTCCATCCTGACCGGCCAGTACGCGAGCCGTCACGGCATCATCGATAACGTGGCGCGCGACATGGCGAGTCACCGCCTGCCCAATTACCACCTGGAACTGCAGCGGCTCGGCTACGAAACAGCGCATATCGGCAAGTGGCACATGGGCAACGATGGCAAGCCGCGCCCGGGCTACGATCACTGGGTGAGTTTCGACGGTCACGGCCGGCTCAATGATCCGCAGCTCAACGAGAACGGGCGTTACACCAAGCACAGTGGCTACATCACCGACATCATGAACACGATGGCGGTGGACTTTGTGCGTAAAAAACATGACAAGCCGTGGTCGTTGTTTTTCGCGCACAAGGCCGTGCACCCGGATGCTGAACAGGCTGCCGACGGCACGCTGTCTCTCATTGGCTACCAGCCTGCGGCGCGGCACGAGAATCTTTACCGGGGCTGCGTGTTTCCGAAGAAACCCAACATGCTGACGCCGGCGCAGGTGGTGAAACAGAAACCCGCGTGGGCGGAGGCGTTCGATCTGAAAAAATCGGACAAATCGAGAGGCGCTCCTTGATGCCATACATGCCGGGAAGCAGGAAGAAATCAGGCAGCGCGCGGGCATGATGGCTTCGGTCGATGAGGGCGTGGGCATGCTGTACAAAGCGCTGGAGGTGACCGGCCAGCTCGACAATACGCTCATCCTGTTCCTCGGGGACAACGGTTATTTCTTTGGCGAGCACGGACTTGGGCCCGAACGCCGCTTTGCCTACGAGGAAGGTGTGCGCTCGCCTTTCGTAATGCGCTTGCCCGGCCGCATCAAGCCCGGTTCTCAATTCAAGGAACTGGTGATACTCCAGGACATCGCGCCTACGCTGATCCAGTTGGCGGGCGGCAAGCCCGGCGCGCAGATCCAGGGGCGGTCGTTGCTGCCGCTGTTTGCGGGTTCAAAAAGAAAAGGCAGCGCCGGCTGGCGCAAATCGTTTCTTGTCGAATACTGGGCAGAGAACGCCATGCCATGGCTGGTGGGCATGACCTACAAATGCGTGCGCACCGACCGCCACAAGTACATCCGTTGGATAAACCGCAGTTGCAATGGCGAGCTCGATGAGCTTTACGACCTTGACAAGGACCCGCACGAGATCGTCAACGTTATCCGGCGGCCGGCTTACCGCGCGGTGCGCGACCGGCTGCAACGCGAGTTGCGGCGGTTGGCTGTCGAGGCGCTGGGGTTGTGACTGATGCGGTGGTTTTCATCTTGTCGCTGGCTGGGCAATGGGGTATGTTGGCATCACATGGAATCAATGGATGGCAACTGGTAAAAGGCGGGATGAGCCCCCGTTGTCTGCTGCTGTCCTATTGATCATGATCGGCTGCCGTCGGCGCATCAACAGTATGAGGGTTAGAAAGTGAAAGTCGATCTCAAACAGGTTGAAGAGGCGTGCAAGGAACTTTATATCCGCGCGCTGAAAGTGCTACCGCCTGACATAAAGCGGGGTATCGCGCGTCTTGGCGAGACCGAAACCGATGCCACCGGCAAGGCGGTTCTCGGCACTATGATCAAGAACATCAAGGTCGCCGAGGCTACCGATAACCTGCTGTGCCAGGACACCGGCATCCCGATCTATAACGTAACCCTAGGCGCCGGTGTCGAGGTCGATGGCTACCAGCTCAAGCAGGCGATCATCAAGGGTTGTGAGCGAGCCACACGTGAATACCCTTTGCGTTCGTCTGTAGTGCATCCCGTGACGCGCAAGAACGAACACACCTCGTGCGGGCGAGAGGTGCCGGTAATTCATATTGACTTCGTGTCCGATGCCGACACGCTGGCGATCGAGATGATCCCCAAGGGCAGCGGCTCGGAAAACAATTCCTTCCTCAAGATGGCGGTTCCGGCCGACGGTATCGATGCCATCAAGACTTTCGTTGTGGACTGCGTGCTGGATGCCGGCGGCAAGACCTGCCCGCCGACCATCGTCGGCGTCGGCGTCGGCGGCACGGCGGACCTGTGCGTGCACTTGTCCAAGGCTGCGGCGACGCGCCCGCTCGGCAGCAAATGCGACGACCCCGAGGGCGCGAAGCTGGAGATTGAACTGAGCAAGGCCGTGAACCAGCTTGGTGTCGGACCGCAGGGTCTGGGCGGAGATTCGACTTCGTTTGCGGTGCATATCGAGATTGCGGCGACGCATATCACCATGAACCCGGTGGCGGTCAACATGCAGTGCCACTCCGCGCGCCGCGCGCGCGCGACGTTCACCCCCGAAGGGCCTAGAGTACGGCTTTTAATTGAACCGCCAAGGCCGCCAAGCACGCCAAGAAAAACAAATTAAGAACAGAATGTCGATCAGAAAATATAAAGACTCGTCGATTTTTTGGCGGCAGTATTTTTTTGTTGATGCTTTTTGATCTTCTTGGCGTTCATGGCGGCCTTGGCGGTTATTTAATAAGTAGTAAGAGGTTTTAAACATGGCTCATTACGATTTCAATATGCCGGTGACCGAAGCGCAGATCCGGCAGCTCAAGGTGAACGACACCGTCACGCTGAACGGCACGCTCTTCGGCATACGCGATGCGACACAGATTCACATGTTCGACCGCGGCCGCAAGACCCGTTTTGACATGAACGGCCATGCCGTGGTCCACACAGCCCCGAATGCAAAATGGGTGGGCGAGACCAAGTCGGCGCCCAGCGGTTACGAGCCGATTTGCATCGGCACCACGACCAGCGCGCGCATGGAGCGGTTTACGCGGCCGCTGATGAGCGAGTACGGCGTGCGTATCATCATAGGCAAAGGCGGGTTGTCAGAGGGGTCGGTTGCGGCGTTCAGGGATATCGGCGGCGTCTATCTGGCGATCGTGGGCGGCGCCGCGGCGCTGGAAACGACCTGGATCGAGCAGATCGAGGAGGTCGATCTCGACGATCTCAATCCCGAGTCGCTGTGGAAATTCCGTGTGAAGGGTTTCGGGCCGCTGCTGGTTTCCATGGATTCGCATGGCGGCAGCCTTTACACCGAGATCAACAAGGCCGCTCGCGGCAAGCGCGCCGCCGCGCTCGCTTCGCTCGGGGTCAAGAACAATTAGCCGCCAAGGCCGGCACGCCCCTGGTCACCCATTCTGACGGTAATGATCGAAAACCGATGGTAAGATCGACACCGCTTACGTAGAACAGATTTTGATTAATTATTCTTTTGGTCTTCTTGGCGTGCTTGGCGGCCTTGGCGGCTATAAAATTCCATGAAGAAAATAAAAACTGACATTCTGATTCTCGGTTCAGGCGGCGCCGGGCTGTTCGCCGCGCTGCACGCGCATCAGGCCAATCCAGATCTCTCGATCACGATCGGCGTGAAAGGCCTGCTCGGCAAATGCGGCTGCACGCGCATGGTGCAGGGTGGCTATAACGTCGCGCTGGCCGAGGGCGATTCGGTCGAGCGCCATTTCATGGACACCATAGAAGGCGGCAAGTGGCTGCCCGACCAGGACCTGGCCTGGATGCTGGTGAGCACCGCGGTCGAGCGCGTCCGTGAACTTGAAAACGAACTCGGCTGTTTTTTCGACCGCAATCCCGACGGCACCATCCACCAGAAAGCGTTTGCCGGGCAGACTTTCGACCGCACTGTGCACAAGGGCGACCTGACCGGCATCGAGATCATCAACCGGCTCGCCGAGCAGGTGTGGGCGCGCGGCATCAACCGTCTCGAAGAGCACCGCGCGGTCGAGTTCATCAAGAACAAGGCGGGCGACGCGATTGCCGGCGTGCTGATGATAGACATGCGCAGCGGCGAATTCACGTTCGTGCAGGCGCAGGCAGTGCTGCTCGCCACCGGCGGCGGTCCGACCATGTACAAATACCACACGCCTTCGGGCGACAAGACCTGCGACGGCATGGCGATGGCGCTGCGCGCCGGGCTCACGCTGCGCGACATGGAAATGGTGCAGTTCCATCCAACCGGCCTGATTGCCGGACCTCATACCCGCATTACCGGGACCATCATCGAGGAAGGCCTGCGCGGCGCCGGCGGCCAGTTGCTCAACGGCGCCGGCGAGCGCTTCATGCATCTTTATGACGAACGCGAAGAGCGGGCGACGCGCGACATCGTCAGCCGCGGCATGTATTACCAGATGCGTGAAGGCAATGTCGGGCCGCGCGGCGGGCTCTACATCACCATGCGTCACCTCGATCCGGTCATGGTGAAAAAAATGTTCAAGGGCATGGTCGAGCGCTGCGCCGATTGCGGATTCGATCTGGTGTCAGGCCTGGTCGATGTCGTACCCACGGCGCATTACATGATGGGCGGTGTCGTGTTCAATACTGATTGCGCCACCGATCTGACCGGCCTGTTCGCGGCGGGCGAGGACTCCGGCGGCGTGCACGGTGCCAACCGCCTCGGCGGCAACGGCGTCGCCAACTCCACGGTGTTCGGCGGCATCGCCGGTGACGCCATGCCACGCTGGCTCAAGGCGGGTGGCGGCGGTTTCCACGAACCTGACCCGGATGCGATCGACGAAGCGGTGGCGCTTTGCCGTGCCCCGCTCGGCAAACCCGCGGGCGACCTCAACAGCATACGCGAGGAACTCTACGACCTGATGTGGGACGATGTCGGCATCGTGCGCGATGCGGCGGGCCTGAAGCGTGCGGAAGGCGCGCTCGATGCGCTTGAAGCCCGGCTAGATGCCACCGGCGTTGCAGATGCCAATCTTGCGTTCAATCTGACCTGGCATGACTGGATGAACCTGAAGAACCTGATCCTCGTGTCCAAATCGATACGCTTTGCGGCGATGGCGCGCGAGGATTCGCGCGGAGCACATTACCGGTCAGACTTTCCGGACGTGCGCGACATAGAAAACTCGCGTTATACCTGCGTCACCTGGAAAGACGGTCGTTTCGACAGTACTACTCGTCCGGTAAAGTTTACTCGCGTCAAACCCGGCGAGACGCTTCTGAATGAGGCTGCCACAGCCTGATGGCCGAACGCCTCTCACTTTTTTACATGAACTATTTCCGGACATTTTGAGTATTACCCATGCCACGACTTTCGATAGATGAACTGACCCAACTCGTCACTCGAGCGCTGAAAAAAGCCGGCGCGTCCAAATCCATGGCGCAGGCGACTGCACAAGCGCTGGTCGCCGCCGACATGGACGGGCTTGCAACGCATGGCGTAGCGCGTGTTGCGCTCTATACACAGCATTTGCGCGATGGCCGTGCCAACGGCAAAGCAAAGGCGAAGATCATCAGGAAAAAAGGCGGCACCTGCCTGATCGACGCTGCCGGCGGCCTGGCTTACGTCGCCGCGGAAATCGCGGTCAGGGAAGTCATCAAGCGCGCAAAAAAATATGGCGTTGCCTTCTGTGGCGTTACCAACAGCCATCACTTCGGCGCTGCCGCTTATCACCTCGCGCCGGTGGCGGAAGCAGGGCTGGTCGGGATGGCGTTCACCAATTCACCGTCGGCGATCAATGCCTGGGGCGGCAGCAAGACGTTTTTCGGCACCAATCCGATTGCGGCGATTTTTCCGCGCCACGAAGCAGAGCCCGTCGTCGTCGATCTCTCGCTCACCGAAGTCACGCGCGGCAAGATCATGCTCGCGGCAAAGGAAGGCACACCCATACCATTGGGATGGGCGGTGGACCGCGACGGCAATCCGACCACCGACGCCAAGGCTGCGCTCACCGGCAGCCTTACCGCGATCGGGGGCGTCAAAGGCACGGCGCTGGCGCTGATGGTGGAAGTGCTGTGCGTGGCGCTGACCGGCGCGGCCTTCAGCTTCGAAAACGAATCCTACTTCGAGCCCGGCAACGCACCGCGAATCGGCCACGCACTCATTGCCATAGACCCTGATGCGCTGGCGGGCGCGGATTCGTATTACTCACGCCTTGAAGTCATGATTTCAGCGATGGTCGCAGATGACGGTGTGCGTCTGCCGGGTGCGCGCCGTCATCAAAGCGTTGCACGGGCACGAGCAGAAGGCCTGGAGATCCCGGATGCGCTGCACCAGGAGTTGTTGCGGCTCGCGCGCAGCAGAAAAGGGTAGTCGCATAAGGAAGAGGAAGCTTTTGTAAATCTAATTTGCATCGCGTGGGCAGGGTCAGGGCCAGGGGCGTGTCCTGTTCATCAGGGCCGCCGTTGAACGTTCAGTCAGTCTTAGGATAAGGGGATGTCATGGACACCATAATGGAAGAGCATCGTATAGCGGACATCGCCACGCTGGAACGCCTGTACGGCGCGCCATCGGGCGCCGCCGTGGAGAAAGAGGTGGACTACATCCATCCGCATTACCGGACGCTGATTGCCTCCTCACCGTTTTTCGTTCTCGCAACAGGCGGCCCGGAAGGCCTGGATACTTCCCCGCGCGGCGATGCGGCCGGGTTTGTTGTGGTCGAAGACGAGAAGACATTGTTGATACCCGACCGGCGCGGGAATAATCGCGTGGACAGCCTGCGCAACATCATTGCCAATCCGCATGTTGCGCTGCTGTTTTTGATACCAGGCATAGGCGAGACACTGCGGGTCAATGGGCGGGCGATAATATCCACGGCACCGGCGCTGCTGGAACGATTCAGCGTCGACGGGAAACTCCCGAGGTCGGTGATTGTCGTGAGCGTTGATACCGTTTTTTTTCAGTGTGCGCGCGCCATCTTTCGATCCAAACTGTGGGACCCGGCACGACATATCGACAGAAGCAGCCTGCCCAGCCTCGGCACGATGGTCGCTGACATCAGCAAGACGCGGTTTGATGCGGAAGAGTACGACCGCGGGTTGTATGAACGCCTGAAGGGGCGCTTTACTGAAAAATAGAGGTTCGCATCATCGCGATGCAATTGCCGGGAGCGGCGTGCGCAGGTATTCTTGGCGGGCCTGACGAAATAAATCCTTTTTCTTCCGATACGGGGAATAAGGTAGTGATGGGGGAAATGCCCCTCATTATGTCGGGCGCGCTTAATCCGGCGGCCTGCCGCCTCACCTTACAAGGAATGTTCGTATGGAAATTAAAACAGGAACTGCAGCGCCCGATTTCACGCTTTCGGCGCACAACAGCGACCAGAAGATTGCGCTCTCGAGTTTCAAGGGCAAGCCTGTGGTGGTCGCGTTCATGCCCTTTGCCTTTACCGGCGGGTGAACGAACCAAGTCAAAGGGTTCCGTGAGAACCATGAATCATTCAAGAAGCTCAACGCCGAGATCCTGCAGATCAGCGCCGATCCCACACCAAGCTTGAAAGGCTGGGCGGATGTGCTGGGCGGCGTTCCGTTCCCCCTGCTTTCGGACTACTGGCCGCATGGCGCGGTGGGCAAGGCCTACGGCATCTTTAACGAGGAACGCGGCATGGACAAGCGCGCCGCCTACGTCGTCGACGCCAAGGGTATCGTGCGCTTCGCCAAGATCTACGAGCCCGGGACCATACCCGAGAGCAAAGACTTGTTGGAGGAATTGCGTAGGCTTTAGTGGTTACGCCGTAATCCCGAACCCGTAGCCGCACGCCTGAAGGTAAGCGGCTACTGGTTATCCGCCGCGTTACAAATATGTAACCATCTGTTTTTATTAATTAAATAGTGGTTCCTCGGTGTCGCGCACGCGGGCGCTAGCCCCGTATCCCGTTCGCCATTTCCGATTCTGGCGGCCTGCCTATCCGGTGGCCTTGCGTGTTTGCGAGACAAAGACGCGTCCTGGATGTGCGATCGCCGGAGTGATGTGCTTTGCGATCCCATGCAACCACACCATTTCCGATATTCGCCGGTTTGCGCCGCGGCGGCTTATTGTCATACCATCACAGGCTTGAGGTGGAAACGGATATCACAATCCGGAACGAGGATTCCACCTCGCATTGATACATATGACAAGGATGAGATTTTAAATGAACAAGACATACAAAATTCTGATCATGGGCGCTTCTTACGGCTCGCTGCTGGCGACCAAGCTGCTGCTCGCGGGTCATACGGTGAAACTGGTATGCCTTCCAGCCGAGGCGGAGTTGTTCAACAAGGAAGGCGCCATCGTGCGCATGCCGGTCAAGGGTCGCGAAGGCCTGGTCGAAATCAATTCCACCAAACTGCCGGGCAAGCTCTCCGCCGGCGGCCCCGGCGATGTCAATCCCGCCGACTATGATCTGATCGCGCTGGCGATGCAGGAGCCGCAGTACCGCTCCCCCGGCGTGCGCGAGTTGCTGGATGCCGTCGCCAAATCCCGCGTGCCCTGCATGTCGATCATGAACATGCCGCCGCTGCCGTATCTCAAGCGTATTCCCGGCATAAATGCCGACGGCCTGCGCGGTTGCTACACCGACGCTACCGTGTGGGACAGCTTCGATCCCAAGACGCTTACCCTGTGCAGTCCCGACCCGCAGGCTTTCCGTCCTCCGGAGGATAAGGTCAACGTGCTGCAGGTGCGCCTGCCCACCAACTTCAAATCGGCGCGCTTCGATTCCGAGGCGCACACCGCCATCCTGCGCCAGCTCGAAGCCGACATCGAAGCGGTGCGTTTCGATACCGGCGACGGCAAGAAAATAGAACTGCCGGTCAAACTCAAGGTGCACGATTCGGTGTTCGTGCCGCTCGCCAAGTGGGCCATGTTGATCGCCGGCAATTACCGCTGCGTCCAGAAAGATGCGATGCGCCCGATAAAAGATGCCGTCCATTCCGATATCGAGGCCTCGCGCGCGGCCTATAACTGGGTAGTGAAGCTGTGTGTGTCGCTGGGCGCCAACGAGAAGGATCTGGTGCCGTTCGACAAGTACGCGAACGCCGCGCTGTCTTTGGGCAGCCCTTCTTCCGCGGCGCGGGCACTTGCTGCCGGTGCACAGAACATCGAGCGCGTGGACCTGCTGGTGCAAGCCGTCGCCGCCCAGAAAGGCATGCAGTCCAAGGTCGTCGATGAAACGGTGGCTCTGGTCAACGGCTGGCTGGAGAAAAATAGGAAGGTGTCTTAGAGGCAGTCCGGCCGGGTTCCCGGTATTTTTTGGCATGCCATGGAAACCATCGAGTTTCAGCTGAGGGATGAATCGATCCGGCTTTGTGATCTGCTAAAAGCCGCGGGAATAGCCGGTAGTGGCGGGCAGGGCAAGCACCTGGTCGCAGAAGGCAAAGTCACCGTGGATGGCCGGCCGGAAAGCCGCAAGACCGCGAAGATACATGCAGGGCAGACGGTGGAATGCCACGGCATCAGCGTGACCGTGCTCGCAAAATGATTGCTATCCAGGAACTGCCATGGAATCCCGCCTCGCCGAAATCGAAGTCAAACTCAGTTTCTCGGAAGATCTGCTGGAAGAGCTGAACCGCTCTGTTGTCCGCCAGCAGCAACAAATCGATAAATTGCAGCAGGAATTGCGCGCCTTGCGTCAGCAGGTGCAAAGCGGCAATGCGGCGGAGTCCTTTGGTCCGCACGACGAGGCGCCACCGCACTATTAGTCTTGCGGGGGCCGGCATGCCTGAGTCAGGCGTAACCCGCGCTTCACTTAAAAATCATACAGACACCACCCATGAAAAAACATTTGAACAACGTATCGCCTCGATGAATGCAATGTACAAGCTGCCCGCCAACGACAGCCCGACACTGCCCGCAGACGTGGCGGATCGATTGACCAAGTTCAAGGCCACCCTGCTCGACGAAGTGCATGAGATCGACGAAATCGTAGAGCTTTCAAAAACCGGCGGCGCGGCGATCGACATCGCGGTCGCCATGGCGGACTTGCTGGGCGACATCATGGTGTACTGCCGGTCCGAGGCATTGAAGTACGGCCTGCCGCTGGAAGCTGTGCTCGACATTATCATGGACAGCAATGAAAGCAAGCTGGATCGGGACGGCAAGCCGATTTATGACGCCAACGGAAAATTTCTGAAAGGGCCGGACTACTGGAAGCCGGAGTCGAAAATCAAAGAGCTTCTGGAGGTGCGCGGCATTCGCTCAGTATCCTAGAGGCGGCCGCCATAGATATGCGGTCTTGAAACTTCAATCACGCGACATCTTTGGTTTAACAATTTTGATTAAAGTTTTTTGAATTCATTTTCAAACGCATGATCTGATCAGGATTCATGACCTGACCGCTTGGTTGTTACCCCATTTGTTGTCCCGCAACAAACACACTGTTTCCGTCCTGTCAATGCTTGCGTTCTTCCAATATTTCCCGATACTCGGCGTATCGTCGAAAATTTTCGAGCCGTGACACTTCAATTGATATACTGTAGCAAAGACATCTTCAAAAAATTTATATTGAGCAATCGTGTTTGATTCTTTATGATGGTGTGACGCTCCTCAACGAAGTCATTACTGCCATAGTTCCACACGAGAGTTCGCGCGAGGGATGACGACAACGTGCTTCATGCGGCATACCGGAGCGTAATTATTATCATAAATATCGAGGAGGTATTGAGATGAGTGACTGGAATCGTAGAGATTTCCTGAAGGGCACCGGCCTGCTTCTGGGTTCGGTTGCCCTCCCATCAGAACTATTTGCGGCGGCGTGGCCCTCGCGCCCTATCACGGCGTTTATCGCCACGGCACTCGGCGGCGGCGTTGACCAGGTGATGCGTTCGCTGGCGCCGATCCTTGAGCCGGCGCTCGACAACGCAACCATCAACATCATCAACAAGACCGGCGCCACCGGCTCGATCGCGGGAACGCATGTGCTCAATCAGCCTCCAGACGGTTATTCCTGGTTCTGTGCCGGCAGTTACAACCGCGGCGTGCGGGCGATGGGGCTGATGACGGCGGCGCCCTACAAGGACTGGCAGTATTTCGGAGTCGACAGCTCGATTGCGGGCATATCGGTGCTTCCCGATTCGCCGATCAAGGACATGGAAGACCTGATCCGCAAAGCGAAAGACGCGCCGGGCAAACTGCGCCTGGCAACCAATGGCCTGGGCGGCACCTGGCATCTGGCTGCGGCCCTGGTCATGCAGCAGTCCGGAACCGATTTTCGCATCGTGCCGTATAACGGCGGCAAACCGGCGCAAACGGCCGCGTTAAAAGGCGAGGTGGATGTGACGTTGAATGGCCTGCACGAACAGCTCGATTTGCTCAAAGCGGGCAAATTGCGCAATCTGTGTATTTGCACGGACAAGGCCATGGATATCCAGGGCCAGCATCTGAAGCCGATCACCGACTCTGTCCCGTCGCTCAAAGGCAAGACCCCCATCGGCGGCGGAACGGCCATGGCGATGCGCCGCGACACCGACCCTGGAATCCTGCGTACGGTCTCCAAGGCGTGGGTCGCCGCGGTGAATTCCGAGAAGTTTCGCGGGATAGAGGCCAAAAAGCCGCGCTTTCCCGAGCCGGTCGTCGGCGAGGCAGCCGATAAGCTGGCGACACTGTGGGAAGTCATTGGCGCCAACCTGCTCTACGATGTCAAGAAAGCGAAGAAAAGCCCGAAGGAGCTTGGCCTGCCCTCGATTAACGACTTTGAAAAATGGTGGCCGCCCAAAGGCTACAAGCCGCGCATCTAGCGTATGGCTGTCTCTATGGGAGAACAGCAGGAGGACCGGAAGCCACACCCCGAAGAGCGCGAAGCACGCAATGGCTTCTTCATGGGCCTCGCCCTGCTCGCGCTTTCGGGTTACGTGTTCATCAGCGGCTGGTCCATCCCGCGTCCGGAGGGTTGGCTCACGGCGCCCGCCGTGCTGCCGTTATTTCTCAGCGGCAGCCTCTTCATCATGGCGGCAATCATTACGCTCGACACGATCAAACAGGGCGCATTACGTGCCCTGTTTGACGTTGCCGGCGCGGCTGACGACGGCAACCGGCCGCTGTGGCGCATTCTCTTCGCCATGTCGGCGACCGGGTTGTTCTATTTCGGATTGCTGGAGTTCCTGAAGTTCGAGATTGCAGCATTCATTTTCCTGTTCGCGATGATGCGGATGTATTGGCCCGATGGCAGCTTCCGCATGCGGCTCGCCATCGCGCTGTTCCTGCCGTTCCTCCTGAGCGGCGTGTTTCAGGGTGTATTTGGTATTCCCCTGCCCGGACACGGCAATCTGATGCAGGATTTCCTGTACTGGCTGAGCCACCGCGGACCATGACATGATTTTCGACTGGACCTACGTTTTCAGTTTCAACGGCCTGCTGACGGCCGCGCTCGGTTCGATTCTCGGGATCGTCTGGGGCGCCTTGCCCGGGTTGTCCTCCAATATGGCGATGGCATTGCTCGTGGGTTTCACCTACAAGCTCTCGCCGGAGATTGCCATTATTTTTCTCATCTCCGTTTGGGTGGGGACTGAGTTTGGCGGTGCCATTTCGGCAATACTGATCAATATTCCCGGCACGCCGTCCGCAGTATGCACGCAGATGGCGGGCTACCCGCTGGCTTTGCGCGGCGAGGGCGGCCTTGCCATCGGGACTGCGCTGTTCTTTTCCATGATCGGCAACTGGGCCGGTCTGATCGTGCTGGTCATGATGGTGCCGTTGATCATCGCCATCGCATTGAAATTCGGCTCGTGGGAAATTTTTCTGCTGGTGATGCTCGGGGTCGCTATTTCAGGCACGTTGACCGGCCGGGAGCATCCCATGAAAGGCTGGGCCATGGGCTGGCTGGGTCTGATGATCGCGATGATCGGAAAGGACATGATACATGGCGTCGACCGCTGGACATTCGACATCAACGAGCTCCAATCGGGCATCAAGTACCTGCCGGTGCTGATCGGCGTGTTCGGCCTCACCGAGGCGATGAACGTGCTGAGTCAGAAACAGCGCACGGCGGTGCCCACGAAAATCGGCCGCGTGGTGCCATCCTGGAACGTGATGAAGAAGTACTGGAAAAGTGCGCTGCGCTCAAGCGCTGTGGGGACCGTGATCGGCGCCATTCCCGGCGTGGGTGCAAACGTCGCTTCCTACGTCTCCTATACCATCGGCGAGCAGGCCTCAGGCCGCAAATTTTCGGACGGAGACCTGGAGGGCGTCGTGTGTTCCGAAGTCGCGAACAATGCAAACTGCGGCGGGGGGCTGTTGCCGACCGTGACACTGGGCATACCGGGTAACAGTTCCTGTGCGATCATCATGGCGGCGCTGGCGCTGCACGGCATCATCGTCGGCCCCAATATCAACAATGACGATCCGGGGTTCATGACGTTTCTCTACGTCACGTTGTTCGTCGCAAACATCTTCATGTATGTCACGGCGTTTGCCGTGATCAAGCCGAGCATTTATCTGCTCACCATGCCTATGGGCGTGGTCATGCCCACGGTCATCATGCTGTCGCTCGTCGGCACGTTCGCCGCCTCGTTTTCCACGTTTGACGTGCTGGTGATGTTCAGCGCCGGCATCTTCGGCTATCTGTTGTTGCGCAACGGTTATCCGTTCGCACCGCTGATCCTGGGTGTGATACTCGGTCCGATGGCGGACCAGAATCTGCGGCGTGCGCTCTGGATCTACGACGGCAAGTTTGAGCAGGTCTTTCTGCGTCCTCTGGGCGACATCCTCATCGTCGCGGTGATCTGGTCCTTCTATTACGGCATCCGGCGTTCACGGCAGGAAGCGCGACGTCACGCCAATGAGCGGCAGGCCAAGCAGGTGGTATAAGCTCCCAGTTCTTTTTTCAGGGCACCTTGGCAAGGACAGCGGCGTAGTGAATTCAGGGCGGACTCAGCATAACGTATTGTATATATATAGAGATAATATTAATATCTCGCTCCCGCCTCCTGTTACTTCTGCATTCGCGCGCCGGGAAAAAAATCGCTCATCAGGAATTCCTCGAGCCCCGCGTTGTCCCGGAGGCGGGCGGACAACATGATGTCGCGGCCCAGTCGCGGCGACTCCCAGAGGAAGTCCCCCTGCTCGTGTTCACGGATGAGGGCGATCATACTGCGCACCACCGCAATCCGGATGTCGCTGTTGTTGCCTTTCCGCACTTCGATCAGTTGTTTCGTTTTGCGCTGGATATCCTTGTTCCAGCCAAAGAACAGGTAGTCGGCATTGTCATAGGCCATGCGTACGATCTGGAACATGCCGCCGCCTTGTGACGGATCGTAGCCGAATGTCAGCGGGCGCTGCGAGGCGAGGTTGTCGGTGACGATGCGGTTTCTGCGCGCATTTTCATCCTCGACTGGTGGTATGTTCGGGGCCTTCGGTGCGCTTTCAGCAGACGCCGTCGTCTCGCTGCGCGCACGGCGCCGCGCCTCGATGTACGATTGCATATCGCCGACAGGGGGAGACGGCGCGGGGGCAATCACAGGCGCGGCTGGCACTGGCGCCGGACGGTTAAGCGCCATGACCGGAGGCTTGGGCCGCGGGCGCGGTGTCTTCGGCGGCTTGGCCTTTATTTTAGGTGGCGGTGGCGGCGTCGCCTCTAACGCCGGGGAAGGCGCGGGTGCCGGCCGAGGGCTGGGCAGGGGAGCGAGTTGGACTGTCAACCGGGGACTGGATTTGCCACGCTCGGACATCTCTGGCGACAGAAGGCTCAGCCGCGGCATCAGCCACCACAGCGCAGCACCGTGAATAAGCAGCGACAGCGCAACCGTCACCCAGATTGTGGGGATGGTCACGCTGTCACGCTTGTTGCGGAACGCGTCAGGCCAATCGTTCATTGCTTATTTAAAGGGGATCATTAATCGTGGAGCGCAGGAAACCTGAAAGAATAACATTCCCCCTCCAGGCCGCCCAAGTCTTCCTTGCTGCGCGTTCAAGCGCTGCGTCCACTTCGTCTATGATGTGGGAAACCCCGGGGCTGGGGCAATCATTCCGCGGAATGTGCCCCTGGCGGCAGCGCTGACTTCAAGATGCGTGAGAAGTGCCAGGTTTGTCGAGCGGCACAGGAAACCATTGAAGCAGATACGTCAGGTGCGGCGAACCTGGAGGTGCGGCTATCCCGGGCCGCCGCCCCGAAATCAAATGCAGACGATCTTGGTGGGGTACGGCTGGGCGGCAAGGTTAGGTGGCATGAAGCCGATGAAAGCGGCGACAATAACCAGAACGGCATGCAATTTGCTGAATTTGTTTTTGAGCAAGTTTACTCTTCCTCTGTTTGTCTGAAGGTACAATAAAAGGCCGGGACATGAAATGTAAGTTTTCTGCGTGACCGGCTGGCTCTTGACCTCAATTTGGCATATTATCATAACAAATTGATTATATTAACATAATTATCTTTTTATAGAGAACCACAAGATCAGCTGGGTGTTGGTTTTCTTCGTTTGCCTGAAAAATCAGGAGACAGGCATGGACCGGGGAATATGGGCGATCTGGTACGAACTCGCCGCTGAAAACAAATCCGAATACCTGGACTGGTTCCACCACGTGCATATGCCTGAGAAGCTTACGCGCCCGGGTTATATGTGGGCAGCGCACTACGCGCTGGGACATGGCGCACGGGGCAGCGGTTACCTGGCGCTGTTTGGCGGCATCACGGCGCACACCTTTCTCAACCCGAGTCCCGGCCAGCTCGCACTGCGCCAGAGCCCGGAGACTAAGCGCATGATAGGCATGCGACAAAAACCCGCTGCGTGCATCCTTGCCGAGGAGGTCCGGGTGGACGGGCCCGATGTGGCGCAGCGTGGCCCGGGCATGACGCCGGGCGCGGTAATTCAGATCGGGAATTACAACGCCGCCAGCCCTGCGGTCGAAGATGATCTGGGCGGGTGGTACGCGCAACAGCGGTTGCCGTTGCTGGCTGCGCTGCCCGGCTGCATCGGTGCGCGCAAACTCCTCGCCACGGTTGGCGCCTGGAAACACGCGATCTTCCACGAATTCGTGTCACTGGAACTGCGCGAGCAACACTTTGCGCCGCACGAAGCTGATGCGCATGATCCCGGCACGTGGATGGGGCGGGTGAGACCGCAGCTTGACCATGCGCCACACTCACCCGCGGTCGGAAGCCGGATCTGGCCGGAAGTGAAGCGCATCTGATTTTTTCTCAACCCATGCAGGTCGTTACTATGCGAGGCCGGTAATAATGAGCGAGTTAGACATCATCCTGGGATTTGTTCGGTCGTGTGCCCGCGGTAATCTGGGGTTCTCCGAATGCAGTCCGGTATTCGTGATCGGGGGCATTGCACTTGCCGTGGTTATCCTGGGGATAACGCTTGCTGCCATGGTGATGAGTCACGCCAAGTCGCAGTCCACGCGGCAGGCCGGGCCATGAACACGCATTGCGGGTTTTGCATAGCCATGTAAGCTGATGCAAGACCTCGTCTCTTGCTAAGAGCGTGGGATAAAGGCCTGTTGATCGCAACACATCTCACGCGATAATGGTTAGCAGGCACTAGCCAGACACCGGCGGTCTTACAACCCCGATCAGATTTTTTCGCGGACGCGGCGCATCCGCCTTACAGGAGCAGCGTTGTAATGGATTCAAGTGAACAAGCCGGCACGACAACGGGCGCCCGCGCGCTGGTTGATGCGTTGCTGCGGGAAGGCGTCGACCACGTGTTCGGCATACCCGGCACGCAGAACCTCGCGATCCTCGATGTGCTGCGTGACACGCCGCAAATCCGTTTCATGCTGACGCGTCACGAGCAGGGCGCAGCGTTCATGGCGTATGGATACGCGCGCGCGTCCGGACGCCCGGCGGTGGTCACGGCAACGGAAGGCCCGGGTGTCACGAACCTGGCCACCGCCATTGGCGCCGCGCACCGCGGGTTGGTGCCGGTGATCAGCATCTGCGGCGTGCAGGAAAGCAAGATGCGCGAGCGCGATGCGACCCAGGACATGGACCAGGTCACCTTCATGCGCCCGATCACCAAGTGGGCCTACAGCATACCCAATGTTCAAAAAGTGCAGGAGTTGGTGCGCAAAGCATTTCGGGTGGCGCTGACGGAGCCGCAAGGGCCGACGCATATCGAAGCAGCGAGCGAGATTCTGCTGGAGAAGACCGCGGCCGAGGCCATCGCGCCGGCTGCCTACCGCAACACTGTGCTGCCGACATGCGATGAAGCGCAGCTCGATCAGGCGTTCGCGCTGCTCGCGCAGGCCAAGCGCCCTGTGTTCGTGGTGGGGCGCGGCGTGCTGCGCGAGTCGGCCACGCAGGCGTTGGCGGCGCTGGCCGAGCGCACAGGCATTCCGGTCGCGGCGCTGCAGTATTCGCCTGATGCGTTTCCCTCGACTCACGCGCTGGCGCTCGGGCCGCTGGGCCGCAATGGCTGGAGCAGCGCCAACCGCACCGTGCTCCAGGCTGATGTCATCGTCGCCATCGGCGCGCACTTCGACGTGTTCTCGACGATGTACAAATACGGGATATTCAGCGAGCAGGCGAAGATCATTCATCACAGCGCGGCGCCGGGCCAGATCGGCATCGTGTTTCCGGTAGCGCTCGGCGTGACCGGCTCGACGGCGAGTTTCATCGCGGGGCTGGCCACTCGTGCTGCAAAAGCCGGGCTGAAAAAGCCATGGGCCGATGTGGCGAAAATGCGCGCCGACAATGACGCTGAACTACAGGCAGTTCTGCGGCCTGATGCTGTGCCAATACAACCGCAGTTCGTCGCCCACATGATACGCAAGGTGCTGCCGGAGAACGGCATGCTGGTCGTCGATGCCGGCAACGGCGCCAAGCATGTGCGCAACTACTTCAGGAGCTACGAGCCGGGCACCTTCATGTGCATCGACGACTGGGCATCAGTCGGCGGTTCGCTGCCGATCGCGCTCGGCGCGAAGCTGGCGCGGCCCGATCGCCCTGTGCTGTGTGCCTCGGGTGACATGGGCGCGATGTGCAATATCGGCGAGCTCGAAACCGCGGTTCGCGAAAACATTCCGGTGGTGTGCGTCGTGCTCAACGATCAGGGCCTGGGCAACGAGCGCGCGTTCCAGCAGGAGCATTATGGCGGGCGTTTGTTTGCGGTGGATTACCAAAATCCCGACTTCGGGGCGCTGGCGCGCGTTTTCGGGGCCCATGGCGAACAGGTGCGGGCGCCGGGCGATCTTGAAGCCGCGTTGCAGCGGGCGTTCGCCAGCGGCAAGCCGGCCGTCGTCGACGTCATGATCGACCAGCATACGCTGGCGCCGGTGGTGTACCGGCCGCAATAAGCCGCACAGTTATTTCACGCTGCCGGGCCTGGGCAGGCCCTGGTGTAAGATAAAACGCATAGCGGCTTGTCCTGCCGTCCTGCCCGAACCACGGAAAATCGAAATGCCCACCGGATCTGCACGCACCCCGCATTACGCCGAACTTTGCCGCATTCATTTGCGGCTGTATCGTTATCATCATCTTGCAGCCATCACCGGCTGGGACCGCAGCGCCATGATGCCGCCCAAGGGCAGTGCGGCGCGCGCCGCGGCCGAGGCGGAACTGCATGCGCTGATTCATCGCACGCGTACCGATGATCGCCTGGCCGGGTGGCTGCGCGCGGCGGAGCAGGAACCGCTGGATGATATCGAGCGCGCCAACCTGCGCGAAATGCAGCGCGACTGGCGCGACGCCAACGCCCTGCCCGAATCGCTGGTCGAAGCGAAGTCGTTGGCCGGCGCCAGGTGCGAGCACGCCTGGCGCAAGCAGCGGCCGGCAAATGACTGGAACGGCTTTCTGGAGAACTGGCGCGAGGTGGTGAAGCTGGCGCGCGAAGAGGCGCAACTGCTCGCCGATGATACCGGGCTCACGCGCTACGATGCACTCATGGACCGGTTTGAGCCCGGCGTGCGCGCCGCTGACATCGACCGCATTTTCGGCGACGTTAAACAGTGGCTGCCGGATCTGATCGCGCGCGCTCAGGCGAAGCAGCGCGATGAGCAGGTGATTGCGCCGGCCGCGCCGTTTCCGCTTGCGACCCAGCGTGAGATGAGCCTCGCCGTCATGAAGATGCTGGGGTTCGATTTCGATGCCGGGCGGCTGGACGAGAGCCTGCACCCTTTCAGCGGCGGCGTGCCCGAGGACGTGCGCCTGACCACGCGCTACCGCGAGGACGATTTCGCGCAAAGCCTGATGGGCACCATACACGAGACCGGCCACGCGCGCTTCGAGCAGAACCTGCCGCGCGAATGGCTGGGCCAGCCGATCGGCCTGGCGCGGTCCTACGGCATACACGAGAGCCAGAGCCTGTCGTTTGAAATGCAGCTCGCGCGCAGCAGGAGCTTCGCAGGGCTACTCGCGCCCCTGCTGGCGCAGCATTTCGGCGACCAGCCGGCGTTCGCCGCCGACAATCTTCACCGGTTGTTCACGCGGGTGAAACCGGGTCTGATTCGCGTCAACGCCGATGAGGTGACCTATCCGGCCCACGTCATCCTGCGCTACGAAATAGAGCGCCCGCTGATCGAAGGCGAGATCGAGGCCGAAGACATTCCCGCGCTGTGGGATGAAAAGATGCAAAGCCTGCTCGGCCTGGACACGCGCGGCAACTTCAAGGACGGCTGCATGCAGGACGTGCACTGGACCGATGGCGCATTCGGCTATTTCCCCAGCTACACGCTGGGCGCGATGTACGCAGCGCAATGGTTTGCAACGATAAGGCAAACCATTCCGGATCTCGATGCGCGCATAGCGGCGGGTGATTTTTCGCCGGTGTTCGACTGGCTGGGCGCGAACATCTGGTCACAGGCCAGCCGTTGGGACACGCCGGAACTGGTGCGCCGCGCCAGCGGCGAAGCATTAAACCCCGCGCACTTTCGCACACATCTGGAGGCGCGCTATCTCGGGCCGCCGCGTTGATATCCCTATTCCCGTGTTAATTGTTACTTTACGGACCGCAAGCCTGTGGCGATATATCTGACGCTTGCGCTGACATTTTTCAATTTCACCGGCGCCAACGCGACACGCGTGCTGTTGACGCTCTACGCGCTCGAGCTTGATGCGCCAGCTTCGGCGGTCGGCATATTGGGCGGCCTGCTCTATCTGTTTCCGCTGCTGCTGTCGTGGCCAATAGGCATGCTCGCAGACCGCGCCGGCGGGCGCGGCCTGCTGCTGTTTGCGGCGGCGTGCGGCGCTGTTTCACTGATCCTGCCGTTTTTTTTCCGCTCAGTGCATGCCTTTTATATCGCGGCGGCGCTCAACGGGCTGGCGCTCGCGTTTTTCCATGTCACCCTGCAGAACCTCGTCGGCACCCTGAGCCCGCCGGAAGAACGCGCACGCAACTTCAGCAACTTCAGCCTGGCCGGGGCCATGACGAGTTTCGTCGGGCCGCTGCTCGCCGGGTTGTCGATCGATGCCATGGGCCATGCTGTGACCTGCCTGGTCGTCGCCTTGATGTCGGTCATAGTCATCGTGCTGCTGCTGGTGTGGGGCCGCCTGCTGCCGCCCGGCAAGCCGCAGGCCAATATTTCCGCAGGCGCACCGCACGCGCTGGCGAACCGCGAAATCTGGCTCATGCTGATCACCAGCGGCATGGTGCAACTGGGCTACGACCTGTTCCAGTTCTACATGCCGATCTACGGGCACTCGATCGGGCTCTCGGCGTCCGCCATTGGCGCAGTCCTTGCAACGCTGGCCGCGGCGGCCTTCATCGTGCGCCTGTTCCTCGCGCGCCTAATCAAGCGCGTGCCAGGGAAAACGCTGCTGGCATGGGTGTTTTTCACGGGCGCCATCGGCTTCGCGCTGGTGCCGTTCTCCGGCAATGCGGTCGTGCTCGGGCTGATCGCCTTCATTTTCGGACTGGGCATGGGCATAGGCATACCGCTCACCGTGATCCTCATGTTCGCCAGTTCGGCTGAAGGGCGTTCCGGGCAGACGCTGGGTTTGAGGCTCACCGCCAACAATTTCGTGCGCGTGACCGGCCCCATCGTGTTCGGCGCCATCGGCTCCGCGCTGGGCCTGCCGGCGGTGTTCTGGATCGTCGCGGCCGTCATGGTTTCAGGCGGGCTGCTGACGCGGGCGGGAAAAAACACGGAGTGACGCATTCAACCTGATGGTTCTGAGGTATCCTGCGCACTGGGCAAAAAGACAGGCAGGCGCGTCGTTACCTCGAACCAGGCCGGCCAGAATTTTCAACAACTGAAGGAGGCATTGCGTGGAACGAAAAAAAGCAGGCGATTTCCCCCCGGAAGTTCTCAAGCTGTTTGACGGCTATGTTCATGGCATGCTCAATCGTCGCGAGTTTTTGAGTCGTGCCGCCAAGTACGCAGTCGGCGGCTTTACCGCTGCAGCGATGCTGGAAAGCCTGAAACCCAATTATGCGTGGGCGCAGCAGGTTGCCAAAGACGACGGCCGCATCAAGACCGAATATGCGACTTACCCGTCGCCGCAGGGCTCGGGCACCATGCGCGGCTATCTTACGCAACCGGCGAATGCCGGCGGGAAGCTCCCCGGTGTTCTGGTGATACACGAGAACCGCGGTCTCAATCCGTATATCGAAGACGTTGCGCGGCGCCTGGCGGTGCTTAATTTTGTGGCTTTCGCACCGGACGCGCTCACACCTGTCGGCGGCTACCCGGGCGACGAGGACAAGGCGCGGGCACTGTTTGCCAAGCAGGATGCCAAAAAACGGGCCGAAGACCTGGTGACTGGTGCCGGTTATCTCAAGTCGCGCCCCGAGTGCACCGGCAAGATCGGCGCCGTGGGATTCTGCTTTGGCGGCGGCATCGCCAACCTGCTCGCGGTGCGGCTGCCGGATCTTGCTGCCGCTGTGCCGTTCTACGGCAGCCAGCCCGTTGCTGCGGACGTCGCCAAAATCAAGGCGCCGTTGCTGATTCAATACGCTGAAACCGACGAGCGCATCAATGCCGGCTGGCCCGCCTATGAAGCCGCGCTCAAGGCCAACGGCGTCAGCTACGAGATGCATATGTATCCGGGTACCAATCACGGATTCCACAACGACACGACCCCGCGATATGACGAAGCCGCAGCCAAGCTGGCGTGGCAGCGGACCGTTGATTTCTTCAACAAGAATCTGCGCAGCGGGTAAACGAAAACGCCCATCGAACATCCTGTCGTCAGGCGCAAAATCAACAGGCCGTTCGGTCATCGCCGCTTGCCGCTAACCGCTAACGGTTCATCAGGCCGGCTCCATCCCCTTTTTCCTGATGACGGGCGCCGCGGCCGGCGCAGTGAGGAATCCGACCAGCGCCCGGGCCGCATCCGGTTGCGTGGCGGCGACATGCAGGCCGGCCGAGAACACAGTGATCTGCTGAACGTCCGCCGGCAGCGGTCCTATCAGGTCGATGCCGGGGACGGGGAGCAGTTCACTGGTTTGCTGAAAGCCAATCTCGGCCTCGCCGCGCGCCACTGAAGCGCCGGCGGGTTCGCCCTGCACCTGCTTGATCTTGTGCTTGATCTGATCGGCGATGCCCATGCGCTGGAACAAGCCGGCGAGATAGATGCCGCTGGGCCCGGTGGAATAAACAATGGACTTTGCTGCGAGCACCGCGCGCTTCAGGGCCTCGCCCGAGCTGATATCCGGCCGGGATGCGCCGGCTTTGACAGCGACGCTGACGCCCGACTTCGCGAGTTCAAAGCGGTTGCCCGGGTCTATCATCCCGTGCTCGACGAGTTCGGCCAGCGCAGCGGCCGACATGACCACGAGGTCTGTCGTCTCTCCGCCTTTGAGACGGCTCATCATCTGTACGCTCGGCACCCACAGCGTCACCACCTTATGCCCGGTGCTGCGTTCAAATTCCGGGACGAGTTCAAGATAGGCCTCCTTGAAGGCCGCTGATGCCATTACTTTGATTTCAGCCATGATTTAAAATCCGTGAGTCGTCGTGAGTCGTGAGTCGTGAACGTGAATCGTGAGCGGTAAGCGGTAAACCGCACAATTCGGGAATGTCGTCCTTTATGGCTTTTTCCGTTCACCGGTCACTGTTCACCGCTCACGGGGTTTCCTGCGCCTTGGGCGCCACCGTCAAGCCGCGAACGTTGTGCTTCTCTATCGTGCGCGCGACCAGTCCCGTGGCTTTGACGTCTTCTATAAATTCGCGCAGGTATTGGGCGCCGGCGGGGCGGCCTTTAGGCGTGCCGGCCGCCTGCTGGACTGCGGTGAACTGTCCATCGAGGATGCGCGAGCCCGGAAAATTGTCATGGTCCTTCACCAGTCGTGGCCGAAGTCCGGCCAGCGCTTCGAGCTTGTCATCGACGAACTGCCTGAACACATTGTCGGCGCCGGCGGTGCGCACGAGCCGGGCATGCTTGAGGTTGCGGGTCAGATAAAGGTCGTACGCACTTTTGCCGGAGATGGCGATGCGCACGCCGTCGCGATCCACATCGGTGATGGTCTTGAGTGGCGAGCCGGGCGGCACCAGGTAGGTGGCCTCGATTTCGACATAGGCGGCGGTGAAATCGATCTCGTTCGCACGCTGCGGTTCGGCGCCGAGAAAGCCGACGTCCCACGCACCCGACTTGGCCGCGTCGGCCAGCGCGCCGGGGGAAGGGTAGCCGGTGATCTCGACGGGCACGTCAAGGCGCCGGCCCAGCTCGCGTCCCAGATCCACGGCAACGCCGCGATACGCGCCCGTTGCCGGGTCGGTCGCGGTCAGCAGAAAATTTCCCAGGTTGATGCCCACGCGCAGCTTGCCGGTCGGCGCGAGTTCGGAACGTGCGGCAGGATTGATTTCAGACATGACAGTTCAGAAGGGGTGAAAGAAGAGGCTGAACATTATCACGATTTCGATCGTGATGGCCTGACGGCTGGGGTGCGGCTATCACATGCGGCTTTACCTGATTCTATCCGCCATTACACTGATCACGCATGGAGATGCGATAATCCGATTCTTGCCTTTATATCAGGAGACGAATCTTGGACACCACAATGACGCGCTACGAAATCGACATCGAGGATGTTGAATACCTGCGGCATGACGACAAGCCGCTGCTCGCGCGCGTCTACAAGCCGCGCGGAACGGGACCTTTTCCGCTCATTATCGACCTGCACGGGGGGGCCTGGACCAAGAAGGACCGCACCAGCGACGCGGGAACGGATGAGCCGCTGGCGCGCAGCGGCGTGGTGGTGGTGGCGCTGGATTTTCGCATGCCGCCCGCAGATGCCGGATACCCGGCGTCGCTGGCCGATATCAATTACGCGGTTCGCTGGTGCAAAGCCCGGGCCGCGGAACTGTGCACCCGGCCCGACATGATAGGCATACTGGGCGTGTCGAGCGGCGGTCAGCAGGCCATGCTGACTGCGATGCGGCCGGGCGATGCGCGGTATGCCGCGCTGCCCTTGCCCGGCAAAGCGGCCGTCGACGCCTCGCTGCGCTGCGTGATCCTGTGCTGGCCGGTCATCGATCCGCTGGGCCGCTATCAATATGCGAAAACCATGCAACACGGCGCCCATGCCAAAGAGGCGGGCGAATGGCTGCGTTGCCACGACCAGTACTGGCTGGACGAAGCGGCGATGGCCGAGGGCAATCCGACTCTTGCTCTCGAACGCGGCGAGGCGGTGCGCATGCCGCCCGTGCTGTATCTGCAGGGCACCGCCGATATCGCGCATCCCGTGCCCAATCGCGAGCATTTTATCGAGAATTACCGCAAGGCAGGCGGGCGTGTCGATCTGCATCTGTTCGAAGGCGTGGGCGAGGCGTTTATCACCAAAGATCCGACTTCGCCGGCTGCCATCTCGGCCATTGAGAAAATCATCGCGTTCGTTCATCGCGAGATGCGATGACGGGAAATACCTGTCTGCGGTATGGGCGATGCTGTGCGATAATTTTACCGGATGTGATTGCGTTAAATCCCCGCCGTTGCAGCGCCGGCCATGACATTTACCTAACCCAGGGAAGATATGATGCACACTTGCAGAGAGCTGATCAGGGATGCAGCCGGAGCAGAAGCCGGAATTGCTTTTACCGCGTGCACTGTAACCAATGAGGCGCAGGCGCAACCGGGTGGCGGACGGCGCCGGCAGGTGGTGGTGAATGGCCGCCGCGTGAAGACCATCGATGTGCACGCGCACTGCGTGATACCGGAGGCGTTGGCCCTGATGGGTCAGAAACTCGAAGATCAGCGCGGGCCGGGAATAGGCGAAGTAGGCGCAAGGCGCATACGCGAGATGGACGAACAGGGCATAGACGTCGAGGCGCTCAGCATCAATCCAACCTGGTACAAGACCGAGCGCGATCTTGCGGCCGAAGTCATACGGATCCAGAACGAGAAGCTTGCCGAGTTCTGCGCAACGTATCCGGACCGCCTCGTCGCCTTTGCCTCGGTGGCGCTGCAGCACCCCGACCTCGCGATCCAGCAGCTCGAACACGGCGTCAAAAAACTCGGCTTGCGTGGCGCGGCGGTGGGCGCGAGTGTTGCAGGAGCGGAATTTTCCGATCCGAAGTTTCACCCGTTCTGGGCGAAGGCGGAGGAACTCGGCGTGCTGATTTTCATCCACCCGCAAAGCACGCCGCAGTTGGAGCCGCGTTTCAAGGGCAACGGCTGGCTGTCAAACACCATCGGCAATCCGCTCGACACCACGCTCGCGCTGTCGCACCTGATTTTCGAAGGCACGCTCGACCGCTTCCCCGGGCTCAAGATCTGCTCGGCCCACGGCGGCGGTTTCCTGCCGTCCTACGCGCCGCGCTCGGACAACGTCATGCGGGTGGCGCCGGACATGGACACCGGCGTCAAGCTGAAGAAAAAGCCGACCGAATATCTGCGGGACATGTATTACGATACGCTGGTATTCACCGCCGAAGCGCTGCGGCACCTGGCGGCGGAAGTCGGCACGAGCCAGCTCGTCATCGGCACCGATCATCCGATTCCGTGGCAAAGCGAGTCAGTGGATCACATCCTCAACGCGCCGGGTTTTACCGACGACGAGCGCAGGGCGATGCTGGGTGAAACTGCTGCGAAGCTGCTGGGGATCAAGCCGTTCTAAACAGTGATTAAGTGATTAGGTGATTAGGTGATTGGGTAATGGGCGTATGCAGCCCATTACCTATAACCCTATTGTATTATATTATTATTTATCCCCGATGTCCCAGGCCACTGTTTACTGCTTTTTACGCCGCTTTGACCAGTACATTTTGTTCGCTGTCGAGAATTTTCCGCACTGCCGGGCGCTTCAGCATGCGCTCTTTCCACGCCGTGAACGCGCCGAGTTCAGTCATCGGAAATTCGCCACGCACGCCCCAGCCGTAAAACACCAGCACGTAGGCATCGACGACGGTGAACTGGCTGCCCATGATCCAGTCTTTTCCCTGGAGCATGGCGTCGATCTCCTGGCAATTGGCCCAGAATGATTTCCGTCCCGTTGCCTTGACCGTGGCCTGCGCTGCGTCGCCTTCCGCGAAACGCTCGGGACGCATGTAGCGCTGGTACGAGGGATGCACGATGTTGGAGAGCCAGGCCATGGTCTCGATGCCGCGCGCCTCGTCGACCGGATCGGCCGGCATCAGTTTTTTGTCCGGAAACCGGCGCGCGAGGTAAGTGAGTATCGCCGTGTTCTCGGTGATGATCCTGCCGTCGACGCTCAGCGCCGGCACCTTCCCGCGCGGGTTGATCTTGAGATACGCCTCGGTCTTTTGCTCACCTTTGGCGAGCAGGGTCGGTTTTTCCTCGTACGGCGAGCCGGTTTCCTCGAGGCCGATGTGCGAGGCCATGGAACAGGCGCCGGGACTGAAATAGAGCGTCAGCATGCGGATAACTCCTTAGAGCCCGTAACATAATGAAACACGTGTGCGTTGCAGCCAAAATTGGTGCTGACGCGAAGGGTGGCGCAGAGCATATCGCGAATATGGTCAAGCCGACCGACAAAGTCAGCGCCGGTTTTGGCTGCAACCCTTTGGGCTGGCACGAGTTTTGGCCCATGGCATTGTCGCTCCCCTTGCCAATATTCGCGATATTGGCTGCGGTGAGCTTCGCGCCCTGAGCCAAAATCGTGCCAGCGCATCGCGCGTTTCATTATGTTACGGGCTCTTAATTGATTGAACAGAAGGGGAGGCATTGTAACCGCTGATGCCTCCAGTGATACGGTGATTTTCTAATTTTCCGCCGGACTCATGTGATCACGCTAGTCCCACGCAGGCGCTCTTCCAGCCGGGTTCGCGATTCTGCCGTCGGGTTGCTTGAGCGCATAGATTTTTTCCATCTCGTCAGCAGTCAGTTCGAAGTCGAACACGTTCAGATTTTGGGCGATGCGTTCGGGGTTGGAGGAGCGCGGAATGGCGGCGACGTTCTGCTGCATCAGCCAGCGTATCGCCACCTGCGCAATAGTCCTGCTTTTTATGCGCGCAATTTCGGTGAGCACCGGGTCGTTGAACAAGCGGCCACGGGCGAGCGGGCAGTAGGCGGTGAACATGAGGCCATGCTTGCGGCAGAAGTCGAGTACCTTGGTCTGATCGAGATAAGGGTGGTACTCCGCCTGCAGCGTTGCCAGTGGCTCGGGACAGGTGCGTATCGCTTCTTCCAGAAGTGCGATGTTGAAGTTGGCAACGCCGATGTAGCGCGTCTTGCCTTCGCGCTTGGCTTTGGCAAGCGCGCCCATGGTTTCAGCCATCGGAATGCCGTCTATGGTCGGCCAGTGCACATGCAGCATGTCGACGTAATCGACCTGCAGCGTTTTCAGGCTTTCGTCTACCTTGCGCGCGAAATCACCGGCGCGCAGGAACTCGTGCGAGACCTTGGTGCACAGGAAAATTTCCTGACGCGGCACGCTGGACGCACGCAGGCCTTCGCCTACGCCTTGTTCCGAGCCGTACTTGCCGGCGGTGTCGATGTGGCGGTAGCCGAGTTTCAGCGCGGTGGCGACGAGTTCGGCGCAATCCCCGAGTTGAGAGGTGCCGAAGCCGATCGCAGGCATGTTGCAGCCTTGTGATGACAATATCGGTACTGCAGCGCGGCTCGCTTCTGCGGTGGTCATGGTGCGGGTTACTCCTCTCCGGTTTGTAACGTGGACTATTTGATGGTGACCCAGGGATGCTTCTTGTCGAGCGCGTATTTTTTTACCGCTTTCTCGTCAAACTGGAAACCCAGACCCGGCGTCTGATGCAGGATCAGGTCACCATTTTTGAACTTGAGCTGCCTGTCGATCAGGCGGCGGAAGTTCAGGACCTGGTCGTCGATGAAAAATTCGACATAGCGTGCATTGGGGGTGGCCGCGACCAGCGGCGCATGCACGTCGTGGAACCAGTGCGGGCAGAGCGTGACGCCATAGCCCGCCGCCATCGCGGCTATGCGTTTCCATTCGGTGATGCCGCCGCATACGCAGGCGTCGGTCTGCAGGATTTCCGCGCCGCGTTTGTCAAGCAACTCCTTATGGTACCAGCGCCCGTAGCCGATCTCGCCGGTGGCGACCACTATGGGTGTCAGTTCAGCAAGCTTGGCGTGACCATCCACGTCGTCGGGGCCGAACGGCTCCTCTATCCAGTACGGATCATAAGGCTCAAAGCGCCTGACGTAGGCGAGCGCGGTGGGCACGTCGCTCCACGCATTGTTGGCATCGAGCATCAGATGCACGTCGGGGCCGACGGCTTCGCGTGCAGCACGCACGCGGGCCTCCTCTTCGGCGGGCGAGAGGCGGCCCACTTTCATTTTCACGGCCTGGAAGCCGGCTTTGACATAGGACGCCATTTCGTCGCCCAGATTTTTTGGCGTCTTGCCGGCAAGATAATACCCGCCGCTGGCGTAGGCCGGAACGCGTTCAGTGACGTTGGCGCCCAGGTACAGATGCAGGGGCAGTTTTGCCGCGTGTGCATTGAGGTCCCATAGCGCGGTGTCGAGAATGGAAATGCCGCGCATCACGCTGCCGGCGCGGCCCTGTAGCAGCGATTCCGCATACATGTCCTGCCACAGGCCTTCGACCCTGAGGGATTCCTGGCCGATCAGTTTGGGCGCGAGCAGTTCTTCGACCGCGACCTGCGCGATGCGACCGCCGGCGCTGCCGACGTAGCAAAAGCCGATACCTTCGATGCCATCGGTCGAGCGTACCTTGACCAGGCAGTAATCGCGGGCGGACACGGTGCGCGTGGCGAACGAAGTGACGGTGTCCAGCGGAACGCGGGCGACACATACGGAGACGGACTGGATTTTTGGCATGGCTGCGCCCGCTTCAGCAAAAATACGTAAAATACCACTGTTTCCAGACCGATATCCAACTACCAGAGGACATGATGACGCAGCCGTTGTTCCATCTTGCTTTTCCCGTTGACGATCTGGCCAAGGCGCGTGCGTTCTACGGCGGCTTGCTGGGCTGTCCGGAAGGCCGCTCGTCGCCGGAGTGGGTCGACTTCAATTTCTACGGCCACCAAATCGTTGCGCATCTTTCGCCAGGCGAAGCGGGCCACCGCCATAGCAGCGCGGTCGACGGCGACAATGTGCCGGTGCGCCATTTCGGCGCGATCCTGACTATGCCGGAGTGGCAGGCGCTTGCTGACAAGCTCGTTGCAGCCGGGACGACATTCGTAATCGACCCGCACGTGCGCTTCAAGGGGAAGGTTGGTGAGCAGGCAACGATGTTTTTCCTCGATCCGTGCGGCAACGCGCTCGAATTCAAGTCTTTCAACGACCTTGGTCAGGTGTTTGCCAATTAATTTTGTGCCCATGATGGTGGTTCGCACATTGGGTTGATTTAGGCTTGTGATTGTCACTACACTGCCTGTTTCCGCAACTGGCCAATCACCCAGTCCAAGAAGGCGATATGAATAAATTGATGAAGCGCCTGGCGCTGCCCCTTATCGTGGTAGTGATGCAAAAGCTGTGGCACGCGCAACTGCGGGCAGCGTCGGGATAACATCGGACGCGCCGGGGGGTCACGGGCATGCTGGAGTCCTACCACGCGAAATACCCGGCGCCGTTTGCGGTACTGGGTGTGCGTGTTGTTGGCAACATTCTGATTAATATAGATTATTTGCCGAAGGGTGTGGCGGTGCTCGCGCCACTCAACGCACTGGCAGAGAGGGTGTGCCGCCAGATCGAACGCTACCTCGACGATCCCGCATACCGTTTCGATCTGCCGTTCGAGTTCAACGGCACGCCATTTCAGCGCAGGGTATGGCAGGCGATCTGCACCATTCCGTCCGGCAGGACGCTCACCTATCTCGATGTGGCGAGAACACTTTCAACGGCGCCGCGACCGGTGGGCGGGGCGTGCGGCGCCAATCGCATTCCCATCGTGATTCCCTGTCACCGCGTGGTCGGCAGCAACGGTCTTGGCGGCTTCATGAAAGCCAGAGGCGGGTTCCCGCTCGAGATCAAGCGCTGGCTGCTCCGGCATGAAGGTGCCAAACTGGAAATGGGTAATGGGTAATGGGTAATGCGACAGGGCTTGCGCCCATCACTCATCACTCATTACCCCTCACTATGAAATCATCCGACCTCATAGACGAATTCTGCGACGCGCTGTGGCTGGAAGACGGGCTGGCGCGCAATACGCTCGACAGTTATCGGCGCGATCTCGTCCAGTTCGGTGGCTGGCTGCAGGAAAAGCACGGCAAGGTGCTGCTTGCGGCGTCTCATGCCGATTTGCTGGATTTTCTTGCGCACAAGGTCAGCCGTCGCGCCAAGGCCAGCACCACCAGCCGCGAACTGTCAACGCTCAAGCGTTTTTACCGCCACGCATTGCGGCAGGGCAAAATCACAGCCGATCCCACGCTCAAGATCGATGCGCCCAAGCTGCCGCGCGGGCTGCCCAAAAGCCTCACGGAAAAAGACGTCGAGAATCTGCTGGCCGCGCCGAGAGTCGAAACGCCGCTCGGCCTGCGCGACAAGACCATGTTGGAGATCTTGTATGCGAGCGGCTTGCGTGTGTCCGAACTGGTGACGCTCAAACTGCCTCAGGTGAGCCAGGACATGGGTGTGGTGCGCGTGATGGGCAAGGGTTCGAAAGAGCGGCTGGTGCCGCTGGGCGAAGAGGCGCTGTCGTGGATACGCAGCTATCTGCGGGAGGCGCGTCCGGCGCTGCTCGGGACCAGGACCAGTGACGATTTTTTCGTGACGGCGCGCGGCTCGGCCATGACGCGTCAGGCGTTCTGGTACTTGATCAAGCGCTACGCCATGCAGGCGGGTCTGGCCAAGGCAGTCTCGCCGCATACCCTGCGTCATGCCTTTGCGACGCATTTGCTGAATCATGGCGCCGATCTGCGGGTAGTGCAGTTACTGCTCGGGCACTCCGATATTTCGACCACGCAGATTTACACCCACGTTGCGCGCGAGCGTCTGAAGCAACTGCACGCGAAGCATCATCCCAGAGGATGAAGCGCCATTGTGCAGCGCACCCACGGTCCCCCGCGCAACTCAAATGCACAGGCGTGACGTCGTTATGCCAATGCCATGCACAAACGGGATGGAAGATAATAAATTTTGTTTCGGCGAGTGATGAATGTAATATGTGAATACTCGAGCGCTGAAGTCCGATTCGAACCGAACCGTCCTGAATTAGTCCGACGACTAAAGAGACGCGGAGAACAAAGGGGGAGATGGTGGGTATACAGTTCTGGCTGACCCAGGTCTTCAACGGCATATCTTACGGTGCGCTGTTGTTCCTGCTGGCAAGCGGTCTGTCGCTGATTTTCGGCGTCATGCGGATCGTCAATCTCTCGCACGGCTCCTACTTTCTCCTGGGCGGCTACGTCGCCCTGTCGGTGATCTGGGCCACCGGGTCGTGGGTGCTTGCGCTCCCGGTCGCCGCCCTGGTTATCGCGGGGATCGGACTGGTGATGGAGCGTGTTTTCCTGCGGCCCCTCGGGTTCGACCCGTTGCGCCAGGTACTGCTGACGGTGGGCTTCGCCTTCCTGTTCCAGCAGGCGGCGCTCGACATCTGGGGCGGGGACCCGCTCAATATCGATCCGCCCGCGATGCTTACCGGCAGCACGGTCTTCGGCGGGATGTACTTTCCGATCTACCGCATTTTCATGATCAGCACCGCCGTGGTGATGGGGCTCCTGCTGTGGCTCGCTATGGAGAAGACGCGCATGGGGGCGATGGTACGCGCGGCAGTGGATGATGCGGAGATGGCGCGCGGCGTCGGCATCGACACCTCGCGTGTCTCCATGTTCATCTTTGCCCTGGGGGCGTTCCTCGCGGCGCTCGGCGGCGCGATCGGCGGCGCCTTCTTCGGTGTCTATCCGGGCCTCGACTTCGAGATCCTGCCGCTCGCCTTCGCCGTGGTGATTATCGGCGGCATGGGCAGTCTTGCCGGGGCGGCGGCGGGGAGCCTGATCGTCGGGCTGGCGGACAATTTCGGCAAGGCGCTGTTCCCCGAGGTTTCGTATTTCACGCTCTATGCGCCGATGGTGCTGATCCTGGCGCTGAAACCCACCGGCCTTTTCGGCAGGGATTGACACGCAGCCCATGAAAAGCCGGCGCAACATCCTGATCGTGATCGCGGCCCTGCTGGGGCTGGCGATCATCGCGCCGTTCTCGAGCTCCTACGTGATGACGCTCATCACGCACGCGTTGGTGTTTGCGATCCTCGCCATGAGCCTTGACCTGCTGCTCGGCTTCACCGGGTTGCCGTCTCTGGGGCAGGCAGCGTACCTGGGTATAGGCGCTTACCTGACGGCAATTCTCGCGAGTAACTACGGGTTTGGCCTCGGGTGGAGTTTCTGGGTGGTGATCCTGCTCGGTATGCTGCTCGGGGCGGCAGCGGCGGCGTTCTTCGGACTCTTCGCCGTTCGTGCGACGGGCGTCTATTTTCTGATGATCACCCTTGCACTGGGCATGTGCGTATGGGGGCTTGCCTATCGCTGGAACTCGCTGACCGGCGGCGACAACGGTATCAACCTGCCGCCACGGCCGGAGTTCGGGATCTCGCTCACGAACGACGTGACTTTCTTCTACGTCGTATTCGGATTCTTCGTGTTCACGCTTGCAACGCTCTATGTAATTGTGCGCTCACCTTTTGGCCGCTCGCTGGAAGGCATACGCGAGCACGAGCCGAGGATGCGCGTCCTCGGCTACAACACATGGCTGCACAAATACATCGCCTACATTATCGCCGGCGCGTTCGGCGGCTTAGCCGGCGTGCTCTGGGCGCAGATGAACGGGCTGGTGAGCCCCGAGGACGTGATCCTGACGACCTCTGTTGATGCGCTGCTGATGGTGGTGCTCGGCGGGCCGGGGACGCTGATAGGCGGGGCGATCGGGGCGCTGGTGGTCACATTCCTGCGCGATTACCTGAGCACGCTGGTGAGCTGGTGGCAGTACGTGCTGGGCGGGGTCTACGTGTTGACGATTCTTTACCTTCCCGGTGGTTTGATCGGCATTCCACAGCGCGTGAGCAACTGGCGCGCGCGCAGCGGCGGCCGGGGAGAGGCAGAGAAGATGGGGTCTACATTTCACTCAAAGGAGGGAACACCATGAAAGGCAAACTCACGAAGAGCGTAGGGCGGGCGTTGATGGCGGGTTGCATCGCGCTCGGGACGGGCGTGGCGACGACGGCTTCCGCCGCCGAGGAGTTGCGCATCGGCTTCCTTGCGCCGCTGACCGGTTTCTTTGCCCAGATCGGCAAGGACATGAGCAACGGTTTCCAGATGTACCTCGATGAGGTCGGTAACGACTTCGCCGGTGCCAAGGTGACCTTCATCCTGGAAGACGGCGAGGGCAAACCACCGGTCAATGTGCGCAAGGCCGAGAAGCTCGTCCGCCAGGACAAGGTAAACATGTTCATCGGCGGGCTGCTAGCTTCCACGGGTTACGCGTTGGCGCCGGTGAGTACGCGCCTGAAAACGGTGTATGTGGCCTCGATCCCGGCGGCTGACGATCTCACCCAGCGCGATAGCGCGAAGTACCCGTACGTGGTTCGCACCGGCTGGACGAGTTCGCAGCCTAGCCACCCGTTCGGCCAGTGGGCGTGCGATCAGGGCTACAAGAAGATCGTGACGGTCGCTGCTGACTACGCTTTTGGCTACGAGGTCGTCGGCGGGTTCCAGAAGTCGTTCGAGGACTGCGGCGGGAAGATCATCCAGAAGATGTGGCCGCCGCTCGGGACCAAGGACTTCGGGCCGTTCATCCCGGCGATCAAGAAAGACGCGGACGCGATCTTCTCGCTACTGGTCGGGCCGATGGCGCTGCAGTTTCCGAAGCAGCTCAAGAACGCGGGGAACAAGAAGCCGGTGATAGGCGGCGGCACGAGCTACGACGAGTACGTGTTGCCCTCAATGGGCGACGAGGTGATCGGTCACGTTTCCGCGCTACAGTACAGTGCCGCGATCGACACGCCGAGGAACATTGCCTTTGTGAAAAAGTACCGCGAGAAATACGGCAAGGTGCCGTCGTACTACTCCGAGAGCAACTACACCACGGCGCACATGATTCACGAAGTGCTCAAGAAAACCGGTGGCAAGTGGCCGGGGGCGGAGAAGTTCGTCCAGATGATGTCGCAGATCAAGGTCGACGCGCCGCGCGGCCCAGTGCGGCTGGATGAGATGCGCACACCGGTGCAGAACATCTATATCAAGAAAGTCGAGAAGAAAAAGATGTTCGGCTATCCCGACGAAGAGCTGTGGAACACCGTGATCAAGACCTATCCGGCCGTGAGCCAGTTCGGGCAGTACAAGAAAGAGGATTTCCTCAAGCAGCCCGTTTATAGCCGGGAATATCCGCCGTGCAAGTATTGCGAGTAACAATGCGGCGATTACAGTGCTGCAATTAGCAGTACTGCGAGCAACATCCCGCCATGGCCTCTCCCCATTTTGGGGAGAGGTTTAAGGCGAGGGATTCAGAAAAACCGTAACTATGACCACACCTGTACTAGAACTGAAAGGCCTCTCAAAAAGCTTCGGCGGGCTCCACGCCGTGCGGGAAGTGAATCTGAAGGTGCTGCCGGGCGACCGCAAGGCAATCATCGGTCCGAACGGCGCGGGGAAGACGACGCTGTTCAACGTCATCACCGGTGTGCTGCCGGTGACCTCGGGGCAGGTTCTGCTCTTTGGCGACGACGTCACTGGCTGGGCGCCAAACCGGCGCACGTCGGCGGGTATGGCGCGCACCTTCCAGGTCACAAGCCTGTTTCCCAAACTGACGGTGCTGGACAACGTGCTGCTCGCCATCAGCGGCGTGCGCAAAATGAAGTTCGTGATGTGGCGGTTTCAGTCGTCGTACCGCGAGCTCTACGACAAAGCGCGCCAACTTCTGGAGAACGCCGGCTACTGGGACCGCCGCGACCTCGAAGTGCGCAACCTCTCGCACGGCGAACACCGCCAGATCGAGATCATCATGGGCCTCGCGAGTGACCCCAAGATTTTGCTGCTGGACGAACCTGCGGCAGGTCTCTCATCGGGCGAGTCGCACGAGATGGCGGATTTTCTCAAGCGATTGGACCCTGGTCTCGCCATACTGCTGATCGAACATGACATGGATGTGGTGTTCGACATTGCCGATCATATTTCCGTACTGCATTTTGGCGAACTGGTGGAACAGGGGTCAATTGAGCAGATCCGCAGCAGCGAACGTGTGCAACAGATTTACCTCGGGACGGGCTGAACATGGCGATCCTGGAAGTCGAGGACATCCACACCTATTACGGTGACGCCTGGATACTGCAGGGGCTGTCGCTCAAGCTCGAGAAGGGGCAGATTTTGGGGTTGCTCGGTCGCAACGGCGTGGGCAAGACAACACTGGTTAACTCGATCGTCGGTTTTACCCCGCCGCGCCGGGGCAAGATAATCTTCAAGGGTGCGGATATTACGCGCATATCTTCATTCGAGACGGTGCGTGGCGGCATGGGGCTGGTGCCGCAGGGCCGCCGCGTTTTTCCTACCTTGAGCGTGGAGGAAAATCTCAAGGTAGCCGAGTGCGGCGGCGGCCGCCACGGCTGGAATCTGAAGCGTGTCTACGCGCTGTTCCCGCGTCTGGAAGAGCGGCAGGACCAGCGCGCCAAGACGCTTTCGGGAGGCGAGCAGCAGATGCTTGCCATCGGTCGCGCGCTCATGACCAACCCGGACTGCCTGATCATGGACGAGCCGTCGGAAGGGCTCGCGCCTATCATCATCCAGGGCGTGTGGGAGGCGGTCGCCAAGCTGAAGAAAGAAGGCCTCTCGATTCTGCTGGTCGAGCAAAATGCGAACCTCGCGTTGAAGCTTGTCGACTATGTGCATGTCATGAGCAAGGGGCAAGTGGTCTATTCCGCGACCCCGCAAGACTTGAGCGCCAATCAGGAAATAAAATCTAACTACCTGGGTATCTGAATCAACCTTTACAGGCGCGCAATCCGCGCGGTCGGCGGCGGATTGTCTATGTCCATCAGGTCAGCACTTTCCAGACCAGCGAGGCGTCGCTCACGATCAGCAGGAAACCGATCGCCCTGACCGCATGTTCGTAGGAAACGCGGCCATGCAGTCTATTGCCGGTATAAAAGCCGAACGCCATCGCCGGCAGCGGTCAGGCGCGCTTACCCCGCTCGATGGTGACGCCCAACCGCTTGACGTTCCTGAGCGGAGCCAGCTTGGTGATGCTGACCTTGACCCAAGGTGATTTGAATTCCCCCAGAATCAGCTGCGCGACGTGCTCAGCGAGTTTTTCCAGAAGGGAAAAGTGGTTCTCGTTCAGGCTGTGTTCAATACGCGCCACGACTTTGGCATAGTCTATGGTGTCGGCTATGGCATCGGTTTTAGCCGCACGGTTGCCCGGAATGCCGATTTCCAGATCGAATTGCACGGTCTGTGGCACTTTGCGCTCCCACTCGTAAATGCCGATCAGCAGTTTGAGCCTGAAGTCATTGATGAATATCGTGTCCATACGTTGCCAATGAAGAGTGAAACGTGAAGGGAACGTCCGGGGACCGCGATTCCACGTTTCGGTTAGAATTGGCGCACATTTTAAGTGAATTCCCATGAACGCGATAATTATTACGCTGCTGGCGTATCTGATCGGCTCGATTTCGTTCGCGGTGATCGTCAGCCGCGCTTACGGACTGGCCGATCCGCGCAGTTACGGCTCAGGCAATCCCGGCGCCACCAATGTGCTGCGCTCCGGCCGCAGGTCGGCCGCGGCGCTGACATTGCTGGGTGATAGCGCTAAAGGATGGCTCGCGGTCTATCTTGCCTCGCGGTTCGGCGATCCGGCCCAGCCCGAAATCATGATGGCTGTGGCGGCGGTCGGCGTGGTGATCGGTCATATGTATCCGGTGTATTTCCGTTTCCAGGGCGGTAAAGGGGTGTCGACCGTGCTCGGTGCGCTGATTGCGCTTAACTATTATTTGGCCGCAGGTGCGGCTGCTACCTGGATCATCATTGCGTTTTTTTTCCGCATCTCATCGCTGGCGGCTCTGGTTTCCGCGCTGTTTGCGCCTTTTTTCTGCCTGCTGCTCTACGGACTGCATCCGTTTACTGCGGCGGTAAGTGCCGTATCAGCGCTGCTGGTGTGGCGCCACTGGACCAATATCCGCAATCTGCTGGCCGGCAAGGAAGGCCGGATCGGCGAGAAACAGAGAGATGCTGCAACCGGGAAACAGGATACGAAATAAAACCAGGGGCGTTAAGGCGCTTAGACCGTTTCCAGTTCCCAGCGCGGCTTCACGGTAAACCCGGATTTCTCTGAATCCTGAATCACGAGCCCCGTACGCTGCATCCGCAGCGCTGCTGCGAATGCGATCATCGCGCCGTTGTCGGTGCAAAACTCGAGTTCAGGGTAAAACACGCGGCAGCCCTCTTTGCGCGCGCTGGCGGTCAGGCGTTCGCGTAGCAGGCGGTTGGCGCCGACGCCGCCGGCGACAACCAGCCGGCTAAGCCCGGTTTGATCCAGCGCCGCCAGCGCTTTGGCGACCAGGACATCGACGATCGCCGCCTGAAACTCGGCTGCGATATCGGCGCGCGTCTTGTCATCGGCCGGTTGCTGATTGACTAGCGTGAGCACCGCTGTCTTCAGCCCGCTGAAACTGAAATTGAGGTCTCCGGTTTTTGCCAGCTGCGTCAGCATGGGCCGCGGCAGCTTGTAGCGGCCGGGTTTTCCGCTGTCGGCAAGCTGCGCGAGGGCCGGTCCACCGGGATAACCGAGCCCCAGCAGCTTGGCGGTTTTGTCGAAGGCTTCCCCCGCAGCATCGTCGTGTGACTCGCCCAGCAACCTGTAGTCGCCGACCCCGCCAACCTGCATCAACTGGCTGTGGCCGCCCGAAACCAGCAGCGCCACAAACGGGAAGTCGGGAGCGGGGTGTGACAGCAGTGGTGAGAGCAGATGGCCTTCGAGATGGTGCACGCCCAGCACCGGTTTACCCAGGGCATAGCCCAGACCGTGCGCGATGCTGGCGCCCACCAGCAGGGCCCCGGCCAGGCCCGGGCCTTCGGTATAGGCGACGGCATCAAGATCGGGGAGTGTGCGGCCCGCCTTGGCGAGAACTTCGCGGGTCAATGGCAGCACACGCCGGATATGGTCGCGCGAGGCCAGCTCAGGCACTACACCACCATAGTCGGCATGCATTTCAACCTGGGAGTGCAGGGCATGACCGAGCAGACCGTGGCCGGTGTCGTACAGCGCGACACCGGTCTCGTCGCAGGAGGTTTCTATGCCCAGAACCAGCATGGATGTGTCGTCAAGATAGCCAAAACAAGGTCGTACTTCAAAAAAAGCCCGGGGCTTGATATACTACCCGGTTTCGGGTTCCGCGAACTCAGTTAGCCAAGGATAGATATGCCGACCGTACGACTCAAGGAAAATGAGCCTTTCGAAGTGGCGCTGCGCCGCTTCAAGCGCACCGTGGAAAAGACCGGCCTTCTGACCGAGCTGCGCGCTCGCGAGTTTTATGAGAAGCCGACCTCGGAGCGCAAGCGCAAGCTCGCCGCCGCGGTGAAACGCACGCACAAGCGCCTGCGTTCGCAACTGCTGCCGCCGAAGCTTTATTAATTCGTAAGGCAAAAAGAACAAGGCGTGAGGGGATCCCCTCGCGCCTTTTTGTTTTTTCGCCCCCCCGCCTGACACCACACTCATCATCATGTCTTTGAAAGCCCGAATCAACGACGAACTCAAGACCGCTATGCGCAGCGGGGACGCCGGTCGCCGCGACGCGATTCGCCTGGTGCTGGCCGCCCTGAAACAGCGCGAGGTCGACGAGCGCAAAGACCTGACCGATGCCGACATCGTGAGCATCATCGAAAAGATGATCAAGCAGCGCCGCGAATCGATCGTGCAGTTCGAGAAAGGCGGACGGCAGGATCTGGCCGACAAGGAAAAGTTTGAACTCGGTGTGCTGCAGGCCTATATGCCGCAGGCCTTGTCCGAGGCGGAGATCGCCGCCGCGCTGGATGCCGCCATTCAGGAAACCGGTGCGCAGGGACCTTCGGATATGGGCAAGGTGATGGCCATGCTCAAGCCGCGACTGGCCGGCCGTGCCGATATGTCCCAGGTTTCAGCACGCGTCAAAGCCCGGCTGGCCGGATGATCATCTCCAGCAATATATATTGCAAGCCACTGTTTTAAAAAGATATATTCGTTGTTCTGGAAGTGCCCTATAATGGCCCGATGATAGTGGCCATACCCCATCCGCAAGCTGTCAGCGCAATGCTCTCATGCTCCGCTGTTAAGCGTCATCCGCGGCCATGATTCCCCAAACGTTCATCCAGGATTTACTCAACCGCGTCGATATCGTCGACGTGGTGGATCGTCATGTGAAGTTGAAGCGCGCTGGCGCCAACTTCGTCGCATGCTGTCCGTTTCATTCCGAGAAAACGCCGTCATTCACCGTCAGCCAGACCAAGCAGTTCTATCATTGTTTTGGTTGCGGGGAACACGGCACGGCGATCGGCTTCCTGATGGAATACAGCGGCGTGGGTTTCATCGATGCCGTGAAGGAACTCGCTCAAAGTGTGGGCATGACCGTGCCCGAAGCGCCACGTACCGAGCAGGCTGCGCGCCGCGCCGAAGAGGGTGATGATTTATACGCAGTATTGCTGCGCGCTGCGCAGTTCTACCGCGCGCAACTCAAAGACGCACCCCATGCCATAGCCTATCTCAAGGGGCGCGGGCTGTCGGGCGATATCGCCAAGCACTTTGGTATCGGTTATGCCCCAGGCGGCTGGCAGGGGCTGGCCGCGGTATTTCCCGATTACGGCGCCAAGGCGCTGGTTGCGGCGGGGCTGGTAATCGAGGGGGACGGGGGTAAGAGATACGATCGTTTTAGAAATAGGATCATGTTTCCTATCGTTAACGAACGCGGAAATATAGTTGGTTTTGGTGGTCGCGTTCTTGACGGAGGGGAGCCAAAATATCTTAATTCACCAGAGACCCCGGTATTTGAGAAAGGGCGTGAACTTTATGGGCTTTTTCAGGCCCGGAAGGCAATGAGAGAAGCTGGGAAGGTTCTAGTAGTTGAAGGTTACATGGATGTAATTGGACTGGCGCAGCATTGTGTGGAGTATGTCGTTGCTGCATTGGGAACTGCGGCAACCTCTATGCATATTCAAAAACTTCTTCGACTTACCGACGATGTCGTATTTTGTTTCGATGGTGATCAGGCTGGTCGTCGGGCGGCTTGGCGTGCGCTCGAAAATAGCTTGTCTCAAACAGCTGATGGAAAGACGATAAGTTTTCTGTTTCTCCCGGAGGGTGAAGATCCGGATACGTATGTACGAAAATGTGCTGAGAACGATATTTGGACATCAGTTCCCCTTTCTGGTTTTCTGTTGGATGAACTCAAAAAAAGAGTTGATTCAAATACCAGCGAGGGTCGTGCCAATCTGATTCATCTCGCCAAGCCCCTGCTCAAGCAGATCCAGGCCCCAGGTTTGCGTCTGCAGATCGTCAAGGCGCTGGCAGAAGCTTCCCGGCTCACACCGGACGAGGTGGAAAGGCTGTGCGAACTCAAAGCGCTGGCCAGGCGTATGGAACCTGCCCGGCCTTTGCTCAATCGCGCTCCCAAGATGACCTCGGACAAGCAGTTGCTGCGCTTGTTGCTCGATCAGCCCCGGCTTGCTGAAAAAATATCAGACAAAATGTGCCTGCTGCTGGATTCGACCCCGGAGTATCAGCCTGCCGCAGAGCTGGTGCGCGTCCTGAGACAGGGCGGGCTGGCTTCGGCAGCGGCCATTATCGAAGCGATGCGGACGTCCAGTCATTTCCCGCTTTATGAAGAAGCGGTTGCCGAGACCTTGACGGGCATGGACGACGAGCAAACTGCGGATGCCGTGCTGGAGGGCATATTTACGAAATTGGAACTGCATCAGGTTAAAAGCGAATATGAACAGCTGCAAGCAAAAGGCGCGAGCGATGACTCGGAACGCCAGCGATTTCAGCAATTGTCGCGTCGGCTGAATGAACTCAAAGGCGGAACGGTTGCCCAACCGCTGCCGGGCACCCCGGGGACGTGATCCCACACAGTGCGCCAGGCGTGACGCCAATTCCCCTTTTATAACAGCGGCTTGTGCAGACGACCGAGGAATGAAATCAGCGCTGAATTGGAGTATAATATTGGGTTTTTCGGCGAAATCTCTCAGGCGGGGATAAGAGACATGGCAATACTCAGAAAATCAGCTAAGACCAAACGAAACGGGGCCAAGAAGAAGACTGCGGCCAAGAAAGGCGCAGCCAAGACCAAGGCCAAAAGCCGGCTGGTCGCGAAGAAGAAGCCGGTCGTGAAAAAAAGGATTGCGGCAAAGCCGAAGTCCAAACGCAAGACCACGGCAAAATCGCCGGCCCGCGCCAAGGCCAAGACTCACACCGCGGCCAAGCCCAAGGATTTGCAGAAAGACAAACGGCTGGCGAAGGTCAAGGCCGCCGCCAAAAAAGTGCTGGGCAAGACCCAGAAGCTCGACAAGGTCGCGCTGAAGGAAGCTCTACTCAAGCAAAAAAAGCTTGCCGAAGTCAAACCCGCGCTCAATGGTAAAGTTGGCCGGCGCGAAAAGCTGACTGCCAAGGAAAAAGCGCTGGTCAAGGAATTCGAGCGCCGGGAGCTCTCGCCCGCAGATGCCGAGGCGCGCCGCACCCGCCTGAAAAACCTGATTGTGTTGGGCAAAGAACGCGGCTTCCTCACTTACGCCGAGATCAACGATCATTTGCCCGACGACATGCTCGATGCCGAGCAGATCGAGAGCATCATCAGCATGATCAACGACATGGGCATCCAGGCTTATGATCATGCACCAGATGCCGAGACGCTGCTGATGTCGGACGCCGCGCCAGCAGTGGCGGATGAAGATGCCGTGGAGGAAGCGGAAGCGGCGCTGTCCACCGTTGATTCAGAATTCGGCCGCACCACCGACCCGGTGCGCATGTACATGCGCGAAATGGGTTCGGTCGAACTGCTGACGCGCGAAGGCGAGATCGAGATTGCGAAGCGCATCGAAGACGGCCTGAAGCACATGATCCAGGCGATTTCGGCGTGCCCGACCACGATAGCCGAAATCCTCGCGCTGGCCGACAGGATCGAGAAAGATGAAATGCGCGCCGACGAGGTGGTCGACGGGCTGATCGATCCCAACGCCAAAGAAGAGATCGTGGAGGAATCCGCGGAAGAGGTCGAGGAAGTCGTTGACGAGGCTGCGAACTCGGAAGAGGACGAGGAAGAAGTCGAGGAGCGCGCCGCCGCAGCGCAGGCTGCCGACCTGCTGCGCCTGAAACTGGAGTCACTCAAGCGTTTCGCCGTGATCCGCACGCTTTATGGCAAGATGACGCGCGCGCTCGTCAAGGACGGCTCGCGCAGCCGCGCCTACCTTCAGGCGCGGGATGCCATCTCCAATGAACTGATGAACATCCGTTTCGGCGCGAAGCAAGTCGAGGCGCTGTGCGACGGACTGCGCAGGCTGGTCGAGGAGGTGCGTGGCCACGAGCGCGAGATCATGAATCTGTGCGTCAACAAGGCGCGCATGGCGCGGCCGCACTTCATCAAGGAATTCCCGGGCAAGGAAAGCAATCTACGCTGGGTATCGAGCGAAGTCGCGGCCAAACGTGCCTGGAGCGAGACGCTTGCGCGTTTCGAACCGGCAGTCGTTGAGCAGCAGCAGAAACTGATCGACATGCAGACGCGAGTCGGCATCCCGATCAAGGAGCTCAAGGAAATCAATCGCCAGATGTCGACCGGCGAAGCACGGGCGCGCCGTGCCAAACGAGAAATGACCGAAGCCAACCTGCGGCTGGTGATCTCGATCGCGAAGAAGTACACCAACCGCGGCCTGCAGTTCCTCGACCTGATTCAGGAAGGCAACATCGGCCTCATGAAGGCGGTGGACAAGTTTGAATACCGACGCGGCTACAAGTTTTCGACTTACGCCACGTGGTGGATTCGCCAGGCAATTACGCGCTCCATCGCGGACCAGGCGCGCACCATCCGCATACCGGTGCACATGATCGAGACCATCAACAAGATGAACCGCATCTCGCGCCAGATTTTGCAGGAAACGGGGCAGGAACCCGATCCCGCGCTGCTGGCCGAGAAAATGGAGATGCCGGAAGAGAAAATACGCAAGATCCTCAAGATCTCCAAGGAGCCGATCTCCATGGAGACGCCGATCGGCGACGACGACGATTCGCATCTTGGCGATTTCATCGAGGATCAGTCGACCATGGCCCCCTCTGACTCCGCGGTGTATGCGAGCCTGCGCGGCGTGACCGCAGACATTCTCGACACGCTCACTCCGCGCGAGGCGAAGGTGCTGCGCATGCGTTTCGGCATCGAGATGAACACGGACCACACGCTGGAGGAAGTCGGAAAGCAATTCGACGTGACGCGTGAGCGCATACGCCAGATCGAAGCGAAAGCGCTCAGGAAACTGCGCCATCCGTCGCGATCGGAGAGACTGCGCAGCTTCCTCGACACTGAGAACTAGAAATTGCCCCCTCCCGGTCCCGGGAGGGGGTTTCTTCTGTATTACAATCGCGGCGCCGGGTCGTTAGCTCAGTTGGTTAGAGCAGGGGACTCATAATCCCTTGGTCGTTGGTTCGAGTCCAACACGACCCACCAATTAGTTTTTTAATGTGCTGATCAGCCATGCGTTTTCGCAGGGTTGCATATAGTCAGGTTAAGGAGTCACACACCGATGAATTCCATCTGGCGTTTCTACCAGGATCCGAACCATAAATGGAAATGGCAGCGCCTTTCCGTTGACCGTACGGTGATCGCTGAGTCGAGTTCGGCGTATAAAGAGTACGAAAAGTGTTTGGCCAATGCGCAGGAGGAAGGCTATTCTTTCCATCCCGCACAGGCCAAACTGGTCAAAGCCAACACCCGCTGAATCATCATTGGTTAAGGTGCGGATATTGCGGGGTAATGGCTAGGCCGCCTGCTTGGCGATACCGCGCGGCTTATTCCAGCCCTTTTATCGGAATTCCCGGCCGATGCCGCCCAGTCGCGGAAATCATCTTTCGGTAGTAGGATTGCCCCATGGCTCGCATTCTGCGTTACAAGCGATGATGAAAATCTGGGTGCCTGTCCTGATAACGTGCGTGAGCGGCGCTGCTCTGGCTCAGACCCAGAAGCCCGCTCCGGTCGGGGACCTGTCCAGCAGGGAAAGCGTGCTGCTGCACGGCCAGCAACGGGCCGGCTTCGCTTACCGTGAACTGCAGCAAGCGCAGCACGACGCGAAGTTCGCGGAACAGGACTACCTGAATTTTCAGGACGCTTACCAGGCGGCCCAGAAACGCGCTGACGAACTCAGGCACCAGCTCGAGGCGGCCAAAAAAACACTGGATGCCGCCAGAGCGAAAGTAACGGCAGCCCGCCAGCGCTATGAAAAAGAAGTCAACGCCGTAGGCCGGCTACCACCAAAAATCCAGAGAAGTGACCGGACGCCGCGCTCCGGAATCGTCCCGCCTATTTGCGCCAGCTCGCGCCACCGTCGACGGTCACCATAGTGCCGCTGACATAGGACGCGCGATCTGAGGCAAGAAAGACAATGACCTCCGCGACCTCGTCAACAGTGGCGGGCCTGCCGAACGGGAAACCTTTGGTCAGTTCACGCCACCGTTCCGCATCTCCCAAATCCTGTTCGGCACGTTTTTTCCAGAGCGTGATGCCGCGGTCGGTTGCAGTTGCGCTGGGGCTGACGCCGAGCACGCGCACACCGAAGCCCGGGCTTTCGGCGCCGAGCGCTCGCGACATCGTCATCAGGGCCGAATTCGCCATGCTGCCAGCGATGTAACCGGCGCTCGGCCTCTCGCCGGCGGTGCCGATTACGTTGACTATGACACCGCTACGCCGCGCGCACATGGCGCGATAGATTTCACGGGTCACGTTGATATAGCCGAAGACTTTCAACTCCCAGGAAGCGCGCCACGCCGGATCATCCAACGCGGTGATCGTGCCCTGAGGTATAGCGCCGGCATTGTTGATCAGGATGTCTACATCCCCGCATGTGCCCGCCAGCTTCACCGCGTTGCCTGGTATGGACAGATCGAGGGCATGGCACGTGACGTTTATCGAACCGGCCGCCGTGATCTTTTTACGAGCCGCATCGAGGTCGGCGGCATTACGGGAAGCAAGATGCAGGTGGCATCCTTCAGCGGCAAGCAGGCGCGCTACGCCAAATCCTATTCCGCGCGAACCGCCTGTAATGAGCGCCGTGCGCCCTTTCAACCCGAGTTCCATGATGTTCCTTTCCTGTGTCGTTGTTTGGCAGCACTCCGGTGCTCAGACAACGCCGAATTTTTTGAACCACTCGTGCATTTTCCGCCAACCGTCGTCGGCCGCCTCTTTGCGATAGTTTGGACGATAATCCGCATAGAACGCATGCGGCGCTTCCGGATAGACAATGATTTCCGCGGTCGTGTTGCCGGCAGCATTAAGCGCAGCACGCATCTGTTCGACGTGTTCAACGGGGATGCTGGCATCCTGGCCGCCATAGAGCCCGCGCACCGGCACTTTGAGATGGGGCGCGAGTTCGACCGGGTAGGCCGGTTGCAGCGGTGCTTTCTGTGGTGCGACCAGCTTTCCGTACCACGCGACCCCCGCCTTCACTTTGGGGTTGTGCACGCAATAAGTCCAGGTGATGCGGCCGCCCCAGCAAAAACCGGTAATCCCGAGCTTTGCGCTGTCGGCTTTTCCGGTGGTCTCGGCGTAGACCACGGCGGCGTCAAGATCGGAGAGCACCTGGCTGTCGGGCACGTGATTGACGACCTTGGCAAAAATTTCCTGGTTGTCGGTCATGGCCGATACGTCGCCTTGCCGGTAATACATTTCCACGGCTATCGCAAAATAACCCAGCTTGGCCAGGCGCCGGCAGACATCCTTGATGTGCTCGTGTACGCCGAAGATTTCCTGCACGACCAGTATCAGCGGGTATTTGCCGTTTTTCTCCGGCACGGCCCGGTAAGCGGGAACCGCGCCGTCACGCGTCTGGATGTTGACTTCTCCAGCGGTCAGCCCCTTGTCGTCAGTGGTGATCACGGTGGACGCGATGGGCTGGGTGATTTTCGCGAACCCTTGTGGCAACAGGGATGTGACGAGTTCACGCAGGCCAAGGTCGGTATGCGGCGGCATGCCGCGAAGCACGGTATCGGTCATAACAGGCTCCTCTCAAGGTTCGGATCTTGGAATTATATGGACTAAGAAAATTATAACACCGGGATAGGTTCAAGCTTGACACCCGAAACTGCGAGGGCATAGATTCCAGACTTCGCTGCGGATTGGATTCAAGGGATGTCCATAAAATGAAAGTCACAAAGATAACGAATTTCGTCGTGCATCCCGGCTGGCGCAAAAACCTGATTTTCGTCAAAGTTGAAACCGATGCGGGCATCATCGGCTGGGGCGAATCCTACTCGCAATACGACCGCGACCGCGCGGTGATGGCGCAGCTTGATGCGCTCGGTCCCTATGTGGTGGGCCGCAACCCGTTCGACATCAAGCACTTTACGCAGTTTGCATTTGACGATTACGCGGCACGCCGCGGATCGGTCGAACTTTTTTGCGCGATCAGCGGCATCGAGCAGGCGCTGTGGGACATCGTGGGCAAGGCCTGCAATCAACCCGTCTACAATCTTCTGGGCGGGCGCTGCCGGGATAAAATCCGCGTTTATGCCAATGGCTGGGCCTATGGTTTGCAGGAACCCGCGGATTATGCCCGGGCGGCTGAGAAGGTTGTCGGGCAGGGCTGGACTGCGCTCAAGTTCGACCCGTTGCCTTCGCCGTGGCGCACCTGGATACCCAAAGAGCACGAAGAACGTGCGGTGCGCGTGGTGAAGGCAGTGCGCGATGCCGTGGGTCACGACGTCGACATCCTCATCGACCAGCACCGGCGGCTGGCCCCGATGCATGCGATCCGGCTCGACCGGCGGCTCGCCGAGTTTGGGCTGTACTGGATGGAAGAGTCGTGTCAGGCGGAATACCCCGACGAGCTGGCGCAGATCCGGCGTGAAACCGGTTTGCCCATCGTGATCGGAGAGGCGACCTACACCAAAGCGGGCTTCAGGCCGCTTCTCGAAAAACGCGCCGCGGACATTTTGAACCCGGACGTGGCCTGTGTCGGCGGCATACTCGAGCTCAAGGAGATTGCAGCCATGGCTGAGTCTTTTCTCGTGGCCGTGTCACCGCACAACTACAATTCGACACTGGTGGCGCTGGCTGCCACGGTCCACGTTTCGGCGGTGATGCCCAACTTCATTATCACCGAATATTTTCTTCCCTTCGTGGAATTTTGCGACGGAATCTCGCCCAATCAGCTGAAACCGAAAAACGGGTACATTGATTTGCCGACTGCGCCGGGGCTGGGTGTGGAGGTGGACGAAGCGGCGCTCAGAAAGTATCCGGGCAAGCCATATGCGCTGCGCAATCTGCGGCACCCCGGCGACGAACCGGGCGGCATCTGACAGCGATACCGACGCGAACCCCGCATCACACGCAGCGGCCCAGAGTGTGAAAGCGTTTCGACTGCAACACTTCGCGCAGCTGCACTGGTTTGCTTGCATCATTCATGGCTGACGGCGCGACCGCCAGAATGCCGGCGCGCGTTTCCTCGTCTGCCAGCGCCTGAATGAGAATGTCGGGATCCGTGCCGGCCAGCGCGCCTGACCTGATGCGGGCATAGATGCGACCGGTGGCGCGATCCACGAAGTTGACCGTCGGAATCCTGCATACGCATTGAGACAGGAACTGCACATTGTTTTCAGCGGCCAGGGCCTGCCGATCCGGATAGACCCGGTCCGGGCTTGACGCGCCGACGTTGATCTTCCGGTAACGATCGACATCGAGCATGCCCTTTACGTCGAGTATGTACATCTCGCCATTCCAGCCGAATGCGACGGTCCGCGGCTGCTCGCCGGGCGGCACGCTGTTATCGAGGAACTCGTAATGAACCGACTTGTTAGCGCGGAGCGCCCAGGTGAAAAACAGCTCGGGCATGCCGGTATAAGCTTCGATGTTGTGGGCGAGCAGGTCATCCACTGCTTTGTAGCGCCCGACATCTAGGCCGCGTTTCCATGAACGTTCCACGGTTTCATGCGGAGGCGTAATCAGAAAAAACATGTAGACCAGGTGTCCGAAGCGGGTGAGAAGGTTGCTGCCCTCCTCATCCGAATCCGGTGCGAAGCTGTCAAACCGGAACCGGTCGATCAGCAGGTGCGACATCCCGCCTTTCTCAGCTTTGCGCGCCATGTAGCGGTCGAGTTTGTGATCGATGATTTCCAGTTCGAGCCCGGTGAACGCGCCGGCATACTTGTAGACGTCCCCGAGGGTGGCGTAGTCCAGCAGATACTTGCGCCAGATGTCGGGACTGATGAGTGCAAAATCACTCCAGTGCACGCCGATTTCTCCGGCAAGTTTTTTTTGCAAGGGACGCAGTGTGCTTTTTCCGGAGGCGGATGCGCCCTTGGTATTCATTACGACCGGACGCTCCTGCGTGGGCAGCAGGCGGTAGCCTTCGACCATTACTGCTTTCTGGATGTGCGGTTCGATGAGGCGACCCAGTGCTTCGCTGCCATACTCGTTGCAGGCGATGCCGGTGGCCAGCGAGGTGAGCAGGGCCAGATCCGCCCACACCCGGCCGTGTTTGATTCGGACTGCCGATACGACTTTGAGCAGTGCCCGGTAAGCGGCCTTTTGCAGCGGATCCTCGACCGCCTGGGCCTTTTCGGTCCATACACGCAGCACCCGATCCTCTTTTTCCCATTCGTCCTCAGTGCGAGGCCGGACGTTCTTAACGCACCTGACTCTGCCGATTAGAGCCAGCACGCGGCCCAGGGTCGTAAGTTCCGCAGCCGGCGGCGGCGCTGTCGTGGCCGTTGCGTCCAGAATCACCTTTAATTCCGCGGTAATGAATCCGTCGAGCGCGCGCTTGATTCCGTCGTATTCCTCAACGATTTCAACCATGCGCGGCGCTATGTACCCAACGAAGATTGTGTCGGTCATGCGACGGAAATTTATCCCGAGATCTTCCACGCGCGAGCCGTCGGGCACCGTAAAGTCGGCGGTGAGGCGTATCAGCAACTCGTGTATGACCAGACGCTCCGGACGGAAGATGACAAGCTCGCCCATCGCAAGTCCGGTGAAATCGCGGCACTCGCGGGCGTGCTCAATGCTGGTAAAAACGTGCTCAGGCCTGAAAATGGTCGATAGCCCGAGCAGCCTCGACGGCAGCTGGGAACTGATACCCGGGTTCCAGGGGCCGAAGGCAGCGCCCCCGGAATCGGCGGTTGGCGAAGATATTGCAGGTTTCAACATCAATGTTCGGACTCTGGGCTTAACGTGGAGTATACGCATAGCACTACCACGCCGGGTCTCGGCCTGGTGGCCGCCAGCATCGGAAATTCAGACTGAATAACAGGCGTTGCGGCACGGCAGCCGGCTGATGCTTGACAGCCGGGCGAGACAGCGACAAGCTTGGCAATAAGTCCAATAAGTGAAATCGTCACATCTGCGCTGTTGTGGAGGAGGGGCCGATGTTCAAGAATATCCTGATACCAACTGACGGGTCAGAGCAGTCCCAGCGCGCGATACGCACTGGGTTAGCGCTGGCGAAGGTGCATCAGGCGAAAATTACCGGCATTCACGTTATCCCGGATTACCATCTGCTGATTGCCTATGAAGGCGCCTTCGACCCGGTGACTGAGGAGCGGATTGAGGAGGAAGCCAAGGCGCGCGCCGAAGGCTATCTCGCCTTCATGAAAAACGCTGCGCACGAGGCGGGTATTTCCTGCGACACGGTCTGCGAAACTAGTGACCATCCGTATGACGCAATTCTTAAGACCGCGGAGACTAAGAACTGCGATCTGATTCTTATGACATCCCACGGTCGCAAGGGCCTGGCTGCGGTGCTCCTGGGCAGCGAGACGCGCAAGGTGCTCACTCACGCCAAGGTTCCGGTGTTGGTGGTGCGTTAAACGCGGTGTGCGTGCGGCTGGCAGATGCCGCTGCACGCCTGGCACGAATCCGCGCGATAGCTTTGGAGTGGGTTCGGATTAGTTTTTTTATCTCGACGGCTTATAAAAGGTATATTGCAAAGCAGCAGAAATGGCTTGCAATAGGCTTGGTTGCTAGGCATAATCAAGCCGTGTTGGGTGCTCTTTAACGAGTATCGGCATATCCTCCAAAACCTCCTCCTTTGGTGGAACTTTAGCGCAACCTCACAGGGTTGCGCTTTTTTTTGGCCAGTCATATCAGTTTTTGCTTATTTCCTGATATTCGTTCGAACATCTAGCAATATCTAGATTTGCTGCACAGCCGCAAATATGGATGGGATAGTGTTTTAAACTCAACGAAATCCTTAACCATGCAAACCTCAAGACAGGATCACCTGCTGCAGTTGCCGTAGAGTTGGCGAGGGGGGCTAGCCTTGCCCGAAAAAGGAAGATAAATTTTTGCGCTGCCGCGTATTCATCGAAGCCGTATTTTTTGGCGCTTACTTCCTGAGCGAGGCGAGAGCACGGCTTGTTATAATATCGTTCTCGATTACGATTGCTGCAACCAGCGCATGCGAGTGATCGTGGCGAGTGTCGTCCAGGGCACTTTTTCATTACACGATCTCGAACCGCTGCGCGGCGTTGAGGTCAGCGTAAGCGAGGAAATATTCCAAACCCGCCGCTCGATTCCGGATTATTGACTCCGGTCAAGGCTCATGCCCAAGTCTCTGTAATAGATTAACAATGGTACGCATCAACGTCGCAGGGCATCGCAGATGCTTTCACACAGGTCGAAAATGAAAATCCACGAATATCAAGCCAAAGAAATCTTAAGGAAGTATGGCGTCGCCACGCCGCGCGGCGTCCCCTGCTTTACGGTCAATGAGGCCACAGACGCGGCGCAGAAGCTCGGCGGCAAAGTGTGGGTGGTCAAGGCGCAGATTCATGCCGGCGGTCGCGGCAAAGGGGGCGGCGTCAAGGTTGCAAAGTCAACGGAAGAAGTGAAACAGTTTGCGGACCAGATACTCGGCATGCAGTTGAAGACCCATCAAACCGGGCCCGAGGGACAGAAGGTGCGCCGGTTGCTGATTGAAGAGGGTGCCAACATCAAGAAGGAACTCTATGTTGGCATGGTGATCGACCGTGGCACCCAGCGTGTAGTGCTCATGGCTTCCAGCGAAGGCGGGATGGACATCGAGGAAGTCGCCGCCAAGACGCCGGAAAAGATACACAAAGTGATCGTAGAGCCGATGGCCGGCCTTGCTGACAAGGACGCTGAAGATATCGCACGCAAAATCGGCATTCCGGAAAAAGCATTGCCGCAGGCCCGCGATATTCTTAAAGGGCTGTACCGGAGTTTCGACGAAACCGACTGTTCGCTCGCCGAAATTAATCCGCTAATTTTGACCGGCGACGAAAAGGTGGTGGCGCTCGATGCCAAGATGAATTTCGATGACAACGCCCTGTTCCGCCATCCCGACATCGTCGCGATGCGCGATCTCGACGAGGAAGATCCCGCGGAAGTCGAGGCCTCCAAGTTTGATCTGAATTACATCCAGCTCGACGGCAACATCGGCTGTCTGGTCAACGGCGCCGGGCTGGCGATGGCGACCATGGACATCATCAAGCTTTATGGCGGGAGCCCTGCCAACTTCCTCGATGTCGGCGGTGGTGCTTCGACCGAGAAAGTGACCGAAGCCTTCAAGATCATGTTGAAGAACGTCAATCTCAAGGCAATTTTGGTCAACATCTTCGGCGGCATCATGAAGTGCGATGTGATCGCGCAGGGTGTGGTGAGCGCGGCGCGCCAGGTGCAGCTCAAGGTGCCGTTGGTGGTGCGGCTGGAAGGGACGAATGTCGACATCGGCAAGAAAATTCTTGCCGAATCGGGTCTACCCATTATCTCGGCCAATAACATGGCCGACGCGGCCGAAAAAGTGGTCAAGGCCGCGGGGAGAGCCTAATCATGTCTATTCTGATCAACAAAGACACCAAGGTCATCACGCAGGGCATTACCGGCAAGACCGGGCAGTTCCACACTAAGATGGGCAAGGAATATGCGAACGGCAAGAACTGCTATGTCGCCGGCGTGACCCCCAAGAAGGGCGGGCAAAGCTACGATGGCATTCCGATATATGACACGGTCAAGGAAGCCAAGGCGGCGACCGGTGCCACGGTGTCGGTCATCTATGTGCCGCCCGCCATTTGCGGCTGCTGCAATCGACGAAGCGGTGGAAGCCGGGCTCGAACTGGTGATCTGCATCACCGAAGGCATACCGGTGCGCGACATGGTCAAGGTCAAATACAGACATGCAGGGCAGCAAGACCCTGCTGGTCGGCCCCAACTGCCCCGGCGTGATCACGCCCGATGAACTCAAGATCGGTATCATGCCCGGCCATATTCACAAGAAAGGACCGATAGGCGTGGTGTCCCGCTCGGGCACGCTGACCTATGAAGCAGTGGGGCAGCTCATGGAAGTCGGTCTGGGGCAATCGACCTGTGTCGGCACCGGCGGCGATCCGGTGAACGGTTTGAAACACATCGACGTGATGAAACTTTTCAACGACGATCCACAGACAGAGGCGGTCATCATGGTGGGCGAGATCGGTGGCGAAGACGAAGAAGAATGCGCACGCTGGATCAAGGGCCACATGAAGAAACCGGTAATCGGCTTCATCGCCGGCGTCACCGCGCCTCCCGGCAAGCGCATGGGACACGCTGGCGCAATCATTTCGGGAGGCAAGGGCACTGCCGCCGAGAAGCTCTCGGTCATGGAAGAATGCGGCATCCACATTACCAAGAACCCGGCGGAGATGGGCCGTTTGCTCAAGTCGGTGCTGAAATAGCGGTTGGGAGGAGCAATACGTGGAAAGCGGCATAACCAAGCGCAACAAGGCCATGCGCGGCAAGCCCAAGGGCCGTGTGCCAGACGCGCGCGCGGTTGCTGAAGTGCAGGCGTTGCTGGGTAAGGCGCCGCGCCGCCGCGACCTGCTGATCGAGCATCTGCACAAGATCCAGGATAGCCATGGCCATATTTCAGCGGCCAATTTGGTCGCGCTGGCGCGAGAAATGAAACTTGCCACGGCCGAGGTCTATGAGGTCGCCACTTTTTACCATCACTTCGATGTGGTGAAGGAAGGCGAGACGCCGCCGCCGGCACTGACGATACGCGTATGCGATTCGCTGAGCTGTGAGCTGTCCGGCGCCAATGAGTTGATTGCGGATCTGAAGCGCGCGCTGGGTGACGGCGTGCGCGTGCTGCCCGCGCCCTGCGTTGGCCGCTGCGAGCAGGCGCCGGTTGCCGTCATCGGCCAAAACCCGGTTGCGCAGGCATCGGTAGACAAGGTGACGCCGCTGGTAGCGGCGAAGAAAACAAAATGCGCGGTCGGCAAGTACATCAACTACGCCGAATATCGCAAGCATGGCGGCTATAAGATCGCTGCTGAATGCCTCGCGGGCGAACGCGATGCCGAGGGCATCATCACGACCATGGAACATTCGGGGCTGCGCGGCCTGGGCGGGGCGGGTTTCCCCGCGGGCCGCAAGTGGCGCATTGTGCGCAATGAAACAGCGCCGCGCCTGATGGCGGTCAACCTCGATGAGGGCGAGCCCGGCACCTTCAAGGACCGCTATTATCTCGAACGCGAGCCGCATCGCTTTCTCGAAGGGGTGGTCATCGCCGCGTGGACGGTGCAGATTTCAGAAGTCTATATTTATTTGCGCGACGAATACGCCGGCTGCCGCGAAATTCTCGAGCGCGAAATAAAAGCGTTGCAGGCCGATCCGCCTTGTCCCCTGCCTCCGATTCATCTGCGGCGAGGGGCTGGTGCGTATATCTGTGGCGAAGAATCGGCAATGATCGAGTCGATCGAAGGCAAGCGCGGCATGCCCCGGCTGCGTCCGCCCTATGTTGCGCAGGTGGGTTTGTTCGGCTATCCCACGCTTGAGCACAATATGGAAACGCTGTACTGGGTACGCGAGATCATGGAAAAGGGCGGAGAGTGGTTTGCCTCCCACGGCCGCCACGGCCGGCAGGGACTGCGCTCGTTCTCGGTATCGGGGCGCGTCAGGAAACCGGGTGTGCATCTTGCGCCGGCCGGACTTACGGTCAAGGAGTTGATCGCCGAATACTGCGACGGCATGCTGCCGGGACACGAGTTTTATGCTTATCTGCCGGGTGGCGCCTCGGGCGGCATTCTGCCCGCGACGATGGCCAACATCCCGCTTGATTTCGACACGCTGAACCAGTACGGCTGCTTTATCGGCTCGGCGGCGATCATCATACTTTCCGACAAGGATAAGGCGGCGGCCGCAGCGCGCAATCTGATGAAGTTCTTCGCCGACGAATCGTGCGGCCAATGCACGCCGTGCCGCGTCGGCACCGCCAAGGCACTGCAGTTGATGGAACAGCCGAGTTGGGACCAGGGGCTGCTGGAGGAGCTTTCAGGCGCGATGGCGGACGCATCGATATGCGGCCTGGGTCAGGCGGCGCCGAATCCGATACGCTGCGTAATGAAATATTTTCCCAGGGAAATTGAGTAAAAACCCGGCGGCAAAAGGGATTTTAGGTGAGAACATGACAGCGATGACGAAGGAAGAGGTGGCGGCAATGCCGGTCGAGTTCAAATTGAACGGCAAGCGCGTGATCGGTTACGCCAGCGAGACCATCATCCAGACGGCAAAGCGCTGCGCCGTTGAAATCCCGCACCTGTGCTACAAGGAAGGTCTCAGGCCGGACGGAAATTGCCGTGCCTGCATGGTCGAAATCAAAGGCGAGCGTGTGTTGGCTGCGTCGTGCTGCCGTGCGCCTGCGCCGGGCATGGAAGTGACGACCGACAGCGCGCGCGCAGTCGCTGCGCAGAAAATGGTGCTCGAGTTGCTGCTCTCCGACATGCCCGAGCAGCGCCATACGCTCAATTCCGAGCTCGATGCGTGGGCGGACAAGCTCAAGATCGGCAAACCGCGTTTTGAAGCACGCCACCAGCCTTCGGCCGATCTCTCGCACTACGGCATGGCGGTCAATCTCGATTCGTGCATCCAGTGCACGCGTTGCGTGCGAGCCTGCCGCGAGGAGCAGGTCAATGATGTCATCGGTTACGCGTTTCGCGGCGAGCACTCGAAAATCGTGTTTGATCTCGATGATCCGATGGGAGACTCGTCTTGTGTTGCGTGCGGCGAGTGCGTGCAGGCATGCCCGACCGGCGCACTGATGCCGGCGCGCGGCGCCGGCATGGTGAAGCCCGACAAGCAGGTGCATTCGGTATGCCCGTATTGCGGCGTTGGCTGCCAGCTCACCTATAACGTCAAGGACAACAAGGTAATCTCCGTCGATGGCCGCGACGGGCCATCCAATCACGGGCGGCTGTGCGTCAAGGGCCGCTATGGGTTCGATTACGTGCACCACAGACAGCGCCTGACCAAACCGCTGATCCGCAAGGCCGGTGTGCCCAAGAACGCCGACTTCACGATGGATCCGGCGAATCCCCTCGAGTATTTCCGTGAAGCGACATGGGAAGAAGCACTCGATCTGGCCGGCGGCGGCCTGAAGACCATTCGTGACACCCGCGGCAACAATGCGCTGTGCGGCTTCGGTTCGGCCAAAGGCTCCAATGAGGAGGCCTATCTGTTCCAGAAACTGGTGCGCGTGGGTTTTGGCAGCAACAACGTCGATCACTGCACGCGCCTGTGCCATGCCTCGAGCGTGGCGGCGCTGATGGAGGGCGTCAGCTCCGGCGCGGTATCGAACCAGATCAACGACGTGGTCAACGCCGAGGTGATATTCCTGATCGGCGCCAATCCGACGTCCAATCATCCGGTGGCGGCGACCTGGATCAAGAATGCAGTGAAGAACGGCGCGAAGCTGATCTACGCCGATCCGCGGCGCGGCGATCTTGCGCGCCATGCCGCTCACTACCTTCAGTTCAAGCCCGACACCGACGTGGCGCTGCTCAATGCCATGATGCATACCATCGTGCATGAAGGGCTGGTGGACAAGAAATTCATCAAGAGCCGCACCCTCGGTTTCGACGAACTCAGGAAAAACGTCGAGGGCTACAGCCCCGAAGCCATGGCTCCCGTCTGCGGCATTCCAGCGGAAACCATCAAGGACGTGGCGCGGCTCTATGCGAAATCAAAGGGTTCGATGATCCTGTGGGGCATGGGAATCTCGCAGCACATACACGGCACGGACAATGCGCGCTGCCTGATCGCGCTGTGCATGATGACCGGACAGATCGGCCGTCCCGGCTGCGGTCTGCATCCGCTGCGCGGGCAGAACAATGTGCAGGGTGCGTCCGACTCGGGGCTGATCCCCATGGTATTTCCGGATTATCAGCGCGTCGATAATACAGCAGCGCGCACACGCTTCGAAAAACTGTGGGGTGCCAAGCTCGATCCCAAACCCGGCCTGACCGTGGTCGAGATCATGGATGCGGTACATGAGGGCAAGATCCGCGGCATGTACATCATGGGCGAGAATCCGGCGATGTCGGATCCCGACGCGCATCACGCGCGCGAGGCGCTCGCCAAGCTCGACTGCCTGGTAGTGCAGGAAATTTTCCTGACTGAGACCTGTTATCACGCGGACGTGATCCTGCCGGCGACTGCCTGGCCGGAAAAAACCGGCACCGTCACCAACACCGATCGCATGGTGCAACTCGGGCGACAGGCGCTAACCGCGCCGGGAGAGGCGAAACCCGATCTGTGGATCATCCAGCAGATCGCGCGCCGTCTCGGCCTGGACTGGAATTATGAAGGCGCGAAGGACGTGTTCAACGAAATGCGGCGCGCGATGGATTCCATTGCCGGCATCACGTGGGAGCGGCTGGAGCAGGAAAGCTGTGTGACCTATCCTTGTGTGAAGGAAGGTGATCCAGGACAACCTGTAGTTTTTATTGATAAATTCCCAACACCTACCGGACGTGCCAAGCTGGTGCCGGTGGACATTATTCCCGCTGCCGAACGGCCGGACCGGGAATTCCCGTTCGTGCTGATCACCGGCCGCCAGCTCGAGCATTGGCACACCGGTGCCATGACACGACGCGCCTCGGTGCTCGATGCGCTCGAGCCCGAACCGACCGCGCAGGTGCATCCACTCGATCTCGAGGCGATCGGCGCCAAGCCCGGTGATGTGATCAGCGTCGCATCGCGGCGCGGCATCGTGTCGCTTTACGCGCGCGCCGACGACGGCACGCCGCGCGGCGCGGTGTTCATCCCGTTCTGCTATTACGAGGCGGCGGCGAATCTGCTCACTAATCCGGCGCTTGATCCTGTTGGCAAGATTCCGGAGTTCAAGTATTGCGCCGTGAAAATGATGAAAGGCGGTGAACTCACGCCGCGCTCGAGTTATGGCGGCGGCAAGGCGTTCGCCGCTTTGGAGAAGGCATAGAAAACAACAGTCATGCTGATTGCAGTGCTATCTGAGCAAAGGCAGCCATTAACCGCCGCTTGATAGCGCTTGTTTTATAACTACAGTGTTAAAAGCTTGTCGCGTACCGCGCGGCTCTGTTATCGATCACAAGAGAGGAAACATAATGGCATTGTCCGATATCGAAATCGCCCAACAAGGCAAAATGGAGCGCGCTACCAAGATTGCCGGAAAACTTGGTATTCCCGAAGAACATCTCGTGCCTTATGGCCACTACAAAGCCAAAGTGTCGCTTGATTTTGTCGATAGCCTGGCCAAGAAACCCGACGGCAAGCTGATTCTGGTCACCGCGATCAGCCCGACGCCCGCCGGCGAAGGCAAAACGACCACTACCGTCGGCCTCGGCGACGCGCTCAACAAGATCGGCAAGAAGGCAATGATCTGCCTGCGCGAACCTTCACTCGGCCCCGTGTTCGGCATGAAGGGGGGGGCTGCCGGCGGCGGCTATGCCCAGGTGGTGCCGATGGAAGACATCAACCTGCATTTCACCGGCGACTTCAATGCCATTGCGCTCGCCAATAACCTGCTGGCAGCCGCACTCGACAACCACATTCACCATGGCAACGAGCTGGGGATCGATGTGCGCCGCATCGCCTGGAAGCGCGTGATCGACATGAACGATCGCGCATTGCGCGAGATCGTGGGTTCACTCGGCGGCCCGGGGAATGGTTATCCGCGACAGGATGGTTTTGATATCGTGGTCGCGTCCGAAGTCATGGCGATTTTCTGCCTGGCCACTTCGCTCAAGGATCTCAAGAACCGGCTCGGCAATATCGTCGTGGCCTATACCCGCGACCTCAAGCCGGTGCGCGCGAAGGACCTGAAAGTCCACGGCGCGATGACGGTGCTGCTCAAGGATGCGCTTGCGCCCAACCTGGTGCAGACGCTGGAAAACAACCCGGCGTTCATACACGGCGGCCCGTTTGCCAATATCGCCCATGGCTGCAATTCGGTGATCGCCACCAAGACCGCGCTCAAGCTGGTCGATTACGTGGTAACAGAAGCCGGCTTTGGCGCCGATCTGGGCGCGGAGAAATTCATCGACATCAAATGCCGCAAGTCTGGACTCAGGCCCGATGCGGTGGTGATCGTCGCCACCATACGCGCGCTCAAATACCACGGCGGCGTCGACGTCAAGGAACTCAACAAGGAAAACCTGGCGGCGCTGGAAAAAGGCGTTACCAACCTCGAGCGCCACGTCAATAACGTGCGTAACCATTACGGCTTGCCGTGCGTAGTGTCGATCAACCGGTTTACCTTCGATACCGATGCGGAAATCGAGTTGCTCAAGAAAAAAATGGCGCACCACGAAGCCCCGGTTATTCTTGCAACGCACTGGGCCGATGGCGGAGCGGGCGCGGCCGAAGTCGCGCGCACCGTCGTCGATCTGATCGATAAGGTGCCGTCCAACTTTAAATTTGTATACGAGGACGATTTGCCGCTATGGGACAAAATCAAGGCTGTTGCCACCAAGATCTACGGCGCGGGTGATGTCACTGCGGACGCAAAGGTTCGCGGGCAGATCAAGAAATTGCAGGAGGACGGCTATGGAGAATATCCGGTGTGCGTGGCCAAGACGCAGTATTCGTTCTCGACCGATCCCAAATTGCGAGGGGCGCCATCGGGCCATGTCCTGAACATCCGCGAAGTGCGGCTGGCGGCGGGAGCCGAATTCGTTGTCATGGTCTGTGGTGACGTCATGACCATGCCGGGGTTGCCCAAGGTGCCTTCGGCGGAGAAGATCGACCTCGATGACAATGGCAAAGTGGTCGGCTTGTTCTGAGCCTTGCTGGCACGCCTCGCGTCCGGTTTGAGATGACCGGACAGCGGGCGCTGCGGTATGATAAAAAACTGTTGTAATCCCTTGGTGTACTGAACGCCGGACAAATCTTCAGAGAGGAAATGGTACTTATGGCTGAAGTAATGACCACCCATTTTTGGATGGGGTTGCTGACCATCATCTGGATCAATATCATCCTGTCCGGCGATAACGCCGTGGTTATCGCGCTCGCGGCCCGCTCACTGCCGCCGCACCAGCAGAAAAAAGCGGTGTTCTGGGGCGCCGGTGCTGCGGTTATCATGCGGATCGTCCTGACCATCGTCGCAGTTGAACTGCTCAAGTTTCCCTATCTCAAGCTTATCGGCGCTGCGCTGTTGCTGTGGATTGCGGTGAAACTGCTGGTCCCCGAGGATGGCGGAGACGATGGCATCGAGTCGAGCTCCAACCTGTGGGCGGCGATCAAGACGATTCTGATTGCCGATCTGGTGATGAGCCTCGACAACGTGATCGGAGTTGCTGCCGCCGCCAAGGGCAGCATGGTCCTGCTGGTGCTGGGGCTGCTGATCAGTATTCCGATAGTGATTTTTGGCGCAACCATGCTGATGAAACTCATGGAACGTTACCCCATTATCATTACCATCGGCGCTGGCATCCTGGGTTGGGTGGCTGGTGAAATGGCAGCCACTGATCCGGTGGTTGCCGATTGGGTCAATGCGCATGCATCGTGGCTGCACTGGGCCGCACCCGCCGTCGGTGTCGTGTTCGTTGTCGCCGTGGGCAAGTGGTTGGCGGCGCGCGCTCTGGCAAAACAAAAAGGGGTAGTCGACCTTGCGGGCGAGGAATCCCAATCGTGAACCGGATGCGGACGCAGTTGATAATTGAAAGAGGAGTGATCAGATGCTGAAATTGCTGGTGCCGGTGGACGGCTCGGAACATTCGGACCATACCATCGACCATTTGCTGAAGAACCTGGGCTGGTACAAGGACGGTGCCGAAATCCACCTGCTCAATGTACAGCACACGATGCCTTATGGAAGCCGTGTATCTTCAGTTATCGGTCACGACAAGATCAACGAGTATCATCACGAAGAAGGCATGGCGGCGCTGAAGACCGCGATGCAGAAGCTGGATGCCGCCAAGGTCAAGTATCAGCATCACATCGGTGTTGGCGATGCGGCTGAGATTATAGGCAAATACGCCGAAGAAAAAGGTTGCGACCAGATATTCATGGGCACTCGCGGCATGGGTACGGTATCCAATATGCTGCTGGGGTCGGTTGCAACCAAGGTGATACATATCGCGAAAGTGCCGATCGTGCTGGTGAAGTAAAGCAGACAATGAGAGCACGGCGATAGACTGTTGATTTTATGGCGCGTTGTGCAAATGCAATATAGGGGTTTTTTTGTAATAATTGATGCCGGTCAATTTCTTTTGCGGTTGACTTGCGGATGATGGGGCTGTTAAAACCATAAAGTTTCTGTGTTGGGCATCCCGGACTATCGGGTTTAAAACTATAAAACTGGTTAGGAGGAGTGAAATGAATATTCAGCATAAATTATCGTATGGTGCGGCCTCGATTGTTGCCGCTATCGGTTTGTCCATGACGGCGCCGGCAACAGCGGCAGCATGGGAGCCCACCAAGAACGTTGAGTTCGTCGTTCCGGCGGGCAGCGGCGGCGGCGCCGATCAGATGGCGCGCGCGATCCAGGGGATCATCGCCAAGCATAATCTGATGAAACAGGGCATGGTAGTGATCAACAAGAGGGGCGGTTCGGGGGCCGAGGGCTTTCTTGACGTCAAGGCATCCAAGGGCGATCCCCACAAAATCATTATCACTCTGTCAAACATGTTCACCACACCGCTCGCCACCGGCGTGCCGTTCAACTGGCGCGACCTGACCCCGGTCAAGATGATGGCGCTGGACGAGTTCGTGCTGTGGGTCAACGCCGACACGCCCTACAAAACCCCCAAGGAATACATCGACGCGGCGAAGAAGGCCGGCCCCGGGAAATTTAACATGGGTGGTACCGGCTCGAAGCAGGAAGACCAGATCATCACTGCTGCAATCGAGAAGAAGACAGGCGCGAAATTTACCTACGTCCCGTTCAAGGGCGGCGGCACGGTAGCGGTGCAGTTGGTCGGCAACCACATCAATTCGTCGGTCAACAACCCGATCGAGCAGGTGGCGCACTGGCGTGCCGGAAAAACCCGAGCTCTGTGTGTGTTCGACGCACAACCCATGCCTTACAAAAACAAGCTCGCCGGCAACTTGTCCTGGAATGACATCCCGACCTGCAAGTCGCAAGGGCTCGATGTCGAATACCTGATGTTGCGAGGCATCTTCATGGCCGGAGGCGTGACCCAGGAGCAGGTTAACTACTACGTTAACCTCCTCAGAAAAGTGCGCGAGACCCCGGAGTGGGCCGCTCTGATGGAGAAAGGTGCGTTCAATCAAACCAGTCTCGAGGGCAAAGCATACAGCGACTGGGTCGCCGCGGCCGAGACCGAGCACATTGCGCTCATGAAGGGGGCAGGATTCTTGCACAGCAAGAAGAAGTAGGTCGCAGCTGAAACCACGGCGCGCCGCATATAGCGGCGCGCCGCTACACATCAGGAGGGGAAATCTTGACACCGGAAGCAAGTAACGTGTCCGCAGTGCTGCGCCAGAAAACTGCCGAACTGGCGGTCGCCGCGTTCATTTTCGCGCTCGGCGCGATTGTGATGTACGACAGCTGGCGCCTTGGTGCGAGCTGGGGCGCGGACGGTCCGGAGACCGGCTACTTCCCTTTCTACATTGGTTTCATCATCTGTATTTCCTCGGTAGTCAACTTCGTTCGCGCGTTGTTGATCAGCAAGGAGAAAGACAGCGTCTTCGTCGAAGTCGGGCAGTTCAAGATGGTGCTCAGTGTGTTGGTGCCGACGTCGGTGTACGTCGCGCTGGTCGGCTGGCTTGGCATCTACGTGCCGTCGATCCTGTTCATCGCGTTCTTCATGCGCTGGCTGGGCAAGTACCCGTGGTGGAAGGTAGTGCTGGTAAGCGTGGGCAACAGCGTCTTTTTCTATTCCGTGTTCGAAATCTGGTTCCTGGTGCCGCTACCGAAAGGGCCGGTCGAGTCCCTGCTCGGGCTCGGCTAGGCGCCGGCGGGAGACCATCATGGACGCAATCAATTCCCTGCTGGGCGGCTTCGCTGTCGCGCTTACTTTCACCAATATCTTACTGATGTTCACCGGGGTCATCCTCGGCGTCATCATCGGGGTGCTCCCCGGTCTGGGTGGCGCCAATGGCGTCGCGATCCTGCTGCCGCTTACCTTCTCGATGGCGCAGACGCCCGGTGGGCAGACCTCGGCGATTATCCTGCTGTCGTGCATCTACTGGGGCGCGTTGTTCGGGGGCGCGATCACCTCGATCCTGTTCAACATCCCGGGTGAACCGTGGTCGGTGGCGACCACCTTCGACGGTTATCCGCTGGCGCAGCAGGGGCGCGCCGGCGCCGCGCTCACTGCGGCCTTCACATCGTCGTTCATCGGCGCGGCCGTGGGCGTGATCGTCATCACCTTCCTGTCGCCGATCGTGGCTCAGTTCGCGCTCGAGTTCGGTCCGCCCGAATTTTTCGCCGTGTACCTGCTCACTTTTTGCGCCTTCATTGGCATGGGCAAGGAGCCGCCGTTCAAGACCCTGGCCTCGATGATGCTCGGCTTCGCGCTCGCTGCGGTCGGCACTGACGTAGTGACTGGAACACTGCGCATGACCTTCGGCACAGTCACGCTGCTGACCGGTTTCAACTTCCTGGTGGCGGTGATCGGCCTGTTCGGCATCGGCGAGATCCTGTTGACCCTCGAGGAGGGGCTCGAGTTCAGGGGCGCCTCGGCCAAACTCAACTCCAAGGTGGTGTTTGAGACCTGGAAGGAACTGCCAAAGTACTGGCTCACCTCGCTACGCTCGTCCGCGATTGGCTGCTTCATGGGTATCGTCCCGGGCGGGGCGACGCCTGCATCGTTCATGAGCTACGGCGTGGCGCGCCGCGTCTCCAAAGACGGCGCCAAGTTTGGCGAGGGCATGATCGAGGGCGTGGTGGCGCCGGAGACCGCGGCGCACGCTGCGGGCACTTCGGCGCTGTTGCCGATGCTTACCCTGGGTGTGCCGGGTTCGCCCACCGCGGCGGTGCTGCTCGGCGGCCTGCTGATCTGGGGACTCGAGCCGGGGCCGCTGTTGTTCGTCGAACAGAAGGACTTCGTCTGGGGCCTGATTGCCTCGATGTACCTCGGCAACATTGCCGGACTGATCGTGGTGCTGACCTGCGTGCCGCTGTTCGCCGCGATCCTGAGGATTCCGTTCTCGGTGATCGCGCCGATCATCATCGTGATCTGCGCGATCGGGGCCTATACGGTGCATAACGCCACCTTCGACATTTACATGATGGTGGTGTTTGGCATCGCCGGTTACACGTTCAAAAAACTCGCCTATCCGCTTGCGCCACTGGTGCTGGCACTGGTGCTGGGGGACCGGGCCGAAGCTTCGTTCCGCCAGGCGATGCTGGTGTCGCATCGCGACATGACAATCTTCTTCTCCAACATGCTGGTAGGCACACTCACCAGCTTAGCGCTGCTACTGCTCTTTTGGCCGCTGATTTCGTGGCTAATCCGCAGACTGCGCCAGCGCGCTAACGCAGTCTGAGCCGGGAAGGCCTGCCTGAAAATCATATTTTCCCGCTTCGTTTCAGCCGGCTTAGCGTTTCGGGAGAGAGGTTGAGGTAGGAAGCGAGTTCTTTCTTCGGCAGGCGTTCGGCCAGCGCGGGGTGCTTGCGCATGAAGCGCTGCACACGGCCAGGCGCATCGAGCAGATGCAGCGTGATCGTATGTCCCATGACTTCGCTCATCAGCTTCATGATCTCGAATTCGAATTCGCTTTTGATCGAGTCGTAGCGTTCCATGAACTGGACCCACTGTTGCATCGACAGCTTGGCGGCGCGCACCTTGGTTACGGCCCGGATTGAGTAGGGGATCGGGGTTTTGAGCCGCCATGCCGCATAGCTCGTGTCGATTTCACTCTCGGCAGCGAAGCGCAGGATCATTTCCTTACCCTGGGCGTTCGACACTACGCGCTTGAGGATGCCGTCGATGATGAAATACTGCTCCATCGACTCGTCGCCTTGGTGTTCAAGCGCCTCGCCCTTCGGGTAATCCACGATATCCAGCAGGGTCTCCAACTCCTCCCAGTGGGCCGCTTCGAGCTGCTTGAGCATCATGTTCTGCCTCAGCTGGACGCGGATGATCTGGGCTTCGGGATGTTGGGCCAGCAGTGACATAGAATTTGCTGCGGGGCGGCGAGAATCGACGCGACCCGTTAGTATACCAAAAACCGGAAAAATTGACCGTGGTCAAGGGTGTATGGGCATGCAGTCCCCTATGATTCGCAGGTGTAAATGAAAGCCACATTTGAGGTGGCCTGGAGTTGCTGTGAATTGGGGGAATTCAGCCCTCTTTACCTTCCACGGCAGATATTCATAGCCAAAACACTTGTTCAATTGACGGCGAGTTCGCGAGGTATCTAACCATGACGGATCTCAGCATGACAACCGATGCACAATCACTAGAACTGACCGATGGTTTTCACCTGGTCATCGATGCCCTCAAACTCAACGGCATAGACACGATCTTCGGTCTGCCCGGTATCCCGATCACCGACCTCACTCGCAAGGCGCAGGCCGAAGGCATGCGCGTGATTTCGTTTCGCCATGAGCAGAACGCCGGCAACGCCGCCGCCATCGCCGGTTTCATGACGCAAAAGCCCGGCATCTGCCTGACGGTGTCCGCCCCCGGCTTCCTCAACGGCCTGACCGCACTGGCCAACGCCACCACCAATTGCTTTCCGATGATCCTCATCAGCGGCTCCAGCGAGCGCGAGATCGTCGATCTGCAGCAGGGTGACTACGAGGAGATGGACCAGCTGGCCATCGCCAAGCCGCTGTGCCAAGGCCGCCTTTCGCGTGCTGCACGCCGAGGACATCGGCGTGGGCATCGCGCGCGCCATCCGAGCCGCCGTCTCTGGCCGCCCGGGCGGCGTCTATCTCGATTTGCCGGCGAAATTGTTCGCTCAGACCATGGACGCGGAAGCCGGTAAGAAATCGCTGATCAAGGTGGTCGATCCGGCGCCGCGCCAGATTCCGGCGCCCGATGCCGTGCAGCGCGCGCTGAATCTGCTCAAGGGCGCCAAGCGGCCGCTCATCCTGCTGGGCAAAGGTGCTGCCTACGCCCAGGCCGACGCGGACATCCGCGCGCTGGTCGAGAAGACCGGCATTCCCTATCTGCCCATGTCCATGGCCAAGGGCCTGCTGCCCGACACGCACGCGCAGTCCGCCGCCGCCGCCCGCTCCTACGTGCTGCCCGGGGCTGACGTGGTTGTGCTGGTCGGTGCCCGCCTGACCTGGCTGCTTTCGCACGGCAAGGGCAAGACCTGGGGCGGCAAGGACCACAAGGACTGGGGCGGCCAGAAGTTCATCCAGATCGACATCTCGCCGCAGGAGGCGGACAGCAACGTGCGCATCGATGCTCCGCTGGTCGGCGACATCGGTTCCTGCGTGTCAGCGCTGCTCGCCGGCATCGGTTCCAACTGGACCAAGCCGCCGGCCGACTGGCTTACCGCGATCGCCGAGCGCAAGAACAAGAACCTCGCCAAGATGGCCGAGACCCTGGCCAAGGATCCGACGCCGATGAATTACCACAGCGCGCTGAACGTGGTGCGCGACATCATCAAGGCCAACCCGGACGCGTACCTCGTCAACGAAGGTGCCAACGCGCTGGACTTCACCCGCAGCATCGTCGACATGTACCGGCCGCGCAAGCGCCTGGACGTCGGCACCTGGGGCATCATGGGCATCGGCATGGGCTTTTCCGTCGCGGCCGCCGTGGTAAGCGGCCAGCCGGTGATTGCGATTGAGGGCGACAGCGCCTTCGGCTTCTCCGGCATGGAAGTCGAGACCATCTGCCGCTACGATCTGCCGGTCTGCGTGGTGGTCTTCAACAACAACGGCGTCTACCGCGGCACCGACGTCAATCCGGCTGGCGGCGATGTGGCGCCCACCGTGTTCGTCAAGGGCGCACGCTATGACAAGCTGATGGAGGCCTTCGGAGGTGTGGGCGTACACGCCACGACCCCGGCCGAGTTGCGAAAGAGCATGGAAGAAGCAATCCGCTCGCGCAAGCCCACGCTCATCAATGCCGTCATCGACGAAACCGCCGGCACTGAAAGCGGTCGCATCACGAGCCTGAATCCGCAAAGCGCAAAAAAGAAATAAGTCAAACGGTCAAGCGAGGGCAGGTCGTCTTTTATCTGCCGCAAAATTTTTGGAGATCAAGACATGGAAGCACTCAAAGGGGTTCGCATTCTCGACATGACCCACGTCCAGGCGGGGCCCACCTGCTCGCAGCTGCTGGCGTGGATGGGCGCGGACGTGATCAAATTCGAAAATCCGATGGGCGATGCCACGCGCGGCCAGTTGCGCGACGTGCCCAATGCCGACAGCCTGTATTTCACCATGCTCAACTGCAACAAGCGGTCGATCACCGTGAATATGAAATCGACCGAAGGCAAGTTAGTGTTCGTCGACCTGCTGAAGAAATGCGACATTATCATGGAGAACTTCGGCCCGGGCGTGCTCGACCGCTTCGGCTTCACATGGGAAAAGATACACGAGATCAATCCCAAGATTGTCATGGGCTCGATCAAGGGTTTCGGCTCTACGGGCCCCTACGCTGATTTCAAGGCCTACGAAAACGTGGCGCAGGCGATGGGCGGTGCGATGAGCACCACCGGCGTGCCCGACGGCCCGCCGTTCGTTACCGGTGCACAGATAGGCGACTCGGGAACCGGTCTTCACCTTGGAATAGGCTTGCTTGCTGCCTTGCGCCAGGCGGAGAAGACCGGCCAGGGACAGTATGTCGAGGTGGCGATGATGGACGGCGTGATGAACCTGTGTCGCGTCAAATGGCGCGATCACCAGCGCCTGACGCGCGGCGAACTCTCGGAGTATTCCGTGCCCACCTATAAGGGCATGGGGGACGTGCCGCGCGCCGGCAACGATTCCGGCGGGGGCCAGCTCGGCAACGCCATCCACTGCAAGCCGCACGGCGCGAACGACTGGCTCTACGTGGTTGTGCAGGAAGCAGTCTGGGGTGCGCTCGCGAAGCGCATCGGACCGGACATTGGCATGCCCGACCTGGCTGCTGACCCGCATTTCGCCACCATCGGCGAGCGGCGCAAGAACCAGCAGCTGATGTGGACGCTGATCAACAAATTTGCCGAGAAGTACACCAAGCGCGAATTCATGGCGATCCTGAATCCGCTCAACGTGCCGTGCGGACCGATCATGTCCACCGAGGATCTCGCCAACGACGAACATATTCGCGGCCGCGAAATGTATGTCGAACTCGATCATCCACAGCGCGGAAAATGGTGGAACGTAGGCATGCCGATCAAGCTGTCCGCTTCGCCGGCGAAGATTAAGCGCTCTCCAACGCTTGGCGAGCACACTGAGGAAATCCTCAAGGACGTGCTTGGGTACGGCGATGAGCAGATCGGTAAGTTGAAAGGCGCCGGCGCATTTTCTGCGCCACCGAAAAAACCAAAGTAATCAGGACTGAAGCGGCCACCAAGGCGCCAACGACGCCATAATGGTTCCAATCTGCTGACCATGGGCGCTTGTGATTTCCTGGCGGCCCTAATGTTTTAGGAACAGAAAATGAAAATAGTGATTATTGGACAGCAAGATTTTAGTTCCAACATAACTTTTGCTTCGCAAAAATTAGTCTCCACTGAAATCCTGTTGGGAGATCCGTCATGAAGATAGCGATTATTGGTCAACAGGATTTTGGCAAGGGAGTGCTCGATGCTTTTCTTGCGCGAGGTGATGACGTCGCCGGTGTGTTTGTGGCGCCGGACAAGGAGGGCGCAAAACCCGACCCTTTGAAAGTGGCAGCCCAGGAAAAGGGGCTGCAGGTGTTTCAGTTTGCTTCTTATCGGAAACCCGAGGCACAGGATGCGCTTAAGGCGCTGAACGTCGACTTGGGCATTATGGCTTATGTGCTGCTGTTCGCACCGCAGGAGTTCGTGAACATTCCGAAACACGGCACGATCCAGTATCACCCTTCGCTGCTGCCGAAGCACCGCGGACCTTCCTCGATCAACTGGCCGATCATTCAGGGTTCGACCCGGACCGGCCTGACGATTTTCCGTCCTAACGACGGCCTCGACGAAGGTCCGGTGATTTTGCAGAAAGAATGCGAGATCGGCCCGGATGAGACCATAGGCGAGATCTATTTCAATAAACTGTTTCCCATGGGCGTCAAGGCGATGCTGGAAGCGGCCGACCTGGTGGTGGCGGGCAAGCACAAGGAACTCGTGCAGGATGAAACCCAGGCGACCTATGAGGGCTGGTGCCGTGCCGCAGAAGGCCGGCTGGACTGGGCAAAACCGGTGGACCATGTTTATAACGTGATCCGTGGCTGCAATCCTGCGCCGGGGGCCTGGACCACGCTGGCCGGCAAGAAAATTCAGATATTCGATGCGCGCAAGCATGGGTTCAGGCGGTTTGCCGATGTCGTTGGCAAGATCGGCGAAGTGTCGGACGTGACCGCGGACAGCTTCAAGGTCACCGCGCAAGGCGGGCTGATCGAAGTGTTGCGTGCGCGCGGCGAGAACGGCAAGAAACTTTCAGGCGGTGATTTCGCTCGTAGCCAGGGGCTTTCGAACGGGGCCATACTCGGCGCCTGAGAATTTACTCTGCGAACAGGGTTCTGGGGGCTGCGGTGAGAACCGCGGCCTTTTTTTACCGGTTTTTTCGCTGCCGCATAAAGCCACGTTCCTGATTTTGTGCACTATTTTTTGCCTCTGCCGCAGTGCCGCAACACTGCCTTATGATTCGGATCGATCATGATTCGAGGGTGGCGGGATGTTGTAATAGCCTGTATTTACGTGAAATTATTGGCATACATGTCAAAAAAAACATATACTTTTCAGACAAATATCGTAAAATGAATTAGTGATCGGCGTTAACCCTTTACAAGAATACAAAAAATCACGAGATGGGGATGAATAAACGGGCTTTTTATAAATCTGACTGGTTTCTGGGGGTAGTGATCGTGCTTGTTATGGCGGTTGCTGCCCGTGGCGACCTGATTCAAAGCCTTGAGCGCAAGGCCTACGATTTGGGGGTCAATGCTGTTTCGCGTACGCCATCAGACAAGGTCGCCGTCATTGCAATCGATGACCGGAGCATTTCCAACATCGGGCGCTGGCCCTGGCCGCGCGATGTTCACGCCAAAATGACCGATGTTCTGGCGGCAGCACAGGCCAAGGTTATTGTTAACAGCACTTTCTTTTTTGAACCTCAGATTGATCCGGGGCTGGTCTACATCAATAAGCTGCTGGAGCTTTACACGAGAAGTGCGCCGCAACCCCATTCTGAAACTGCGGTCCCTGAACCGGTGGTAGCGCTCACCGTGCCAGATGCCCAGACTGCCGGGCCCGATATCGTTCAGTTCGGCGCGTTGCTGCAGGAAGCGGAGCAGGCGCTCAATACCGACCGCAAGCTGGCTGATGCGTTCAAACGTGCCGGCAATGTCATGCTGCCCATGGTGTTCCAGTCACTCAGTGAGCCGCAGGGTAATCCCGACAAACCGTTGCCGGATTACGTGGTGGCCAACAGCCTGGCATTCGACACGAGAACGGCTGATCTGCCCATTCCAGGCATCAATCCGCTGTACCCTATTGCCGCTCTGGGAAGCAGCGCAACCGGAATCGGGCATCTGAATTCAGCGAACGATATCGATGGCGCGGTGCGTGCAGAGCCGCTGGTTCTGCGCTACTACGACAAGGCTTTTCCCGCGCTGGCGGTGATGGTGGCGGCAAGCAGTCTCAACCTCAAGATAGCAGATATCAAGCTCGTTGCCGGAGAGGAAGTGCGGATAGGCAAACTCAGAGTCAAGACCGATCCCGAGTTTCGTATGTATACTTTTTTCTACGGTGATCGCGACGCGAAACCGGCATTTTCCGTCGATTCATTTTACGACGTCCTCAGCGGCAAGATCCCGGCCGCGAAATATCGGGACAAGATCGTATTGATAGGTGCAACCGCAGCGGGACTGGGCTCGTCTCAGGTGACGCCGGTTTCGCCCGTGACCGCGCCGGTGCTGATCCTGGCGCATACGGTATCGAGTATTTTGGGAGAGCATTTCTTCGTTGTCCCTACCTGGAGTCCCTGGGTAGAGAAGCTGGTATTTCTGCTGGTGGCCATTTACCTGATTGCCATTCTGCCGCGCATGAAGGCAGCGGTCGCGGGCATAGTCAGCCTCTTCATTGCCATTGCCCTGATCGGCGCGCATTTTGCGTTGATGGTGACCCAGTTGATGTGGTTACAAATGATGACGTCGGTGTTGTTGCTGGCGGTAGGGTATGCAGCGCTGATCAGCAAACGCTTTCTTGTCACCGAGCGCGGCAAGGAAACTTCGGATGCACAATCAGCGGAGAGCAACCGCATGCTCGGCATCGCCTATCAGGCGCAGGGGCAGCTGGATATGGCCTGGGACATGTTCCGCAAATGCCCGATTACTGATGCGGTAATGGAAAACCTCTATAGCCTGGCGCTGGACTTCGAGCGCAAGCGGCAGTTCAACAAGGCGGAATCGGCGTTGCGTTACATGTCCGAGTTTAATCCGAAATTCCGTGACATCGAGCAGCGGCTCAACCGCGCCACAGCCATGTCGGAAACCGTAATGCTTGGCTCCGGCGGCAGTCATCCCGGAGGCACGGTGATCATGGCCGGAGGGGGCGTGGAGAAGCCCATGCTTGGCCGCTATCAGGTCGAGAAGGAGTTGGGCAAAGGCGCGATGGGCATCGTTTATCTTGGCAAGGATCCGAAGATCGGCCGCGTCGTGGCGATCAAGACGATGGCATTGTCACAGGAATTCGAGGCTGACGAGTTGCAGGACGTCAAGGAACGTTTTTTCCGCGAAGCTGAAACCGCCGGCCGGCTTAACCATCCGAATATTGTTACGATTTTCGATGCCGGTGAAGAGCATGACCTGGCTTTCATCGCCATGGAGTTTTTGAAAGGCGGGGATCTGGCGCCTTATACCAAAGCCGACAAGCTGCTACCGCTGCCGACGGTTTTATCCATCGTCGCCCGCGTCGCGGAAGCGCTGGGTTATGCGCACCGTAACAATGTCGTGCATCGCGATATCAAGCCCGCCAACATCATGTATGAGCTGGAAAGCGATACCGTCAAAGTGACCGATTTCGGCATTGCGCGTATTACGGATTCATCCAAGACCAAGACCGGCATGGTGCTGGGCACGCCCTCCTATATGTCTCCCGAGCAGCTTGCCGGGATGAAGATAGAAGGCAAGTCTGATCTGTTCTCGCTGGGAGCCACGCTCTACCAGCTGTGCTGCGGGTATCTGCCGTTCAAAGGCGACTCGATGGCCCAACTCATGTTCAAAATCGCCAATGAGCCGCATACTGACATTCTTACTTACAGCCCCACGCTTTCCCCGGCGCTGGTCGCGGTCATCAACCGGGCGCTGGCCAAGCAGCCGGAGAGCCGCTATCAGACCGGGGATGAAATGGCCAAGGCATTGCGCGAGTGCATCGATAACAGTGCGGCACCGAACACTGTTTCGGTGGATATCAATCTTTAGGAGCTGATTTTGGTAAATTTAACCGCTGCCCTTGACGTCGCGACCGCCACCCACTCCGGGATGGTGCGTTCGCACAACGAGGACAGCATAGCCGCGGATGCCGAGATCGGGCTGGCCGTGCTGGCCGACGGCATGGGTGGCTACAATGCCGGCGAAGTGGCGAGCGGTATTGCCGTGGCCATGATTTCGGCTGAAATGAAGAAGATGCTGGGCGGCGAAAACGGCAAGATCCCGGATGCGGGTGCAGAATCTCTGCTCAGCGAGCACGCCATGTACAAGCCAATCTTGCAATTTACCAGGCGGCGCAGAGCCAGTCGCAGTACTCCGGCATGGGCACGACTCTGGTGGTAGCGTTATGGCATGACAATCAGATGACAGTTGGCCATATCGGGGACTCCAGGCTTTACCGGCTCCGGGACGACACCTTTGAACAGGTGACGCGTGACCATTCCTTGTTGCAGGAACAGATAGATAGCGGCATGATAACCAGGGAGCAGGCGAAGTTTTCGCAAAATAAGAACCTGGTGACTCGCGCTGTCGGCATCGATCCGGAAGTTGAGGCGGAAGTGCATACGTATCCGGTCCAGCCGGGCGACCTCTATTTATTGTGCTCGGACGGATTGAGCGACATGGTGACTGACGAGGATATTCAGCTGACGTTGTCCTCGCTGCAGGCAAATTTGCCGCTGGCGGCAGAGCAACTGGTGCAACAGGCCAATGACAATGGCGGTCGTGACAATATTTCGGTTATTCTGGTTCGTGTAGTAAAAGATTTCCCGGTGCCCCGCGCCGGATGGTTGGAAACATTAAAAGCTTGGTTTAGATAAGCTAAGGGATATGACCATGGCGAAGTTGATTCTAAGTCTGGATGGGTCGGTAATCAGGGAAGTTCCCCTCGACAAGGAACGGGTAACGATTGGGCGCAAACCGCAGAACGATATCCAGATTGAAAACCTGGCGGTGAGCAGCGAACACGCGTGCATTGTGACGATACTCAACGATTCGTTCCTTGAGGATCTGGGCAGCACCAACGGCACGCTGGTCAACGGCAACCCGATCAAGAAGCATATTCTCCAGAATAACGACGTGATCGAGGTCGGCAAGTACAAGCTCAAATATATCGCCGACGTACCGGCAGCGGGCCAGACGTCGGCCGATGAGTTTGAGAAGACCATGGTCTTGCGATCACCCATGGCGAAACCCGCCGGCCCCAAATCAGCGGGCGACACGCAAGCCTTTGCAGCGTCAGCCGCTGCAACTGCAGCGGCCGCCGAAGCGGCGAAGCCCGCTGCAACTACTACTACTACTACTGCTACTACTGCTGCTGCTGCGCCGCCGGCCGCCGCTGCGCCAATGCTGGCTGCCGTTCAGATACTGAATGGACCGAGCGCGGGCAAGGAACTTGAACTCACCAAGAATCTGACCACCCTTGGCAAGCCCGGCGTGCAGGTCGCAGTCATCACGCGCCGGCCTCAGGGCTATTTCATCACGCATGTTGAAGGCGCGAGTTTCCCTGTGATCAACGGCAAGGTGCTCGATGCGCAGGCATCCCCGCTCAAAGATCACGATGTGATAGAGCTTACCGGCGTGAAAATGGAATTTTTCATCAAAACAAAATAGCCGATCCTGGGTGCCGGATTAACTGTAATCCATTGTATTTTAATAGTTATATGACTTTCCGGCATTGAGTCGGCGGCGCGGGACGATGCAAGAAATCACTGGGCCGGGCTTGCGGCGCATGCCGTCAGGACCCGGCTTTTTGGTCAGCAGGAAAGGGCAGGAAATGCTCAGGCCGGCGAGCAACAACCGGGGGTGGGTCTCAAACCCCATACCCAGGGACTGTTAACAATTACCACTCATGTGGTAATTGTTAACAGTCCCTAAGGCAGAGGAGACGGTTTGAAGAGAAATCTCGTCCGAATTGCCATAGGCTTGGCGTTGGTGGCGCTGTTCCTTGGACATACCATCGGCTTCTACCGGCTGCCGCTCATAGACAACCTCGAGTCCATTATCTATGACACGCGGTTGCGGCTGACCATGCCTCGCACGGTGGACAGCCGCATCGTCATCCTCGATATCGACGAAAAGAGCCTGCTTGAAAAGGAAAGAGGTGGCGAAGGCCGCTGGCCATGGTCGCGCGACCGGCTGGCGCTGCTCCTGGACAAGCTTTTCGACAAATACCAGGTTGCTATCGTCGGTTTCGACGTGGTGTTTGCCGAACGCGATGAATCATCGGGCATACGCGTGCTGGAGCAACTCGGACAGAAAGAACTCAGGGACGTACAGCAGTTCCAGTCGGCGCTGAATAAAATCAAGCCGAATCTCGAATATGATGATATTTTCGCCCGCAAAATGAAGGGGCGGCAGGTTGTGCTGGGCTTCACGTTTTCCAGCGACGACCCCGCGCTGGCCCCGAAGAAGGGCATGTTGCCGCCGCCGGTGTTTGCCGCCGACGCGTTAGGCGGCCGGAAAATCGGCGTCACCTCGTGGACCGGTTACACGGCGAATCTGGCCGAGTTGCAGAAAAATGCCGCCAGCGCCGGGCATTTCAATCCCTGGACCGACGACGACGGCATCACGCGCCGGGTGCCGATGCTTGCCGAATATCAAGGCAAGTATTACGAACCCCTGGCACTGGCGATGGTCCGCGCCCTGATAGGCATGCCGCCGATCCAGCCCGTGTTCACGGACCAGGGTCTGTCCGGCAGCTACTCGGGATTCGAGTGGCTTAAAATCGGATCACTCAGGATCCCGGTAGATGAATACGCAGCGTCACTGGTGCCTTATCGCGGGCGCAAGGGCAGTTTCAGATATATATCCATCGTCGATGTTCTGAACGACCGTATCGATGCCGCCGAACTCCGGGGAAAAATCGTGCTTGTCGGCACGACAGCACCCGGGCTGCTTGACCTGCGGGCCACGCCGGTCGACCCGGTTTACCCGGGGGTCGAGGTCCACGCCAATCTGATCACCGGAATTCTGGACGGCAATATCAAGCAGAAACCGCCGTATGTGGTGGGCGCGGAGTTCATGATTCTTCTGCTCTCGGGGTTGGCGATTGCGCTGCTGCTGCCCTTGCTCAACCCGCTGATGTCGACCCTGGCTACTGTCTTGGCGCTGCTCCTGGCGCTGGTTACCAACCTGGTTGTGTTTCATGTCGGGAACGTGGTGCTGCCGCTGGCCTCGGGGCTGGTCATGATTTTGCTGCTGTTCACCCACAACATGGCATATGGTTTTTTTGTTGAAGCCCGCGGCATGCGCCAGATCACGGGTTTATTCGGCCAGTACGTGCCGCCCGAGTTGGTCGATGAGATGGCAAAGAATCCGGAAAAATTCAACATGGCGCCCCGCGCAGAGGAACTCTCTATACTGTTTTCCGATGTGCGCGGATTTACCACGATTTCCGAAAGCTTGACGCCGGAGGACCTGTCGGCCTATATCAATGATTATCTTACGGCCATGAGCCTGGTGATTCGGGAAGGACACCGCGGCACACTAGATAAATACATAGGCGATGCGGTGATGGCTTTCTGGGGTGCGCCGGTGTCCGATCCCGAGCACGCTAAAAACGCCGTGCTTGCAGCACTCGATATGCAGGCCGCCGCCAAGATCCTGAATCAGAAATTCAAGGAAAAGGGCTGGCCGACATTCAAGATTGGCGTGGGGGTCAACTCAGGGGTGGTGCGGGTTGGCGATATGGGATCACAGATCCGCAAGGCTTATACTGTAATGGGTGATGCGGTAAATATCGCTTCACGGCTCGAGGGCATCACAAAACAATATGGGGCTGATATTATTATCGGCGAGGGCACCAAGAGTTTGATTTCAGGCTTCGTGTGCCGGGAAATCGACCGGGTTCGCGTCAAAGGCAAGGTGGAACCGGTGGCCATCTACCAGCCGCTGGGCTTGGAAGGCCAGGTCGACAAAGCCGTTATTGATGAAATAGGTCTTTGGAAACAATCACTTAAATTGTACCGTGCACAGGATTGGGATATGGCCGAATTGCAGCTGATCAACCTAAAGAAAACAGCCGATGACGCCGGGCTCTACAATGTGTACCTTGAGCGTATTGCGCATTTCCGGGTGAGCCCGCCGGGTTCGGACTGGGACGGCGCCTATACTTTTGAAACCAAGTAAATAATGAGACTGAAAATACTCGGCTGCAGTGGTGGAATCGGCGGCAATCTGCGCACGACGTCAATTCTGCTCGATCATGACATCCTGATCGACGCGGGCACCGGCGTGGGAGATTTGCTGGTCAGCGAGCTGTCGCTGATCGACCATGTCTTCGTTACGCATTCCCACATGGATCATGTGACGTCCATCCCGTTCCTTGCTGACACCGTAGGCTGGATGCGTGACAAGCCGATCACCATTCATGCAACGGAGCAGACGACTGATATTCTAAAAAAACACCTGTTCAACTGGAAGCTGTGGCCGGATTTCACAGAGATTCCAGATGCGAAAAACCCCGTGCTGAAATTTGAAACCATCACGCTGGGGAAAGCTGTCGAATTGAAAGGCAGAATAATAACGCCGTTGCCGGCTAACCACGTGGTGCCTGCGGTGGGATTTCAACTCGATTCCGGCCGTGCCAGCCTGGTTTTTTCAGGCGATACCACGACTAACGATCCGTTGTGGCGAGAAGTCAACCGCATCGCCAATTTGCGTTATCTGATCATCGAGACGGCGTTCTGTAATCGTGAAAAGGATCTGGCTGTCGCGTCCAAGCATCTGTGCCCGAGCATGCTCGCCGAGGAGTTGTCCAAGCTTGAGCGGCCGGCGGAGATTTATATCACCCACCTGAAACCAGGTGAAATCGAATTGACGATGCGCGAGATCGAGGAGTGCGCGGCAAAATGGCGGCCGCGCATGCTGCAGAACAACCAGATCTTTGAATTTTGAACCGATAGCATGAATTTCTTGCCGCAGCTCATGATGTCGACGCGGTATGCTGACCTGAGATGAGGGCGATATGAGCACTGTACTCCGAAGCAAGCCGGTGGCCCAGGACAACCTGGCCGAGAAGCTGAATTTCCAGCAAAAACTGCAATCGGTCACCAACCGGATACACGCCACAACCAACATCGACGAGATTATCCTCGAGCTCTCGCAGGATTTGTGCAGCCTGTTCAATTCCGACCGCTTTACGCTTTATATAGTGACCGAGGACAAGAGTTCGATCGTGTCCAAGGTCAAGACCGGCCTGAATTCCTTCAAGGATATCAGGTTGCCGATCAACGAACAGTCGATCGCCGGGTTCGTCGCAGTGCATAAACGAATCATAAACATCCGCGATGTCTATGACGATGGTGAGCTCAAGTCCTACAGTGGACAGTTGCATTTTCTGAAGGCGGTCGACAGCAAAACCGGCTATCGCACCAAGCAGATGCTGGTGGCGCCCGTGCTCGAAGCCAAGACCCGGGAGCTCATAGGGGTGGTTCAGATCATCAATTCCAAGACCGGCCAGCCGTTCCTGCCGATCATGGAAGAGGGCGTTTTGCAGCTGTGCGAAACACTGGCGATTGCAATGCGGCAGCGGCAGAATCCGACGCTGCAGGTGCGCAGCAAATACGACGGGCTGGTTACCGAGGCCATCATCTCTGCTGAAGAGCTGGAGCTTGCCCAACGTTCCGCTCGTCGCAAGAATCTCGATATCGAAACGGTGCTGATCGACGAATTTCAGGTCAAAGTGCCGGCGCTCGGAGAGGCGCTCTCTGCCTATTTTGGCGTGCCGTATGAGCCGCCCAAGCAGGATCGCATCAGGCAGCCCGATCTCATGAAAAACATGAACCGGGAATTCTGCCACAACAATATGTGGATTCCGCTCGAGGACACGAAAGAAGGGATCGTGGTGCTGACCATCGATCCGGAAAAGACCAAATCGTCGAAAATGGTCAACAACGTCTATCCGAAAAGCAAAGTCGTCTACACGGTTTGCACCAATCGCGAGTTTGCGGCAACGCTCGACCAGATGTTCGGCGGCAGCGCGATGGAGGACAGCGGTAATGTTCAGGATCTGCTGGGCACGCTGGACGATGAAATGGAAGAGGGCGTGGGGGGGGGCGATGACATCGCTTCCGCGGCGAGCGACAACGAACTGGTGAAACTCGTCAACAAGGTCATCATCGATGCTTACCAGCAGGGCGCCTCGGATATCCATATTGAGCCGTATCCGGGAAAAGCCAAGACCGAGATCCGCTTTCGCAAGGACGGAACGCTGACGCCGTATATTTCGGTGCCTGCGAATTACCGCAACGCGCTCGCTGCACGCCTCAAAATCATGTGCGACCTTGATATATCAGAGCGTCGCAAGCCGCAGGACGGCAAGATCAAGTTCAAAAAGTTCGGCCCCCTCGATATCGAATTGAGGGTGGCGACGATACCTTCGGCGGGCGGCGTCGAGGATATCGTGATGCGTATACTCGCCGCCGGCGAGCCGATTCCGCTCGACAAACTGGGGCTGACCGCGCAACCTCCAGATGTTCAAGGAGGCCATCGAGAAGCCGTATGGACTGTTCTTTGTCTGCGGTCCGACCGGATCGGGCAAGACCACGACGCTGCACTCTGTGCTGGGCTATCTTAACAAGCCGGCCACCAAAATCTGGACCGCGGAAGACCCGGTCGAGATCACGCAACGGGGCCTGCGCCAAGTGCAGATGAATCCGAAAGCCGGACTGACGTTCGCGATTGCGATGAAAGCCTTCCTGCGCGCCGATCCGGACATCATCATGGTTGGCGAGATGCGGGACAAGGAAACGGTTTCGACCGGCATCGAAGCCTCGCTCACGGGCCACCTTGTGTTCGCGACGCTGCATACCAACAGCGCGCCGGAATCCATCATCCGCTTGCTGGACATGGGCATGGACCCGTTTAATTTTGCGGATGCGCTGCTCGGGATCCTGGCCCAGCGTCTGGCCAAGCGCTTGTGCGGGAAGTGCAAAGAACCCCAGGTATTGGCACCAGAGGAGGTTGAACTCCTGATGGATGAATATTCGCTCGAATTGCAGAATACCGAGGCCTGGAAAAAAGACGCGGCAGGTGAGCGCGCAAAGATCATGGATGAATGGAAAAAGAGCTTTGCCAATGAGCAGGGGGAATTTGTGATCCAGGCGGCAAAGGGTTGCCCTGTCTGCAACAACAGCGGCTACAAGGGGCGCCTCGGTCTCCATGAGCTGCTGATGGGCACGGACATCATCAAGAAGAATATCCAGGAGCATGCCCGAGTGGCACAGATGCTGGCGACTGCGCTTGAGAACGGCATGCGCACCCTCAAACAGGACGGCATCGAAAAAGTCCTGATGGGAATAACCGATATGAAACAGGTGCGTGCGGTCTGCATCAAATAGCCGCGCGCCGCGACCCGCCATGAGCCGGACGCAGCTTGCCCCGGAATCAGACGATCTCCTGCGTCGGCTCGACCAGCTGCTGGGCATCGGCGTTGCGCTCTCCAAGGAGCGCGACATCAACAAGCTGCTCGAAACCATCCTGGTTGCGGCCAAAGATATCACCAACGCGGATGGCGGCACACTTTACCGCATGACCGAGGAAGGCACGCTCAAATTCGAGATCATGCGCAACGACACGCTGGGTATCGCCATGGGCGGTACCAGCGGCGTTGAAATCCCATTTTACCCGATCCACCTTCACGACAAGGATAACCAGCCGATCAACTCCATGGTGGTGGCCTATGCGGTGCACCACGACAAGTCCATCAATATCGCCGATGCTTATGTCGAGGACGGCTTCGATTTTTCCGGCACCAAGAATTTCGATAAAAAAACGGGATACCGTTCCCGATCATTTTTAACGGTGCCGATGAAGAATCACGAGAACGAAATCATCGGCGTTCTTCAGCTCATCAATGCCAAACACCCGGTTACTGCCGAAGTTTCGGCATTTTCCGACGCCGATCAGCAGCTCGCCGAATCGCTTGCCTCGCAGGCCGCTATTGCACTGACCAACCGGCTGCTGATCAATCACCTCGAAACACTGTTCGAGTCGTTCATCAGCCTGATCAACGCAGCTATAGACGACAAGTCGCCCTATACGGGAGGACACTGCGAGCGCGTCCCGGTGCTGACGATGATGCTGGCCGAGGCCGTCAACAGCTGTGGTGTCGGGCCGCTCAAGGATTTCACGATGAGCGACCGTGATCGCTACGAACTCAAGATCGCGGGACTGCTTCACGATTGCGGCAAGGTGACAACACCGGTGCATGTGGTCGACAAGGCCACCAAGCTGCAGACCATTTTTGACCGTATCGGTCTGATCGATACCCGCTTTGAAGTGATCCGGCGTGATATCGAACTCGAAGCCCTGCGCAATGGCCTTGACCCGAGCGATCAACTCAAGGCGATCGACGACGACCGGACGTTCCTGCGCCGCGTCAATATTGGCGGCGAGTTGATGGCGGAGGCCGACCAGAAACGCGTGTGTGCAATCGCAAAAAAATATTCATGGCGCGATCCGACTGGGGAAATGGCTGATTTTCTTTCGGCGGATGAGGTCAAGAACCTGACGATACGCGCAGGCACTCTGACTAAAGAGGAACGCGGCATCATCAACCATCATATCGAGGTGACGATCCAGATGCTGGAGTCACTGCCCTGGCCCAAGCATCTGACACGTGTTTCCGAGTATGCCGGCGGGCACCACGAGCGTATGGACGGCAAAGGCTATCCGCGGGGCCTTACCCGCGAACAGATGTCGATACAAGCGCGCTGCATGGGCATCGCCGATATTTTCGAGGCACTGACAGCAAAAGACCGTCCGTACAAGAAGGGAAAATCGCTGACCGAGTCGCTGACCATACTTGGGAAATTCAAGCTTGGCGGGCATGTCGATCCCGACCTGTTCGATGTGTTCATGTGGGCAAAGGTTTACGAGAAATATGCGAGGCAGTTCCTCGATCCGGGGCAGATTGACAAAGTCGATCTCTCAAAAATCCCGGGTTATGTGCCGCCCCCCTTGCATTAAAGTAATGCGTCGAGAGAACGGCAATTCATGATCAATGTGTTTATTGGCTACGACCCACGCGAGGCCGTGGCATTCAGTGTCCTGGCCTATAGCATACAGTCACGCGCGTCGGAGCCTGTCACCGTCGCCCCGCTCATGCTGAGCCAGTTGAATCGCGTATTGCCCCGGGAGCGCCATCCGCTGCAAAGCACCGATTTCTCGTTCTCGCGATTTTTGACGCCCAGTCTTTCGGACTATGCGGGCTGGTCGCTGTTCATGGATTGCGACATGCTGATGCTCGACGACATTGCCAAACTGTTCAGTCTGCGCGACGACCGTTATGCGGTAATGGTGGTCAAGCACAACCATGTGCCGCAGGAAACCACCAAGTTTCTCGGGGAGCCGCAAAGCAAGTACGAGAAAAAGAACTGGTCGAGCGTCATGCTGTTCAACAATACCCGATGCCGTGCCCTGACGCCCGAGTACGTCAACACCGCCTCCGGACTTGAACTGCATCAGTTCAAGTGGCTGGAGAATGAGGCGCTGATCGGTGCGTTGCCGGACCGCTGGAACCACCTCGTAGGCTATAGCGCCCCCAGGGACGATGCGGCTTTGGTCCACTTTACCCTGGGTGGGCCGTACTTCGACTCATACCGGGAATGTGAATATGCCGATGCGTGGCGCGCCGAACGCGAGCGCATGCTCAGTGTGGCGGGCCAGGTTGCTTGAAGAGGGCAGTTATTGGACTGACAAAAAATGTCACATCATGCCCTGTGATGTCACGCGAAATGTTATGAAGCAAATCCCAGTACGTGACCTATATCACAGGCGATGGTTACACCCATCAGGAATGACTAGGTTATCTTATTGAATAATAAAGATAAATAGCGGGACGGGAGCAAACCATTGAAATCAAAGTAGTTTGTATGTCGCCGTCGCGTTGTCTCGCAACATCATGATAATAAGAAATAAAATAATTATTTTCCCATTGCTGGCACCGATATTGCTCTATGGCGTGAGACGCAAACGAAAGTTTGTGTTTTCCATCAACTTTCAGGAGATATTTTAATGAAACAGTTACAACAGGGCTTCACCCTGATCGAGCTGATGATTGTGGTCGCGATCATCGGCATTCTGGCGGCGGTTGCGCTGCCCGCGTATCAGGACTATACCGTCCGCGCGAAAATGTCCGAGGTGATCCTGGCGGCGAGTGCCTGCCGCACCGGTATTACCGAAGTCTATCAATCCGGCGGCACGCCGCCCGGCGCGAACAACTGGGGCTGCGAAGGCGCGTCCTCGAAATACGTCGCCAATATCGCGACTGATGCCAATGGCAAGGTTACCGTCACCGTGGGCAACAACATCAAGTCCGACGTCGACGGCACGTTCGTAACGCTGGTGCCGATGATCGGCGCCAATGCGGCGAATACGGGAACCGATATGGGCACGGGCCCCAACGGCTGGCGTTGCGGTCTGCCGGCTGACGGCACGACCCTGCCGCCCAAGTACCTGCCCGGTTCCTGCCGCGGCTCGTAATAGCCAACTGGCTTGGGAAAAAGGCACCCTGCGGGGTGCCTTTTTTTGCTCATGATTATGAATTTCAACGAGCGTTTTCAGCATGTAATCAGCACAGGCGTGATCGGCACACTTGCCGGCGCGCCGGTGCTATACAGGTGGACAACCGATTTGACGCTTGCCGTGCAAGGGTAAAGTTCAGGCCATCAACCAAGCTAGGCAGTAAGTACCGTTCAATCAAGCGATGGAAACTGGACTGACAGAAACAGTCACTATGTGCCCTGAATAGTTGTGCTTAACGCAGGGGTGCGGATCCCCATAGTGATAAATGTCTCAGTCGCATAGATAGCTCGCTTGGGGAAGACAGGCTATCCTGCTGTATTAGATAGATAAACAAAAAAGAGATGTTTTTACGACTGTGCTGGTACAGTTATTGCGTTCTAGTTAATCAAACGCAAACGAAAGTTTGTGTTTTCCCTCAACTCTCTTAGGATCTTTATCATGAAAAAGTTACAACAGGGTTTTACATTGATCGAACTGATGATCGTGGTCGCGATCATCGGTATTCTGGCGGCGGTTGCGCTGCCCGCGTATCAGGACTATACCGTCCGCGCGAAAATGTCCGAGGTGATCCTGGCGGCGAGTGCCTGCCGCACCGGTATTACCGAGGTCTACCAGACTGGCGGCACGCCGCCCGGCGCGAACAACTGGGGCTGCGAAGGCGCGACCTCGAAATACGTCGCCGGTATTGCGACTGATGCCGACGGCAAGGTTACCGTTACCGTGGGCGCCAACATCAAGTCCGACGTCGACGGCACGTTCGTAACGCTGGTGCCGATGATTGGCGCCGCTGCGGCGAATACTGCTGCCAATATGGGCACGGGTCCCAACGGCTGGCGCTGCGGTCTGCCGGCAGACGGCACGACCCTGCCGCCCAAGTACCTGCCCGGCTCCTGCCGCGGTTCGTAATAGCCAACTGGCTTAGGAAAAAGGTACCCTACGGGGTACCTTTTTTTTTCCCATGACTATGAATTTCACCCGGCGTTTTCAGCATCTGATCGGCGTAAGCGTGATCGTGGTGCTGGCCTGCGCGCTGTATCTGCCATTCCTGGGCAATCCGCCGGTATTTGACGACAAAGGGTTTTTCTCAGGACGGTTGCTGTCGTATTTCGCCACGCATCCGCTGGGGTGGGGGTTGAGAATTCCCTCCTATTTTTCTCTTGCGTTCGTCGAGGTCTTATGGGGGCGCATAGAAGCGCACCGTATTCTGGGTCTTGCGCTGCACGTAGCTTGCGCGCTGGCGCTGTACAAGCTGATTTTCGATCTGTTCCTCGCAGCGCGACGTCCAGATGGTTCCGGAGAGCAGCACGGCATGGCGACTCACGCCGCAGCCTGGGCCTCGATCGGCGCAGTGTTATTCGTCATTCAGCCGGCGGCGGTCTACGGCGCGGGTTATCTGATCCAGCGCAGCATTGTTCTTGCCACTCTGTTTTCGCTGTTGTCGGCAATCCTGTTCATCCGGGGTTTGACGCGCCGCAGCCATGCCGATGCGATATCGGCGGCACTGTTATTTTCGCTTGCGGTGCTGAGCAAAGAGCACAGCGTGTTGCTGCCCGCAGTAGCCATACTCGCAGTACCGCTGGTGGCGGTCGAGCGGCGCTTTGCCGTGCGTCATGTGATCATCTATTTGCTGATCTGCGCGCCTGCGGCCATCTTCGTGGCGCTGCTCAGCAAGGGGCTGATTGGCGCATCCTACGAACCGGATTTCGGCCAGGTGGCCACCCAACTCGAGAGCGTGTTCGGGCAGGATATTGGGGCGTTTCCCTGGTCGCTGAGCGCGGTCACTCAGGCCGGTCTGTTTTTCAACTATCTCGCGCTGTGGCTGTGGCCCGATGTTCAGGCGATGTCGATCGATTTGCGCGTTGATTTTCTCGGCACGTGGTCCGCAGGCTGGATCGCGCTCAAGGTGGGTGCATTTGCCGCGTACGGCATCATCGGTTTTCTGCTGTTGCGGCGCGGCGGCCGGGCCGGGCTCATTGGATTCGGCTTGCTTTACGTCTGGGTGTTGTATCTGGTCGAGTTCAGCACGGCGCGTTTCCAGGAACCGTTTGTGCTGTACCGTAGTTATCTCTGGGCGCCGGGTCTGTTTATTGCGCTCGCGGCGGCGCTCAGTGCCATTCCGCGCCGCGCCGCGCTCACAGCATTCGTTTTCGTGGTACCGGTGTTGTTGTTCCAGGCACACGATCGCCTTGTGACCTTTTCCAGTTCGCTGCGATTGTGGGAGGACGCGGTCGCCAGACTTCCAGAAAAGCCGGTGCCGTGGGGCTCGCGCACGCTCTACAATCTCGGCCGGGAATACCTGTACGACGGGCGGCCGGAACGGGCGATAGCCCTCACTGATCTGTGCCTGGCGCGTTACCCGAATACCTTCCATTGCTACTATGCGCGCGGCGCAATTCACCTGCAGCTGGAACAGTATGAACTCGCCCGGCCGTTTCTAGAGCGTGCGCGTGAGCTGCAGCCCGATGACGGAGTCACGCATCATCGTCTCGGCCTGGCCCTGGAACACCTGGGCCGGTTGCCGGAAGCAAAAGCGCTGTACCGTCGGGCATCAAAACTGGGATATTTGGGTGGCAACTATGAACTCAGCCGCCTGGAACATCCCGGCAGCGGATTGCTGCAACCAAAGAAGACGGCCCCAACCTCACGGTGACCTGCTCCAGGGCTGGTGGGTGCGGGCCTCTGCTTTCCCGGCTGGTCTGACGATCAGGCTATGCCGGGATTGCCTTTGACTCCCAGCAGCGTCGGCCGGTTGAGCCGGGGCGGGCGTATGACTTTCTTGTCGCGCAAGTAGGTGGTCACCACCTCCCACACCGGTTCGCCGGTTGCGCCCTCGGCAACCGGTGCCCAGCTCGCCAGCTTGTATTTCTTGCCGGCTTCGATCGGCTTGCCCTTGAGCGTCATGTTGCTGATACGGGCGCCGATTTTCTGGCGCGGATCGCAGGTATATTGCATGCCGCCGATGCGCACCATGTCGCCGCCCTGCTGATAGTACGGATCGGGGTTGAACAGGTTGTCGCACACGTCTTCGAGTATGGTCTTGATGGTTTCCCCGGGCATCTCGGTTACGGTGACATTGGGGTAGGTGATCGCGGTCTGGTCCATCACATTTTCCATGGTGATGGCCTGGTTGGGCAGTATCGTCGTGCCCCAGCGGAAGCCGGGGGAGAACGCGATCTCGGCGCCTTTGACTTCCATCAGCGCATCGAGAATGAGTTGATCGAACGTGCCGTTGAAATTGCCGCGGCGGTAGAGCAGCCCTTCGCTGACGGCGAGCTTCTCGGCCAGTTTGGCCTCGTAAGGGGCGCGCATCTTGCTGATCAGCTTCGCCATTTCCTGGTCGGGCTCCAGCAGATTGGCAAACACTGGCAGCAGCCGGTACTGGAAACCTTTCACCGCGCCGCCGCGCACGTCAAGATCGAGCACCGCCAGAAACTTGCCGTTGGATCCTGCATTGGTCACCAGGGTAGTGCCTGCGGAATTTTTGACCAGCACCGGTTCGGGTATCGCGTCGTGGGTATGGCCGCCGAGGATCGCGGTGATGCCGGTGACGCGCGAGGCCAGCTTGAGGTCGACGTCCATGCCGTTGTGCGACAGCAGGACCACCGCCTGCGCGCCTTTCCTGATAACCTCGTTCACGGTTTTCTGGAGGTTCTCTTCCTGGATGCCGAAAGTCCATTCGGCCACTTTGTGGCGCGGGTTGGCAATCGGCGTGTAGGGGAAGGCCTGGCCGATGATGGCCACCGGCACGCCGTTGATTTCGCGCATGACATAAGACTTGAACACCGGATCCCCGAAATCGGCGGTTCTGATGTTTTGTGCCAGAAACTCGATTTTCCCGGAGAAATCCTTGGTGACGATTTCCTTTACGCGGTCAGCGCCATAGGTGAATTCCCAGTGCCCGGTCATGATGTCCACCCCCAACAGTTTGGAGGCATCGACCATGTCCTGTGCGTTGGTCCACAATGCCGTGGCCGACCCCTGCCAGGTGTCGCCGCCATCGAGCAACAGCGCGCCGGGGCGCTGCGCGCGCACGCGCTTGACCAGCGCCGCCAGATGCGCGAAGCCGCCGACCTTGCCGTAGGTGCGGGCTGCTTTCTCGAAATCGAGATAGGTGAAGGCATGCGCCAGGCGCGAGTTCGGGCTGATCTTGAAATACTTGAGCAGTGCTTCGCCGACCAGGTGTGGCGGCTTGCCCCGGCTGTTGTAGCTGCCGAGGTTGATATCGGGTTCGCGGTAATAAATCGGCAGCAGTTGCGCATGGCAGTCGGTGAAGTGCATCAGCGTCACGTTGTTGCCGAACTTGTGCAGGTCATATAAGCCGTTGCCCTGGTTTGCCGACCAGACTTTGTTGCTGTCCAAGGCAAAGCCTGAACCTGCGGCTACCGCCAGCATTTGCAGAAATTCCCTACGTGACATGCTCATAATGGTTAGTACCCTGAAAAAAAGAGGCTTGGTTGCCCAAGCCTCCGGAAATCGTGCCCTGATTAAGGTGCGGCTATTTCTTGTTGACCGGTGATTGCGGATCGATCAGATACGCCACCACGTGGGTGATCTGTTCCGGCGTGAGATGGCCGGTGGCGCCGAGGCGCGGCATGTTGGAACACGGAAAAACCGCCCAGGCGTTGTAGATTTTCTCGTACGTGTATTTCGCAATCGCATCGGAATTGCCGCGCTGCGCGCCGTAGCCGGTAAGGCTCGGCCCCACATTGCCCACGTTCACTTCTCCGGCTGCGAGGCCATGGCAGTTCTGGCAGAGCGCACCGTTTTCCTTGCGCTTTTCGAGCTTGCCTCTGCGAATACGGTCACCGGCGCCGTTATGCGCGAGCTTGTCGCCGACCTTCCAGTTGCCCACGAGCTTGCCGGATGCCGGATACTTGAAGGAAGCGCGTGCCAGTTTGACCACTTCGGCGGCTTCCGCCTCCGTGAGTTTTTCATCCCCGATCTTGCTGCAGATCTGCTGCGATTTGTCCTGCACCAGGCGCTTCGCGGTTTGTGGCGTGGCGGTGAAGCTGTCCTTCACCATTTTTTCCGCGATCTGGTGCGTGGTTGCCTGATCCGGATAAGTCGCGCAGCCCGCGGCAATCAGTGCCGGGACAACCAGCAGCGTGCATTTCAACCATATTTTATTTTGCATGCGTTCCTCTCTTCCTTAGCGTTTGAAGCCGGGAACCTGAATCACGGCCCCGTTGCCTTGATAGTGGAGATACGTGGTCATCGCGATGGTGAAATCCGATGCATAGTCCAGATCGGGCAGCCGCATCTGCCACAGACAATCGGAAAGCCGCCACTGCATGGTTCGGATCGTGTAATGCGCGCCGCGATACGCGGGCCAGGTCGAGACAACCTCCTGGGTTTGCTTTTTATCGGTCATATTCATCAGGTCCTGCAGGCGTATGCGCTTGCCGGACTCACCGTGGCAGGTGACGCACCCGAAGTCGGTTTGACCACTGCGCCGGTAGAACAGATACTCGCCGGCCTTGTACATGTCGTACTCTTTCTGGTGGCTGAGCGAGACATCCATTTTCTTCCCGTTCGACCTGGAAGTGATGTACAACGCCGCGAGTTCCACATCCGAACCACGGCTACGCGAGGGACTCATCGCCTTTTTGATGACGTCTTTGCGGTTGAACCCCTGCAGTTGAACCATGCAGGTCACCAGCCGGGATTCCAAGTCCTGCACGCTGTCGGTGTCGGAGAAGTAGCGGGGCAGTTGGGCAGCGGCGCCTTCGATCTTTCCCGGCCCCAGGCCGAAGTCGCACTGTTCCAGTGAGACCTTCTTGGGGCCGCGCTTTTCATGAAACAGCGCCTTGGCACGGTCCAAGAACAGATCGCCCGGGTTGTCCTCGGCGAGCATCTGGCGGCCCACTGCCAGCGGATCGGCGGCTAGTGCACTGCCGCTCATACAAATGAAAGCAATTGCGGCAATGCCGCAGCGTAACTTCAGCATGGTCTTTACCTCCTCCTGGTTTTATTTTGAAGTGCGGGTGTAAAACCGCTGTTCGCTATGAGCCTGCGGCCACCGCGACTTCGTCTGTCCGCTTGTCACCCTTGTTATCCGTCCAGGTGACGGAAATCTTGTCGCCGGCCTTGGCGCCCTTTACGCGCAGGCCGAGGAATGGATTGCGCGCAATCGCCTGGCTCCATTGCGCGTCGAGCACGGTATTGCCGTTGTGCGTGACGACCACGCTCTGGATGAAGTGGACAGGGACGAGTTTGCCCTGAGCTTTGCGTTGCCCGGTTTCCATCGGGTGCAGCATCAGGATCCGGACATCGGCGACATCGCCCTGCATCTTCGCGCGGATTTTCATCGGTTCAGCCATTCTGGTTTCCTTCCTTTTCTCGTTATTTTCTGGTGGCGGTTCGGCCTGACGCGGGATCAGCCGCAACCGCCGACCGTGACTTTGATTTCCTTGGTGGCGGTATAGAACTTGTCGTCAGCCTTGACTATTGCTCGCACATTGGACGTTTTGCCCATCTTGATCCGGGTCGAGACATAGCCTTCGAGGCCACTGCTGATATCGAAAGACGCGGCCAGCGGAAACGGGTTGTTTTCGGCCACGATGGCAATGCTTTGCGTGTTGGGAATCTTGCTGGTGACCGCAATCGGCACTACCGCACCGTTCTCGGCGATGTCCGGCGCCGTGATCGTGATGTCCTTGCTTTCGATCAGGTTTGATGCGCCCAAGCTCTTCAGCGCGTCGGCGACTGCTTTGGATTCGAAGCCGGTCTTGTTCCAGGCCGCGGCCCAAGCCTGGCCACTGGTGACGAGCCCGGCAGCCGTGGCGGCTGTCAGTGCGCTTGCGCCCGCGGTCAGCTTGAGAAAGCTTCTGCGTAATACGTTCATGGAAACTCCTTGGTGGTGATAATTCGATGAAAGTCTGGCAGCCGCTGGCCACCGCTCCTCTGCGCACTTACTTATACGTATTTGTTTTTGACTTATTTTCGCCCATCCTAGACAGGATCGCGAACCTTGTCCACAAAAAGGAATTTTATAGGGCCATCAGAAAAACCGAGGAGGCCATCACGCCGGCAACGCCGCCCATGCGCAAATAATTTACGATTTGCTTGTCATGCGCGCGCGATTGGCGAGCCAATGCCCTGATTTACCGCCTTTTTTTTCAAGCAACCGAATATGCTCCAGGCACATGCCGCGATCGATCGCTTTGCACATATCGTAGATGGTGAGCAATGCTGCCGCTACCGCGGTGAGCGCTTCCATTTCGACACCGGTGCGGCCCACGGTTTCGACAGTAGCGAAACACTCGATCGCGGATGACTTGCGGTCAGTCGCAAACTCGATGTCGATCCGGGTTAACGCCAGCGGATGGCATAACGGGATCAGGTCGGAGGTGCGCTTGGCTGCCTGGATTGCGGCAAGGCGCGCCACGCCCAGCACATCGCCTTTCTTGGCGGATCCGGCCAGGATCTGCTTGAGCGTTGCCGGCAACATGCTGACGCGTCCCCCGGCCTTGGCGACACGATGGGTTTCTGCCTTGGCCGCGACATCGACCATATGCGCCTGGCCTTGCGCATCGAAATGTGTGAGTTTTTTTTTCATGGGTTATCGAACCTGTCAACAATTTCCACGTGAGATGCGGTAAATATTAACTGGCCCTAGGAACTCTCCGCCACTCAATTTATCATATCACCGTGCGTTTACATTTTCTGTTGATATTCATGCTTTTGGCCATTCCCCGCGCCATCGCGGAAGGCCTGCCTGAGCTCGGCGAGGCGTCTCAAGCCGGTTTTTCAGCGGGGGAGGAGCGGCGGCTCGGCGAGAGCATTATGCGCGAAATTCGCAGCGACCCCAGCTATTATGAGGATGCCGAGGCCGTTGATTACATCAACAGTCTTGGCAACCGGCTGGTCACCCGCGGGACGGATACGCGCCAGGACTTCGAGTTTTTCCTGATCAGGGATGATCAGATAAACGCCTTCGCGTTACCGGGGGGGTTTATTGGCATCAACACCGGGTTGATTCTCTCTTCCCATGGCGAATCCGAAGTGGCAAGCGTGATGGCTCACGAAATAGCGCACGTTACCCAACGCCATATCGCACGGCTCATCAACCAGCAGAAGCAAAGCCAGATCATATCGCTCGCGTCCCTGGCGGTTGCCCTTCTCGCCGCGCGCTCGAATTCCCAGGTTTCAGAGGCCGCCATTGCGTTCGGACAGGCGGGCGCTATACAGAACCAGCTCGATTTTACACGCGCTAACGAACAGGAAGCCGACCGCGTGGGCGTGCAGATCCTGGAGCGATCGGGTTTAGACCCATACGCGATGCCGACGTTTTTCGAGCGCCTGCAGCGTTCGACCCGGCTTTATGAGAGCGGTGCGCCGTCTTACCTGCGCACCCATCCGCTGACCTATGAGCGACTGGCCGATATTCAGAACCGGGTCCAGGGCATGCCATACCGCCAGATTCCGGACAGTTTGGCGTTCCAATTGATACGCGCCAAACTCAGGGCAAGTTTCGACGACCCGCGGGCGGCAGTTGCTTTCTTTGAAGAGAGCCTGGGTGAACGGAAATTTCTGAGCGAGGTGGCGAGCCGTTACGGCCTGGTCGTGAGCCTCATGCGGACCAGAGATTTCACGCGCGCAAAAAGGGAGTTCGCCGCATTGCGCAACCTCGGCTATGCCAGCCCTATCATCGTGACTCTGGCCTGCGGGTTGAGGGGGGCCGCCGGAGAAACCGGTGGCGCACTGGCCTGCTATCGCGAAGCGCTGACAACCTACCCCAATTACCGCGCGCTGATTTACGATTATGCCGACGCGTTGCTGCGGTCCCGCCAGCCCCAGGAGGCGCTGAAGCTGGTCGAGGGGCGGCTGCAGACCTTCACCGAGGATTACCGGCTTTATCTGTTGCAGGCGCGCAGTTACGCGATGCTCAACAAGGGATTGGCGGAGCACCGCGCCCAGGCCGAGGCCTATGTCAGGATGAGTAATATTCCAGCCGCGGTCGAACAATTGCAGATCGCCGTGAAAAGCGGCGATGGAGATTTCTACCAGCTTTCGGCGACCGAGGCGAGGCTCAGGGAACTTCGGCGCAAGCGCGACGAGTTGCGCAAGGAAGAAGCGGGTAAGCGCTGAGTCGCCGGCGGCGCTTATGCCTGCAGAACCGCTGCCTGCTGTTTGCTCCCGGTACCAGGCATATAGCGCGTCATTCATCACCCTGCCGTGAGCGGGCATTGTCATGGTCATTTTCAAACCTCAGCGACAAGCCAAGCGCGGACGATACGGTCTATCTTCGGGCTTTCTCAGGTGATCCATTGCATGGCATCACTTCTTCTCCGCTTAGAGCGGGGCGCTATGATCGCAACTCATTGTTTATAATAATTATTTTATTCTGATGAGGATTGGGTTATTTTTGGCTTGGCGGCAAGCGCGCCCCCGGCGTCTTTCCAGGCATCCATATGCCGCCCTCGATGAACCGCGCGAGGAAGCCCATGGCGAGCAGCCAGGCGTTCGAGCAACGCTGCAAGTTCGGCAGAAGTAATGGTCCGGTTCATTTGACCTCCTTATAGCAGCGGCTTGGCCAGGGTATAGATCAGGCCCGCTGCAGCACACGCGCCGATCAGCGGGATGATGCCGGCCTTGAACCGAAACAGCGCGATGAACGCGGCGGTGCCGATCGCGAGCGTTGCCCATTCGAACGGCCCGGAGAACGGCATGGCGTCAGTCGCTTCAGGCCACAGCACGTGCCATGCGAAAAATACCGCGAGGTTGAGGATCACGCCCACCACCGCGGCGGTGATGCCGGTCAGCGGCGCGGTGAACTTCAATTCACCGTGCGTGGATTCGACCAGTGGCGCGCCGAGCAGGATGAATATAAAACTCGGGAGGAAAGTGAAGTAGGTGACCACAGCGGCAGCGACGGCGCCCGCAACAAACAGATTGTCAGGCCCAAATACTTCCTTGGCCCAGCCACCGACGAAGCCGACGAACGCGACCACCATGATCAGCGGCCCCGGCGTGGTCTCGCCCAGCGCCAGGCCATCGATCATCTGCGCAGCACTCAACCACTCATAGTGCTCGACGCCGCCCTGGTAGACGTAAGGCAGCACGGCGTAGGCACCGCCGAATGTCAGCAGGGCGGCCTTGGTGAAGAACCAACCCATTTGGGTGAGCGTGCCTTCCCAGCCGTAGAGCGCGAGCAGCGCCGCCATCGCGCCGCCCCATAGCAGCAGCGCGGCGGCGCAGATTCGGACGAACCGCGGCCATTTGAACAAGGCGTGCTCCGGCGTCGGCGTATCATCATCGATCAGCGCAGCGCCGAAATGCTTGTCGGCGGCGCCGTGACCGCCGCCGGTGGCAAACTTGTCCGGCGCCCAGCGGCCGCCGATGAAACCGATGATGCCGGCGCTGATCACGATCACCGGGAACGGTATCTTGATCGCGAAAATGGCGATGAACGCTGCCGCGGCCATGGTCCACAACACGCTGTTCTTCAGCGCCCGGGTGCCGATGCGGTAAGCCGCAAACACGACGATGGCAGTCACTGCCGGTTTTATTCCGTAAAGTATGCCCGCGACCGCCGGCACATTGCCGAACGCCATGTAAATCCACGACAGCGCAATCAGGATCAGCAGCGACGGCAAAACAAACAGGCCGCCGGCGATGACGCCGCCCCAGGTCTTGTGCATCATCCAGCCGATATAGGTTGCCAGCTGCTGCGCCTCGGGGCCCGGCAGCACCATGCAATAGTTGAGCGCATGCAGGAAGCGGCGCTCCGAAATCCAGCGCTTACGCTCGACCAGGTCCTGATGCATGATGGAAATTTGCCCGGCGGGCCCGCCGAAGCTGATCAATCCCAGCCTGAGCCAGTAGCGGAACGCTATACCCAGGGAGACTTTGGGCGGAGGAGGGAGTTTGTCGTCGATGATCATCAGTCGGAGATCCCTGGCCGCGGCGTATAGAGGGAATGTGGATTATTTAACGACGCAACCATATCATGCCAATTCGGGTTTAAGAAACGACAGAGAGAATGCCAATTATGATATTGTGTTCGTTTGAATATCAGGCGTTCACCGGAGCCTGAATCCATGCAGAAAATCGGCAAATACGAAATCATCAAGGAACTCGGCAAGGGCGCAACCAGCGTTGTTTACGAAGCCGTCGATCCTTTCCAGAACCGCCATGTCGCGATCAAGGTGGTGTTGGCCGAAGCGCTCAAGGACAATGAACTCGGCAAACGCTACCGCAAACTGTTTGTGACCGAAGCATCGCTGGCAGGCAAGCTCTCGCACCCGCATATCGTCGCGATTTATGACGCGGTGGCCGATGACGAGGCAAGCTACATCGTAATGGAATATGTCGACGGTTCCACGCTGGAGAAATTCACGAGCTTCGATAACCTGCTGCCCATCCAGTTGATTGTCGAAATCATTTTCAAAAGTGCGCGCGCACTGGATTATGCAGCGCGCCAGGGCGTGATCCATCGCGATATCAAACCCGCAAATATCCTGATGTCAGGCGAGTCCGACATCAAAATATCCGATTTCGGCGCGGCGTTAACGCTGACCTCGCAAACCACCCAGGTGACGGGGGTCGGTTCGCCCGCGTACATGTCGCCCGAACAGGTCAAGGAACTGCCGCTGACGCATCAGACCGACATTTTTTCTATGGGCGTGGTGATGTACCAGTTGCTTACAGGCAAGCTGCCTTTTCACGGCACCAACAACTTCAGCATGATTTACCAGATCATCAATGTGGACCCTCCGCCGCCGAGCGAGTTTCGCAATGAAGTGCCGCCGCGGATAGACGTGATCGTGAAACGCGCACTGGAAAAAGCAACCGCCGACCGCTACCAAAGCTGGGAAGAATTCACCCATGATCTGGTGTCCGCTCTCGGCGGGCAAAAGAAGCCGCGCGAAGGGGTGCCGGAAAGTGAAAAGTTCGATACGCTGCGCAAGCTCGGGTTTTTCCGTTTTTTCAGCGATGTCGAGCTATGGGAGGTGCTGCGGCTCGCGGTCTGGCGCAAGCATCCGCGGGATGCGGAGCTGATACAGGAAGGCGACGTCGGATCATCTTTCTTTATCCTCGCGGAAGGTGAGGTCAAGGTCATCAAGAGCGACCGACTGCTAAATGTGCTCAAATCTGGCGAATGCTTTGGTGAAATGGCCTATCTCGGCAAGCAGAAATTTCAGCGTTCGGCGAGCGTCATTTCAATGTCGGACATCACGGCGATTGAAATCCGCGCCGAAACCCTGGCGCAGGCCTCGGAAATCTGCCGGCATCATTTCCATGGCGCATTTCTTGAGTTGCTGGTTGAGCGCCTGACCATGGCCAACACGCGGTTGTCACAACTGCTGGCGGAACGAAACATCAGCGTTTTTTAACGCGCCGCCGCGCGGTGCACGACGGCTACTTCCCGAGCCGTGGTGAACTCGAGTAGTGCTCCATGACCGCGCGATCGCGCCATGTTTTTTCATCCAGCAGCGGCGCGGGCACGGCGTAGCGCTGGTTGGGCTCGATTGCTTTCGCCGCAACAATTTTCAGTATCTCGGGATAGGTGATTTTCCGCAGCAGCCCGTCGGCGCCGGTCAGGCGCGTCACCATGAAGGCATCATAAACACGATAGACGTAGATATTCGCCGGCTGCACTTTGCCATCGGGTGCCTGCCAGGTGATCGTGTAACGGGTGTCGGGTTTGAAGTCGTTTTTGTCCATAGCTTTCCAGTGCGGGGACCGTGCTTTGTGGCCGGGCAGGTAAAATAAAACCAAACTCCCGGGCCGTTCCGTTCGTGCCATCAGGAAATTCAAACTGTCAGGATAACCTGACTGGAACCGGTCAGGGACTTGCGCGTCCATTCTGATGAAGCGGACGACCCTCTATCCCGGTTCAGAGTGCGCTACATGGTTCGGTATGGGAAATAACCATTCTGGATTCAGGGCGATAATGGATTAAGAGTTTAGCGCCGCCACGCTGTGCTTATGCGCTTATAATTAAATCAGATCACAGAAAGTAAAAGTCGCCCAGCCCGATTCCGCGCATGCTGCATCAGTCCACAGCGCACGACATCGAGGGTGTCTTGCGACCGGCGGCAATTAACAGTATATTAGAGTTTAATTGTAAACTAATTATTAATGTGAGGATACGCCATGCAATTCGATAAAGAACTTGATGCACGGGGCCTGAATTGCCCGCTTCCCATACTCCGGGCCAAAAAAAGCGTTGACCGACATGACATCGGGGCAGGTGCTGAAGATCCTGGCCACGGATCCGGGGTCGGTCAAGGATTTCCAGGCATTCTGCAAGCAGACCGGAAATGAACTGTTGTCATCGGACACGGCCGAGAAAGAATTCATTTTCTTCATGAAACGGAAATAAGCGGCAAAGCCCGGGTCTGAAGCATGGCGACTTATGCCGAAATGCAGGAAGTCCTGGCGGACATCAAAAGTGATTTCCGCTACGAGCACGAGCTCAACGGCTGCCTGAACTGCGGCATCTGTACGGCGACCTGTCCGTCCGCGCATTTCTATGATTACAGTCCGCGCGAAATCGTGCAGTTACTGTGGACCGAGAACGTCGAGCAGATCTACGATGCAATGCAGGAGAAGATCTGGGCCTGCGCCCAGTGCATGACCTGTGCCGCACGCTGCCCGTTCAAGAACTCGCCGGGAGGCCTGGTCGCAATCATGCGCGAAGTTGCGATCAAGCACGGCATGCAGTCGGCGAAAGACGTGCTGCGACCATTCGGGCGCGTGATGCTGAAGCTCATCACCACCGGTAACCAGCTTTCGCCGGACATGATACAACCCGATCATTTCCCCGACTGGGGCCCCAACATCCAGAAGGTGGAAGGCAACCTCAAGACGCTGCGCAAGGCCATACCGATGCGCACCTTGCAGACCACCGATACCGCGTGGGAGGTGTCGCTCAAGACGTCGGTCGAGATGTACACCATCTGGGAAATGACCGGGGTGCTGAAGTCCCTGGCCGTGATGGACGAGAATCTGTACGACGTCATCGAGGATTTCATCGATGAAAAGCGGGAAGAGTACGAGGAGTCGCTGGCGGAACAAGAGGACAAGGACGAGTAGTCTAGACTATTTGCTTTCGGCAAATTTCCTGATATCGAGCAGCGCTTCGAAACGATAAGCACACAGGATGAACAAATGCGTCCGGAGGAGTAGAACCATGACGACTGAACAGTATCCCAGCGATGGCACCGGCACGGCCGGCCACGGCAGTTTTTTCCAGCCGACGAATCTGGCGCCGGAGGAAGCGGCCAAGGCTACGGAGTGGGTGCGCAAGCACGTCGATCGCCGCACCATGGATCTGAGCGAACGCATGGATGATGTGCGTGACCATATGTGGGCGCTGGAGAAAGAGGGCGAGATCATCGTCCACCGCATATCGGATGCGCATCAACCGATCGACGTTCAGACGCTGTTCGGCTGGAACAAGAAAATACCCACCATGCAGTTGTGGCACCACAAATCGTGCGGCCAGTGCGGCAACATTCCCGGCTACCCGACTGCGCTGCTGTGGACCATGAACAAGCTGGGCATGGTCCCGGGCACAGACTATCTCGACGAGACCGATCAGACTTCGTGCACGGCGTGGAATTACCACGGCTCGGGCATCGGCAATATCGAGTCGCTCGCCGCGGTGTTCCTGCGCAACTTCCATCAGGCGTACGTTTCAGGCAAGAATCATGGTCACGAGCCGGGCCATTTCTTCCCGCTGGTGCACTGTGGCACGTCCTACGGCAACTACAAGGAAGTGCGAAAATATCTGATCGAGTCGCCTGAACTGCGCGAGAAAGTGCGCAAGATTCTCGCCAAACTCGGGCGCCTGGTCGACGGCAAACTCGTGATCCCGGAAGAAATCGTGCATTACTCGGAATGGGTGCACGTGATGCGCAACCGCATCGCCTCCGAACTTCAGACGATCGATGTTTCAAACATCCGCACCACGGTGCATACCGCGTGCCACTATTACAAAATGGTGCACGAGGATGCGATTTATGACCCGACCGTGCTCGGCGGCAACCGCACTGCGGTCGGCACATCGGTGGCCCAGGCGCTGGGCGCCCAGGTGATCGACTACTCGACCTGGTACGATTGCTGCGGCTTCGGTTTCCGCCATATTATTTCCGAACGCGAGTTCACGCGTTCCTTCACCATGGACCGCAAGATCAAGGTCGCGCGCGAGGAAGCCAACGCCGACGTCATGCTCGGCATCGATACCGGCTGCATCACCACCATGGACAAGAATCAGTGGATAGGCAAGGCGCACGAGAAGAACTTCTCGGTGCCCATCATGGCCGACATCCAGTTCGCAGCACTCGCCTGCGGCGCCGACCCGCTCAAGATCGTGCAATTGCAGTGGCACGCCAGCCCGTGCGAGGAAGTGGTAGAGAAAATGGGCATTTCGTGGACCGAGGCCAAGAAAAATTTCGAGGCCTACCTGAAAGAAGTCGAAGCCGGGCGGATCGAGTATCTGTACGATCCGGCACTTGCAATTAGTCGGTGAAGCGTGAGGGGTGAGGCGTAAAGCCTCGCGCGTTAAAACGCCTCACGCCTTACGCCCCCCATCTCACGGAGAGAAGAATGAACGAAACGGTATTGGTTGTCGGCGCCGGTCCAACCGGCCTGTCGGCTGCAGCGGGCGTGGCCTCGGTCGGCAAGAAAGTGGTGCTGGTCGAAAAAGAGAGCAAGCTGGGCGGCGCACCGATTCTTTCAGGGTACGCCAAGCTCGTGCCTTCCGGCGAGTGGGCGAAGGACGCGATCGGCCGCATGGTCAAGCGGGTCGAGGACGACTCGCGGATCACCATCCACAAAAGTGCAACCGTGACCAAGGTCGATGGCGATTTCGGCAATTTTACCGCGACGCTATCCAATGGCCAGACCGTCCACGCCGGAGCGATCATCCTGGGCACCGGCTTCACCCATTTCGATTCCATCAACAAGCCCGAGTGGGGCTTCGGCACCTATGAAGATGTCGTGACCACGACCCAGGTCGAGCAGATGGTGTCCGCCGGCAAGATCGCCTGCCCGTCGGACGGCCGCGTGCCGGAGCGGGTGTGCATCCTGCTGTGCGTCGGTTCGCGTGACCGCCAGATCGGACGCGAGTGGTGCTCTAAAATCTGCTGCACGGTCTCGACAAATCTGGCGATGGAAATCAAGGAACTCTCGCCCAAGACCGACGTGTTCATCTACTACATGGATATCCGCACCTTCGGACTCTACGAGGACAAGTACTACTGGCGGGCGCAGGAGGAATTCCGCACCAAGTTCGTGAAGGCACGCATCGCCGAGGTGACCCAGGGCCCGGACAAGCGGTTGCTGGTCAAGGGCGAGGATACGCTGGTCAAGCGCCCGATCGTGATTCCGATGGACCTGGTGGTGCATGCGATCGGCATGGACCCCAATCTCGACAATCCACAGATCGCGAAAGTATTCGGTGTCGGTCTCGAGAAGCACGGGTTCCTGGACCGCGGCGAGCAGTACACCAGCAGTTTTGCCAGCACGCGGCGCGGCATCTATGTCGGCGGTTCGGCGCTCGCGCCGGAAGACATCGACACCAGTATTTCTCACGGGCTGGCCATGGCCATGCGTGCGGTGGGGGATCTTTCCGGCATGGGACAAAAAGCGGCCTGATGTTCTGGTTCAAGAAACAGCCCGAGGCGGCAGCGTTACCCGTGATCGCCGATCAGATCAGGCCGGCCGAGTTGCCGCTGGCGCTCGACCGCGAACTGTTCAAGCTCTACTTTACCCGGATGCTGGCGACGGTAGAGCAGGACGGCGGGATCGAAGCCTATCTGGCAAGCCTGGGCGCCAAGCACCACGCTTATGCCGAACTGCTGGAGCGATCCCGGCTTGAGCGGTTGACGCTGGACGACCTCGAGTCTTTGCTTGATCGTGTGTTCACCGCGCGCCGCCGCATGTTTCCGGCGTTGGAGTCTATGGGTGTCGCATGCGCAGCCGCCCTGGTCGGAGAATTATTGTACGGCGCCGCGCCGCTGGGCAGCCGTATCCAGGGGTTTGTTGATGCCATGCCGGGGGCGGAGGGCATGGGTCGGGACAGCATCAATGCGGCGGCCAAAGTAAGACGTGCGGCATGGGATTTTGCATCGGAACTGGTGCATTTCAACGATCCGGAAAAGTATCCGCTGATGTCGCGCTGGGTATGGGACCAGAGCACGCAAAGCGGGGCGCTGCGCGAATTCATCCGCGGTTCGGATGCCATGGGAGAAATTCCCTTCAACAACACGCCCGAATTGTTCGAAGGCGGGCGCAAGTGGCTGGCGGAGCAGATTGCGGAACAAGGCATTTACCGCGATATTCCGTACTGGATCGACCTGGTGATGGCCGAGGCCTACACCACTTATTTCCGTTCGGTCACGGAAGGCAGCCTCGGCGCTGATTTCGGCCGCGGCGGACCGGCGTATGAACAGATGAGAAAACTGCTGGGGATCGACACCCCGCCTGCCGCAGGGCGCTCGCGCGTCAGGAAAACCGGCATGGAGAGCGCCGGTGCAAGGCAATGATGACTAGAGGTTGATGCAATGGCCATACATGAAAAATCGCTGATCGCGCCTGAAGACCTGATCACCAGCGACAAGCTGGTGGTGGACGGCGTCGATGTTTCCGGGCACTGGAACACGATGATCAAGCCGCGTTATATCAGCGACTATGATCCGGATTTCTACAAGACCATACAGAGCTATGGCGGCGGCGAGAACGTGCATCGCTGCTGGCAGTGCGGTTCGTGCACCAATGCCTGCACCATGTACGCGATCAATACCGACTTCAACCCGCGCTACTGGATTTATCTCGTCAACCTCGGCATGAAGGACGAGCTGCTCAAGGACAGGGACATTATCTGGCAGTGCGTGTCGTGCAATAAGTGCACTAACATCTGCCCCAAGGACGTGCGGCCGGAAGGCGTGATGAAGGCGCTGCAGCACTGGATGGAAGCCGAAGGCCACGCGCCCAAATCAAACTCGACGCTGTTCGACGAGGAGTTTGCGCGCCAGTGCCTGGAGCGCGGCCGCATCGAAGATACCGAGGTCATCCATAATTTCTTCAAGAAAACCGGGGAGGACATCGTTGATCTGGTGAAGAATGGCTGGCTCGGCATCCTGGTCGCGCGCATGAACAAATGGCCGCTGCTGAAGCAAGGCAAGATAGTGAAATTCCTGGCGCGCATGCCGATACTCGGACCCATGAAAATGGGGTTGATGATGGTGTTCAAGCCGCGCACCCAGTCCTGGGGCAGGACCGGCGAAGTGCTGCGGCAGTATGTGAAAGAGCAGAAGGCGCTGGCGCGCCACTGATTAAAGCATTGACGCAAAGGGTTCTGTTTAATACCCGCTTGACGGGTGCGCAAAGGTTCGCGAAGGAAAGACTAGAATAAATATTCAGTATTTCTGTCGTAAGGATGTCGTTTTTCCTTTGTGTCCTTCGCGACCTTCGCGTTCAAGATTTTGGGTTTTCTGGAAAAATTATGGCTAAAGTAGCTTACTACCCCGGTTGCGCGCTCGAAGGTTCGGGCGGACCCTATGACCGCTCGACGCGGGCGCTGGTCAAGGCGCTCGATCTCGAGATGACGAACCTCGCCGACTGGAACTGCTGCGGCGCGATGGAAGTGAAGAACATCCATCCCATGCTCCAGACCTACATGTCGGCGCGCAATATGGCGATCGCCTCGGAGAAAATGGGTTTCGACACCGTGATGGCGCCCTGCAACGGCTGTTATCACAACCTGAAGAAAGCCGAGTACGAGTGCGCGACCTCGCCCGAGGCGATGCAGACGGTGCAGGACCTTGCGGAAAAAGCCGGTGACCCGGTCTACAAGGGTGACGTGCGCACCATTCATCTGCTCGAGTGGCTGATGGAAGAACTCGGACCCGAGGGCGTCAAGCAGCGCATCAGCAAAAGCCTCAATGGCATGAAGATCGCGAATTACTACGGCTGCATGTACACGCGGCCACGCCAGATTTTTCCTGAAAAAGATCAGGGCCCGGGTTCGGAGTCGTCGCACAAGCCGCATTTCATGGATGACCTGCTGGAAGCGGCAGGCGCGGTCAACGTCGACTTCCCGCTCAAGACCGCATGCTGCGGCGGTGCGCACACCCTGTCTGATTCCGATACTTCGACCCAGCTGGTGCTTAATCTGTTGCAGGCCGCGGAAGACTCGGGCGCGGAAGTGATCGCGACGGAATGCCCGACCTGCCATTCCGGCCTGGAAATGCACCAGATACGCGCCGAAACCCAGTTCGGCATCAAGACCAAGGTCAAGATCCTGTATTTCACCCAGTTGCTGGGACTGGCGCTGGGATTGTCGGCCCGTAAGCTGGCCATACACGAGAACATTTCGGACTCTCTGGATTTTCTGCATGAGAAGGGCGTTATTTGAACCGCCAAGACGCCAAGGCCGCCAAGAAAATCTAATATATCCGAAGCGCCAAGTGGAAAGATCTAGTCAAGAAAACCATTACAAACGCAGAATTGTTCGGTTGGCAGCACAGTTGCAGTAAATTTGAGAAGGGGTTTGTTTGTCTTTCTTGGCGGCCTTGGCGGCTTGGCGGTTAAACTAGGCTCATGGAATGCAACGGTTGCGAATTTCGGTCCGAGCTCTATTACGACGATCAGTACCAGATCTGGGTGCGCATCGAGGACGATGGTACGCTGGCAGTGGGCATGACCGACATATCGCAGACCATAGCCGGTAAGATCCTGCATGTAAGGGTCAGAAAACCAGGCACGCTGCGACCCGCCGGTAAACCTGTCGCCACCGTTGAGAGCGGAAAATGGGCGGGACCGGTACCCAACCTGTTTGACTGCAGCATCATCAATGCTAATCATGAGGTGCTGGACAACCCGGCGCTGCTCAATATACAACCCTACGATGCATGGATTGCACGTGTGCGACCGGTACAGCAGAAGGAGGCATTGGGGGTTCTGGTAACCGGCGATGCCGCTTTTGCAGGGTATTGTGAACGTTGCCGGCGCGACGACATCAGGTGCAAACGGCTATAACGGAGGGTTGCGGACGAGGATGTGGAAGAACCAGTGATTAAGTGATTGAGTCATTGCACAACGGTAACGTGTATATCACCGAATCGCTCAATCGCTCAATCACTTAATCACGCATTGAGACTGATATGGCTGAGCAGAAATATCTCGATAACGAAGAAAAATCGGTGGTCATCGTGATGACCAGCGGGCCGTCGACGCCGCACCGCTGCGCCACGCCGTTTTACATGGCCGCGATCCTGGCTTCGATGGATGCCGATGTGAAGATCTTTTTCACCATGGAAGGCGTCAGGCTGTGCCAGAAGGGCGTGCCCGAAAATTTGACGGCGATGGACGGCGGCAAGAGAATAATCGAGTTCATGCGCGATGCGAAGTCCGCCGGCGCCAAGCTGTACCTGTGTCAGCCGGCGCTGCCCGGCTACGAGATGGAGGTCGACAACGTCATCGCTGAAGTAGACGAGATCTCGAGCGGCGGCGTGCTCGCGGACCTGATTCTGAGTTGCGACAAGTCACTTTTTTTCTAGGGCGCATTTATACAAGGAGCTGAACGATGGCAACAGTCAAAGGCTGCAATATTCCTGATGATCTTTTTTACAATGTCGAAAACAATGTGTGGGCGCGGCGCGAAGACGACGGCACCGTGACCATAGGCATGACGGTGTATGCCGCGGCGTTGGCGGGGCAGATCGTGTCGTGCACGCCGAAAAAAGTCGGCCGCAGCGTCGAGCAGAACAAATCCGCGGCGACTGTCGAATCCGGAAAATGGGTGGGGCCGGTGAAAGCTCCGGTGTCAGGTGAAGTGGTGGCGATCAACGAGGCGGTGACCTCCAGTCCCGGCACCATCAATACCGATCCCTACGGCTCCGGCTGGATGGTGAAACTGAAGCCGGCGAACTGGGATGGGGATTCTGCAGCGCTGATCACGGGCGGCGCGGTTGCCGCTGCATTCGAAGCGAAAATGAATGCCGACGGATTCGCCGGCTGTCAGGCCTGAGCACCGCGTGGATATTGACAGCACCGGATGATGAATGACTGGCAGGGGATAGTCGGGCAGATCGAGCCGCTCGATGGAATCGGTCTCAATGCGCGGCTGGTGGCCGACATGCAGCGGCGGCGCGCGGGCCCGAGCGCGGATACCGCCGCGCGCATCAATTTCTATACCCCCACTTTCAAGGCCTACGCCACGTCCGAACTGGCCGGATGCGGCAAGAGCGCGTGGCCGGCGGTGTCCATTACCGGCGGCGAGTGCAAACTCGCGTGCGATCACTGCAAGGCGAAAATTCTCGAGCCGATGATTCCGGCGCGCACCCCCGAGGCACTGTGGCGGGTCGTCAACGAACAGATCGCCGGCGGCGCACAGGGCATGTTGCTTACCGGCGGCTCCAATCACCGTGACGAAGTCGAGTACGACGCGTTCTACCCGACCATACGCCGCATCAAAGACGCTTTTCCGGCGTTCAAGATCGCCATGCATACCGCACTGGTCGACCACGATATCGCGCAGCGCATGGAAGCCTCCGGCATCGATGCGGCGATGATGGATGTGATCGGCGCACAGGACACCGTGGCCCAGGTCTATCACCTCAAACGCAGCGTGGAAGATTTCGAGCGCTCTCTGGAGCACCTCACGCAGACCGCGCTCAAGGTCGTTCCCCACATCGTGATTGGTTTGCATTACGGCCGCATGCTAGGCGAATGGAACGCGCTGGAAATGGTCAAACGTCACCGGCCCGATGCGCTGGTGCTGGTGGTGGTGATGCCGTTCTATGCGCCTGCGTCGCGTCCGTTTGTGACGCCCGACCCGCACCAGGTGGGGCGTTTTTTCATGGATGCGCGCGAAACCCTGCCCGACATGCCGTTGCTGCTGGGCTGCGCGCGTCCGCCGGGCAGGGCGAAAATGCAGATCGATGCTTACGCGGTGATGGCGGGTCTCAACGGCATCGCCCATCCCGCCGACGGCATGGTCGAACTTGCCGCGCGCCTCGCGCGCGAGGTGCGCGTCACGCCGGCGTGCTGCAGCATTGCGCTGGGCGATGAAGTGCTGGCGTTGGGCGAAGACCAGGGCATCGCAATCGACGTGCAGCGCATCATCGAGAAGGAGCGCGTCCGTGTTCGCGCACCGGATGCGCGCTTATCTGGCATAAAAGTTGTAACGGCCTGATTATATTATGGATTCCTGGAGAGTTCTGGACACCGGCCTGCGGCCCCCGGCGCAAAATATTGCGTTGAATCGGGCATTGCTCGAAGCGCGCCAGGCCGACGAGATTCCCAGCACGCTGCGCTTTTTGCGCTTCACGCCCTCGGCGCTGCTCGGCTATCACCAGAGCGCCGAGCAGGAACTCAACCTCGATTATTGCAAGGCCAACGGCATCGCGGTGCAGCGGCGCATCACCGGTGGCGGCGCGATCTATTTCGACGAGACCCAGATCGGGTGGGAACTTTATCTGCACAAGCACGACGTCGGCACCTCCGACATGCAGGCCATATCGAAACGCATCTGCCACGCCGCGGCCACCGCTATCAGCGCGCTCGGTGTGGATGCGCGCTACCGACCGCGCAACGATATCGAAGTCGACGGGCGCAAGATTTCCGGTACCGGCGGTGCATTCGACGGCAATGCGCTGCTGTTCCAGGGTACGCTGTTGATCGAGTTCGACGTCGAGAAAATGCTGCGCGTATTGCGCATCCCGGCGGAAAAACTGTCCGACAAGGCCATCGCTTCGGCGCGCGAGCGCGTGACCAACCTGAAAGAACTGCTGGGCCGCCAGCCTGATGTCGGCCAGATCCGGCGCTATCTCACAGAGGCATTCGAAAGCGAGTTCAACGTCGAATTTCACGACGACGAATTGACGCTTTCCGAGCATGCGCGCTACCAGGTGGCGCTGCGCGAGATCGATACGCCCGACTGGATAGCGCTCGCATCGCGCCCGGCATCCGGTATGCCGATTCTGGAAGCAGTGCAGAAATTCGCGGGCGGGCTGTTGCGTGCTGCAGTCAGCTTCGACACGCTGACCCAGACGCTCAGGCAGGTATGGTTCACCGGCGATATTTTCGTGAGCCCGCGCCGCACCATCGCCGATCTCGAGGCGGCGCTGCGCGACACCCCGCTCGACAAGCTCGAGCCCCGGATTCGCACATTCTTTACCGATCGCGAGGTGGACATGCTGTCGCTGACGCCCGACGATTTTGTCGCCGTGCTGCGGCTTGCGCTCAAACAGCCGCTGCTCATGCCGCACCCATGAAGACTGTCATTTGTGATGTGCTGGTGGTGGGGCTGGGGCCCGCCGGTGGCGCCGCTGCGCTCGCCGCGGCGCGCCTGGGGCTCACTGTCGTGGCCATAGAGAAAAAGAAAACGGTGGGTGTGCCGGTGCAGTGCGCCGAATTCATCCCGCTGCCCTTGTCGCGCCATGCCCAGTCCGCAGGCGTGCTGCTGCAGAAAATTACCAGCATGAAAAGCGTATTGCCCTCGGGTACCGCGGTCGCCACGCCTTTTTCGGGATTGATGGTGGACCGTGCGGCCTTTGACCAGGCGCTGGCGCGTGCCGCACAAGAGGCGGGCGCGACAATCAACACGGACAGCGTCGTCACTGAACTGGATGCGCAGACTTTGACAGCAACCATACGCACGCCGCAAGGCATGGCACATGTCCGTTACCGGCTGCTGATTGCCGCCGATGGCCCGCATTCGATGATAGCCGGTGCCATGGGTCTGCCGCGGCTGGCCACCGTCAACACCCGGCAATACACCGTACCGCTGGTTTCCCCTTATAACGTCACCGATATCTGGTTGTCGGAGGACTATCCCGGCGGTTACGCCTGGCTGTTCCCGAAAGGGGTTGAAGCCAACCTCGGACTGGGCATGGATCCGCGCTTTTCCGCCGACATGAAAACCCCTTTGGATGCACTGCACCGGCAACTGGTGGATGCAGGCAGAGTGGGAGGCGAGATCCTGTTTCGAACCGGTGGCGCCATTCCGGTTGGCGGTATGCGTGATCATCTGGTCGTCGGCAAGGTGCTGTTCGCGGGCGATGCCGCGGGACTCACGCACCCGATCACCGGTGCCGGCATTGCGGCCGCAGTGGTTTCCGGCGAGCGTGCAGGCGAGGCGGCACACGCATTACTGCATGAAAGCAACCAAAATGCGCTCGCGGATTACGAAGAGGATATTCGCGACCAGTTCGCGGAGTCGCTGGCCCGCGCGGTCGAGCGGCGACATGAACTAGAACGTGCATGGAATACGCCTGCCGCGAAACGCGATGTCGTCCATCGCCGCGGCTGGATCGCTTTTGACGATTATTACTCCGGAGGTGCGACATGTCGCGACGCGGCTTGATTCTGATGACCTTGTTGTTGCTTACTGCATGCAACAGCGGCAGCACGCCGCCTGATCTGGTGAAGACCCAGCGCCAAGCGATGGAAAAAGCAAAAGGCGTAGAGCAGGTGCTGCAACAGTCGGCCGATAAGAAGCGCGAACAGGAGGAACAGCAGAAATGAAGCGGGAACCATCGAGAACACTGATGCTTGCGGCGGCGTGCGCTTTACTGGCCATGAGCGCAGCACAGGCGCAGGAGGCGACGTTTGCGGTAAAAATGCTGACGCCGGAGACGGCACTCAAAGCCGCCCAGGCAGCACTCAAGAAGTGCCGCGACGAAGGGTATCAGGTGGCGGTGGCGGTGGTCGACCGCAGCGGCGTCACGCAAGTCATACTGCGTGACCGCTTTGCCGGCGCACACACGCCGCGCATGGCGGTGGACAAAGCATGGACGGCGGTATCGTTTCGCACCCCTACGGCTGATCTGGAGCGCGTTACTCAACCGGGCATGCCGCAAAGCGGCATCCGCCATCGTCCGCGTGTTACGGTGGTGGCGGGCGGTTTGATGATAGAAGGCGCCGGCACCTTGTTGGGCGGCATCGGCGTATCGGGGGCGCCCGGCGGCGACCGCGACGACGCGTGCGCCGCGGCCGGCATTGCCGCCATCCGGGACAGCATCGAATTTTAATCAAGGAATGGTTATGGACACCGTACTCGACAACGCGCAACCGATACGCTTTTACCGCCCCGACTACCACGTCAAAACGCCGGAGATGCGCTCTCCCGAATATGTGCAGATGAGCACGGCGGCGGCGATCACGCTGGGCCTGGTTGCGGGCAAGATGCATCGCACCTCGTGCACACATTGCCTGAATCTGCTGGTCACTTATCCCGAAGGTTGCCGCGCCAACTGTGCGTACTGCGGACTGGCGCGCCACCGCGAGGAATCGCGCGACTACGCCGACCGGAATTTCATCCGCGTCGACTGGCCGACCGCGCGCTATGACGAGGTGATCGAACGCGTCAAAGCCGGCGCCGACAAGGGGCAGTTCCAGCGCATGTGCATTTCGATGATCACCCATCCGAACTCGAACGCCGACACTTTCGTGCTGCTCGAAAAATGGGTGAAAAATGTGCCAAAGGTCCCGGTGTCCATCCTGTCCAACCCGACGACGCTGGAAAAGGCCGACCTCGTGCGCATGCGCGAGATGGGCGCCGATATATTCACCGTCGCACTGGATGCGGTGACCCCGGAAATTTTCGAGCGCACCCGCGGCAAAGGCGTGGACAGTCCGCACAAGTACGAGCATTACTGGCGCGCCATCGAATGGGCGGCCGAAGTGTACGGGCCGGAAAAATTCGGCGCGCACCTGATCGGCGGCATGGGCGAGACCGAGCGCGAGATCCTGGAAGTGGCGCAGAAAATCCGCGACCTGGGCGGGCACAATCACATGTTCGCGTTTTATCCGGAACGCGGTTCGCTGATGGAAGACTGGCCGCCGGTCGACCGCGGACAGTGGCGGCGCGTGCAGCTTGCGCGTTACATCATCGACTATGCCGGCGGCAGTTTTAACGACATGGAATTCGACGATGACGGCCGCGTCACAGGCTACGGAGTATCACAGCAGAAACTCGAGGCGCTGATCAGTTCCGGCACGCCCTTTCAAACCTCGGGTTGCCCCGGCAAGGCAGATAACGTGTCGGCATGCAACCGTCCCTATGGGGACTCCAGCCCGACCGATATCCTGTCATTTCCGTTTGCGCTCAAGCATCGCGATGTCGCGCGCGTGCAGCGGCAAATGAACGGCGAGGACGTCAAAGCGGGTTTGTGAATTGACTGACACGGTTAATCCCGACCCGTAGCGTCCTGAAACTTAATTGAGTGTCTGGGTTTTGATTCATATCAAAGTCCTAAATATCATTAAATGGTAATTTGCTCATAATCTCACTTGCCTGGTAAGCCAGTTGCAGAGTGGCGATCCGGCCGGAGTTTTTAATCAACCATCTGGGGTGGATGATGAAAAATGCGATGTGGGCGGGATTGCAGGTGGACAAGGTACCGGGCGATGTGGCCTCATGCCCCGGTAAATAATCCTGCTTGCCAACTCAAATGGCTATCACAGCATCGCGGCAGTGGTCAGACAAAATGTTGCGTAAGTGCGACATCTGGGTGCCCTGAATGGCGGGCTGCGACCAGTACCCATCGCACAATATACGTATAACACATTGTATAATATATATATTAACCATGAGAGGGTCATCCCTGCTCAGCATAAGCATATTTCCATATTATTAAACAGTGCCTATACTATTCAGCGTGAGTGTCCTGCCGGACGGTGCTGCCAAACCGGAGAATTGAATGTCGGAAATGATAGAACTGAGTCGCATCGACGAAATCATTGAAAAGCGGCTGGAAGCATTGTTGCCGAAAAAGCTGGAAGAAATCGCGGCCAACAAAACGCCGTCGATGACCATCATCGCCACCAAAGGCACGCTGGACTGGGCCTATCCACCTTTCATTCTCGCTTCCACTGCCGCCGCCCTCGGTTGGGACGTGTCGGTATTCTTTACTTTCTACGGACTCAACCTGCTCAAGAAAGACCTCGACGCGCAAGTCAGCCCGCTCGGCAATCCGGCGATGCCGATGAAAATGCCGTTCGGTCCGCAGTGGTTTCGCGGCATTAAATGGAACATCCCGAACGCGGTACAGGCCATCGTGCCGGGGTTCGAAGCTATGGCGACCAGTTTCATGAAGCAGACCATCAAGAACGCGGGCGTTGCCGAGATCGGAGAGTTGCGCGGCCTGGCACTCGAGGCCGGCGTCAACATGATCGCCTGCCAGATGACCGTTGATTTGTTCGGCTACGACAAAAAAGATTTTATTCCCGAGGTCACGGAGTATGTCGGCGCGGCCTCATTCCTGCCCATAGCCAAGGATTCCGACGTCAGCTTGTACATTTGATCTGATCTGATCGTAACGCAACATCTGAAGAAGGGGTACGCCATGAAACTGAAGAACGGCATCAAGCTGGCAGTCGTCGCCGCGTGCTGCGCGCCGGCATTCTCATTTGCGACCAACGGTTATTTTTCACATGGCTACGGCATGAAAGCCAAGGGCATGGGGGGCGCTGCGACCGCAACGGCCGAAGACACCTTCGGCGGCGCGGTCAATCCCGCCAAGATGGTGTGGGTCGGCGACCGCATCGACTTCGGCGCTGATCTGTTCAGCCCGCGGCGCTCGGTGTCGCGGCAGGGCGAGACCGCGTTCGGTGGCGTTTACAATGGCAGTGTGAAAAGCGACAGTAACTATTTCGTTATTCCGGAGTTCGGCTACAACAAAATGATCAATCCCAACCTGGCGCTGGGGGTGACCGTCTATGGCAATGGCGGCATGAACACCGACTTCAACTCAACGTTGGCCGGCCCTTCGTTTGCGCCGGAATGCGGCGGCGGCCAGGCAAACATGCTGTTGGGCTGCGGCAATCTGGGGGTGGATTTGATGCAGCTCATCGTTGCGCCCACCGCCGCATACAAGGTCAATGCCAATAATTCCATTGGTATTTCCCCGCTGCTGGCGTATCAACGTTTCAAGGTCAGTGGCCTGCAGGCGTTCAAGGCCGTCAGTTCAAACCCCAACGATCTCACCGACCAGGGCTATGACAGTTCCACTGGCTTCGGTGTACGTGTGGGCTGGATGGGCAAGGTAACCAATACCGTAAGCCTGGGCGCAGCCTATTCCAGCAAAGTGAATATGGGCGACTTCAACAAATACAAGGGGCTGTTCGCCCAACAGGGTGGTTTTGATATTCCCGAGAACTACAACCTCGGCATCGCTGTGCAGGCGTCGCCCAAGATGATGATCGCGTTCGATGTCCAGCGCATCAACTACGGCGGCGTCACATCTGTCTCCAACGGCGTGCTCAACAGCCTCTCGGCGCCGCCCGCCTGTCCGCTCGGCTCGAACTGCGGCTCAGGTTTCCACTGGGAGGATCAGACCGTATATAAACTCGGTCTCGAACATCAGTACAGCAATGCCTTGACGCTGCGCGGCGGGTTCAACTACGGCAAGTCGCCCATAGGCAAAACGGCCGACGATGTCACTTTCAACATCATCGCTCCCGGCGTGGTTGAAAAACATCTGACATTGGGGTCGACCTACAAGACCAGTACTGGTGGCGAGCTTACCTTTGCCTACATGCACGCGTTTCAAAATAAGGTTACCGGGCCCTCTGCCATAACCACGTTTACGGGTGGTGCTAATTTCGGGACTGAAACCCTGAAAATGCACCAGGACTCCTTCGGCATCTCATACGGCTGGAAAATGTAGCCTGAAATTTTAACGAACTGGAAGTGAAAAGGGCTGTGATACACAGCCCTTTTCTTTTGTGTCCGCCGGCCGGGTGATATGCTTGCAACAACTCCAGCGACGTGAAAGCAGGGCTATGAAGACTATTGCGGTAACCGATATCGGCAAGATCAAAAACGAGCTCAACAAATACCGCAAGGGCAAGAAGCTCGACATCCGCCTGTTCAACCAGGTGTCGCGGCTGGCATGGCTGGGCAAGATCGTGCTGTGCCCATTGGATCCTGAAGACCCGGAGTGCAAGGCCTGGCTGCTGCATATGCAGCCGCTGGAAGGGCTTGCCGCCGACATCATCAGGGTCGACGAGGATTTGAACGGCATGCCATTTGCTTCCCAGATCCATGTCCTCGACGCCGAGCAGGGCGAGCACCTGGCGGCCATCCTCAATGAAGGCATGGTGCAGCGCGCGCATGAACTGGAAGCGCTGGCCAAACGCGAGTTCTACTTCGAGAAATTTTTCAAGGCGGGTGACAAGTGCAACTGATACGCATCAGCCCGAAGTGTCATCTCCAAGCTAACTTGCCATCAGGAGGTAAGGTATGAGCAGAATCCCAGTGGCGGAACGGTTGCGGGTGGTTGAACAAGCCCGGTCGGTCGAGTCCTTTGCTGAAAAAGTCGAATTGGCGGGGAAAAGCATGTCCAAACCCAAGGCCGCGCTCATCGCGTTGCAGTATGAGGCCGCGGCCACCATCAACCGGCTCGCCGTGCTGGTGGACCGTGGCGGAAACACCTTGCTCATCGATAAGGCCGCCAACGTCATGCAACACTGGAATCAGGCTGTGAGAGAGGCCGGTGTTCTGATCGAGCAGTGACGGCCGGTCCGCTTTCGAACCAGCTGATAATAATATAACAACCTGATTATATTGATTATTTATACAATCCATCGCCTTGGTGCCACAGCGCAATGAAAGCCGCGCGAATGGTGGATATCGGGCTGGTCGGACCGGCGCAGTTTCACGCGACGTACACGGGTATCGCCGATGTACTGCAGCGAGGTGATGCTCCTGTCGTGTTATGGGGCCGCAGCACGCCGCACATTTCTCTCGGACAGAGCCAGGATCGTTGCGCCGAGTTGGCTGCGGGACTCGAGGTGCCGGTCATCACGCGACCGCTTGGCGGTGGCGCGGTGTGGGTCGATGAGTCGCAATATTGTTTTGTGCTGATTGCACCGCTGGAGCATGCACCGCCCCGTCCCTCCGACTGGTTTGAATGGGGTCTTGCGCCCGCGCTCGCGACTTACCGCCACTTTGGATTGCCGGTCGAGCGTCGCGAGCAGGATCTGTGGCTCGCCGGACGCAAGATCGCCGGCAGCGGCGCGGCAACCATTGGACGCTGCGCGGTATTCGCAAGCAGCTTTCTTCTGCGCTTTCCGGCCGAACGTTTCGCGCGCTGCATCGCCAGCCCTTCAACCGAGTTTCGCGTATGGCTGCTGGCGGCACTGGCGCAGGCGATGACCGACTGGGAAAGCCACCAGCTCCCGCCGGAGGAAAGTACCCTGCGCGATGCGTTTCGCGTTGCGGCAGAGAAAGAGCTGGGTTGGCGGCTTGCCGATTTCGTCTTGAGCGCGGCTGAACTTGCGGCGCGCGACGAAGCATTGCTGGAGTCCGCTCAAACGGCCGCGGCAAGCGGCACAAAAATGTTGAAGGACGGTTTGAAAATCAAGGCGGGCATGTTTCTTCACGAGCGGCGCCAGCCGGACGGCATTGAGTTGAGCCTGGTGCGCGACGGCGTGGTGATCAGCCGACAGCTTCGCACGGGTTGAAGGACTGAGTTGCGTTTTTAAGGATTAATGAATGTGAGTTCGAGAAGAATATGGCTCAAGGGTGCGGCAGCGGGCGGCATGGCGCTGGGCCTGGCGGGGCTGCGGCAGGCGCTGGCGGCGGGCGTGGTGAAAGAAGGTGTGCATAGCTTGCAGGGCGAGGCGCACATTAATGGCATGCCTGCCAGGCGCGGGATGCGGGTCAAGCCCGGAAGCTTGATCACCACGGGACGCGATGCGGAACTCGTCGTAGTCATGGCGCGCGATGCGTACCTCATGCGCGGCGATACGAGCGTCGAGTTCACGACGCGGGCGGGTCAGACGGCGGCCAGCCTGCTACGCGTGGCGACCGGCGCGCTGCTCTCGGTATTTAAACCGGGCAGCATCAGGCAAATCCGGACCCAGACCGCGGCGATAGGCATCCGCGGCACCGCGGTATACATCGAGGCCGAAGCAGCCCGCACTTACGTCTGCACGTGCTACGGCACAGCGGAACTCGTGCCGCTGGACGATCCGCAGGAGGCGGAAACTGTGCGCACCGGGCACCATGACCAGCCGCGTTATATCTACCCCAAGGGTATGCCGCGCATGATCGAAACCGCGCCGGTGATCAACCATACCGACGCCGAACTGGTGTTGCTGGAAAGTCTGGTGGGCCGCCGGCCGCCGTTCATGCCGGGGAAATACTAGCCATGGCCATACCGACTCCGGCCTCGCGCCTGCAGCGTCGCTTTATTGTCGTGAGCGAAGACAAGGCGATAATCGCCCGCTTGAGCGATGCATTGCCCTCCGGTTGGGAGATGGCGGCAACCTCGGACCTCGCGACGCTCGGTGGCTTCCAGGATATTCTGCAATATCGCTTTATCCTGCTCGACCTCGACGATCACGAGTCATACGATGCGCTCGATGTCATCCGCCAGGTCCGGATGGAGATGATGCTCAACATCGCCATCATCTGCTTTGGTGGAACGCCCGATGTACGCGACGAGGCCAGGCGCTCCCGCGCCGACCGCTTTTTCGAGCAAGCGGAGATCGTCGAAAAAATGAAGCTGTTTTGCGGACAGTACGGCTGGGGCGGCGAGTAGGGCCTGTTAACCATTACCACATGGTACGACGGAGGCGATTTACTCACGCGGTAATGGTTAGGCCTAGGCTACACGCCGGGGCCGGACAAGCGACGAATTCCGCCGAAAACGCGTTTTATGCTGCGCCACAGCTTGGGCAGCAGCCACAATGCACAAGTTATGAACAGCGTGAGCAGGATGAGAAAAATCAGCGGGTATTTCAATGCTACCCACAACCCGGCCAACGCCAGCGTATCTTCGCTGAAGGAGGCGACCCAGTTGCTTATCGGTTCCGGAGAGGTGTTGATCAGCGCCCGGCTGCCGGACTTGGTGAGGTGGCTGCCTGCAGCCATCGCCCCTCCCAGCAGGCCGGCAGCAATGCCGAGTGCGGGATCGCCGCCCGCGATCGCCGCTGCGGCAAGCAGCGCGCCGCCCGGAATACGGATGAAGGTTTGCAGCGCGTCCCACAGCGTATCAAAGCCCGGGATCTTGTCGGCGAAGAATTCGACGAAAAACAAAAACCCCGTAATCGCCATCACGGTGGGGTGAGCGAGCACTTGCAGATCTGCCGGAAGGGCATATGCGCCGGTGTAGTGCAGGACACCGAGAAAGAACAGCACGGCATATAGCCGCATGCCGCTTGCCCATCCCAGCCCTGCGGCCATGGCCACTACAGCGATCGGATCCATATGTTTCCATGACACCGCATAGACGACCAGTCTATCTTGAGCCTGGCGGACACGGCAATGCCGATAGTGCGCGCCGGGTCTGAAAGACAGGTCTAGTCTGGCGACGGCGTGGGAATGATGCCGAGCTTGATGTAGATCGGCTGGATATGTCGTCTCAGCAAGGGCAGCTGGCGCCACAGCGCGTAGGCCCCGGCCATGGTGCACAATCCACCCAGTGCGAGCGTATGCGTGGCGCCGATCCACGATGCCAGCGCCCCGGCAGCAAGACTGCCGATCGGCTGCATGCCGAGAAACGCCATGACGAAGAAGCTCATGACGCGGCCACGCTTGTCGTCTGCGACGATGGTTTGCAGGATCTGGCTGGTCGAATTGGCCATGACGATGATGCCGAAGCCGGTCACCGTGATCAGCAGGAGCGACAGCGGCAACAGCCGCGAATAGGCGAATCCGATGATCGCCGCGCCGGCGAGTGCCGCGGCGAACACGATCCAGCGTGCGAGCCCGCGCACGTCGCGCCGTGATGCCAGGTAGAACATGCCGATGATGGCGCCCAAGCCTGCGCCGCTGATCAGGAAGCCCAGCGTGCGCGCATCGCCGCTGAATATCTCCGCCGCAAAGATCGGCATCAATGTCTGATACGGCGTCAACATGAAACTCGCGAGCGCCACCATGGGCAGCAGCAACCGGATCGGCACCAGATCCCAGGTGTAAGTTGCGCCCTCCCTGAAACTTGTCCAGAGCCGGGTTTTTGTCAGCGGCTTGACGTGGGGCGCAACGACTATCATGGTGAGGCTGGCGATGACGGCGAGCTTGGAAATGCCATTCGCCAGAAAACAGAACGCCTCGCTCGACATCGTGAGCAATATGCCGGCTATGGTCGGTCCGATCATGCGACCGCTGTTTTGCATTACGGCATTGAATGCGATGGCGCTCGGCAGGTCTTGTTTCGACGGCACCATTTCCGGCGTGAAGGACTGGCGGACCGGCGTGTCGAAGGCAATCACGACGCCGAGCAGTGCGGCCATTGCGATAACATGCCAAACCTCGACCAGTCCCGCATAGGTCAGGGCTGCGAGGGCGATGGCCTGGGCCATGGCCAGGCTCTGGGTCACGATCAACAGTTTGCGGCGGTCGAGGCGATCGGCCCAGATGCCGCCGAAGGGCGCAATGAGCAAAATCGCAATCTGACCGGAAAAAGCGGTGACGCCCAGCAGCCAGGCTGAACCGGTGAGACGGTAAACCAGCCAGCTCATCGCTATCTGCTGGGTCCAGCTGCCGATGACGGACAGCGATTGCCCGAAGAAAAACAGCCGGTAGTTGCGGTGGCGGAATGCGCGAAGCGAATGTTTCATGCCTCGGGCCCAATCTGAAAATAGACAGGATTTACAGGAGTGATCAGAATTAACAGGATGAATTCAACTTAATGTTTTAAGAAATTTCCTGGTTTGTAAATCCTGTCCACTGGGGTTAAACACCGCCGAGCTTGGCAAGCTGCTGCCTGACTTCGTCCAACGTCGAGCTGAATTTTTCAAGCCGCTGCCTTTCCAGAGCGACGACCGGCGGTGGCGCGCGTTCGACGAATCCCGGATTGTCGAGCTTGGCCCGGGATTTGCTGATTTCATTCTCGAGCCGGGCCAGTTCTTTGTTGAGCCGCTCGCGCTCTGCAACCAGATCGATTTCCACCTTGAGCATGAGCCGGTACTCGCCGACGATGGAAACCGGCGCGTCAGCCGAGGGCAACGGATTGGCGATGACCACTACCGACAGACGCGCCAGCGCGGCGAGGTAGGGGGTATAGGTCGTGAGGCGCGCCGGGTCGCCCTGCGCCAGCAACGGCAGTTTCTGTGAAGGCGAGATGCCCATCTCGCTTCTCAAAGTGCGGCAGGCCGTCACCAGTTGCTTGAGGATCGCGACATCCATCTCCGCGGCCTCGTCGATGCGCTCCGGCTGCGGCGCGGGGTACGGCTGCAGCATGACGGAGTTACCGCTTTTCCCCGCAAGCGGCGCAACTTTCTGCCACAGTTCCTCGGTAATGAACGGAATCAATGGATGCGCGAGCCGCAGGATGGTTTCCAGTACGCGGACCAACGTTCGCCGTGTACCGCGCTGTTGCTCATCGCTGCCTGCGCCAAGCTGCACTTTCGCCAATTCGACGTACCAGTCGCAGTACTCATCCCAGACCAGCTCGTACAGGCCGCGCGCCAGATTGTCAAAACGGTAGTCTTGGAACGCCTGTTGCGCGTCTGCTTCCGCGCGTTGCAGCCGGCTTACCATCCATTTGTCGGCGGTCGATAATTCGACCGGCAGCATATCGTCCAGCCCGGTGTCTTTGCCCGAACAGTTCATCAGTACGAAGCGCGTGGCGTTCCACAGCTTGTTGCAGAAATTGCGATAACCGTCGCAGCGCGCGAGATCGAACTTGATGTCGCGGCCGGGAGAGGCAAGGCTGGCGAAGGTGAAACGCAGCGCATCGGTGCCGAAAGCGGGTATCCCTTGCGGGAATTCCTTGCGGGTGTGCTTTTCAATAGTCTGCGCCTGGCGCGGGTCCATGAGTCCGGTGGTGCGCTTTCTGACCAGATCCTCGATGCCGATGCCGTCGATCAGGTCGATCGGGTCGAGCACATTGCCCTTGGACTTCGACATCTTTTGTCCTTCGGCGTCGCGGATCAGACCGTGGACATAGACATGCCTGAACGGGATCTTGCCGGTGATGTGCTTGGTCATCATGACCATGCGCGCCACCCAGAAGAAAATGATGTCGAACCCTGTGACCAGCACCGAAGACGGCAGGTAAAGATCAAGCGCGGGATTCGACTTGGCCGGATAGTCGGGTGTCCAGTCGAGCGTGGAAAAGGGCCACAGCGCCGAGGAGTACCAGGTGTCGAGCACGTCCTCATCGCGCCTCAGGGTGCCGCTGTGGCCTTGTGCCGCAGCCTGCGCTTTGGCGGTGTTCTCGTCAAAGGCAACGTAAACATTGCCCTTGTCGTCATACCACGCCGGGATCTGGTGCCCCCACCACAATTGGCGCGAGATGCACCAGTCCTGGATGTTGTTGAGCCACTGGTTATAGGTGTTGACCCAGTTTTCCGGCACAAACCTTATCTCACCCGAGGCTACGCACTCAAGAGCTTTGCCGGCGATGGATTTACCGTCGGCGCCGGGTTTGCTCATGGCGACGAACCACTGGTCGGTGAGCATGGGTTCGACCACTTCCCCGGTTCGGCCGCAGCGCGGTACCTTGAGCCGGTATTTCTCGGTTTTCTCCAGCAGTCCCCGGGTCTCGAGGTCGGCGACGATCTTCCGGCGTGCTTCATAACGGTCGAGTCCACGGTAGGGGATCGGGCCGTTGTCGTTTATTTTTGCGTCCAGCGTCAGGATGTTGATCGTCGACAGCCGGTGTCGCTGGCCGATCTGGTAGTCATTGAAGTCGTGCGCCGGCGTGATCTTCACGCAGCCGGTGCCGAATGCCATGTCGACGTAAGCGTCGGCGATGATCGGTATCTCGCGTATGGTCAGCGGCAGGCGTATGGTCTTGCCGACGAGGTGCGCGTAGCGCGCGTCATCCGGGTTCACGGCGACTGCGGTGTCGCCAAGCATGGTCTCCGGCCGCGTCGTGGCCACTGTCAGATGACCCGAGCCGTCGGTTAGTGGATAGCGAACATGCCACAGGAAGCCGTCCTCCTCCTCGCTTTCCACCTCCAGGTCGGACACGGCGGTGAGCAGCCTGGGGTCCCAGTTCACCAGCCGCTTGCCGCGGTAGATCAGCCCCTCGTTGTAAAGGCGGACGAAAGTCTCGGTGACGATCTTGGACAGGCCCGGGTCCATCGTAAAGCGTTCGCGCGACCAGTCGCAGGACGTGCCGAGGCGGCGCATCTGGCGCGTGATGGTAGAGCCGGAGTGCTCCTTCCATTCCCATACTTTCTCGACAAATTTTCCTCGACCGAGCTCATGGCGCGACACACCCTGCGCTTCCAGCTGGCGTTCGACCACGATCTGGGTGGCAATGCCCGCATGATCGGTGCCCGGCTGCCACAGCGTGTTGTCGCCGCTCATCCGGTGATAACGGGTAAGGGCGTCCATGATGGTCTGATTGAACCCGTGGCCCATGTGCAGCGTACCGGTGACGTTGGGCGGCGGCAGCAGAATGCAGTAGCTGTTCGGGTTCGACTGGTCGAGACCGGCCTTGAAATAGCCGTTGCTCTCCCAGGCCGGGTACCAGCGCGCTTCAATCGCGGCCGGCTCAAAACTCTTGGCGAGTTCCATCTCTGTAGCGGGGGAAAGGGTAGCAGAAAAGTCCGGCATTATACCCGACCCTGAGGGGCTTACGGGATCGGCTGACCGCGTTCCCGTGCCCGGGTCGAGGGTAAGTTGCAGGTTTTTGAGCTGGGCCTGCAGCGTATCTTCAATGGACGTGCGCACCATGGCGCTGATATTGGTCCTGAGGTCCAGGGTGATTTTCTGCAGCGCCTGGTCCAGCGCGGCGCCGATCTCCGGCATGAATTTCTCCTGCATCACGCCGGCGATTTGGTCATCGAGTCCCTTTTTCAGCTTCAGGTAGACTTTGTGCTCAAGATTCTGCGACTGCACGCGCGAGATGATTTCAGAGCTGGTAGTGAGATCCGGCCCGGGTTCGGCTGGCGTCACGGGTGCAACGGGATCCATAACATCGGTCAATAAAGGCACTACCGCGGCCGTCTCGTCGTCGTTAACCGCATCGGTGAGCGTGGGCACGACCGTATCATCGCCCCCCAATCCCGCCTGCCGGCGGTGGCGCGCCAGCAACGCATCCGCCCGTTTGAGCAGGCCTTCGTCGTCCTCTTCCTGGTTGGGTGGGGATGCCATCACTGTGCCCTGCCTATTGGCCTGCCTGCGACAGGTCGTGGGTGCGAATTTCATACCCGCGGTCGCGGTAGAATTTGTAGCGCGCGCGCGCGTTCGCCTTGTCCTCGTCATTCAAGGTCACGATTTCGATGAGCCTCTGAAAGCGGCTGAAAAATGACGGCCATTCCGGGCGCAGATTCAGTAATACCTGGTCGTGAGGCGGATCGCCTCCGTCGTGGTCGACAACAATCGGCGTTACCGCAGCCAGCGTATCGCCGCTAAAACAGTGGGGAATAAAGCCGGTTGCCGGCGTCGTCCAGAGCATACGGTCAAAGCGTTGAGCAGTTTGCGCTTCGGAACAGAAAACCATCACGCGCAGATCGAGGCTGAACGCCTTGGCGGCGAGCCTGCAGGCGGTGTGCATCTTGTCTTCGACACCGGTGTAAAAATCAATCTGTGTCATATCCGGTAAGCGGTAAATCGTAAGCGGTTAGCGGAAAACCCCAATCGGAAACACGATGTTTTTCTGGCTTGTTACCGCTCACCGCTTGCTGTTCACGCTTTCTTTGTGCGATTGATCAGGAACTGCGTAAGCAACGGCACCGGCCGCCCGGTCGAGCCTTTTTCCTTGCCTGATTTCCATGCGGTGCCGGCGATGTCGAGATGCGCCCATTTGAATTTTCTGGCAAAGCGGGCCAGGAAACATGCCGCGGTAATGCTGCCCGCGGCGCGTCCGCCGATGTTGGCGAAATCGGCAAAATTGCTTTTGAGCTGCTCCTGATAATCGTCCCATAACGGCATGTGCCAGACGCGGTCGCCGGCGGTGTCGCCCGCGGCGATCAATTCTTTGGCGACCGCCTCGTCATTCGAGAACAACCCGCTCGCGACATGGCCAAGCGCAATCACGCAGGCACCGGTAAGGGTTGCGATATCCACCACCGCATCAGGCTCGAAGCGCTCCGCGTAGGTCAGCGCGTCGCACAGGATGAGCCGCCCTTCTGCATCGGTATTGAGTATCTCTATGGTCTGTCCCGACATGCTGGTGACAATGTCGCCCGGTTTGGTGGCGCGGCCTCCGGGCATGTTCTCGGTTGTCGGGATGATGCCGACCACATTTACCGGCAGTTTCATTTCGGCGACCGCCTTGAGTGTGCCCAGCACGCTCGCTGCGCCGCACATGTCGAACTTCATCTCGTCCATTTCGGGGGAGGGTTTGATCGAGATGCCGCCGGTATCGAAGGTGACCCCCTTGCCTACCAATACTACGGGTTTCTGCGATTTTCCCGCGCCACGGTACTCGAGCGTAATCAGCTTCGGAGGCTGGGCGCTGCCCTGTGCGACCGACAGCAGCGTGCCCATGCCGAGCTTTTCCATGTCCTTGCGCTCGAGCACCTGCACCTTCATGCGATAGCGTTTTGCAAGCTCGCGCGCCTGCTCTGCGAGGTAGGCCGGAGTGCATACGTTCCCCGGCAGATTGCCCAGGTCCTTGGCGAGACTCATGCCGTGAGCCACGGCCAATCCCTGCTCCAGTCCTGCTGCGGCCTGCCGCTGGGCAGATTTTTCACCCACGCCGATCACCAGCCGGTGCAATGCCGGTGGTGCCGCCTCGGGTTTGCTTTTCATCCGGTCAAAGCGGTAGATCACATCACGCGCTACCGTGACCGCATGACTGACCCGCCAGCGGATATCGCGCTTGACCGCGCCCAGTTCGGTGAGATGGAGCGATGCTTCCTTTGCGCCAGTCGCGACCAATGTTTTTATCGCCGCCGCGACGGCATCGCGATACTGCTTGTCGTGAAAATCCGCCTCTGGCCCGAGTCCGACCAGCAGCACGCGTTCGCACGAAAGATGCGGGACATTGTGCAAAACGAGCGTGGCGCCCAGCTTGCCGTTCATATCGCCGCGCTTGACGATGCGGGTGATATACCCTTTGGCAGAGCGATCAAGCGTTGCTGCTGTGGCGCTGAGTTTGCGCGAATCGAAAATTCCCACTATGGTGCAGTCGATTTTTCGGCTCTCCGGCAAGCCGCTTTTTATGCTAAATTCCACAATCTGCTCCCGCACTAAAATAGGTTTGATATCGCCCTGATTATCGGTGCATTGTTCGCCAAAAGTAAAGCGCCTGAATGATCTTTCGAAAATCCATGTTGCGCGAACTCGCCACTTCGGCGGTCGGCACATTTTTGGTGTTGCTGGGCATTGCGCTGACGACACAGTTGGTTCGACTGCTCGGCGAGGCGGCATCCGGTGCGATTACGTCAACCGGTGTTTTGGCGCTGATCGGCCTGATGCTGGTGAGCTATCTGCCGGTGCTGCTGTCGCTGACCTTGTTCATCGCCGTGCTGATGACCCTGACCCGCAGTTATCGCGACTCGGAAATGGTGGTGTGGTTCTCGTGCGGTATGAGTCTGACCAGTTGGATCCGGCCGGTACTGATGTTTGCGGCACCACTGGTGTTTACCATCACCCTGCTGTCCTTCGTGCTTTCGCCCTGGGCGGTGCAAAAGGCGGAAGAATTCCGTCGCATGATGGAAAGCCGTGATGATGTTTCGGCGGTATCTCCCGGAATTTTCCGCGAATCACACCAGTCGGAACGGGTCTATTTTGTCGAAGAGGTCATGGGCGCTGAGAACCTGGTGGCCAACGTCTTTGTCAGTTCAGTCCAGAACCAGAAGATGGGCGTGATGGTTGCGCGTCGCGGATTCCAGGAAACGATGCCCAACGGCGACCGTTTCCTCGTTTTGCGCAATGGCCGGCGCTACGAGGGCGAACCCGGCACTGCTGAATACAGGATTTTCGAGTTCGAGCGCTATGCGATGCGCATCGAGGCTCACGAGGCGGCGGGGCGCACCCCGGGCACCAAAACCATGACTACCATCGGACTGCTGCGCCAACCCACGCCGCCCAACCTTGCCGAACTGTCGTGGCGCATCGGACTGCCCGTTTCCGCGCTGATTCTGTCCCTGCTTGCCATTCCACTGTCTTTCGTCAATCCCCGTGCCGGGCGCTCAATGAATCTCGTGCTGGCGCTGCTGATTTACATGATTTACAGCAATCTGCTGTCCGTCGTGCAGGTATCGATCGCACAATCGAAGGTCAGTCTTGCTGTCGGGCTATGGGTGGTTCATTTAGGCATGCTGGTGCTGCTGCTGCTGATGTATTACCGCCGCCTCATGGTGTTTTCAGTGTTTCGCCTGATCAAATGAGGACACTGCGGCGCTACCTCGTCAGAGAAATTGCAGGCGCCACCGCGCTGGTGTTCATGGCGCTGTTGATGCTGTTCGCGTTTTTCGATCTCATCAAAGAGATTGGGAGCCTGGGACAGGGAAACTACCGGCTGCCCCACATGCTGATATTTGTGCTGCTTTCGGCGCCGCATCGTGTTTATGAGATTTTTCCCATCGCGGTGCTGATAGGCACTCTGTTTTCGCTGGCGCAGCTTGTTTCGAGTTCGGAATACACCGTGATGCGTACCAGCGGCGTGTCGCTGATACGCATGTCAGTCATGCTGGGGAGCCTGGGCCTGGTGTTTGCGGTGATGGCTTTTGTGTTTGGCGAGTTTGTCGCGCCTCCTGCGGAGCAACTTGCACAGCGCCTACGGTCACTGGCGACCACCGGCGTTGTGGCGAAGGAGTTTCGCTCCGGGTTATGGGTCAAGGACGGGAAAAGCTTCATCAATGTCCTGGAGGTGTTGCCGGACACCTCGCTCAAGGGCGTCAGGGTTTACGATTTTGATGATGCAACCCAGCTGCGTTCGATCAGTTTTGCCAAGCGGGGCGAATATCAGGGCGGACGTCAATGGTTGCTTAAGGATGTGGTGCGGACGACTTTCGAGGACAGGAAGACCAATGTCAGCACTATAGCGGAGGTGAGATGGCGGTCGGTTCTGGATCCCGAACTGCTCAATACGCTGCTGGTAAAGCCGGAGCAGATGTCAGCCTGGGCGCTGTATTCATATGCCCAGCACCTTCGGGATAATCACCAAAAAGCCCTGCGATACGAAATCGCGCTATGGACCAAGATCATGTACCCGCTCGCCGTGCTGGTGATGATGGTGCTGGCGCTGCCCTTTGCCGTCTATCAGAAACGCCAGGGCGGCGTCGGTGCCAAGATCTTTTCCGGCATCATGCTGGGGCTCGCGTTTTATTTTCTCAACCGCCTGTTCGCCTATCTCGGGCTGCTCAACGATTGGCTGCCGGTGCTGAGTGCCGTGCTGCCAACGCTAATTTTTTTCGCAATGGCGGTAGGCATGATGTGGTGGCAGGAAAGAAGATAAGGATGAGGGCACTAAAGGATACGTTTCACTTGATGGGGGATGAGGGATGAAATGTCCCGTTGGCGTCGCACCAGTTATCGTTCATCCCTGATTATTCTCGTTCCTGCCAGACGGTCGTGCAGGAACTGCCGGTCGCGGTCGATGAAGGCCCACAAAAAACCCGTACCGAATAGCGCCAGGCTGAGCAGTGCTAATATGAAGCGGTAAATGGCGTGGCGCATGGTCAGGGGCGCGCCATCACGCGTGACGAGTCTGAGGCGCCACGCTTTCATCGGCAGCGTCTGGCCGCCATTCAGCCATTGCCATACAAAATAAGCGCCGCATAACAGTGGAAGATAGAGTTGCAGAAGGGGACGGGTGAGTCCCGCTCCGGCGTGTTGCATCAAGAGCAGGACGGGAAGCGTACCGGCGAACAGGATTGCTGCGAGCAGCAAGGCTTCGTAGACGATACTTAAGAAACGTCTGGAGAGACTTGCCGGCTGTGCGCGGTTTGCTGCCGTGTTATCGGTTATCACTGCAAGGATCTGTAAAAGCCCGATACGACTAGTTTGCGTTTGTGGCGGGGGGGGCGGTTGTCTCGGCTGCGGGTTCCGGGGCTGCCAGATCCCTACCCAGGGTTTCGTCCTGGGTCGCGAGCGATTTCTGGTACTGCTGCCATTTGAGTTTGACTTCCTTGCGTTTGTCCGGCGGTAGTTTCTTGACGGTCCGATATTTTTCCCGCGCCGCGCGGCGTTGTTCCGGGGTCAGCGCGGCCCACGCTTTCATCCGCGTTTGCAGGCGCTGTTGCTGGCTTGGCGTCATTTTCGGGTATTTCTTGGCGATCGCAACCCATTTTTTGCGACGCGTGGTGTCCAGCGTCTCCCACTCGCCGGCAATCGGCGCAAGCACCTGCCGCTGAGCAGCGGTAAGTTCCGTCCACGCAGGCTTCGCAGGTTTCCTGGATTCAGTTTTGCTTTGCGCGGCGGCAACGGGGAAGGCTAGGCACAGCACAACGATCAACGAGAAGAGCGTTTTAGCCACGAATCGAAACCCCGGTCGAGGTAGGCATTGATCGGCAGGTCGTCAGTGAGCAATCCCAGGTCTATCTCTGCAATATCGTTCGATGGCACCCGGTTTTGCCAAAAAGCTACGGCGATCAGCGCTGCAATCAGTGCCGCAACCGCGATCAGATGGCGCGTCTCGAAACGATGGCCACCGACACGCACGCTGTGCCCGGCCCACGCCAGACCCCACACCGATTCGGGCTTGTCCTTGTAATGCGACAATGCTTTCTTGCGCGCCGCGAGCAAATGCTCGCGAGTTGCCGCGCCAATCTGATCCGCCCCGTAGTTCAGGTGCTGGACGATTTTCCCGGCCAGTTCACGCTCTTCTTGTGGATTCATAGCTTGATTCCCTGTTTCTTCAGAATCGCAGCAAGTGCATGGGTCGCGCGCGAGCAGTGCGTTTTCACGCTCCCCTCCGAGCAACCCATAACCGCTGCCGCTTCCGCGACGTCCATTTCCTCCCAGTAACGCAACAGGAAGGCCTGGCGTTGACGCCCCGGCAGATTTACCAGCGCTTTCTCAATAAATTCAAGCAGTTGTGAGCGTTCCATCTGTGCAGCAGGAGACTCGCCAAATTTAGAGTCGGTTTCGATCTCCAAAGTTTCCAGCGGATCATGATCTTCGTCACCGTCGCCGCCACCGAACAGCGATGACATCGGCGGCGTCCACGTGGAGCGCACCTTCTGGCGGCGGAAAAAATCGCGAATCGTATTCTGCATGATGCGCTGGAACAGCAGCGGCAGTTCCTGCGCCGGTCGGCCCGAATACTTGTCCGCAAGTTTCAACATGGAATCCTGGACGATATCCAGCGCCTGATGTTCGTCACGGATGGCAAACACCGCCTGCTTGAAGGCGCGGCGTTCAACTGCGGCGAGGAAATCGGAGAGTTCCTTGTGGGTAGCCAGTGGTGGTGCCTTGTCTGTTTTTTTTGAGGCTTGCGCAATGCACTGCGTATCCGCTCGGGTTCGAGCCCCTGCTGTTCAGCAAGCGTGACGGGCGCGTTCGAACGCATCTTAACAAATCGTCGGCAGGGCGCAAGCAAGGCCGTGCCGCAGGGCCAACGCTATGCCTATCATACTGTTTACAGGGATATTTTGCTTGACCAAAGTGCTGCCAAACGGTAATGTTTCGTGTTCCCGTTTTTGAATCGAGTAGGGCTATGCAATTGACTGGCGCTGAGATTGTGATCCGGTGCTTACAGGAGGAGGGGGTCGAGCACGTGTTCGGCTACCCGGGCGGCGCGGTCCTGTTCATATACGACGAGTTGTTCAAGCAGAGCAAGGTCAAGCACATCCTGGTTCGTCACGAACAGGGTGCGGTGCATGCCGCGGACGGTTATGCGCGCTCGACGGACAAGGTTGGCGTCGCGCTGGTGACCTCGGGGCCGGGCCTGACCAATGCAGTGACCGGTATTGCAACCGCCTATATGGATTCGGTGCCGGTGGTGATCATCTCCGGCCAGGTACCGACGCATGCGATCGGCCAGGACGCGTTCCAGGAGTGCGATACCGTCGGCATTACGCGCCCGTGCGTGAAACACAACTTTCTGGTCAAGGATGTCGGGGACATTGCATCCACGATCAAGAAGGCTTTTTATATCGCCGCCACCGGGCGTCCGGGGCCTGTGGTGGTGGACATTCCAAAAGACATCACGGCCGAGAAGACGGAGTTCATCTATCCCGACAAGGTGGTGATGCGCTCCTACAATCCGGTCGTCAAAGGACACGCAGGGCAGATCAAGAAAGCCATGCAGGTGTTGCTTTCGGCACAGCGCCCGATGATCTACGCCGGCGGCGGGGTGATCCTGGGCGATGCATCTGCGGAACTCACCAAACTGGTGAAGCTTCTGGGCTTCCCGTGCACCAATACGCTGATGGGCCTGGGCGGCTATCCTGCGACCGATGCCCAGTTCGTCGGTATGCTGGGCATGCACGGCACTTATGAAGCCAACATGGCGATGCAGCATTGCGACGTGCTGATTGCCATTGGTGCGCGGTTCGATGACCGGGTAATCGGGAACCCCGAGCATTTTTTCGAACAATCTCGAAAGATCATTCATGTCGACATCGACCCTTCATCGATTTCCAAGCGCGTGAGAGTTGATATCCCGGTCGTTGGCAATGTGCGCGACGTGCTGCAGGAGATGATCCGCCAGTTTCAGGCAGCCAAAGACAAGCCGGACCCGGCGGTGCTAAAAGCCTGGTGGGCGCAGATCAAAACGTGGCGCGGCCGCGATTGTCTCAAGTACGACCGGTCGAGCAAGCTCATCAAGCCCCAATTCGTAATCGAGAAGCTCTACGAGATTACCAAGGGCGAGGCATTTATCACTTCCGACGTCGGGCAGCACCAGATGTGGGCCGCGCAGTTCTATAAGTTCGACAAGCCGCGGCGCTGGATCAATTCAGGCGGGCTGGGCACGATGGGAGTGGGACTGCCCTATGCGATGGGCGTGCAGCTTGCGCATCCCAAATCGACGGTGGCGTGCGTGACCGGCGAGGCGAGCATACAGATGTGCATCCAGGAACTGTCCACCTGCAAGCAGTACCGCCTGCCGATCAAGATCGTCAATCTGAACAACAGGTACATGGGCATGGTGCGGCAGTGGCAGCAGTTTTTTCACGGCAATCGCTACGCCGAATCATATATGGATGCGCTGCCCGATTTCGTCAAGCTGGCAGAGGCCTACGGCCATGTTGGCATGCACGTCGAGAAACCGGCCGATGTCGAACCTGCGCTCAAGGAAGCCTTCGCGCGCAAAAAAGATCTGGTATTCCTGGATTTCGTCACCGATCAAACCGAGAATGTGTTCCCGATGGTGCCCGGCGGCAAGGGGCTGTCCGAGATGATCCTCGTATAACGAAGCGTATGAGACATATTATTTCTGTTTTGCTGGAAAACGAAGCCGGGGCGCTGTCGCGCGTGTCGGGACTGTTTTCGGCGCGCGGCTACAACATCGAATCGCTGACCGTGGCGCCGACGGAGGACGAGACGTTGTCGCGCATGACCATCGTCACCACCGGTTCGGACGAGGTGATCGAGCAGATCACCAAGCAGCTCAACAAGCTGATCGATGTGGTGAAGGTCGTCGATCTTTCCGACGGCGATCATATCGAGCGCGAGCTGATGCTCGTCAAGGTGCGCGCCATCGGCAAGGACCGCGAGGAAATGAAACGCATGGCGGACATCTTCCGCGGGCGTATCATCGATGTCACGGACCGGGATTTCACGATTGAGCTTACCGGCACCGGTTCCAAGCTTGACGCATTTCTGAATGCGATCGACAAGACCGCGATCATGGAGACCGTGCGCACCGGGGCTTCAGGCATCGGTCGCGGCGATCGCGTGCTCAGACCCTAGCGGGCAGGGGCGTGTGAGGCTGGCGGAGTAACACCCGCCCACGCCCCGCGCCACGCCATTCACACTTCACAATTTAACCAGAAGGAAAATCATGAAGATCTATTACGACAAGGACGCCGATCTTTCCCTGATCAAACGCAAGCATGTGGCCATCATCGGCTACGGTTCCCAGGGCCACGCTCACGCCAACAATCTCAAAGATTCGGGAGTGAAAGTGACCGTGGGTTTGCGCAAGGACGGCGCTTCCTGGAACAAGGCAAAAAAAGCCGGCATCGCGGTCAAAGAGGTGGGTGATGCGGTCAAAGGCGCCGATCTGGTCATGATTCTGTTGCCTGACGAGTATCATGCCGACGTTTATCGCAACGAGATTGAGCCCAATATCAAGAAAGGGGCAACGCTGGCGTTCGCCCATGGTTTCAATATCCATTTCAAGCAGATCGAGCCCCGGGCCGATCTCGATGTCATCATGATCGCGCCCAAGGGCCCCGGCCATCTCGTGCGGGCGACCTACACCCAGGGCGGCGGCGTGCCATCGCTGATCGCGATTTTTCAGAACCCGGGCAAGAAGGCGCGCGACGTCGCGCTTTCCTACGCGGCAGCGATCGGCGCCGCGCGTGCCGGCGTGATTGAAACCACTTTCCGCGAAGAATGCGAAACCGATCTATTCGGTGAACAGGTGGTGCTGTGCGGCGGCGTCACCGCGCTGATCGAGGCGGGATTCGAGACTCTGGTGGATGCAGGCTATGCGCCCGAGATGGCCTATTTCGAATGCGTGCACGAAGTCAAGCTCATCGTCGACCTCATTTACGAGGGCGGCATCGCCAACATGCGGTATTCTGTTTCAAACACGGCCGAGTACGGTGATTTCACCCGCGGCCCGCGCATCATCACCGAGCAGACGCGTGCTGAAATGAAAAAAATCCTGGCAGAGATTCAGACGGGCCAGTTTGCCAAGGAATTCATACTTGAGTACAAGGCCGGTGCCCCCACTCTCAAGGCCATGCGCAGCATCGGCCAGGTGCACGGGGTCGAGAAGATAGGCGCCAAGCTGCGCGAAATGATGCCATGGATCAGGAAGAACCGCCTGGTTGACCAGTCGAAAAACTAGAAGTCAGGAGCCGGGATTCAGTGTTCGGCAACAGGCTGGTCAACGCTGGTACGGGTTTGCCTTATCTTGAACTCTGAACTTGGAACCCCGACTTACATGAACAGCTACCCCCACCCCATCATCGCCCGCGAGGGCTGGCCGTTCCTCGCCATGGCAGTGGTCGCCGCGATAGCGGTGAACGCGGCGGCCGGATTCGGCTGGGCGTTGCCGCTGTGGCTGGTGACGCTGTTCATGGTGCAGTTCTTCCGCGACCCGCCGCGCGTGGTGCCGCAGGATGCGGGTGCCGTACTGTCGCCGGCGGATGGCCGTATCGTGACCGTGGAGCGCGCCCGGGATCCGTACCTGGATCGGGACGCGCTCAGGATCAGCGTGTTCATGAACGTGTTCAATGCGCATTCGAATCGCATTCCGGTCGACTGTGAAATCATGGACGCCTGGTATTTCCCGGGAAAATTCCTGAATGCGGCGCTGTCCAAAGCCTCGATCGAAAACGAGCGCAGCGCGCTGTGGCTGAGGACAGCGGGCGGGGCAGACGTCACCTGCGTGCAGGTTGCCGGTCTGATCGCGCGGCGCATATTGTGCTACGCTAAAAAAGGTCAGACGTTTCGCCGCGGCGAGCGTTTCGGTTTTATCCGCTTTGGCTCCCGGCTTGACGTTTATCTGCCGCTCACCGCCGTGCCGAGAGTGAGCATGGGCGACAAGGTGTATGCCACTGAAACCGTGCTTGCAGTACTGTCATAGGTGCCACCACCATGTACCAGCAGAAAGAACACAAGCTTTTCATCAAATCGCGCTTTGCCAAGCGCGGTATCTACTGGCTGCCGAACCTGCTGACGACAGTCGCGCTGTTTGCCGGGTTCTACGCCGTGGTGCAGGCGGTGGGAGGCCGGTTCGAGCAGGCATCTATCGCGATTTTCGTGGCGCTGGTATTCGACGGTCTCGACGGGCGTGTTGCGCGGCTTACCCGCACCCAGAGCACGTTCGGCGCTGAATATGACAGCCTGTCGGATATGGTCGCTTTCGGGGTGGCACCGGCGCTGGTGGTCTACGTATGGGCGCTCAAGGACTTCGATTCGATGAAAAGTATCGCGATTCTGGGGCCCTGGCTGTCCACCAAGCTCGGTTGGATCGCAGCCTTCATCTATTGCGTTTGCGCTGCGCTTCGTCTGGCGCGTTTCAACACCATGATCGAGGTGGCCGACAAGCGGTTTTTCCAGGGCTTGCCGAGCCCGGCCGCCGGTTGCATGGTCACGGGACTGGTCTGGGCGCTGAACGAATATCAGATCAAAGGCGCGGACGTCAGGTGGCTGGCGTGGGGGCTGACCGTGTTTGCCGGCCTTTCCATGGTCAGCAATCTCAAGTTCTACAGCGGCAAGGACATCAACCTGCGCAAGAGTGTGCCGTTTTCGGTGGTGGTGGCAATCGCCATGGGCATGGTGTTTATCCTTACCTTTTCCAGCACCCTGCCGGAAATGCTGTTCATCCTGTTCGTGAGCTACGGGATATCCGGATATCTGGTCTGGTTGTGGGACATCATCAAAAAACCGTCGGACAAGCTGCCGCCGCCTGCCGCCGAGGGTTAGGCCCGGCCCCGGGCGCCGCTTGCACATCGGGCAAAAAGCCTTTATATTTCTTCAGCATGAGTTACTTATCCCAGGCCATCGCTGTTCTTTTCCTTGCCAGCACTCTGCTGGCCGGCCTGCTGCTGCGCGTCCGCGCGCACAAATAACCTACCCCACACGTTGTTTCGGCCTGGTGCAGAAAATTGCTCCGGGGATGCAATTATGTTTAACCGTCGGCAGCCTGAATGGCGCTGGTGACGGGCGCTATCGGCACGGGAGATGAGCACCATGAGCAAGGAAAAACTGATCATATTCGACACCACGATGCGCGATGGCGAGCAGAGTCCCGGCGCATCCATGACCAAGGAAGAAAAGCTTCGCATCGCGCGCCAGCTCGAGCGCATGCACGTCGACGTGATCGAGGCCGGATTTCCAGCCGCGAGCGATGGAGATTTCGACGCGGTGCGGGCGGTGGCGAAAATAGTGCGGGACAGCACAGTATGCGGATTGGCGCGTGCCAACGAGCGCGACATCCGGCGCTGCGGTGATGCGATCAAGGAGGCCCGCAGCCCGCGTGTGCATACCTTCATCGCGACCTCGCCCATTCATATGGAGAAAAAACTGCGCATGGAACCGTCGCAGGTGATCGCACAGGCGGTGCAGGCGGTGAAATGGGCGCGCGAATATACCGATAACGTCGAATTTTCTCCGGAAGACGCCGGGCGCTCGGATATCGATTTTCTGTGCCGCATTCTGGAACAGGTGATCAAGGCAGGTGCGACCACCATCAACGTTCCGGATACCGTCGGCTACACGCTGCCCGAACATTTCGGTGCACTGATCCGCAATCTGCGCGAGCGCATCCCAAATTCGGACAAGGTGGTGTGGTCGGTCCACTGTCACAACGACCTGGGGCTCGCCGTCGCCAACTCCCTGTCCGCGGTGCTCAACGGCGCGCGCCAGGTCGAATGCACGGTCAACGGACTGGGTGAGCGCGCCGGCAATGCATCACTCGAGGAAATCGTGATGGCGGTGCGCACGCGCCAGGACGTGTTTTCATGCGACACCGGTATCGATGCCACGCAGATCGTGCCGGCGTCAAAGCTGGTGTCGGGGATCACTGGTTTTACGGTGCAGCCCAACAAGGCGATAGTCGGCGCCAATGCATTCGCGCACGAAGCCGGCATCCACCAGGATGGCATGCTCAAAAGCCGCGACACCTACGAGATCATGCGTGCCGAGGACGTGGGCTGGAATGCCAACAAGCTGGTGCTGGGCAAGCACAGCGGCCGCAATGCGTTCAAGGCGAGGCTGGTTGAACTCGGCGTTGTTTTGCCGTCGGAAGAGGCGCTCAATGCCGCCTTCAAGCGGTTCAAGGACCTGGCCGACAAGAAACACGAAATTTTCGACGCGGATCTGCAGGCCCTGATCAGCGAGGAGGCGATAGAACACCTCGAGAATGAACACTATAACCTGGTGTCGCTGACGGCCCATTCCGAGACCGGCGAATTGCCGTACGCGGATATCGTGGTGTTGGAAAATGGCATGGAGAAGAAGGCGCAGTCACGGGGTAGCGGTCCTGTTGATGCCACGTTCAAGGCGATCGAGAGCATTGTCAGCAGCGGCGCGGAACTGTTGCTGTATTCGGTAAACAACATCACCAGCGGCACCGATTCGCAGGGCGAGGTCACGGTGCGGCTGGCCAAAAGCGGGCGTATTGTGAACGGCCAGGGTGCGGATACCGATATCGTCGTCGCTTCGGCCAAGGCGTATATCAACGCGCTCAACAAGCTGCATTCCAAGCTCGAACGTCTCAATCCGCAGCTCTAGGGGCCGGATTATAAGCTATTGATTGTATACTGTTATCGGGAGCACGCGAAGGGGTGTCGAGACGGGTTGCCAGGCGGCTTCCGGATGACTTGCGCGGGCTACGCCGCTGTCTTCGTCGATTTCCCGGCCTCGGCCGCAACGCGTTCCCTGGCGCTCGCCCGTACGTAAGCGATGACGCTGAGAAAAAACAGCAGCGACAGCGCAATTTCGACGCGTGCCAGCAGCGCCGACAGGCCGGCTTCCGTATAGCCGCGCACCACGCCTTCGGTGAAGTAGGCGAGGATCAGCATCGAAGCCCACTGGTAGGTATAGAGTTTGCGACGCAGGATGCCGAACAGTGGCGCCAGCAGCGGCAGCACTTTCAGCACCAGCCAGGAGCCGCCCGGGCGCAGCGGCGCCAGCCACAACTCCCAGGCGAGACACAGCGCAATCAGCGCCACCAGGCTGCACGCACTGATAAGGTGTAGACGATGCGCGGTCATGGGGTGGATTTGTTCCCGGCAATTGTCACCAGCGTCGCGCGCGCTTCTTCCGCCAGTCGGTTGGCGGGCGGTGCGTAATCCCCGGGACTGAGCCTGAGGATGTCGCCGAAACCCCCGCCGATATATCGGAGCCGCCGCAGATAACGGCGCGCTTCCGGTCCGGAGGTCACCGGGCCAGCTTGATCGCGATTTCCGCCAGCCGGCGGCCGGCGGCGAGGGATAGCCTGCGTTCCTGATCGGTGATGGGCTGATCACCGGATGCACCGGCAAAATGGCTGGCCCCGTACGGTGTTCCGCCTGAGGTGGTCGTCAGCAGTTCCGGCTCGGTGTAGGGCAAGCCGACAATGAGCATACCGTGATGAAGCAACGGCAGCATCATGGAAATCAGCGTGGCCTCCTGTCCGCCATGCATGCTGGCCGTCGACGTGAACACGGCGGCGGGTTTGCCGGCAAGCGTACCTTTGAGCCACAGCCCGGAAGTCGAGTCCCAGAAATACTTGAGCGGCGCGGCCATATTGCCGAAGCGCGTTGGCGAGCCGAGCGCGAGTCCCGCGCATTCTTCCAGGTCCTTCAGCTCGACGTAGGGCGCGCCGGCATCAGGGATCGCGCTCGCGACCGCTTCGCATACGGCTGACACCTCGGGCACGGTGCGCAGGCGTGCCGCAGCGCCGTCGACCTGCTCGATGCCGCGCGCCACCAACTGCGCCATCTGCTTTACCGCGCCGTAACGGCTGTAATAGAGAACGAGGATTTCTTTCATGCGGGGCATAGTGAAGAATACGCAGGTATTATATAGCCTCATATTCGGGCTGAGGGCTGTGCCGTGCTTAAACCCACCCCACCGCTGATCGAACTGGTGAAGATCGTGGCAAGGCGCTTTTACGAAGACCGCTGCCTGCAGATTGCGAGCAGCCTGACCTTTACCACTTTGCTGTCCATCGTGCCGCTGGTGACGGTGGCTCTGACGCTGATTTCCGCTTTTCCCGTGTTCAGGCACATGAGCGAGGCGCTCCAGCAGTTTGTGCTCGGACATATGATGCCCGAATCGGCAGGCGCGGTCGTGACCTACAGCGAGCAGTTTGTGGCCAATGCCGCGAAGCTGACGGCGGTCGGCATCGTTTTTCTTGCCGTTACTTCCATCATGCTGCTGATGACCATAGGGCGCGCGTTCAACGATATCTGGCGCGTGTCGCGCCCGCGCTCGGTGTTCCAGCGCGTGCTGATTTACTGGACGTTGCTGACGGTGGGGCCGTTGCTGGTGGGGGCGAGCCTGTCGCTGACCTCGTGGCTGGTGAGCTTGTCGCTCGGCCTGGTCAGCGACATACCCGGGGCCGGCGTTGCCCTGCTAAAGACTGTGCCCGTCATCCTTACGGCAGTCGCGCTGTCACTGCTTTATTTTACGCTGCCGAACCGCCGCCTGAGGTTTGTGGATGCCTTGTTTGGTGGCTTACTTGCCGGCCTCGCGTTCGAGGCCATGAAACGCGGTTTTGCCTTCTTTATAACCCAGGTGCCGACCTACAAGCTGGTTTACGGTGCCTTCGCCGTCGTTCCGATTTTTCTGCTGTGGATATATTTGTCCTGGCTGGTCGTGCTGTCCGGGGCGCTGGTGGTCGCGGCTCTGCCCGAATGGCGCGAGCAATCCGGCAAGGCGCAGCCGCAGCCGGGCAGCGATTTTTTCGATGCGCTGCAGATCCTTAATATCCTGTGGCGGGCCCATCACACCGGCGACGTGGTCAGGCTGGCGCAGTTGCACGGTGCAGCCAGGCTGGGAGTCGAGCGCATCGAGGCCCTACTCGACACCATGATGCGCGCGGCGTGGGTCAGCCGCGTGATTCCCGTGGGCTGGGTGCTCAAGCGCGATCCCACTTCGATCAAGGTCGAGGAGGTGTACCGCATGTTCGTGTTCAGCGCGGAACCGCGAATTCCGGCGCGCGGGGCCGACATCGGGGTCGATGCGCTGGCACGCGACATCTCTCTGCGCGTGCCCGAACAGATGCATCAGTCCATCGATGACCTGTTTCTCGCAGCGGGTTGCACCGATGCGGCAGTGCCGGAGCACAGCGCTACCGTTTAATTTTTCGGCGATGCAGAGGTGGTTGTGCCGGGGCGGGTCGATGCCGACTGTATTGCGGGCGCTGCATCGGGCACGCTCAGCGTGTAACGCCAGTCGTTGTGCCATTTGCGCAACACTGCATTTGGATATGCGGCCTTGCCCAAGCTGCCGTTGTAGCGTCCCAGTGCCCGGAACAGGTCGCCTTTTTCTATATCCAGGTAATGTTTCAGGATCACGCAGCCATAGCGCAGATTGGTGCGAAGATGGAACAGATTGTGATCAGGTTTGCCGATCAGTCGGGTCCAGAACGGCATGACCTGCATGAAACCGCGGGCACCGGCACGCGATAACGCATATTTTCGGAAGTTGCTTTCCACCTGGATCAGGCCCAGCACCATTTGCGGATCGAGTCCGGCCCGTTTGGCTTCGTAGTGCACGGTGACCAGTAATTCATCGCGTTGTACCCGGTCCGGTATGCGCTTGGCGAGTTTGACCGACATCGCGGTAAGCCAGCTCCGCGCTTCGCTCTCGGTCTCGAATGCGAGAAAAGGCACGGCCTGATCGCTGATGGCCGACTGCAGCCCGGACCGCATGCTGGTAGAGAGCGGTTCGTAGATTTGGGCGCCGGCCCATGCCGGCAGCGGCAATGCCACCGCCGCCACCAGCGGCAGCGCCAGTATCACTGCGATTAGACTACGCATACCTTTGATTGTACAAATTTTACCGCTTCCGGCAAGGGGACGGCCTGTGCGCTGGTGTCACGCCGGCCCTGATATTCGACCTGACCCTGTTTGAGGCCGCGGTCGCCGACGACGATGCGATGCGGCACGCCGATCAGTTCCATGTCCGAGAACATGACGCCGGGACGCCCGTCGCGATCGTCGAGCAGCACATCCACGCCGGCGGCGGCGAGTTCAGTGTAAAGCTGCTCGGCGGTTTCCCTGACCTGGACATTTTTGGCAGCGCCGATCGGCACAATCGCGACGTCGAAAGGCGCCATGGCGCGCGGGAAAATGATGCCGTGCTCGTCGTAATTCTGTTCGATCGCCGCGGCAACGATGCGGGTGACGCCTATGCCGTAACAGCCCATCTCCATGAGCTGCGATTTTCCGGCCTCGTCCAGATACGCGAGACTCATCGCTTGCGAATACTTGGTGCGCAACTGGAAAATATGACCGACTTCGATGCCGCGCAGGATGTCCAGACTGCCCTTGCCGTCGGGGCTGGGATCTCCGGTCACGACGTTGCGGATGTCGACGTAGGCGGGTTCCGCAAAATCGCGTCCGGGATTGGCGCCGGTGTGGTGATAGCCGTCCTGGTTGGCACCCACGACGAAATCGGACATGGCCATGAGCGCGCGGTCGGCGATGACGCTGCCCTTGAAACCAACGGGGCCCAGCGCGCCCGGGCCGGCGCCGAAGGCCGCGCGGATCGCCTCGGTCGTAGCGAACGTGACCGGCGTTTTGACGGCCTCCAGTTTACCGGCCTTGATCAGATTGAGTTCGTGATCGCCACGGACCAGCAACAGCACCGGTTGTCCGTCAGTACCCTCTACCACGACCGCTTTAACCGTGCGCTGCGCGTCGATCTTGAGAAATGCGCACAACTCGGCGATAGTTTTTACACCCGGGGTATGAACGCGCGCTAGCGCAGCGGCTGGGGCGGCGCGTGACGCTGCTTGCGCCACGGCCTCTGCCAGTTCGACGTTGGCGGCGTAGTCCGAGTCGGGGCAGTAGGCGATGGCATCCTCGCCGGAATCGGCGAGCACGTGAAACTCGTGCGAGCCGGTGCCGCCGATGGAACCGGTGTCGGCTGCAACCGCCCGGAATGTGAGGCCGAGGCGCGTGAAAATGCGGGAATAGCAGTCGTACATCGCCTGGTACGTCGCGTCAAGGCTCGCCTTGTCGGTATGAAACGAATAGGCGTCCTTCATGATGAACTCGCGGCCGCGCATCACGCCAAAGCGCGGCCGGATTTCGTCGCGAAATTTGGTCTGGATCTGGTAGAAATTGAGCGGCAGCTGGCGGTAGCTTTTAATTTCGCGGCGGACGACATCGCTGATGACTTCCTCATGAGTGGGCCCGAAGCAGAAGTCGCGCTGGTGGCGGTCCTTGATGCGCAGCAGTTCCGGTCCGTACTGTTCCCAGCGCGTCGATTCCTGCCACAGTTCGGCCGGCTGCACCGCGGGCATCAGCAGTTCAATCGCGCCGCTGCGGTTCATTTCCTCGCGAATGATGGCCTCGACTTTGCGCAATATGCGCAGGCCCAGCGGCATCCAGGTATACACGCCGCTGGTGAGCCGTTTGACGAGCCCGGCCCGCAGCATCAGCTGGTGGCTGACCACTTCGGCTTCGGAGGGAGCTTCCTTGAGTGTGGAGATGAAGAACTGCGAGACGCGCATGCTTGTTCCGATGGGGTAAAAACCTTTATTCTACCGGACTCTGTAATCCTTCCCCAAAACCCAGCGCATGAAATTCCTCGCCAACTGGCGCATACGCAAGCCCGCCGATGACGCCGAAACGGTATACGTCAGCGAGAAATTCGGGGTGCGCTCGCTGCACATCGGCAGCGACACCGTGCAAAGTTCGATGCGCATCGCCAAGCCGTTCGATCTGGAGCTGTCTTATACGCGCAGCATGATGGGTTTCATGCTGTTCAATGCCAGGCCCGAGCGCGTGCTCATGATCGGCCTGGGCGGGGGCTCGCTGGCAAAGTTCATTTACCGCCAGCTGCCGTGGGCGGTGCTGCAGGTGGTCGAAATCAGCCCTCAGGTGGTGGCGATTGCGCGCCAGTGTTTCCGGTTACCGCCGGACGATGCGCGGTTTTCGGTCGTCGTCGGCGATGGCGCCGAATACACGGCGCGTGATGATGGCAGCGTCGACCTGATGGTGGTCGACGGTTACGATGCCGAATCCCACGTCGAGGAACTGTCGGACAAGGCGTTTTACCAGGCTTGCCGCAAGCGCCTGGGCCCCGGCGGCATACTGGTCGTCAACCTCTGGGGCGGCGACCGCCAGTTCAACGACACATTGCAGCGTATCGAAAGCGTGTTTCCGGCCACGGCATGCCTGCCGGCGGAAAAACCCGGCAATGTCATCGTATTCGCATTCAGGGACTCTCCCGGCCATCAGAGCTGGGATGACCTGGCGCAGCGCGCGCTTGCACTGCAACAACAGTTCGGACTCGAATTCACGCGTTTCGTGCAAGCCCTGCGCAAGATGAACCGTCACGATGAGCACCGGCTGATGGTCTGAACTGCGGGCAGGGTGCCGGGAGTGGCTTTCCTTCCCGAATTGTGAAAAAATCGTATCCAACAACCGACTGAAAGGGTGATCAACATGATTGATCGAGATGGCTATCGCCCCAACGTTGGCATCATTCTATGTAACTGTAGGAACGAGGTTTTCTGGGCCAAGCGGGTAAGGGAGCATGCGTGGCAGTTTCCGCAGGGCGGGATCAAGCCGGGTGAGACCCCGGAGCTCGCGATGTACCGCGAGCTGAATGAGGAGGTGGGGTTGAGCGACCACCACGTAAAAATCCTCGGCCGCACCCGGGACTGGCTGCGCTACGATGTGCCCGATCAGTGGATCAGACGCGAATGGCGCGGCAGCTACCGCGGCCAGAAGCAGATCTGGTTTCTGTTGCGCCTGATCGGTCGCGATTGCGACGTCAGCCTGCGCGCGAGCGAGAAACCGGAGTTTGATGCCTGGCGCTGGAACGAATACTGGGTGCCGATGGAAAGCGTGGTCGAATTCAAGCGCGACGTCTACCAGAAGGCGTTGAATGAGCTGGTGCGCTTTCTGCACCAGAAGACCGCCCGCCGGACGCCGCGTGGGAACAAGCAGGTCGGCGTGACCGGGCCGTGATCGAGCTGTTGCTCGAATTGCACGCGCGCAGTGTCTACTGTGTGCGCGGGTCCGGCCCCGCGGTTTTTTATGTGGCCGATGCGGAAGCTGGCGGTATGCTGGTCAACACGCCGGCGTTTTCGCCCGGGCTGCTGCAGAAACTCGATCTGCTGGCGCCGCCGCGGTTTGCCTTTTATCCGAGCCGGCTGGGCGCCCGCGATGTGGCGGCATGGCGCGCCGCAGGGCTGCAGACCCTGGCCTATGGCGGCGAGATCAGCGGCATAGACGGTGTAGTGGACATCGTTCTTGACCGGGGGCACCGGTTTTCACGCACGATCGATTTTCTGCCGATGTCGGGGCGCACCACAGGCACCTGTGCGCTGCGCTGTAAAAATAAGCCGGCCATCATTTTTTTCGGTCCTGCGCTCGAATGCGGGGAATCAGGCTGGCCCGAAATGGTCGGGCACGCAGACGACTATTCGTATGAAAACCGCCTGTTGGGCGCCGTGGCCCTGCGCCACCTGAAATTCGAATATGCATTTACCGACGATTTCGATCCGCGCACGAGCCGCTACGGCCCGGGAGCAGGGGCCGCAATCGCGGTGCGGCTGGAGGCCGTTTTGTCCGCCTGAGGGCAACCTCAGCAACTTTTGCGCTGCTGTATAGTCTTATTATTTGTTCGGCAGCGGTAAACGCCGCCGGCAAAGTCTGGAAGGAATTCATCATGCTTAGAAATTACACTGCCTTGACTCCCGCCATGATGCAGCCCGGGGCGGACTACGCCCAACCTTCCCATCCTGTGCCGGAAAAGGTGACTGTTGATGATCCGGCGCTGCAGGTAGTAACCGATTTCAAACGGGTGACGGCCATTATTGTTCTGGCCGCAGACACCGTAGACGAGGCGCACAGCCGGATGATCAAGCGCGGCGTGCGTATGCTGCTGGTGGTGGACCAGGAGCGCAAGGTCGTCGGCCTGATCACGGCCAACGACATTCTGGGTGAAAAGCCGATGCAGGTGATTGCCCATCGCGGCATCCGGCGGGAAGAACTGCTGGTGCGCGATGTCATGACTCCCCACGAGCGCTTGCAGGTGCTCGGTCTCGATACGCTGCGCACAGCCAAGGTCGGCCACATCGTCGCCACGCTGAAGGCGGCCGGACGCCAGCATGCGTTGGTGGTGGAAACCGACGGCAGCGGGCACCAGACAGTGTGCGGCATGTTTTCAGCAACGCAAATCGCGCGGCAGTTGGGCGTGAGCATACAGACCAGCCAGGTAGCGCAGACTTTTTCCGACATCGAAGCGTTGATAGGGCACTGAGGCGCGGAAGAATTTCGCCTGAAATTGACAGTGATTGAAGCGTAGGTTTATACTCAGTTCACAGATTAGAGTTAGTCTAATATCGATCAATATTCGGTCGGGAAGACGCTGGTTTCGGGTTTGCCCAGCACTACCGGATTTATTATAACCACTTGTTTATAAAGGAGAATGTTATGCAACTGAAAGGATCCAAGACCCACGCCAATTTGAAAGAGGCCTTTGCCGGCGAGTCCCAGGCCAACCGGCGTTACCTTTATTTCGCAGCGAAAGCCGATGTCGAAGGCCAGAACGACGTTGCTGTAGTTTTTCGCTCGACTGCGGAAGGCGAAACCGGCCATGCCCACGGTCATCTCGAATACATGGAAGCCTGCGGGGATCCCGCGACCGACCTGCCGATCGGCAAGACACGCGATAACCTGAAAGCAGCGATCGCCGGCGAGACCCACGAGTACACCGACATGTATCCCGGCATGGCGAAATCCGCGCGTGACGAAGGCTTCACCGAGATCGCGGACTGGTTCGAAACGCTGGCCAAAGCCGAGCGTTCCCACGCCAACCGTTTCACCAAAGCGCTGGACGCACTGGCTGACTAAAAGCCGCGAGGCGTGAGGGGGTAGGGCGCGAGGTGCAAAACCTCTCGCTTTCAAACCCCTCACCCCTCACTCTTTACGCTTCACAAGAATATGACTACACGCGAAGGGAGCCTCGAGGCTCCGACCCGCCATCCGCTAGCCTGGAAATCCGCCGATTTCTACGACGCAGCCAGCCTTGACAAGGAACTGGAGCGCGTCTACGACATTTGCCACGGCTGTCGCCGTTGCGTGAATCTATGCACCGCTTTTCCGACGCTGTTCGATCTCATCGATGAAAGCAAGACGATGGAGGTGGACGGGGTGGCCAAGCAGGATTACTGGAAGGTGGTGGACCAGTGTTACCTGTGCGACATGTGTTACATGACCAAGTGTCCGTATGTGCCGCCGCATCAGTGGAACATCGATTTCCCCCACCTGATGCTGCGCGCCAAAGCCGTCAAGTTCAGGAAAGGCGGCGCCGGGTTCCGCGACAAACTGCTTTCCAGCACCGATGCGATGGGCAAACTTGCGTCCATACCGGTGGTGGTCAAGGTCGTCAACGCCGTCAACCGGAACGGCATTGCGCGCGGCCTCATGGACAGCGTGCTTGGTGTGCACAAAGACCGTCGGTTGCCGGAATACGACAGTGCCCGGTTCCGCAGCACGGCGCACCCCGACACGTCATTTTCCGCAAGAGACGGGGAGAAAACCCCGGGCAAGGTCGCGGTTTTTTCGACCTGCTACGTTAATTATAATGAACCCGGCCTCGGCCATGACCTGCTGCGCATCCTCGCCCACAACGAAGTGCCGGCGATCCTCGTGGAAAAAGAAGCGTGCTGCGGCATGCCTAAACTCGAGCTCGGCGATCTCGAGGCGGTGGCGCGCAACAAGGAAATCAATATCCCGGTGCTGGCCAGGCTGGCGCGTGAAGGCTACGCCATCCTGACTGCGGTGCCCTCGTGCACGCTGATGTTCAAGCAGGAACTGCCGCTGATGTTCCCCGACGACCCGGAGGTCAAGGCGGTGGCGGAAGCGATGTTCGATCCGTTCGAATATCTGGTGATGCGCCACAAGGACGGCATGCTCAAGACGGATTTCAAGAAGGCGCTGGGCAAGGTTAGCTATCACGTGCCGTGCCACCTGCGCGTGCAGAACATGGGTCAGAAGACCCGCGAACTGCTGGAAATGATCCCTGATACCAAGGTGACCACGGTCGAGCGCTGCGCCGGCCACGACGGCACCTGGGGTGTGAAAAGCGAGTATTTCGAGCGATCGATGAAAATCGGCCGCCCGGTGTTCCGCCAGATGGCGGAACCCGCGCCCGACTATATCAGCTCAGACTGCGCGATTGCCGGCCGCCATATCGAGCAGGGCATGGGTGATACTCCCGCACAAAAACAACATCCGCTCACGCTGATACGGATGGCCTACGGACTTTGAAAATCGTAAATCGTGACGTTCTCGAATTTCCGATTAACGATTCACCATTCACGGATTTTAAGATGCCCAAGATCACCCGAGACAGCCTGATGACCCTTGAAGCCTATGCCAAAACGCGCAAGGACTTTCGCGCCAAGGTGATGGCGCACAAGCAACACCGCACGCTGCATCTCGGAGAAAATGTGACTTTGCTTTTTGAGGACGAGCTCACCATCCGTTATCAGGTTCAGGAAATGCTGCACGCCGAAAAAATATTCGAGGAAGCCGGTATCGAGGACGAGCTCGCGGCCTACAATCCGCTGGTCCCCGATGGCAGCAACTGGAAGGCGACCATGATGATCGAATATCCCGACCTTGATGAACGGCGGCGCATGCTCGCCCAGCTGATCGGGATCGAGGACAAGGTCTGGATCAAGGTTGAGAGCCGCCCTCGCGTCTATGCCATTGCCGACGAGGACATGGATCGCGAAAATGCGGACAAGACTTCGGCGGTGCACTTTCTGCGCTTCGAGCTCAATGCAGATATGGTGCAGTCGGTGCAGCGCGGTGCACGCCTTTCCGCCGGCGTCGACCACCCGCAGTACACCTTCACGCTCGAGGATATTGATCCGGCGGTCAGGGCCTGCCTGGCGGGGGATCTGGCCTAGGGTCGGGTTCTGAAGGGGCGGTTTTCGGCACTAATTTAGTGCGCGCAATTTGATCTAGAACAACTTTCGGCAGTCTACGGCGAAATAAGCTTACCGGCACGGGGTCTCATGCACAGGGGACATCACTATGGAAACCCGGTTATTCGGCCGCGTTGAACAACGCTTGCGTGATCTCGGGTTGCCACTGGGCGTGACGCTATGGAATGGCCTGTCGCTGATGCCGCCGCAGCCAACGCGCCTGAAAGTCACGGTACGTTCGCCCAAAGCCCTCGCTTCACTCGTCAATCCCAGCATGGGTAAACTGGCCCGCCATTACGTCGAGCAGGAACTCGATGTCGAGGGCGATTCGCGCGAACTGGTGCGCATCAGCGAGGCCCTGAGCGGGACGTCGGCGACTGAGCATGGCGCTAATTATCACTTGCGCAAGTGGATACGGCATTCCCGCCTGTTCGACCGCAAGGCGATCCGTTACCATTACGACATCAATGACGATTTCTTTGGCCTTTGGCTCGACAAACGCCGCGTTTATTCCTGTGCCTATTACCGGCACGCCGATGACACCCTTGATCTGGCGCAGGAGCAAAAACTCGATCATATCTGCCGCAAGCTGCGGCTGCAGCCGGGCGAACGTTTCCTGGACATTGGTTGCGGCTGGGGCGCGCTCCTGATGTGGGCCGCACAGCATTATAAGGTGCGCGCCACGGGGATTACCCTCAGTTCAAACCAGCACGACTATGCGACGCGTCAGATCCGTGAGCAGGGGCTGGAAAAATTATGTGAGGTCAGATTGCTGGATTATCGCGACATGCCGGAAAACGAGTCTTTCGACAAGGTCGCGAGCGTGGGCATGTTCGAGCACGTCGGCAGGAAAAACCTGCCGGAGTACTTTGCCAAAATCTACCGGCTGCTCAAGCCGGGTGGCCTGGTGTTGAACCATGGCATTACGCTGAATTCTCCTGACCAGGATGAACTCGGCAGCGACATCGGGGAATTCATCGAAGACTATGTGTTTCCCGGGGGGGAACTGGTGCATATTTCCCGCGTAATAGACGACATGTCGTCCCAAGGGCTCGAGTGCAGGGATATCGAGAGTCTGCGTCCGCATTATGCGAGAACCCTGTGGCACTGGGTAGAAAGGTTGGAGGCCAACCGCGAGGCCGTGCTCGCGACCGTAGACGAAAAAGTGTTCCGCATCTGGCATGTGTATATGGCGGGGTCGGCCCACGGTTTCGAGCGCGGCTGGATGTCCGTTTACCAGGTGCTCGCCGGCAGGCGATTCGCCGACGGCGCCCTGGCGTTCCCGTCGACCCGTGATTACATTTATGAAACTTAAAGCAAGATTGCTGTTGTTCGTCGTCGCCGGACTTGCGCTGTTGCCGTTGCACGCCGCGGCGCAATGGAAGGACTGGGATTACGATTTTGACCAGGAAAAGAAATCGTGGAACGAGATCCTGACCAGTATCCCGGCGTATCCCAAGCAGGCTAACCTGATCGAGTTCGAGGGCGGCGCAGCCTCGCCCCACCACTTTTTTATCGACGCCGATTCGATCTCGGTGGGCGAAGATGCGGTTGTGCGTTACACGGTGGTGATCCGTACCTCGGGGGGCGCAACCAATGTCACTTTCGAGGGTATACGCTGTGCTACGCGGGAGATGAAATACTATGCGATAGGTCGCAGCGATGGCACTTGGTCACGGGCACGTGATCCGCAGTGGCGGCGCATCCAGCACAAGGATATCAACCGCCACCACAAGGTGCTTGCCGGCGACTTTTTTTGTCAGGGCAAGTTTACGGTAAGCAGCGCCAAGGAAGCGATCTCTTTGCTCAAGTACCCTCGACAGAGCCTCATCAATTAGGACCTGTTAACAATGGCCGGGTGTGATGCGTTGTGGCGAAGCCGGCATGCACCGCAACCCCACCATGCTTTAAAGCAGTGAGAATTGTGGTTCCGACATAACGCGACCTACAGTCGCATTAGTCTTCCGCCGCAACCTGGCCTTGCGTTAAAGCAAGATGGGGATTGTGGCTCCGACATAACGCGACCTGCAGTCGCATTAGTCTTCACCGCAACCCAGCCTTGCTTTAAAGCAGTGAGGGTTGTGGCTTCGGTCCTCGCTCAAGCTCGCTTAACTTCGACTAAAGCGAAGTTACTCCCGCACCCGGCCTTGCTTTAAAGCAAGACCAGGTTGTCCCGGTGGATCAGTTCCGGTTCGTCGACGTAACCGAGCTTGGCTTCAATTTCGCCGGACGGAGTACGCAGAATGCGGCGCGCTTCGGCTGCGCTGTAGTTGATGAGTCCGCGCGCGATCTCGTGCCGTGTTTCGTTCAGGCAGCTTACGACCTCGCCACGTTCGAATTCACCCGAGACCTCATGCACGCCTATAGGCAGCAGGCTCTTGCCATCGACCTTCAGCGCCTTTACTGCACCGGCGTCGAGCACGAGCTGGCCGCGAACCTGCAGATGATCGGCCAGCCACTGCTTGCGCGCGGCAAGTGTCGCTTTTTCGGCAATAAGCTGGGTGCCCAGCAGTTCCCCGCGCGCAAGGCGCAACAGCACCTGGTCCTCGCGGCCGGAGGCGATGACGGTATGGGCACCGCTGCGCGCCGCGCGTTTGGCCGCCAGCACTTTGGTCAGCATGCCGCCCAGAGATATGGTGCTGCCGGCGCCGCCGGCCAGCGCTTCAAGCATGGGGTCCCCGGCTTTGGCCTGCGTGATCCGCTTTGCCGCCGGATCCTTGCGCGGATCCTTGTCGAATAATCCGAGCTGGTCGGTTAGTATGACCAGTACATCGGCTTCGATCAGATTGGTGACCATGGCGGCCAGGGTGTCGTTGTCGCCGAAGCGGATTTCGTCCATGGCAACAGTGTCGTTTTCGTTGATGATGGGGATGGCACCCAGTGCCAGCAGCGTGCGCACCGTCGATCGCGCGTTGAGGTAACGCTTGCGGTCGGCGAGATCCTCGTGGGTCAGCAGGATCTGCGCGGCAAGCAGGCCGTGCTTGCGGAAGGCGGATTCGTAAACCTCGATGAGCCCCATCTGGCCGACGGCCGCCGCCGCCTGCAGTTCGTGCAGCGCGTGCGGACGCTTTTTCCAGCCGAGCCGTTGCATGCCCTCGGCGATCGCGCCGCTGGAAACCAGCACTACTTCATACCCAGTGTGTCTGAGCTGGGCGATCTGTTCCGCCCAACGCGACAACGCGGCATGATCCAGCCCCTGGCCCTGGTTGGTGACCAGCCCGCTGCCGACCTTGACGATCAGGCGTTTGGCGTCAGTAAAAACCGATGTCATGCGGGCTGTGCTGCGTCCTTTGCGCTTTCGCTGTGCTGTTGTTCAAGGTATTCCATGATGGCATAGGTCAGTTCCCTGCAGCCCTCACCAGTTAGCGCTGAAATCATAAAGGTTTTTCCCTTCCAGCCCAAATCCTTGATGAACTTTTTAACGGTCTTGTCGCGCAGCTCCGGCGCCAGCAGGTCGGTTTTGTTCAGCACCAGCCACCGCGGTTTGCGGTAGAGCGTCTCGTCATACTTTTTGAGTTCTTTGATGAGAGCTTTCGCTTCCCGCGCCGGTTTGACGCTTTCGTCCAGCGGCGCAATGTCGACCAGATGCAGCAGCAGCCGGTTGCGCATCAGGTGCCGCAGGAACTGGTGGCCCAGGCCGGCGCCTTCCGCCGCACCCTCGATCAGCCCCGGAATATCGGCAACGACGAAACTGCGGTTGACGTCGACGCGCACCATGCCCAGATTGGGCTGCAGAGTGGTGAAAGGATAGTCGGCGACTTTAGGCCGCGCGGCGGAGATGGCGCGGATGAACGTGGACTTCCCGGCGTTGGGCATGCCCAGCAGCCCGACATCGGCGAGCACCTTGAGTTCGAGCTTCAGCTTGCGGTCCTCGCCGGGTTCCCCGAGCGTGAACTGGCGCGGGGCGCGGTTGGTGCTGGATTTGAAATGCAGATTGCCCAGTCCGCCCTTGCCGCCCCTTGCAAGCTGCGTCTGCTGCTCGTGACGGTCGAGGTCCGCCATAACCTCGCCGGTCTCAAAATCGCTTATCACCGTGCCCACCGGCATGCGCAGCACGATGTCCTCCGCGGATTTGCCGTAGCAGTCGGAGCCGCGCCCTTTTTCCCCGTTCCTGGCGCGGTGTATGCGCGCATAGCGGTAATCGATCAGCGTGTTGATGTTGCGGTCGGCTATGGCGAAAATGCTGCCGCCGCGTCCGCCGTCGCCACCGTCCGGGCCGCCGCGCGGCACGAACTTCTCGCGCCTGAAACCGGCGACTCCATCGCCGCCCTTGCCAGCGTGGACTTCGATAACGGCCTCGTCAATAAACTTCATGATGATTTAACCGCCAAGACGCCAAAAGGAAACAAATCGTTGATCACAAAGGACGCACCGGGCGTGATGGGAAAAGGGATTATTCATTTGAAAATCGAAACACTGCGTCCCAAGGGACTTCATTTTTTAGAAAATACTTCTGCTTTTCTTGGCGGCCTTGGCGTACCCGTCAAGCGGGTATTATAAAGAATCTTGGCGGTTCAAATAAAAAAGCCCTGCCGTTCCGACAGGGCTTTTTCGTCAGAACAAGCTGCTGTCAGGCAGGAACGACGCTGACCATCTTGTGCTTGCTTGGGCCTTTTTGCGAGAACGCAATCGTTCCCGACACCTTCGCAAACAGAGTGTGATCCTTGCCCATGCCGACGTTGTCGCCGGCGTGAACCCGCGTGCCGCGCTGGCGGATGATAATGCTGCCCGCGGGAACGAGTTCGCCGCCGAAGCATTTGACGCCCAGCCGCTTCGCTTTTGAGTCGCGGCCGTTGCGTGAACTGCCGCCTGCTTTTTTATGTGCCATGTGTCTGCTCCTTAGCTCGCGATGCCGAGAATCTCGATCTCGGTAAAGTTCTGGCGGTGGCCCTGGCTCTTGCGATAGTGCTTGCGGCGGCGCATCTTGAAAATGTGAACTTTATCGCCGCGGCCGTGCGCAACCACCTTGGCCTTCACGGACGCGCCGCCGACCAGTGGCGCCCCCAGCTTGACTGCATCGCCATCGCCGACCATCAGTACCTGGTCCAATACGATTTCGGCGCCGATGTCTGCAGGTATCTGTTCTACTTTAAGTTTTTCGCCGGCGCTCACTCGGTACTGCTTGCCGCCGGTTTTTATGACCGCATACATGGATAACCCCGTTAACGCTTCTTGGAAAGCCGAGCATTTTACAAAAGATATGCGCCGAAGTCAAAAGAAATCGTCTGGCTCGGGCCGCAAGGAACGGTTTGGCGTCAAGGACTTAGCTGTGGCCTTCGCCGTAGATGTGGAGTCCGGTAGGGGATGCGGCACTGGCGGCATCGGCTTCGGGGCCGCCGGACTGGTATCATCAACCGATTTTTTCCGGCGCGATTAACGTGGCCATCGAAGACATCCGTAAATTCATCAGCGAGGACATGCGGTCCGTGGACGAGGTGATCCGCACCCGTTTGCATTCCGACGTGGCGCTGATCCGGCAGGTTGCCGAATACATCATAGGGGGCGGCGGCAAGCGGCTGCGCCCGTCTCTGGTCATCCTGTCGGCAGGGGCCTTCGGCTACCAGGGCCGGCATCACCATGAACTGGCCGCGGTGGTCGAATTTATCCACACCGCGACGCTCCTGCACGATGATGTCGTGGACGAATCGGCGCTGCGGCGCGGACAGCCGACCGCAAACTCGCTGTTCGGCAATTCGGCGAGTGTGCTGGTCGGGGATTTCGTCTATTCCCGCGCGTTCCAGATGATGGTCGGCACCGATAGCATGCGCGTGTTGCGGGTATTGGCGGATGCCACCAACGTCATCGCCGAGGGCGAGGTGCTGCAGCTCATGAACTGCCACAACGCGGATATCGATGAGCAGAGCTATCTGCGGGTCATCCGATACAAGACGGCCAAGCTGTTTGAAGCCTCGACCCGGCTGGGCGCCATCCTCGGCGATGCCGCGGCCGGTGACGAGGAGGCTATCGCGAATTACGGCATGCACCTCGGCACCGCGTTCCAGCTGATCGACGATGTGCTCGATTATTCGGGAGACCATACCGCGATCGGCAAGAACGTCGGTGACGATCTCGCCGAGGGCAAGGCGACGCTGCCGCTGATCTATACTATCAAGCACGGCACCGGCGCGCAGGCGGCGCTCATACGCCACGCCATAGAGCAGGGCGGAATCGAAGCATTGTCCGAGGTGCTCGACGCCATTCGCTCCAGCGGCGCGCTTGACTACGCGCGGGAACAGGCGAGTGTCGAGTCACGCGCCGCGCGCGAGTCGTTATCGAGCCTGGCAAATACAAAATACTGCGATTATTTGCTACAATTGGCGGACTTCGCGGTGACGCGGAGTTACTGACAAGGGGCGCGTCATGCGCCCCTGTTGGTTCTTGGCAGCCGGAATTCGGGGTGTAGCTCAGCCTGGTAGAGTACTGCGTTCGGGACGCAGGAGTCGGAGGTTCGAATCCTCTCACCCCGACCAATCATTGGTTGGCGCCAACAAGGATGACATCGCGCGCGCTTTACTATTTGGCCCGCGTTCCCCTGCGCAGACGAAACAGCGGCTCTGAGATCAAGGCGCTTGCCGCTCGACGGCTGGCTGCGGTTGCGGCAAACTAGGGTACTATTTATATAGCGGGGGAAATCCTTGGCGAAACTCATTTTTCTGGTGCTGGGCCTGCTGCTCGCTTACTGGATACTCAAGAGTTACCGCAGGAAAGTAGACCGTAAAGAGCAGCCACCGCCGACGGACGGTGAAGAAGACATGGTGCGCTGCGTGCAGTGCGGCTTGCATCTCCCGCGCAGCGAAAGCCTCACCTCGGGCGACAAATTCTTCTGCGGCACCGAGCACCAGCGCCTGCACCAGAAGGCTGGCTGAGCTGGTTCCGGAATCCAGCGCCATGTCGACCGTACAATCCACTCGGTCATTGAAATGGGCTGCCGAACCTGACGCGCCGCCGGAGGCGTTTCCGGATTCATTCTGGCGGTCGCTGTTCTATTTCAACGTCTACCGGCTGACGGTCGCCGTGATGCTGATCACGTCGGTCGCGGTCTGGGGGAAATCCCAGCAGTTCGGCGCGCACGACCTGAACCTGTTCGCAATCGCCGACGGTGCTTATATTGTTTTCGGCGCCGCCTGTTTCGCGCTGATCAGCATGCGGTGGCGTTTCAATCTGCAGCTTACACTGCAGGTCACCGCGGATATCTGCTTCATCGTGGTCTTGATGTACGCGAGCGGCGGCATTTCCAGCGGCCTGGGACTGTTATTGCTCACCACGCTTGCCGGAGCAGGCCTCATCAGCCGCGGCCGCCTGACGCTGTTCTATGCCGCGCTGGCCAGCATTGCGGTGCTGCTCGAGCATACCTACGAAGTGCTGACGCTCGAAACCAGCGTTGCGCAGTTTGTGCAGGCGGGACTGCTCTCGGTCGGTTATTTCGCAACGGCTGTGCTGGCGCATGCGCTTGCCAAGCGCATGCGCGCGAGTGAGCAGCTGGCGGCGCAGCGCGAGATCGATCTCGAGAACATGGCACAGGTGAATCAGCTGGTGATCCAGGACATGCAGGACGGGGTGCTGGTGGTCGACGAACGGGGCGTGATACGCCAGTTCAATGCGCGCGCCGAGCGCATACTCGGGCTGATGCGCGGGCGCGAACTTCGGCTCAGGGAATATGCGCCTGCGCTGGAGGTGCGGTTCGAGGCATGGCGCAACGACACGGCCGGGCTGGATGTCGCAAGCAACATACTGTTCAACCGGACGCTGAACGCGCGCTTCGTGCCGGTGGGCCGGAGCCGGCGCCTGGGGGCGGTGATTTTTCTGGAAGACCTGACACGCATACAGGCGGAGGCGCGGCAGATGAAGTTGGCGGCGCTGGGCCGCCTCACGGCCAATATTGCCCACGAAATCCGCAATCCACTCGGGGCCATCAGCCATGCCGCCGAGCTGCTGCAGGAAGAACCGGCGATCAATGCAACCGCCACCCGGTTGCTGACGATCATTCACGACAACACCAGGCGGCTCGACCGCATGGTCAATGACGTTATGCGGCTTAATCGCGGTGACCGCGCGCATCGCGAGAATTTCAACCTGGTGCAGTACCTGGAAAAATTCGTCTCGGAATTCTGCGAGATCGAAAAAATTCCGCGCGAACTGATTGCAATCGACACCGGCACAGAATGCATGGTGCTGTTTGACCGCAATCATCTGGACCAGGTGATGTGGAATCTGTGCCGAAACGCATTGCGTTATTGCAGGAAGCAAAATGCCAGCATCCGCATCGGCGTAGGTACGGAGCGCGGTGGCGATAGGGTAAAATTGGATGTGGCGGACGACGGGTTGGGAGTGCCGGCCGCTGAGCGCGGACAACTGTTCGAGCCTTTTTTCACCACCGCCAGGGGCGGCACCGGGCTCGGCCTGTATATTGCGCGCGAAGTGTGCGAGGCTAATGACGCGACGCTCGATTATGTCGAGACGCCTGTTGGTGCGCAGTTCACCGTATTATGCCGTGGAGGATAATCCATTGTCCCAGAACCATGTCCTGGTCGTAGACGACGAAGCCGATATCCGGGAATTGCTGAGCATGACATTGCAGCGCATGGGGCTCGAGACCGACTGCGCGGCGAACACCGGCGAGGCCTACGCGTTGTTGCAGAAGAACAGCTACGACCTGTGTCTTACCGATATGCGGCTGCCTGATGGCGACGGGCTGGCGGTGCTCGATTACGTCGCCAAGAACCACCCGAGCATGCCGGTGGCGGTGATCACTGCGCACGGCAGTGCCGAGAATGCCGTGGCCGCGCTCAAGGCTGGAGCCTTTGACTATGTCTCAAAGCCAGTTCAGCTTCATCAATTGCGCACTCTGGTTCGTCAGGCGCTAAAACTCAGCATTGTAGAAAGGCCCAAAAAAACACCGAAATCGCAAACACAGGCCGCGCGGGAAATATTAGGGGCCAGCTCGTCGATTGAGCACGCCAAGGCGATGATAGGAAAAGTAGCCCGAAGCCAGGCACCGGTATACATTTCTGGTGAATCAGGAAGTGGTAAGGAACTTGCGGCCAGGTTGATACATCAGCTAAGTGCCAGGAGTGATGGACCGTTTATTCCAGTCAACTGCGGCGCAATTCCAGAGAATCTGATGGAAAGCGAATTCTTTGGCCACAAGAAAGGCGCGTTTACGGGGGCGAGCCAGGATAAACAAGGGTTTTTTCAGGTGGCGCATGACGGCACGCTTTTCCTCGACGAGGTCGCAGAGCTTCCTTTGGCGATGCAAGTGAAACTACTGAGGGCCATTCAGGAGAAGAATGTCCGGCAGGTCGGCGCAGTTGACGAATTGCCGGTAGACGTCCGTTTTATCAGCGCCACACATCAAGATCTGCACCAACTTGTTTCTGCCGGCGATTTTCGCCAGGACTTGTTCTATCGGTTGGCGGTCATCGAGCTTAAGATGCCGTCGCTTCGCGACATGCGTGACGACATCCCATTGCTTGCATCGGAGATTCTGGCTCGATTGACGAAACCTTTGCAGGTTGCCCCGCCCAAGCTTAATTACGGGGCGCTTAAAGCCCTTCAGTCGTATGCTTTCCCTGGCAATGTCCGGGAGCTGGAAAATATACTCGAGCGCGCGCTGGCGCTGGTCTCCGGTGACGAGATCCATGCCGAGGATCTGCAACTCGCGGCGCACGTAGACTCGAATACCATCAGCAAACAGGACCTGGCCGGACTGCGGGCGTCGGTGCCCCTGCCGGAATATCTGGAGGGGATCGAAAAGGTCGCCATCGTCGAAGCGCTGGAAAAAACCCGTTTCAACCGCACGGCCGCCGCTAAATTGCTCGGCATCACCTTCCGCGCCCTGCGCTATCGCATGGACCGCCTGGGAATCAAGGACGATATTGACTCAAGTAGTTGATTATGTTTATAAAAATAGTTTATATGCGGATTTTGGCCCAAGCGTCGCACGAACGTGCATATCGCTGACGACGGCCTGATCAGGGACATCTGCCAGATGCCGTCGCCGAACTGCGACGAGCGCCCGGCTGACGCGCAGGTCGAGCTTCTGGTCATCCATAACATCAGCCTGCCACCGGGCAAATTCGGCGGGCCCGGCATCATCGATTTATTTACCAATCAACTCGATCCCGCGGCCCATCCCTACTATGCACAGATCGCCGGCAACAGGGTGTCGGCCCACGTGCTGGTTCGCCGCGATGGCGTTGCGATTCAATTCGTAAGCCTCGCGAAGCGCGCCTGGCATGCCGGCGTGTCGACCTGGTGCGGACGCGAGCGCTGCAATGATTTTTCCATAGGTATAGAACTCGAAGGCGCGGACGATATTCCATTTGCCGCTGTGCAATATGAGCGGCTCGCGCAACTTACATGTGCGCTCAAGGTGCGCTTTCCCATCGCCGACATCGTCGGTCACGCCGATATTGCCCCCGGGCGCAAGACCGATCCCGGCCCGTGTTTCGACTGGCCGCACTATCGATCGCTGATCACCGATTGAATGTGTTGTAGCCGCGGCACTTGCGGTTCCGATCAACCCCGGTTGTTGGAATCCTGCAACAGGTGCCAGGTGCGGTGTTTTGCCTGTTGGCCTGGCCGCGTCCGGACTCAAAATTCCCTTACTAAACGGGAAGAGGTTGCCTGAAACCCGGATAAAAAAACCGCAGCTGCTCCGGCTGGCGCAGGCGTTTGCCGGCGCATTTGGAAAATTCTTGGAAAAAGCTATTGCGTTATCAAAATCACCCTACTAGAATTAGTCTCAAATCTGAGTTTGACCACAACATATAGTGGTTGGAGGGGGCGGTGACATTGCCCCTGGAATCTAAAAAAACCTATAACGATCATGGAGTCACGACATGCAATTAGCCACTGACACGGCCTCATCGGCACCGTCCGCGAATTTCACCACACCGGAGACGACCGCAGCACAGGAGTCGATCTACTCCCAATACAAGGTGATACGCCGCAACGGTTCAGTGGTCGGCTTCGAGCCTTCGAAGATCGTCATCGCCATGACCAAGGCCTTCATCGCCGTCAACGGCGGTCAGGGGGCGGCGTCGGCCCGCGTGCGCGAGCAGGTGGCGCGGCTCGGCGAGGGCGTGGTCAACGCGCTGATGCGCCGCCAGCCTTCGGGCGGCACTTTTCACATCGAGGACATCCAGGACCAGGTCGAACTCGCGTTGATGCGCTCCGGCGAGCACGACATCGCGCGCTCGTACGTGTTGTACCGCGAGGAGCGCACCAAAGAGCGCGCCCGGCAGCGCGAAACGCAGAAGGCGCCCGAGCAGCATGTCATCAATGTGTCCGAAGGGGGCGTGCTCAACCCGCTCGACCTGCCGCGCATCACCGCTTTGGTGCGCGAGGCCTGCGAAGGTCTGGGCAGCGAAGTCTCCCCCGAGCCCATCCTGCAAGCGATGCACCGCGACCTTTACGAAGGCGTGTCGATGGACGAAGTGCGCAAGTCGCTGGTGCTGGCAGCACGCGGCCTGATCGAGCAGGATCCGGACTATACCTATGTCTCGGCGCGGCTGCTGCTGCACACGCTGCGCCTGGAGACGCTGGGCGAGGAAGTCACGCAGGCCGGCATGGAAACCCGCTATGCAGAGTACCTGCCGGAATTCATCAAAAAAGGCATCGCGGCGGAACTGCTCGATGAGCGCCTCGGCCACTATGACCTGAAGGCGCTGGGTGCCGCGCTCGATGCCCAGCGCGACCTCAAATTCACCTATCTCGGGCTGCAGATTCTGTACGACCGCTATTTCCTGCATATCCACGGCCGGCGCATCGAGTTGCCGCAGATCTTCTTCATGCGTGTGGCGATGGGCCTGGCCCTGAATGAACCCGAAGGCAGCCGCGAGGCGCGCGCCATCGAGTTCTACAGCGTGTTGTCCAGTTTCGATTTCATGAGTTCGACGCCGACCCTGTTCAATTCCGGCACGCGCCGTTCCCAGCTCGCGAGCTGCTATCTGACCACCGTGGCCGACGATCTTGACGGTATTTACGAGGCGATCAAGGAAAATGCGATGCTGCAGAAGTATGCGGGCGGCATCGGCAACGACTGGACGCCGGTGCGCGCGCTGGGCGCCCACATCAAGGGCACCAACGGCAAGTCGCAGGGCGTGGTGCCGTTCCTGAAAGTCGTCAACGATACCGCGGTGGCCGTCAACCAGGGCGGCAAGCGCAAAGGGGCGGTGTGCTCGTACCTCGAGACGTGGCACCTCGACATCGAGGAATTCCTCGAACTGCGCAAAAACACCGGCGACGACCGCCGCCGCACGCACGACATGAACACCGCAAACTGGGTGCCCGATCTTTTCATGAAGCGCGTGATGGAGAACGCGGAATGGACGCTGTTTTCGCCCTCCGACGTGCCCGATCTGCATGACAAATTCGGTAAGGCGTTCGAGATCGCTTATACCGGCTACGAAGCCAAGGCGGCGAGCGGCGAGCTCAAGCTCTACAAGAAACTTCCGGCCGCCCAGTTGTGGCGCAAGATGCTCACCATGCTGTTCGAAACCGGGCATCCGTGGATCACGTTCAAGGATCCGTGCAACATCAGGAGCCCGCAGCACCACGTCGGTGTGGTACACAGTTCCAATTTGTGCACCGAGATCACGCTTAATACCGGTGCCGACGAGATCGCGGTGTGCAACCTGGGTTCGGTCAACATGCCGGCGCACCTCGATGTGAGCACCGGCCGGCTGGATATGGAGAAGCTGAAGCGCACGGTCCGCACGGCGATGCGCATGCTCGACAACGTGATCGATCTCAATTTCTATTCGGTCAACAAGGCGCGGAACTCCAACTTCAAGCACCGCCCGGTGGGCCTGGGCATCATGGGCTTCCAGGACTGCCTGCACATGCTGCGCATCCCCTACGGTTCGCAGGCCGCGGTTGAGTTTTCCGACCGCTCGATGGAGCAGATTGCATTTACCGCCTATGCGGCCTCGACCGATCTTGCCGAGGAGCGCGGGCCGTACTCGACATTCAAGGGTTCGCTGTGGGACCGTGGCATCCTGCCGCTCGACACCTTGAACGCGCTCGCTGAGGAACGCGGCGGCTATGTCGAGTGCGACCGCTCGACCACGCTCGACTGGGACACGCTGAGAAAGCGCATCCGGCAGGTGGGCATGAGGAACTCCAACTGTTTGGCGATCGCGCCGACCGCGACCATAGCCAACATCACCGGCCTGTCGCAATGCATAGAGCCGACGTACCAGAACCTGTACGTGAAATCGAACCTGTCGGGAGAGTTCACCGTCGCCAATGAATTTCTGGTGCGGGATCTGAAGAAGCTCAATCTGTGGGACGAGGTGATGATTGCCGACCTCAAATACTTCGATGGCACGCTGGCCAAGATCGACCGCATACCGCAGGATGTCCGCAACCTTTATGCCACAGCCTTCGAAATCGAAACCAGGTGGCTGGTGGAGTGCGCGGCGCGGCGCCAGAAGTGGATAGACCAGTCGCAGTCGCTCAACATCTACATGGCGGGCGCTTCGGGCAAGAAGCTCGACGACACTTACAAGCTGGCGTGGCTGCGGGGGCTGAAGACCACCTACTACCTGCGCACCCTGGGGGCGACCTCCACCGAGAAGTCGACCGGCCGTGCCGGGCAGCTCAACGCCGTGCCGTCCGACGGCGGCATGAGCGAGGCAGACCAACCGAAAGCGTGTTCCATACTCGATCCGGAATGCGAGGCCTGCCAGTAACCCCTATGTTCAACACGCGGAAGGACTTGTCGGTAGCAGAACTTGGCACGGTTCCCACCAACAACACCGATAAAGGGAAGCAATTCCTGTCCACCCAAAAAACCTATAAAGGAGACTGATCATGCTGCAATTCGAGGAACAAATCCTGCCTGGCGCGGGCGCGGGTATGGTGCGCAAGCCGGCGCGGCCGGCAGCCTCTGAAGCGCCGGAGGACGTGAGGTTCCGCCGTATTTCGGTTGACGACAAGCGCATCATCAACGGGCAGACCGACGTCAATCAACTGGTGCCGTTCAAGTACAAATGGGCATGGGACAAATATCTATCCGCATGCGCCAACCACTGGATGCCGCAGGAAATCCAGATGAGCCGCGACATCGCGCTGTGGAAGGATCCGAATGGACTTACCGATGACGAGCGCCGGCTGGTCAAGCGCAATCTCGGGTTTTTCGTCACTGCGGACTCCCTGGCAGCGAACAACATTGTTCTCGGCACCTACCGCCACATCACCGCGCCGGAGTGCCGCCAGTATCTGCTGCGGCAGGCATTCGAGGAGGCGATCCATACCCATGCTTATCAGTACATAGTCGAGAGTCTCGGCCTTGACGAAGGCGAAGTGTTCAACGCTTACCACGAGATCGCGTCGATTCGCGACAAGGATGAGTTCCTGATCCCGTTCATCGACACCCTGACCAATCCGGAGTTCAAGACCGGCACACCAGACAACGATCAGAAACTACTCAGGAGCCTGATCGTGTTTGCGTGCATTATGGAAGGGCTGTTTTTCTACGTCGGTTTTGCACAGATACTGGCGCTGGGGCGGCAGAACAAGATGACGGGTGCCGCCGAGCAATACCAGTACATCCTTCGCGACGAATCCATGCACTGCAATTTCGGCATTGATCTCATCAACCAGATCAAGATGGAAAATCCGCATTTGTGGACTTCGGAGTTCCGGGAAGAAATCCGCGGGCTGATGCTGAAGGGGGTGGAACTCGAGTACCGCTATGCCGAAGACACCATGCCGCGCGGCGTGCTGGGGCTCAACGCTGCGATGTTCAAGGAATATCTGCGTTACATAGCCAACCGCCGCTGCCAGCAGATCGGCATCGACATGCCGTACGAGGGTGCGACCAATCCGTTCCCGTGGATGGCGGAAATGATCGACCTCAAGAAGGAGAAAAACTTCTTTGAAACGCGTGTAACCGAGTACCAGACAGGGGGGGCTCTGAGCTGGGATTGACTGCTATCGATCAGAAGGCTGACGCAACCCGGGCATTGAACATCACAGTGGGAGGTGCGCTGAATTGGGACTAAGCCTGAAGAACCGACGTTACCGGAGCCGCAGACCGGGCATGCATACCGTTACCGAATGTCGTGCGGAAGGCAACTATACGTTGTGGTTGCGTTTTGACGATGGCCTTGAAGGCCATGTCTATCTCGGTGACCTGGTGGCGGCGAAAATTTTTCCCGCGCTCTCCAACGAGGCGAGTTTTTACCAGGTCGCGATTGACCCGATATCGAATGCAGTGACCTGGGAAGGCGGGGTTAACCTCGATCCGGACGTTTTATACCGGGATCTGGTGAGCAAGGCCGTGGCGGCGTTGCATTGAGAACTGCTGCAAAACCCGCAGCCTGACCCGGCGCAAGTCGGGCGGGAAGCGGGTTCCGCGGAAGTCGGCAGACTTGGATAAGTTACATCAGGCTGCTGTGATTGAGTCGCTGTGCTTTCGGGTGCGGCGTCCTGGGCAACTTTCTTTAGGAGAGTTACATGGCGAAAGCGAAGAAGAAAGCAGCTAAAAAAGCCGCTAAGAAAGCCGCTAAAAAGAAGAAGCCGGCGGCCAGGCAAGCCGCGCGGAAAAAACCAGCCGCACGCAAGACTGTTCGCCGCAAGGCGGCCAAAAAAAAGCCGACTAAAAAGTCGGCTAAAAAGAAAAAAGCAGTCAAGAAGATCCCTGCTGCCAAGAAAAAGGCGGCGCCCAGACGTGCAGCTAAACCCGCTGCACCGGCTACAACACCGGCATCTATGGCGCCCCGTCCGGTTGCAATTCCAGGTGCGTGGCCTTTTCCTATGGGGAACAGGCCGTAACTCACACCCTGCCTGCGGTCTGACTGCCTCCGGGAGGAGACCGGTCAGGGGCCGCGGGCGGTAGTATTCACCGGTCGGCAACAGAGCGGCAAAGATACCCAATCTGACCCCGTCGGGCAAGCCGAAATCCCGCTGGGCGCGCAATTATGCCTGCAAAAATAAGAATAATTCGCTTTAAATCAACAAGATAAAATTTTTTGTGACAGCAACCGTCAGGGCCGGTTCGCGGTCGCACGCCCCTCATCGCGGTGCGGGATACGTGCCAAGATGATAGGCTATTAGTTCGTTTGACCCATCCGGCAAACGGGTATAGCAACGGCCGGGCTGTAAAGGAGATGCCATGAGAATGACATTGGCGCTGCTCGTGTTGACAGGTTTTATCGCATTGCCGTTTCGTGTCGAGGCGGCGTCGTCGGTTGCAGTTCATTCCACCCAAGGAAAGTTCGAGGAGGTCAAAGAACGCGTGGTGATGGCCATTGAGAACCGCGGCATGGTGCTCAATTACACGGCGCACGTCGGCATCATGCTGGAGCGCACCGGCAAGGACGTGGGACGACCGCGCCAGATTTATACTCATGCCGAAGCACTTGAGTTCTGCAGCGCTGCGCTTTCGCGCAAGACCATGGAGGCCGATGCCCACAACATCGCGTATTGCCCGTATTCGATCGCCGTTTACGTGTTGCCGCAGGAGCCCGACAAAGTGTATGTAACCTACCGCAGGCTGGCGATGAACGGATCCGTCCGCTCGATCAAGGCGCTGGGCGCAGTCGAGAAACTGCTGGAAGATATCGTGCTCGAAGCGCTCAAGTAATGATCAGGCGATGGAGCGCAAGCGCATCAATGCAAGCAATATCCGCTCCGTCGGCTATGACGAGCGCAACAGGATGCTGGAGGTCGAGTTCAGCAACGGCGGCATTTACCAGTATTCGGGTGTGTCTGCAGAGGTGCACCGCCGGTTCATGAATGCGCCGTCGCCGGGCAGTTATTTCCACGACAATATCGAGGAAAATTTTTCCGGCAAAAGAGTGCGTTGAACCCGGGCATCCAGGTTCCTCGCGTATTATTGACCGTGATCTTGATGGTAACCGAGATCGCGGTGACCGATGTCCGCAAGAACATCATCTGACGTTCAAGCGTTCCCACACGCCGGCAAATGCTGATAACACGGCATCAATGTCTGTGAGCAGGATGTGCCGGTGCGTCACCAGCCTGAGCGCATGCCGGTCACAAGAGCCGGCCGCACGCCTCTCGGGTAAACGCCTGCCGCGGTTTCATCACGGGCAGGCTTCCTGCACCATCGCCACGGGGCTGGGGTCAAAACCGAAGTGCCGTGGCACCGCGCTGGACAGGATAGGTTCGACTTTGAGACAGTCGCCATTGAATTTGAGCCACAACGGCGCCGGTTTCTGCTGCTGAAACTGCGCCAGGGTCTGCGTCAGCACGGTTTCCGCAGGCGGGTGGCCATGGCTATCGATGAAACACGTCAGCAGCCTGTCCAGGTCGTGGTCATGGACGAGTCCTGGGCCGAGATCGGTCAGCAGCAGTACCGATCCCTCCTCGTCGATCCAGGCGTCCTTCAGGGAAGCGACCGGCCTGCCCGTATGGGATTCCAGAGCAGGAGAGCCTCGATCGGTGATGCGGTAAACATGAGGCGTGTAACCGAGGGCGACAAAAACGCGCTGCGGCCCGTTCTGAAAAAACCAGCGGCCCCGTGCATCGTGTTCGTAATTGCGCCCGATGAAGGCATTGACGGTGGGGCGGGATATAGGCTCGCCTTTGAGCAACCAGTTCCCGCGACGATCCAGCGCCAGCCAGCCATAAACTTCGGGTACGTTCGGCCACTTGGCCATGCCGCGAAGAACGATGTCATCCATGAAAGACGTTAAGCGGTTAGCGGTTAGCGGAAAAAAGCAGGTTACCTGCTTTCGCTCTGGTTGTCTGGTGTTCTGCCGCTTACTGCTTACTGTTCTTCCGCGATCGCGGTCTTGGCATGATGCGCGACGAGATCTTTTTGTATATTGGGCGGGACCGGATCGTAGTGTGAGAGTTCGATTGAAAACGTGCCCTGGCCGGCGGTGACGGATTTCAGGCGCGCCTGGTAGTTTTCGATTTCCGACAGCGGCACCTGTCCTTTGACTACCAGCGTGCCGACCGCAAGCGCGTCGGTCCCGCTGATCTGGCCGCGCTTGGAGGAAATGTCTCCGGCGATGTCGCCCATATTGGCCTCGGGCACCGTGATCTCGATATTGACGATGGGCTCGAGGATGATGGGCCGCGCCTTGCCGATGGCGTCCTGGAAAGCCCGTTTGCCCGCGGCCACAAATGCGACTTCCTTGGAATCCACCGCGTGATATTTTCCGTCGTAGACGGTGACGCGGATGTCGCGCATCGGGTAGCCGGCGAGCGGGCCGGCCTCAAGCACCTGGCGTACGCCTTTCTCCACCGCTGGAATGAACTGGCCCGGAATGACGCCGCCTTTGACCTCGTCGGCGAACTCGAAGCCAGCGCCGCGTTGCCGCGGCTCCACGCGCAGGTACACTTCGCCGAATTGTCCTGCGCCCCCAGTCTGTTTCTTGTGGCGGTAATGACCTTCAGCCTTGCTGGTGACCGTTTCGCGGTAAGGAATGCGCGGTGTCTCGGTCGTCACCTCCGTGTGGTACTGATTTGCCATCCGGTCGAGGATATAACGCATGTGCAGATCCCCCAGACCGCTGATCACGGTCTGATGGGCGGTGTTGTGCTCGACGCGAAATGTCGGGTCTTCGGCGGCGAGCTTGTGCAGCGAGTCGGACAGGCGCTGCTCATCGCCGCGCTTCTTGGCTTCTATGGCCAGACTGTGCATCGGCTGCGGAAACTCGAGCGGCGCCAGATGGATGTGGTCCTCGTCGTGGGAATCGTGGAGCACGGCGTCGAAATAAATGTCCTCGACTTTGGCCACCGCGCCGATATCACCGGGCCCCAGCGTGTCGGTTTCGATCAGATCCTTGCCCTGCATCAGATACAGATGGGAGACCTTGAACGGCTTGCGGCCGTCACCGATAAACAGCTGCGTGTCCTTGGTGATCGTGCCCTGGTGCACGCGGAAGACACCGATCTTGCCGACGAAGGGATCGATCATTACTTTGAATACGTGCGCCAGAACATGCTGGGCCGGGTCGGGCTCGGCGTGAAGAACCATCGCGTCGGCGCCTTCGCCTTTGAAAAACTGCTGCGGGTTGCCCTCGGTTGGATTGGGCATGAGTTTGACGAAAATATTGAGCAATTCCGCAATACCGGCGCCGTTGCGCGCCGAAACAAAGCACACCGGCACCAGATGCCCCTCGCGCAGCGCCTGCTCGAACGGCGCGTGCAGTTCGGCGGGACTGACTTCGCCCTGCTCAAGATACTTCGCCATCAGCACTTCGTCGACTTCGACCACCTGGTCGATCAGTGCCTGGTGTGCTTCCGCGACCGAAGAGAAGTCCGATTCGCCGTCCGGGGTGAAAAAACAGTCCACCACGCGTTTTCCCCCATCCGCAGGCAGGTTGATTGGCAGGCACTCCTTGCCGAACGTCGCCTGTATCCGGGCCAGCAACTGGGGCAGGTTGATGTTATCGGCGTCGATCTTGTTGATGATGATCATGCGGCACAGGTCGCGCTTGGCCGCCCACTGCATCATGCGCGACGCAATCATCTCTACGCCGTTCTGGGCGCTGATCACCACCGCGGCGGTCTCGACCGCGGGCAGGGCGCCGATCGCACGGCCTATGAAATCGGGCAGCCCCGGCGTGTCGATCAGGTGAATGCGGGTATCGCCGGATGCAAAATGAACGACGGCGGCGTTTAGCGAGTGCTGATAGGCTTTTTCCAGGGGATCTGAATCGCAGACCGTGGAGCCTTTTTCCACACTGCCCATGGTGCTGATGGCACCGGCTTGGTGCAGCAGGGCTTCGGCCAGTGTTGTTTTTCCGGCGGCACCGTGGCCGACGAGCGCAATGGTGCGGATGACTTCAGGAGAGAATTTGGGCATGGGATTAGGGCCTGTTAACTAGTGCTCCGGGGGGTGATCTGAGTATAAGCGCCGGTCCGTCGAAGTTTCAAGCCAGCCGGTCAAGGCCTGTTCATTGGCTGCTGCAAGCGCCTGGCCATCGACAATTTTGACCATAATGCAACACACGCGGTGAATATTGGCAGGCCCTACCCACGGTCGCGGCAAATTCGTTTACAATCCCGTCGCGCCAATTCATGAACATGACGCATGTGCCTGTCGTTGTCGGTTGCGGTGGTGGGGTTGAGTGCCGCCCCGATGATGCGAATGGTCGGCAAGTTGGCGGACGACTGGTGGCCTGCCCGACACTGGGGGCGGCTAAGCCGGTTAACGCCCCGGGTGAGGACGAGATCAGGCCTGGCAAACGTAATTAAGTATAACTATCTGAATTTATTGAAAAATATTACAGATATTGGTTTTGAACCGGGTTTGGAGGCTAAGGTCTAATTAATCGGTAATTCGGGTCTTAAAAACCGAATTATCGATTTTCTGCTTTGCATTAAAGGACTTGCGTATTTCGATAAGGCAATTGACAAAATCCATATAAAACAAGATAATGCCGTATTGATGCGTTGCACCATTTATTGTTTTTCCCGGCCTCGGGGCCTGTTGCAAAGGCTAGTAAAGTTGTTGCCAGCAGGAGTGCGAGACACTAGAATTAGCCAAATTTTTCATCCGGCCCACAAGGTATTGTGGTTTATGGGTCGATTTTGAAGTCGATAGGAGCCAGGTTACCGTAGCGAGGTAACACAATGCCAGCGGTGCATGCACTGCTGGCCATTTGCGAAAGGAGGTTTTGCCATGACAGCAAAATCGATTCCCCGTCTGTTTCAGAGGTTGGATCTGATCCGACTCTCATCTTGGGCGCGCAGCACAGTCACTGTGCTGGTGCTGATCGCCAGCGTGGCGGCGTTGATGCTGATCATCAATAATCAGCATGGTGCCCATTTCCTCGGCGATTCCTATTCCCGGGCTCTGGCCCTGCGTGAGGCCAAACCGGCTGTGGTTGAGAATTCCGCACCTGCGGCCGTGCAATCAATCGACGACAGGCATGTCGCCCTGGCTAAATTCCTGGCCAAACGCTACAAGGTGTCCCAGGATGTCACGCACAATCTGGTGAGCATTGCCTATGCGGCAGGTCATCAGTTCGGCCTTGACCCGTTGCTGATCATCGCGGTGATCTCGGTCGAGTCGGGATTCAATCCCATAGCGGAGAGCGGCGCGGGTGCCAAAGGGCTGATGCAGATCATACCCAAATACCATACTGAGAAATTCGAAACGCTGGGTGGCGTATCCGAAGTGTTCAATCCCGAAACCAATATTCTGGTGGGATCGAAAATTCTCAAGGAATATCTGGGGCGCACCGGCAATATGAGCATGGCGCTGCAGATGTACGCCGGCGCGCTCAGCGACGAGCAAGACGTGTACACCACCAGGGTGATGAACGAAAAGCAGCGGTTGCAGTACATCGTGGGTAATGCTGCCCGCGCCATGCGGGTCAAATCAACCGCGCTGTCCGGCACCGCCGTATCCTCGTCCCTTTAAGCTGGGCGGGTCAGCGGCCGTGGCAAAAATCCGCATCTCCTGGCAGGCTGGCGAAGTGATCGCTAACTTGCTGGATACGCCTACGACCCAAAAGCTGCTCGCGGCACTGCCCAGCGAAGCGAGCGCTAATATCTGGGGCGAGGAAGTTTATTTCAGCCTTCCGGTCCAGGCAGAGTTGGAGACCGATGCCCGGCAGGTGGTCGATCCTGGGACGGTCTGCTTCTGGGTGGACGGCAGCGCGCTTGCGCTGCCCTACGGGCCGACCCCCATATCAAAAAGCGACGAATGCCGGCTGGCCAGCAAATGCAATGTGCTGGGCAGGATCGAGGGTGATGCACGTCAGCTCAAAACCGTGCGCGATGGCGAGGTTATCCGGGTCGGGCTGGTTTAATGCCGCGGCCAGACCGGTGCGCGTGGCATTTCACCCCGTTTTCCGCCTCACCGCCTCACACCTTGTGGGAGCCTATCATCAGGCGCTGGAATACCGAATATCGTTCCCCTACGCCATCTGCAGTGGGCTCCCGGGTCACCCTGATCCACACCTCGTCCGGAAATCCCGCAGCCAGATCGGCGGTATAAGCGCATTCATCCTGCGCCGCCTCGCGCGCCGCTTCCAGCGACGGGGCGCCTAAATCCTCGAAGAAGTGCCGCGTGAGCGTTTCCCGGATATCTTCATACGCGGCGGGTTCGATGTCGCACACTTCCGCGATGGTGCAGCGGCAATGTGACTTGACCGCAACGAACGTGGTGGCGCAGTGGCAGGGCGCGTGCCGGTGGCCTGCGGACGGGTCGCAGACCGCATACCCGCCGGAGACCACCCATTCGCCATCCTCTGCGCCGCCGCCTTCCCCGGCATAGATGCGAGCGTCGGAGTCATCGAGTCGAACCGCCTTGAGAAATTTCATGGGCAGAATGGGGGGGAGAACATGACGGCCCTATAATAGAGCCTTCGTGCACCACGGTCATCAGAATAAAACCCCATTCAGGAGGGCGACATGGCGGAACAGGGACTACCCAAGGACATGTTCGAATTCATGCAGAAAATGTGGAATCCGATGTCGTTTCCGATACCCGGCATGGTGACGCCGACAGTGGATGTCGGCGAGATCGAAAAGAAAATTTCCGAACTGAAGACCATCGAGACCTGGCTCACCATGAACGTCGGGTTTGTGCAGATGACGGTCAAGACCCTGGAAATGCAAAAAGCTGCGCTGGATAGCCTGCAGGCGGCGGCCGGAAAACCGGAAGACAAATCTAAAAAGCGGTGAGCGGTGAGCGGTGAGCGGTGAGCGGTGAGCCGTTAGGTGTTAGCCTCCGCCACGTCCGCGCCCAGCGCGGCGCCGATGGGGGTGACGTTAAGACGGGTTGGCTGCGGGCGACAAGGCGCTGTGCAAAAATCTAAAAAAATTAGCCGCCAAGGCCGCCAAGGCCGCCAAGAACGCCAAGAATTCTTTTCAATACAGATTTCTCGTGGTTGGCTGAAATAGTCAGCTCGACGGTTATGTGCGTGGAGTCTCCTATATTCAGACCCAACCTCGTGGGCTAAATGTACCTGTCTGGCGGGTATAAATATTAAATCTTGGCGTTCTTGGCGGCCTTGGCGGCAAATCAAGCCTTGTTTTTAGTGCTTTTCAACCGCCGATCTTGTTGCGCAGCAAACCCAGCCCCGTGATCTCGGTCTCCAGCACGTCGCCCACTTTCATGAATTCCGGCGGCGTGCGCGCGTGGCCAACGCCAGCCGGCGTACCGCTCAAGATGATGTCGCCCGGCTCCAGGGTGAGGCCGGCCGACAGTTCGGCGATAATGCGCGGGATTTTGAAATACATGTAGCTGGTGTTCGAGTCCTGCTTGGTGACGCCGTTGACACGGCAGGTGATGTGAAGGTTCTGTGGCTCGCGCACTTCGTCTGCAGTGGCGATCCACGGCCCCATCGGGCAGTGCCCATCCAGGCTTTTGCCCTTGAACCACTGCTGGCCGTGCCGGCGTTGCACTTCACGCGCCGACACATCGTTGACCACGGTATAGCCGAAGATGTGCTTCATCGCATCGGCTTCGGTAATGTTGATGCCGCTTTTACCGATGATCAAACCGAGTTCCACTTCCCAGTCGAGTCTTTCGGTGACGCCGGCGTGAGCCGGCACGGAATCGTAAGGCCCGTTCACCGAGGTCGGCGCCTTGGTGAAAAAAGCCGGATGCGCCGGCATTTCCTGAACATGCGGGCGTGCCTTGGCGCCTTCCTCGAAATGCTCAAGATAGTTCCAGCCCACACAGAACACGTTCTTGCGCGGGCGCGGAATCGGCGCATGCAGCACGACCTTGTTTTGCGCATGGTGGCCGGTCTTGACGCCGGCAATCGCTTTTTTCACGGCAGCAAGCCCGGTGCGACCGGCGGCGATCAGCGCGATCATGTCATTTGCAGCAAACGGCAGCGCAACGCGCGCTTTTTTTGCCGCGCGCGCGAGATCGATGACGCTGCCATCCGGGGCAATGACGCCGATTTGCGCCGGTTTGCGTTTGGATTCTGAATAAGTGACGAGCCGCATTTGTTTCCCCTTTAATTTTGGAACCGTGGATCAAATACTGATAAAAAATCATTAGCCACAGAGGACGCTGAGATCACAGAGTAAAAACAAACTACAAAACATGAGAATATCCTAGTGCTCGGGGTGCGATGTGATTTTCTCTGAGATCTCTGTGATCTCTGTGTCCTCTGTGGCAATCAGGTTCTGACTTTGACGTTTGTCTTGAATTTCTCGGTGGCTCGAACCAGTTCCGCGCAGATGCCTGGCTCCCACGCCGAATGCCCGGCATCAGGCACGATGATGTAATCGGCTTCGGGCCACGCGCGGTGCACGTCGTCGGCGCTGACGATAGGGCAGACCGCATCGTAGCGGCCCTGCACGATCACGCCCGGAATTTTGCGGATGCGGCCTAGATTGTTCAACAATGAATTGTCCGGCAGGAATATATCGTGGCTGAAATAATGCGCTTCGATGCGGGCGAGTCCCAGCGCCACCACGTCGCCGGCGAAGTAGGCCACGGTCTCCGCACTGGGCAGCAGCGTCGAACACGAGCCTTCATAGATGCTCCATGCGCGCGCTGCCGGCATGTGCACCCTGGGGTCGGGATCGGTCAGGCGCTTGTAATACGCCGCGAGCAGATTGCCGCGCTCGTTTTCCGGTATGGCGTCGGCGAAGGCATGCCACGCTTCCGGGAACAGATTGCGCAGACCGTATAAAAACCAGTCTATCTCGCTGGTGCGGCACAAAAAAATGCCGCGCAGGATAAGACCGGTGCAGCGTTCCGGATGCGCCTCGCCATAAGCCAGCGCCAGGGTGCTGCCCCACGAGCCGCCGAAAACCAGCCAGCGCTCTATGCCCAGGTGCGCGCGCAGCCTCTCGATGTCGGCAACGAGGTGCGGCGTGGTGTTGTCACGCAATTCGCCCAAGGGCGTGGAGCGTCCAGCACCACGCTGATCGAATACCACAATTCTGTAATGTGCCGGATCGAAAAAACGGCGATGTCCTGCCGCGCTGCCTGCGCCGGGCCCGCCGTGCAGGAACACAACCGGGCAGCCGGCGGGATTGCCCGACTGCTCCCAATACATGCGGTGCAACCCGTCGAGTTGGATCATGCCCGCGTCGAAGGGTTCGATTTCGGGAAAAAGTGCGCTGCGGATTTCCGAGGTGGTGTCGTCCATGACTGGTAGGTATGCGGAAGCAGGCGAGACCATAGCATAAAGTCGGCAGCCGGCAAAAACACCGTGTTTCCGCAAGCAGGCGAGCGGTACGGGACGAGGACGTCGCGACGCCCTGCGGTATAATCGACGATCCTTCAGCAGACACGGTTCTTTCATGGACGAGCAATTGCGCAAGGCGGCACTGGAATATCACCGTACGCCGACCCCTGGAAAAATTTCGATCGCGCCCACCAAGGGCCTGACTAACCAGCGCGAACTCGGATTGGCCTATACGCCAGGCGTCGCCGCCGTGTGCGAGGTGATTGCCGCCGATCCTGCTGAAGCACTCAATCTGACCGCGCGCGGCAACCTGGTGGCGGTGATCACCAACGGTACAGCGGTTCTGGGGCTGGGCGCCATCGGCCCCCTGGCCTCCAAGCCGGTGATGGAAGGCAAGGCGGTGCTGTTCAAGAAGTTCGCCGGCATCGACGTCTTCGATATCGAAATCGACGAGCGCGATCCGGACAAGCTCGTTGACATCATCGCCAGCCTCGAACCCACGTTCGGCGGCATTAATCTCGAGGACATCAAGTCGCCCGAGTGCTTCATCGTCGAGCGCAAGTTGAGAGCGCGCTGCAAGATCCCGGTGTTTCACGATGACCAGCACGGCACCGCGATTACCGTCGGCGCTGCATTTATCAGCGGACTCAAGGTCGTCGGCAAGGATATCGGCAAAGTGAAGCTGGTGGTTTCGGGCGCTGGCGCGGCGGCGCTGGCCTGTCTTGATCTGCTGGTCAAAATGGGTCTGGCCAAAGAGAACATCGTCGTCACCGACATCCACGGCGTGGTCTACAAGGGTCGCAAGGAGGAGATGGACCCGGACAAGGCGCAGTACGCAATCGACACCAAGGCGCGCACGCTGGCGGAAGTGATCAAAGACGCCGATGTGTTCCTTGGGTTGTCGGCCGGCGGCGTGCTGAAGGCCGAGATGGTCAAGCAAATGGCCGCCAAACCGCTGATACTCGCACTCGCCAACCCCGAGCCCGAAATCCATCCGGCGGTCGCAAAAGCGGCGAGGCCGGATGCGGTGATCGCCACTGGCCGCTCGGATTATCCGAACCAGGTCAACAACGTGTTGTGCTTCCCATTTATTTTTCGCGGTGCGCTTGATGTAGGCGCCACCACCATTACCACGGAAATGGAACTGGCTGCGTTGCACGCGATCGCCGATCTGGCGCAGGCCGAGCAATCGGACGTCGTGGCCATGGCTTATGGCGAGCAGAACCTGTCCTTCGGCCCCGAATACCTGATTCCCAAACCCTTCGATCCGCGCCTGATTGCCAAGGTGGCGCCGGCGGTGGCTCAGGCCGCGATGGACTGCGGCGTGGCGACGCGCCCTATCACCGATTTCGACGCCTACCGCGAGCGTCTCAACCAGTTTGTATACCACTCCGGCCTCATCATGAAGCCGGTGTTCGCCGCAGCCAAACAATCACCCAAGCGCATCGTCTATGCCGAAGGCGAAGAGGAGGTCGTGCTGCGCGCGGCGCAGGTGGTGACCGACGAAGGCATGGCAAAGCCGATCCTGATCGGCCGGCCGGATGTGATTCAGGCGCGTATCGAACGCCTCGGGCTGCGGATCAAAAGGGATCAACACTTTGAGATCGTCGATCCCGGCAACGATCCGCGCTACCGCGAGTACTGGACCGAGTATCACCGGCTTTCCGCACGCCACGGTGTGACCCCTGAAATTGCCAAACTCGACATGCGCCGGCGTGCCACGCTGATCGGTGCGATGCTGATGCGCATGGGTGCTGCCGATGCCATGCTGTGCGGCATTCTGGGCCGGTATCAAAGCCATCTGCGTTTTATCGATCTGGTGATCGGCCGGCAGCCGGGCGTGAAGAATTATTCCGCAATGAACATGCTGATCCTGCCCCGGCGCACGGTGTTCATCTGCGATACCTATGTCAATTTCGATCCCAGCGCCGAGCAGGTCGCGGAATCGACGATGCTGGCGGCGGAGGAAATCAGCCGCTTCGGTGTGGTGCCCAAGGTGGCGCTGCTGTCACACTCGAGTTTCGGCGCGGCGGACACGCCGACTTCGATCAAAATGCGCGAGGCGCTGGCCATCATCACGGAAATGATGCCCAACCTCGAGGTCGAGGGCGAAATGCATGGCGATGCCGCGCTTTCGGAGCCGATTCGCCTGAAGGTATTTCCGGACACGCAGCTGAAGGGGGAGGCCAATCTGCTGGTGATGCCGACGCTGGATGCCGCCAATATCGCTTTCAATTTGCTCAAAAATTCCTCCGGTGACGGCATCACCGTGGGCCCCATGCTGCTTGGCGTCGCAAGACCGGTGCATGTTCTGACGCCGAGCGCGACGGTGCGGCGCATCGTCAACATGACCGCGCTGACAGTGGTCGAAGCCGGCGCGCAGCGAAGCGAGCAGAAGAGCCTCCTTTAATCAGGGGTGAGGGATGAGCGTGAAGGCGCTTCTTCACGACTACACGGAATAGACACAACGCAACAGGAGCCAACGATGGCCAAGAAAGTACGTATCGAGCATGACACCATGGGCAATGTCGAAGTGCCCAACGATAAATTGTGGGGCGCGCAGACGCAGCGCAGTCTGCATCATTTCCATTTTCCGGGTGAAACCATGCCCATGGAAGTCGTGCACGCGCAGGTGCTGGTGAAAAAAGCCTCGGCGGCGGTCAACGTAGTCCTGGGCGCGCTGGACGGGAAGAAGGGCGCCGCCATCATCAAGGCCGCCGATGAAGCACTCGCCGGTGCGCTTGACGATCATTTCCCGCTGGTGGTGTGGCAGACCGGTTCGGGTACGCAGACCAACATGAACGTGAACGAGGTGCTGGCCAACCGCGGCTCGGAACTGATGGGCGGCGTGCGCGGTGAAGCGCGGCTGGTGCACCCGAACGACGACGTCAACAAAGGCCAGTCGTCGAACGATACTTTCCCCACTGCGATGCACGTCGCAGCGGTGATCGTGCTTGAAGAACAACTCAAGCCGGCGCTCAAAACGCTGCGTGACACGCTGGATAAAAAAGCAAAAAAATTCATGCATATCGTGAAAATCGGCCGTACTCATCTGCAGGACGCGACGCCGCTTACGCTGGGCCAGGAATTTTCCGGCTATGTGGCGCAACTCGATCACGGGTTGAGGCATATAGACGCCGCACTGCCGCACCTGTGCGAACTGGCGCTGGGCGGCACCGCGGTCGGCACCGGGCTCAATGCGCATCCCCGGTTCGCGGTGAAGGTCGCCGCGGAATTGAAAAAGCTGACCGGATTGCCGTTCGTTACCGCGCCCAACAAATTCGAAGCGCTTGCCTCGTGCGACGGTGTGGTTCACGCGCACGGCGCGCTCAAGACGCTCGCCGCCTCGCTGATGAAGATCGCCAACGACATTCGCTGGCTCTCGAGCGGGCCGCGCTGTGGCATCGGCGAGCTCAGCATTCCGGAAAACGAGCCCGGCAGTTCGATCATGCCCGGCAAGGTCAACCCGACCCAGTCGGAATCGCTGACCATGGTGTGCTGCCAGGTGTTCGGCAACGACGTTGCAGTCAATCTTGGCGGCGCTTCCGGCAATTTCGAGCTCAATGTGTACCGGCCGATGGTGATCCGCAACTTCATGCACAGCGCGAGCCTGCTTGCCCGTGCCTGCGAGAATTTCAACGAACACTGCGCCGTCGGCATCGAGCCCAATCCCGAGCGCATCGACCAGCTGATGCGCGATTCGCTGATGCTGGTCACCGCGCTCAACCCGTACATCGGTTACGAGAAAGCGGCGGCGATCGCCAAGAATGCACACAAGAAAGGCCTGACGCTTAAGGCGTCCGCAGTCGCGATGGGCCACCTGACCGAAAAGCAGTTCGATGAGTGGGTCAAGCCCGAGAGCATGGTCGGCATCAAGCTGACGTCCCCGGGTAAAAAGGGCAAGAACTGATTTGCCGCCAAGGCCGCCAAGCACGCCCAGGAGAACCGGAATAATTGAGAGGGATTCTTATGCAGACTGGATGCCATCCATAACGAGGAATAACTGATTCGTTGATATCCTGTTTTGTTGATCCATAGTTTTCTTGGCGTGCCTGGCGGCAAATTAAGATTTTATGAAACTCAATCCCGAAAGTCCGCTGCGCAGCCTCATGGACACCTTTCCGCGTGCGGGCCGGCTGGAGTGGATAGGCCTGCGGCCGCAGAAGCGTGCGGCACTCACGGCGGTGAATCATGTCGAAGTGCTGGCCGATCACGGGCTGGTCGGCGATCATCGGGCGGCGCGGCCTGGCAGCGATCGCCAGGTAACGCTGATTCAGCAGGAACATCTGATGGCCGTCGCGGCACTGCTTGACTGTGCAGAGATACCGCCCGGACTGACGCGGCGCAATCTTGTGGTGTCCGGCATCAATCTTCTGGCGCTGCGCGATCAGCGGTTCGAGATTGGTGGCGTGCTGTTCGAGGGCACCGATTTGTGCGAGCCGTGCTCGCGCATGGAAGCTAATCTCGGCGCAGGGGGATACAACGCGATGCGTGGCCATGGCGGCATCTCAGTGCGCGTGGTGCGGGGCGGGGTGATCCGGTTAGGTGATGCCGTGACTTTCACCTCGGTGCCGCCCTAATCCTGATAGATTAAGCCTGTCTTAAGCTTTGCCTTCCATGATATACGTGGCAAACCATCCGCCTGGCAGAATTTTCAGAAAGTAAGCATGCGACTGTTGCTGGTAGAAGATGATCCGATGATAGGCGCGAGCGTCCAGAAGGGCTTGCGCCAGGACGGCTTTGCGGTGGACTGGGTGCGCGACGGCCATGCCGCAGAACTTGCGATTGCCAACGAAGTGTACGATCTGCTGTTGCTCGACCTGGGGTTGCCGAAAAAGAGCGGGCTGGACGTGCTGCAGGCAATGCGCAGGCGCGGCAACGCCACTCCCGTGCTGGTGCTCACCGCGCGTGACGCGGTGGCCGACCGCGTGAAGGGCCTCGACACTGGCGCCGACGATTATCTGGTCAAGCCGTTCGATCTGGACGAACTCGCCGCCCGCATCCGTGCGCTGCTGCGCCGCCAGGCCGGGCGCACCGAACCGCTGCTGCGCCACGGCGACCTCACGCTCAATCCGTCAACGCACCAGGCGACATCGCGCGGCGCGGGCTGCCTTTGACGGCGCGGGAATTCGCGCTGCTCCAGATCCTGCTCGAACGCCCGGGGGCCATTCTTTCGCGTGCGCAGCTCGAAGAGCATCTTTACGGCTGGGGCGAGGAAATCGAAAGCAACGCAGTCGAAGTCTATGTCCATTCGCTGCGCAAGAAACTGGGCGCCGACTTCATCCGAAACGTGCGCGGTGTCGGTTACATGATACCGAAACTGCCGTCATGACCTCGATCCGCAGACGATTGATGGCCGGATTGCTGGCCGCTGTACTTTGCGCCGGACTGGTTGCCGCCTTCGGCGTGTATCTGCAGGCGCGGCGCGAAGCCAACGAGCTGTTTGATTACCAGCTGAAACAGATGGCGCTGTCGTTTCGCGACCAGACGTTCAATCCATTTGCAGCAGCAGGGCCGCCGGACGTGGGCGAGGACTTTGATTTCGTGATCCAGGTCTGGGGAAGCGACGGCGTGCGCCTGTACTACTCGCAACCCCATCCCGATCTGCCCAACCGCGCACGACTGGGCTACGAAACGGTGGCCGCGCCCGACGGACACTGGCGCGTGTTCAGCCTGCAACAGCGCGGCCTTACCTTCCAGGTGGCGCAGCCGATGAGGGTGCGTGACGAACTTGCCGCCACCGCCGCATTCAGGACGCTGACGCCTTTTCTTTTGTTGCTGCCCGTGCTTGGGCTGCTGGTGTGGTTCACGGTCGGGCAGGGATTGCGCCCGCTCGAAGCCATGGCGCGCGCGGTCAAGGCCCGCTCGCCGTCGGCACTGCAGCCGCTGCCCGAGACCGGGACTCCCGAGGAGGTCCGGGTGCTGGTGGCCGCGCTCAACGACTTGTTGCAGCGGCTCGATAACGCGCTGGGTGCGCAGCGCCAGTTCGTTGCCGATGCGGCGCACGAGCTGCGCACGCCGCTCACGGCGTTGCGGCTGCAGGTTCAGCTCGCCGAGCGCGCGACCACGGCTGAAGATCGCGCAGCGGCCTACGCAACCGTAAAAGCAGGGCTCACCCGCTCGGCGCATCTCGTGGACCAACTGCTGACGCTGGCGCGTCAGCAACCTGAAAGCGCGCAGCGGCCGGTCGAAACCGTTGATCTGGGCGAACTCGCACGCGAGGTGATCGCCACACACACGCTACTCGCAGCCTCAAGAAACATCGACCTCGGCATGGCTCAGAACGAGGCGCAGACTATAAACGGCGATCGCGAAGGTTTGAGCATCATGCTGGCCAATCTCGTCGACAACGCAGTGCGCTACACGCCCGATGGCGGAAAAATAGACGTTTCCGTGTCTGCGAGCGCTGAGGGGCCCATGGTCGAAGTGGTCGACAACGGTCCCGGCATCAATCCGACAGATCGCGCGCGGGTGTTCGATCGTTTCTTCCGCGGCGCCGGGCAGGAGATTCCCGGCAGCGGTCTCGGGCTCGCGATCGTCAAGGACATCGCAGAACGCCATCACGCCCGCGTGATCCTGGCCGACAGCCCCGGCGGCCGGGGACTGGCGGCAAGCGTTGTTTTTCCCCGTCAATAAAACCTCCCCGAGTGCGCTGATGCAGGTCTGCGGCTTAAGACCCTTTTAGGTCCGGGTGCGTATCCTGATGCTGCGATGATGTGCGGTTGAGCCAAAGTGCGATGCCCGTCGCCTTAAGTCTGCGTTAAGTTGCGCTGCTTAAGATTCAGTCACGCAGGCATGGAGCGTTTCCGTGCATCAAGCTTATTGGAGGGCATCATGAGACAGAAAGTATTGGTTCGCGGTATGGTGGCTGCGGGAATAATTGCGGCCCTGGCTGCCGGCGGCATCAAGGCGTACGAACCGTTTGCATCGAGCGCGCGCGTGCCGCCACCCTGGCCCCCGCCGTCGCCGCAGCACCGCTGGCGGTGCAGACGCTGCCGGATTTTGCGGCGCTGGCCGAACGTTATGGGCCGGCGGTGGTGAACATCAGCGTTACTCACAACGTGAAGACCGGAGTTGCCGAGCAGCAGTTTCCCGGCATGGGCCAGGACGATCCGTTTTTCGAATTCTTCAAGCGCTTCCAGGGCCAGATGCCGCAGAATGAAATGCCGGCGCGCGGTCTGGGCTCGGGCTTCATCATCAATGCCAGCGGTACGATACTGACCAACGCCCACGTGGTCGCCGACGCGCAGGAAGTGACGGTAAAGCTGACCGACAAGCGCGAATTCAAGGCCAAGGTCATCGGCTCCGATCCGCAAACCGACGTCGCGGTATTGAAGATCGATGCCGCAGATCTGCCGACCGTGAAGCTCGGCGACTCGAATTCCGTTCGTGTCGGAGAATGGGTGATGGCGATAGGATCGCCCTACGGCTTCGAGAACACCGTAACTTCCGGCATCGTCAGCGCCACGTCGCGTTCACTGCCCGATGGCACGTATGTGCCTTTTATCCAGACCGATGCGGCGGTCAACCCCGGCAATTCCGGCGGCCCGCTGTTTAACATGAAAGGCGAGGTGGTCGGTATCAACTCACAGATCTACAGCCGCAGCGGCGGCTATCAGGGATTGTCGTTCGCCATCCCGATCAATGTCGCGTCCAACGTCGAGAATCAACTGGTGAAATTTGGCAAAGTCAGCCGCGGCCGCATCGGAGTGACGATACAGGCAGTGAACCAATCACTCGCGCAGTCGTTCGGTCTGAAAGAGGCCAGGGGGGCGCTCGTGAGTTCGGTCGAGAAAGACGGGCCTGCAGCGAAGGCCGGGGTGGAGCCCGGTGACGTGATCCTGAAAATCAACGGCAAAGCGGTTGCAAACTCCTCCGATCTGCCGTTGTATATCGCGGATATCAAGCCCGGCACAGCGACCAAGGTGGAAGTATGGCGCAAGGGCGATTCGCGCGAACTGGCCATTACCGTGGGCGAGCTAAAACCCGCCAAGGTGGCCAGCCTGGGTTCGGGTGAGCAGCAAGGCAAACTCGGCCTTGCGGTGCGTCCGCTCAGCTCCGACGAGCAGAAAGAGGCGGGCGTGAGCGGCGGGTTGCTGGTCGAGAACGTCGGCGGTCCTGCTGCCAGGGCCGGCATACAGTCTGGCGATATCATCCTGTCGCTGAACGGCACGCCGGTGAAAAGCGCCGATGATCTGCGCAAGCTGGCAGAAGGTTCGGGCCAGAAGACGCTGGCGTTGCTGGTGCAGCGCGAAGACACGAAAATCTTCGTGCCTGTCGAACTCGGGTAATCCCGCCGCGTCATCATGGTGCGAGGCAATCCGTCTCGCGCCGGCAAAAAAATCCCCGCCGGGCAGGCGGGGATTTTTATTGGGTTTTGCAATCAGATGTTGAGTAGTTTTTTCGCCTTGGCCAGCGTGTCGACCGACTCCTGATGCTTGCCCGCCTTGTGCAGGGTCTCGCCTTCCGCGCGGTATTTCTTCACTTCAGTCATTTGCGCGGCGGAAAGTTTGGCCTTCGGTAAAGCTGCGTCAATCGCTTTCATATCCTTTGGGCAATGAAAGGCGAATGCTGTGCTGCTTGCCAGGGTCAGACCGATAGCAACGACCATGCTACGAATTTTCATATTGTTCTCCTGTGTTGGTTTGAAAAGTGACCGGATACTAGGGCCTGTTAACAATTACCACGTGAGATGCGTTGTGGCCAAAATTGTCGATAACAAGGCGCTTGTCGCACCTTCGCTTATTTGCCACGGGGCAAACCGCGCTCGGCGTTCCTAGCCCTGAACCCAAATCGCCTCCGTCGCACTCGCGTGGTAATGGTTAACAGGCCCTAGTGTAAGCCGAGCAACACACTTGCTCCACCATGTCATATGGGGGTCGTTTGCGGCGTGACGGGCAAGACGATCCCGCGTAAAATTCCTTTGAATATCAAGCGGTACGGAAATCTCACATGGCTCACCCTATGCTAACAGCCGCTGCCGGACGAATATTCCCGCTGTCCCGTAACGGCATTGCCGAACGGCTCAGGTCGCCACCACCCGCGCCCGAGCAGAACGATCTGCACATGATTGCCCTCCAGGAAGGCATGCGGGTCACCGAAGCGGCCGTGCTGGTGCCGCTGGTCAACCGCGACGGCGCGGTCGCGGTGATGTTTACCCAGCGCACGGCGCATTTGACGGACCACGCGGGCCAGATCTGTTTTCCCGGCGGCCGCGTCGAATCCACCGACATCGATCGCGAGGATACGGCGTTGCGCGAAACCGAGGAGGAAGTCGGCCTGTCGCGCGCCTGCGTCACGCTGATCGGCAAGCTGCCGAACTATGAGATCCCGTCGGGTTTCCGCATCACTCCCGTGGTGGGCTGGATAGAGCCGCCGTTTACCCTGCAGCCTGATGCGTTCGAGGTTGCGGAAGTGTTCGAAGCGCCGCTCGATTATTTTCTCGATCCCGCCAATTATCTGCGCCGTCAGTACCACTTCCGCGGCCGTCACCGGCACTACATGGCCATACCCTATGAAGGGCGCTATATCTGGGGCGCGACCGCCGGCATGCTATACAGCCTGTGCCGGACGCTGCAGGACTGATGGGAGCCAAAGCAAATATTCCTTCGACCCCCGCGGTGCTGGCGTTGCGCGCGGTCGGAGCTGAGTTTACTCCGCATTTCTACGAATACGAGGAGCATGGCGGCACCGGAGTTTCCTCGCGCGCGCTCGGTGTAGACGAGCATTGCGTTGTAAAGACGCTGATCATGGAAGACGACGCCGCCAATCCGCTCATCGTGTTGATGCACGGTGACCTGAAAGTCTCGACCAAGGCCCTGGCGCGCGTGATCGGCATGAAGCGCATCGGGCCGTGCAAACCCGAAGTCGCACAGCGCCACTCGGGATACCGCGTTGGGGGGACATCCCCGTTCGGCACTCGCAAACCGATGCCGGTCTACGCGGAGAAGAGCATTTGCGATCAGCCGCGAATTTACATCAACGGCGGCAGCCGTGGTTTTCTGGTCGGCATCGAGCCCCATGTCATCGTGGATCTGCTCAGGCCGACGCTGGTCAATGTGGCGCTTCCGGTTAATGCGGGCCCCCGGGCCAAAGATGAGTGAATTTATCGCCGTTGCGCTGCTCGCGGCCCTGGCCTGGTTTTGGTTCGACAGCCTGAGTGCCCGAGAATCTGCGGTGCGGGCGGCACGGCTGGCTTGCGTTGCAGACGACGTGCAGCTGCTCGACGATACCGTTGCGCTGGCGGCGCTGGGCATGCAGCGCAATGATGAAGGCCGGCCGGTACTGAGACGGATCTACCGTTTTGAGTTCAGCGACACCGGAAATAACCGCCTGCTTGGGAGCGTCACGCTGCTCGGCGCCAGTGTGCAGGCGCTGTATCTGGCGCCGCACAGCGGAACGGTGCCGCGTCGCCTGGATGTCGTCTAGTCTTCCCATAGAAGCGCGGCCTGGGATGTGGCAACATAGTCCGTGGTTTCAACCGGACCCAGGATGAACAATAACGACCGACCGTCGAAACCCAAAGTAGGGCTGGTGATGTCCGGCGGCGGCGCGCGCGCCGGCTACCAGGTGGGTGTGCTGCGCGCGATCGCCGAACTGCTGCCCAGGGACGAGGGCAATCCGTTTCCGATCATCTGTGGCACGTCGGCGGGGGCAATCAACGCGGCCGTGCTGGCGATGAACGCCTCCAATTTCAGGCGCGGCGTGCGCGAGCTGATGCGGGTATGGAAGAATTTCGGCGCTCACCATGTTTACCGTTCTGACCCCCTCGGCGTGCTGCGCAACGGCGCGCACTGGTTGCTGGCGGCGCTGGCCGGAGGCGGGCTCGGCAGGCAGACGCCGGTGTCATTGCTCGACAATGCGCCGCTGGCCGAACTGCTGCGCAGCCGCCTCGATTTTTCCGCGATCCAGGGGGCAATCGACGCCGGCGACCTGAACGCGGTGGGCGTGACGTGCTCTGGCTATTCTTCCGGCCAGGCGGTTACGTTTTTCCAGGGCGCGCCCGGACTGCAGCCCTGGCAGCGCGCGCGACGCATCGGCATCGCCATGCCCATAAGGCTGGATCATCTGATGGCGTCGAGTGCGCTGCCGTTCATCTTCCCCGCAGTGCGCATCAACCGCGAGCATTTCGGCGACGGCTCCATGCGCCAGGTGGCGCCGATCAGCCCGGCGTTGCATTTGGGGGCAGACCGGCTGCTGATAATCGGCGTGGGACGCCAGCTCGATCACTCGCCTGAGCGCATCAAGGCCGACGCTTACCCGTCGTTGTCGCACATTGCCGGGCATTGCCTGAACAGCATTTTCCTCGACAGCCTGGAAGTGGACCTGGAGCGGCTGCGGCGCATCAACCGGACGCTGGCACTGATTCCGCCGCAGGTGATTGCTCAAAACGAGATGGCGCTGCGCCCGGTGGATTTCCGCCAGATGTCGCCGAGCAGGGAGCTGGAGAAAATCGCGGCCGACTACATGCACGAGTTGCCCCGGGCCATACGCATACTGTTCTACGGCGCGCTGAAGCGCAACGGCTCGAACCTGCTGTCCTACCTGTTGTTCGAGAAATCGTACTGCCGCGCGCTGATCGAACTCGGTTACGAGGACACGATGCGGCAAAAGGACGACCTCATGCAGTTCCTGGGCTGGTGCGGGCCCGCTGAATAGTCCCGATGCGGTTCCAAGGCGGCAGCGTCAGGCGGCGCGTCAGCGGTTGCCTTGCCCCGGGTTCGCCGGTATAAAGAAAGTTCTATCTACCCCGGGGCAGGCAACATGAGCCGAGCGTTTGTAAAGGAAAGCGATGACGATGCAGTGTCCGGCGATCTGCCGGAACGGCCGCTTCCCGACCATCCGAATTACGTGACGCCGCATGGGCTGGAGCAACTGCAGGCGCAAGTCAGAGCGCTGCAGGAACAGCATGAGCAGCTTGCCGTGCTTGCCAAAGACGATTCGGAGGCTAAGCGCAAGCTGCGCGAAGTCGAGCGCGACCAGCGTTACTTCAATGCCCAGCTCGAACGCGCGACAGTCGTGGATCCCGCCGCACAGCCGCGCGATGGCGTGCATTTTGGCGCGACCGTGGAAATCGCCGACGAGGACGACGCGAAGCACGTTTTTTGCATCGTGGGCGACGACGAAGCCGATGTGGCGGCCGGCAGGATCAGCTGGGCATCACCACTGGCCAAGGCGATGATAGGCGCCAAGGTCGGCGATATCGTAAAATGGCGCCGCCCTGTCGGCGATACCGAGGTCGAGATCGTTAAAATCCGCTATCCGTAAGTTCTTATCCTGGTAATGGAAGCATGACTTTTCTCTCGCTGCTGGTTGCGTTGCTGATCGAGCAGCTGCGGCCCCTGCGCCACGACAATCGCATTTATCAGGCGTTCTCCGAGTACGCCGACGGCATAGAGCGCCGGTTCAACGCCAGCCAGTACCGGCATGGCCTCGCGGCCTGGATGGTGGTCGTGCTGCCCGCAGTCGTGCTGGTGCTTGCCGTTCAGATCCTGCTTTATCGCACGAGCCCGCTGCTGGCGTGGGTCTGGAATGTCGCCGTACTCTATCTGACGATGGGGTTTCGCCAGTTCAGCCACTATTTCACAGAAATCATGCGCGCATTGCGCGACGACAATATGGCGGAGGCGCGCGAATATCTCGGCAAATGGCGCGGAGCGCCCGCGGACGAATTCAGTCCCGGAGAAATTGCGCGCGTGGTGATCGAACTGGGGCTGATCGGTTCGCACCGGCACGTGTTCGGCACCATAGTCTTGTTCGCCGTGCTGGGGCCCGCCGGCGCCGTGCTTTACCGTCTGGCGGCGCTGCTCAACGAAAAATGGGGCACGCGCAAGGATGCCGAGTTCGGAGAATTCGGGCGCTTTGCGGAACGCTTTTTCTTCTGGCTCGACTGGCTTCCGGTACGGCTCACCGCGCTGAGTTTTGCCATCGTCGGAAATTTCGAGGACGCAGTGTATTGCTGGCGCACCCAGGCACAGTTGTGGACCCGGCACACCGAAGGCATCATTCTTTCAGCCGGCGCCGGCGCGCTCGGCGTGCGTCTGGGCGATGCGTTGCATGAATACGGCAGCGTGTATTACCGGCCCGAGATGGGCGCCGGAGACGAGGCCGACGTCGTTTACATGCACAGCACGGTAGGCCTGATCTGGCGCGCGCTGGTGTTGTGGATGTTCCTGGTGCTGGTGGTGACGCTGGCCTATATGTTGGGCTAGAGTTGCTGAATATTACACAACCACCAGTTCATAAATATTATTTCCATCCCGGATGATGCGTGATTTCCACCGCGAGCTTGCGGTAGGAGGCGAGGCGCCGGCTATTGATGGTCCCCGCGTCGCAGGCCGCGGTGATCGCGCAGTCGGGTTCCTGCAAATGGCGGCAGTTGCGGAAGCGGCAGGCGCCCAGCAGTGGCCTGAACTCGACGAAGCTGTGCGCGAGTTCATCGGCGCTAAGATGGTGCAGCCCGAATTCCTGCATACCAGGCGAATCGATGATGTGGCTGTCGGGGTCAAGGTGATACATCTGGGCATGGGTCGTCGTGTGGCGTCCCGAACCGAGCGCCACTGACAGGTCCGCCACGCGCGCCGCGGCCGCCGGCAGCAGGCGGTTGACTATCGTTGACTTGCCCACGCCCGACTGCCCGACCAGCACGCTGATTTGGTGGTCCAGGTGGGGAATGAGCGGCGCGATGTCCGTTTTTGCGGACAGCTCCAGCAGGCGGTAACCCAGTTGCGTGTACAGTGCCAAGCCGGCGCGGGCCGCAGCGCTTTGGGGAAGATCGCATTTATTGAAAACGATCAGCGTGCTCATGCCTCCTTGCTCGGCGGCGGCCAGGCAGCGGTTCACCAGGTCTTCATGGACCTCCGGCACCGCGGCGGCGACAACAATGACCTGGGTGACGTTGGCTGCGATCAGCTTTTGGCGATAAGCGTCGGAGCGGTAAAGCAGCGTAGTGCGCGGCACCGTGGTTTCGATGACGCCCGTGCCGGGCGAGTCCTGCCTGACCTTGACCACATCGCCGCATGCCAGGTCGCTGCGCTTGCCGCGGGTGACGCAATCGAGAATGGCGGCATCGGGAAGCTCTACCAGATAGCGGCGCCCGAAACTGGCGATGATCCGGCCGGTGCCGGCAGGCGTGTCAGGTTGTTTTTTTGCGGCTGCTTTCAAAGAACGAACAGCGCGTCGATCTTCGCTGCGCTCATGTTAGCCTGCACCGAAACGGCAACGAGTCGATGCGCTGTTCATAAACCGAACAGCGCATCGATTTTAGCAGCACAGATGAAATCGTTTTCCGACAACCCGCCGATCGCATGCGTCGAATATTCGACCCGGCACTGGTTGTAGCCAAGGGTGATGTCCGGGTGGTGATTTTCGCGGTGCGAAATCCACGCCGTGGCGTTGACGAAAGCCATGGCCTGGTGATAATCCTTGAACGAGTAGGTCTTGGAGATCACGTCGTTCGCATACTCCCAGCCGGGAATCTGCTTGAGCAGGGCGTCGATTTCCTGCGGTTTGAGCGGCGCCACACCGCCCTCGCACGGCTTGCATCGCTGCCCTGAAAGATCGGTCACAGCCGAAACCTTTTCAACGCGGGAATTTATAAAACTGCTGATTGAGATAAGCGGCGAGATGTTCCATGTCCTCGGGAAACACCAGGGCGCCGGTCTGGTTGACGCAGAAGCGCACCATCTTGAGCAAGGCCTGCGCGTCCTTGACCTTGTGCTCCGGGCGCGTGAAGATTTTATTGCCGTCACCGCCCATCAGGGAATTATGGCAGGCGCCGCATTTGGCCTCGCCGAAAATTTTCTTGCCGGTCTGCGGATTGGCCTTTGGAAACGGATTGGCGAGCACAGTAACGGAAAAACACAGCGTCGCCAGGGCCAGGACGAATAATTTGATCGTGCGCATGAGACCTCCATCCATGTCAGGTTGCAGTCGCGGCCTGCTGCAGGCGCGCGATGCGTATCGGCGCCGGCGGGTGCGAGTCGTAGAACGCGGAATGCACCGGATCCGGCGTCAGCGTCGATGCGTTGTCCTTGTAGAGCTTGACCAGCGCTGAAACCAGGTCGCGGGCGTCGGCATTCTGCGCGGCATACTGGTCGGCCTCGAACTCGTGTTTGCGTGAATACAGGCTGAGCAGGGGCTGGAGCAGGAAAGTAAAGTTCGGCAGCACCATGAAAAACAGGATCAGTGCCATGGCCGTCGAAGGCGTGGTGACGTTCAGGCCGTGGAAAAACCAGTCCTTTTCCATCAGGTAGCCGAGCAACCACAAAAAGCCGAGACTGACACTGAAAATCCAGATCATGCGCTTCACGACGTGGTGCAGTTTGAAGTGGCCGAGTTCATGGGCCAGCACGGCCTCGACTTCGGTAGGGCTCAGCCGCGACAGCAGCGTGTCGAAAAACACGATGCGCTTGGATTTTCCGAACCCGGTGAAATAGGCGTTGCCGTGGCTGCTGCGTTTCGAGCCGTCCATCACCATCAGGCCCTTGACCTTGAAACCGCAGCGGGTAAGCAGGCGCTCCACGCGCTCCTTCAGCGCATCGTCCTGCATCGGCGTGAATTTGTTGAACAGCGGTGCAATCCAGGTCGGATAAACGGCGAGCATGACAAGATTGAAAACGACCCATACCGCCCACGCATAAAGCCACCACCAGGCGCCCATCGTGGCCATCAGCCACAACACGCAGGCCGCGAGCGGCAATCCGAGCAGTGTCGCGATGGCCAGGGACTTGAGCGCGTCGATGATGAACATGCGCGGCGTCATCTTGTTGAAGCCGAACTGCGCCTCGATGCGAAAAGTGCGGTAAACGCTGATCGGCGTTTCAAATGCGGTCATCAGCAGCGTAATCAGCGCGATCAGCGCGAGCCCCCTGGCGATGCCTTCCGGCAGCCAGGCCGCGGAAAGCTCGTGCATGGCCTGCAGCCCGCCGCCGAAGGTGAGCCACAGCAGAAGCAGCGCCTCCAGCACGACGGTCGCCAGAGCCAGGCGCGTTTTGACGCAGGTATAGTCGGCGGCGCGCTGGTGCGCATCGAGGCCGATCTGGTCGGCGAACTCAGGCGGCACCGCCGCGCGGTGGGCCCGGATATAACCGATATGGCGCGCGCCCAGCCACAACCGCATCAATGTGGCAAGCGCAAGCGCGAACAGAAAGACGATGCTGAATGCGTTCATTATGTTAGAGATTCTGATTATCGATGAAAGGGACACACTGTGACACAATAAGTGCCTGAAAATTCCCTGATTAATGATTATGGCACAAGACCCCAACAACCTCATCTGGATCGACATGGAAATGAGCGGTCTCAATCCCGAGACCGAGAGGATAATCGAGGTGGCCATCGTTGTGACCGATTCGCAGTTGAATGCCGTGGCCGAGGCGCCGGTGCTGGTGGTGCACCAGAGCGATGCAGTGCTCGATGCGATGGACAGCTGGAACAAGGCGACGCACGCCAAGTCCGGTCTGATCGACCGGGTGAAAGCGTCGACCCTGTCCGAGGCCGAGGCCGAGGCGCAGATGGCGGCTTTTATCGACCAGCATGTGCCGCCCAGGACATCACCGATGTGCGGCAACTCGGTGCATCAGGACCGGCGCTTTCTGGTGCGCTACATGCCGATACTGGAAGCCTGTTTTCATTACCGCAATCTCGACGTCAGCACGCTCAAGGAGCTGGCCAAGCGCTGGAAGCCGGGAATCATGGCCGGGTTCGTCAAGCACGGCAAGCATGAGGCGCTGGCCGATATCTACGAGTCCATCGAAGAGCTCAAGTATTATCGCGAGCACTTTTTAAAGCTGTGAGGAGAAAAGTTCAGGGATGAGGGATGACCGGCGCCCCGGGGAGTGTCCATGCAGCGGGCGAGAGAGAGGGGCGGGGTGAAACGGATTTTTTCTCACGTTTCACTTCACACGGACGGTGCCGGGGCAGCGTGATGACGCAGGTCGTGGTGTGGCTCGCGATCATGGGCGTGATCTACTGGGTGTTCTTCGTGTTGCTGGCGCGCCAGGAAAATCCCAATACGCAGCGTCTGCTGCAACAACAACCGCAGGGCGAGGTGGTGCTGCAGCGCAATCGCGCCGGCCATTACGTTGCGGATGGGGAGATCAACGGCGAGCGCGTAAGGTTTCTGCTGGACACCGGGGCAACGCAGGTGGCGCTGTCAACGCAGCTGGCGCGGCGCCTGAGGCTGAAGGGCGGCGCTGCGGTCACGTTGCAGACGGCGGCAGGCCCGGCGATGGGCTACCAGACCCGGCTGGCCAGCGTGCGCCTGGCTTCCATCGAAATGCGCGATGTCGCGGCGCTGGTGTCGGACGGTCTCGATCCCGACACCGTGCTGCTCGGCATGAATTTTCTGAAACGGCTGGATATGATACAGCGCGGCGATACGCTGATCCTGAAACCCGCGCAGGATCAGCGCCGCTGATACAGCCGCGCCGCAATATGCGGCAGTAATGAGTTATGAGTTATGTGTAATGAGTGAAGAGTAATGTGTCTTTCGCTTTTCCCCATTACCCATTACCCATCCCATTACCCATCACGTCTTATCATCAGTTCAGTTTCAGTTCGCTCTCGAACTTGACGTCGAGATCGAGCTTGCCGACCTTGAGCGTCATCGCCGCAGCGAGGGTCTCGTTGCCCTTCAACGTGCCGTCCTCGATCGCCTTGCGCACCGCTTTTTCGATCGCGAGCTGCGAATTGACCCCTACGGTCTTCAGGAATTTACGGATGCTCATGTTGAGTGCTTCGTCATTCATGGTTTTGTTCCTCTCAGAAATTGCCGGAATCAGCGGTTGGTTTTGAAAAAATTGATCAGTCCGTTGGTCGATGCGTCGTGAGATGAAACCGGCGCGCTGCTGGCCAGTTCGGGCAGGACACGGTTGGCGAGTTGTTTGCCGAGTTCCACGCCCCACTGGTCGAAGGCATTCACGTCCCAGATCACGCTTTGCACGAAGACCTTGTGTTCGTAGAGCGCGATCAGCGCGCCCAGGGTGCGCGGTTCGAGCTTTCTCACCAGGATCGTGGTGCTGGGGCGGTTGCCGGGGAAAACACGGTGCGGCAGCAACTCGCGGATGCGGTCATCGGCCAGCCCCTGCTCGCGCATTGATGCGTCCGCTTCGCCGGCGGTGAGGCCGCGCATCAGCGCTTCACTCTGGGCGAAGCAGTTCGCCATCAGCATGGTGTGATGTTCGTTCAGCGCGTAATGGGTCACGCAGCTGCCGATGAAATCGGCGGTGATCAGCTGCGTTCCCTGATGCAGCAGCTGAAAGAACGAATGCTGGGCGTCGGTGCCGGCCGCGCCCCAGATGACGGGCGCTGTGGCGAAGTCCAGTGCCGAGCCGTCGCGGGCGACGCCCTTGCCATTGCTTTCCATCTCGAGCTGCTGCAGAAAAGCGGGAAGCAGGCGCAGCGATTGATCGTAAGGCAGCACGGCATGCGAAGTCACGCCGAAAAAATTCACGTACCAGATGCCGAGCAGGCCGAGGATGACCGGCATGTTGCCCTCGAGCGGCGCGGTCCTGAAATGCTCGTCCATGTCGCGTGCGCCGGCGAGCAGTTCGTGAAAGCGGTCCATGCCGACGGCGAGCGCCACCGGCAGACCGATCGCCGACCACAGGGAATAGCGCCCGCCGACCCAGTCCCAGAAACCAAAAATGGATTCCGGGCCGATGCCGAAATCACACGCCGCCGCCGCGTTCGCCGTAACCGCCACGAAATGGCGGGCCGTGGCTTTGACATCGCCCGCTTTCGTGAACAGCCAGTCGCGGGCGGAATGGGCGTTGGCCAGGGTCTCGAGCGTGGTGAAGGTTTTGGACGCGACGATGAACAAGGTCGTTTCCGGATTGAGCGGGGCGAGCGTGGCCGCGAGATGCGCGCCGTCGACGTTGGAGACGAAATGGACACGGAACTGGGATGCAGCATAAGGCGCCAGCGCCTCGACTGCCAGCTCCGGGCCGAGGCTGGAACCGCCGATGCCGATGCTGACGATGTCGGTAAACGCGTGCCCGCTGAAACCCGTGAGCTTGCCGCTGCGCACGCCTTCGCAGTAGCGGCCCATGGCGGCCAGTGTCTGCCTGACGCCTTCGGAAATGTTGTCGCCGTCGAGCATGACGTCACGATCGGCGCGCAGCGCGGTGTGCAGCACGGCGCGGTGTTCAGTGGAATTGATTTTGTCGCCGCCGAACAGACGTTCTATCCAGTCCTGCAGTTTGCGCTCGCGCGCAAGGTCGGCCAGCAGCCGCAGTGTGTCCACGGTGACCAGATTTTTGGAATAATCGAGCAGCAGATCACCGCAACGCAGCGAGAACTTGTCAAAACGCCCGGGGTCTTTCTCGAACAGCGCGCGCAGATTGAATCCGGCGGCGACGCGCTGGTGGTCGCTCAACGCCTGCCATGCGGGGAGCCGGGTGGGTGCGGTGGTCATCATCAAATCAGGACGCGGGATAGTCCGGTGTCACTATTGTTCTCGACGGAATCATTTTACCTGTTCCGGAACCAGGGCGTTTAGAATTAGCTTATCCATCAATCGATCCATCCGCACGGGGGGCCATCATGCTGGGCGCACTGACGACGCTGCTCGTATATCAGTTGATCGGGGAAGTGCTGGTGCAGATGCTGGCTTTACCCATACCGGGCCCGGTGATAGGCATGATGCTGCTGTTCCTGTCGTTGTGGGTAAAAGGCGGCATACCCGAAACGCTGCACGACACCGCCAACGGCATCCTGCAACACCTGTCGCTGCTGTTCGTGCCCGCCGGTGTCGGCGTGATGGTGCACTTCTCGAGGGTGTCGGGCGAGTGGCTGCCGATACTGGTGGCCGTGCTCGCGAGCACGGCGCTCGCCATCGCGGTGAGCGCGCTGGTCATGCAGGCGCTGATGCGCGCCCGCAGTGCGCAGGGAAACGAAAAATGATCCCCGAACGCATTGCCGACATCTGGGTTTATCTGGCGGCGAGCCCGCTGCTCGGCCTGACCATCACGCTGCTCGCTTACCAGGGCGCCTACTGGCTGTATCAGAAGGCCGGCTTCAATCCACTGCTCAATCCGGTGCTGCTGGCGATCATTATGCTGGTGGCAGCACTCAAGTTCACGGACACGCCGTACCAGACGTATTTCGATGGCGCGCAATTCGTGCATTTCCTGCTGGGGCCGGCGACGGTGGCGCTGGCGGTGCCGCTGTATGCGCAGTTCGGAAAACTGCGCGCGCTGTTGCTGCCCCTGAGTGGGGCGCTGCTGGCGGGTTCGCTCACGGCGATCGTATCGGCGGTCGGCATTGCCTGGCTGCTGGGTGCGGCCGACACCACGCTGCTGTCGCTCGCGCCGAAATCGGTGACGGCGCCGATCGCGATGGGCATAGCCGAGAAAATCGGCGGCATTCCGTCGCTGACCGCGGTGCTGGTGATCATGACCGGCGTCAGCGGCGCGATGATGGCGAAGTACCTGCTCAATGCGCTGCGCGTCAGTGATCCCGGCGTGCGCGGTTTCGCGGTGGGCCTCGCATCGCACGGCATCGGTACGGCGCGCGCGTTCCAGGTCAGCGAACAGGCGGGCGCGTTTGCCGGACTCGGCATGGGACTGAACGGGCTGCTGACGGCGATGCTGATGCCGCTGATGCTGGCGCTGTGGAGCTGGTTCTGATGCAGGACATCGTCACGGCGCTCACGCGAACGGCGCGCAACCTGTTCGAGCCGCGCATCCTCGTCATCGTGTTGCTGCCGATGCTGGGCAGCATCATGCTGTGGACCGTGCTGGCGTGGCTGTTCTGGGACGCGTGGACCGGGGCCCTCACCGGCATGGTTTCCGGCACAACGGTGGCCGGGTGGCTCACGCAATGGAGCGCGGGTTGGCTCATCGATTCGACGGCGTGGCTGCTGGTGCTGGCCGGCATCGTGCCGGCGATTTACATCACTGCGCTCGTCATCACCGAAATCATCGCGATGCCGTTTATCGTCAAATTCGTCGGCGAGCGTTATTACGCCGGTCTCAAGCGCGAAGCCGGCGGCACGCTCATCGGCAGCGTGCTCAACGCCATGATCGGCATTTCAATTTTTGCGGTGTTGTGGATCCTCACGCTGCCGTTGTGGCTCACGGGCGTGGGCGCGGTGCTGGCGCCGGTGCTGACCTCGGCGTATTTGAATCAGCGCATGTTCCGTTACGACGCGCTGGCCGAACATGCGAGCGCGGAAGAGTTCGTGCGTATCACGCGCGCATCGCGCGGCGATCTGTTCCTGCTTGGCATCCTGCTGTCGCTGCTGCTCTACGTGCCGCTCGTGAACCTGCTGGTGCCGGTGCTCTCGGGGTTGGCGTTCACGCACTTTGGCCTGGGGCGGCTGGCGCGAGAGAGATAGAAATAATTAATATAAACAACAAGTTAACAGATGGCGGCGTCCATCAAATACTCAAATAAAATAATAACCTGAGTCTGCAACGCTGGTGACAAAATAAATTGCCCGCAAGTCACCGCGCCCGACATACTTTAGGCAGAGTGCTCGCGCAACAGGGAGAAAAGAATGAAAAAGAATATTCGCATCGTAATTCTTGGCATCCTTCTGGCCATCGCTGGCGGATTGGTCTTCCTCCATTATCAGGAAGAGCAGGAGCTTGCCCGGATCAAGGAGGCAAACGCGAAAGTGGTAGCAGCGGCACGAGCAGCGATGGCGGCTCGCGAAAAACTGCAAAAAGAGCGGCGCTGGTTTCCCGATTTCGCCATGCAGAACGTGCCCTCGACTTACCCGCGTCCTGGATCCGATTGGCTGTCGAACGAGAAGGCGTTTTACGAAAAAATTCTCCTGGCCGGCAAGTTCGATGTGCTGGTGGTGCTATTCCAGGTACGGGATTGGGCCTCTCAGCCGGACGGCACGTTAGCTAGACCGCGGACTTGCCTCCGCGATCATCAGACCCGGAATGTGAAAATCCCGGATCCTTACCTCGTCGCACAGGCGTTGGGAGACGGGCTTCGCCAGTTCAAGCGTGAGGACGTTTATCGCATCGCCACCGGGATCGAGGCAAAACGAATCATCTGGACATTTGCCGGTCACGATCAAAAGGGGAAGATGATCGTCACCGTGAGATTTCAGGACCGGCTTCAGAATGGGCAATTCGTCTGGGACCAGTCTTTTACGACGAAGCAGTTCGAGAAGATAGGGTTCGGCGATGAACACTCTCCGATCGCAGCATACGAGTCGCTGCTTCCGGAAATCATCAAGGCAATCGGACTGGACCCGGCGGCGCTCGCGTCGCCGAAGCCGGAAAGCAAGCTTGACCTTGCAGTGCTCCCCGAGTCTCCCATTCGGATGATGGAAGCGGACGACAATCCGGCGCGCGATGCCTATGCGTTTCTGCTGCTCGCCGGGCTGACGCCCGATCACATCGACCGGACGAAAGAGCGGTTCGTCGAAAAGGCATTCCTTGCGCTGGCACGGATGTCACCAGCATCGCCTGAATTCCGTGCGCTGCGGGCACGCGCCTACATGATGATGGGTTACCGGATTGCGGCGATCAAGACACTCGGTGCTCCTCAGAATGACGAGGAAAAAGGGTTGCTAGCCGCCCTGAATGGGAACTTAATGGAGTTGCGCGAATTCGTCTCGAAGGAGAAAAACCAGATCAAGCGGCTGCTGCTGAAACTCGACGAGGTCAACATTGCGAACTATTACGGGGTGAAATTCAATGTGATCGAAGAATTGATGGCAATGAATCTTCCTGGAAAAATCTGGCCCTTCCTGGCGGCGCGAGCGTTTACCGAGGACGACGACTGGGTGCAGCACGAAAACATTCAGGTGAAATTGCTGCTGGACTTTGAGTTGCCCGTCAAAGGCTATAGTTTAGAAGATATCATGCGCGCGGGAGCGTCGGTGGGCGACACTGACAAACTGCAGACCGCTATGGAGCTTTCGGTGTTCAATCACGGTCGCAAGTTTATCGAGATTGACGCGACCAAGTGGTGTTGCCAGTTTTCAATAAGCCGGCCCGGCATTCGCGATTACATGGATCTGCTGCAGGCCATGGGCCATGACAATCAGCTGCGCCGCATCCGGTTCCAATCGACCACGCAGGGCGCGCCGGAACGCGCATGCAATACGCGAACACCCTGGACGCGGTCTACAAGGGTTATCCCTATTACTCGATGGAACGCTCGAAAGTGGAGTCGCGCCTGGCCGCCAAAGCCAGTGAGGCCGAAAAGCAAGGGTTGCTGAAGTCAGCCTATCAGAATGCGTTCAATGCGATGTACTGGGAGCAGGGGCAGTCGTATATTTCCCAATTGGCGCAACAACAACTTAGCAGCATAGGTCGCAGTGATTACGGGTATCAAGACAATTTTTACTACCGCGATATCCCCTTCCGGCCTTACTACTGGACATGGGCTGCCGGCGGGGATCCTCAAATTATAGGAGCGAACAAGGAGGCCGCAGTGAAAAATGCCGCCTGGGAATTCAACGCCGTAAAGCAGCTCGCGTGGCACTACAAACAGATCGTCAAAGACGATGCCTCGGTCAAAAAACTCATGCAGTCGCTCGATGGGCGATTTATCGGTGCGCCACAGCGCAATGAATTCCTGGCGACCGAAGAACTCTCACATGGCGGCGTGAAAGCCGCTGTGGCCTACTATCGAGAGAACATCGAACTGGCGCCGGATTATTGGACTTCTTATCACAATCTGGGAAAACTCATGTTCGAATCGGGGGAAGTTCGCGAGGCTTCCAGGTTGTTTTGGACCTATCCCGGGTTCAAAAAGGAATCGAATGAAAACCGGGTTTTTCTTTCAAACAATGCGTATGAAGTTGGATCGTATTTTTTCTGGTCAGGGCACTTCGATCTCGCACAACCGTTCTATAAATTTGCAGCGTCTCTGGGTACTGGCGCGAGCAGCGACATGACGAGCGCATTGCGTCTGAAGTTGCTGGCCGGTGACATCAACGGGGCGCTGGCCGGCACCGTCGAACGCGTGCGACGCTACAATGATTCTTACGCCTATCGGGACTACCTCGGCATGCTGCACGCAAGCGGGCACTCTAAAGATGCCTGGGCGGCATTTGGGAAACTGGTCCGGGAACTGCCGAAGCCCCACTTGTGGGAGACGGCCCTGGTCGGCCATCACATTGACGGCGCCTCAGAGGCTGAGGTTGCAGAATGGCTGCAGCAGGACAACCTGAAACATACTGCTGAGCGTGGAAATAACACGGCAATGTATTTGCTGCGCTTTGCAACTACCGACCGCACGCCCTCCAAGGAGGTTCCGGATTTGATTAACAATCTCGATCGTCCCGTCTGGCAGTTCGAGGGAGCGGAGTCGATTGTCATGCGGGCATCCGAAAGCGGAAACGGCGGTTCAATTGTTGGGCCGGGTGCAACTGGCGGCAATTCGATGCTGCCGCTAGGCTTGCTGGCTATGTCGCCGAAGCATCGTGTCAAGTCGAATCTGGCCTACTTTGCCGAGGCGCACCGGGCGATCAAGCTTGGTGATTTTCCTACTGCAAAGAAGATTTTTGACGAGATCGTCACATTGTACGACATGACGGGAGAGTCGGAGTTCATGCTGCCGTACTACGCGTTGGCGGCCGCCAAGACCGGTGACACGGCTGCATTTGAGATGAAGTTGCAGATCTTCAAGCCCGAGAAGCAACGCTTCGACTATCAGCTTGCAAAAGCAGTACTGGCGGGTGTTGCCGGCAAAACCGACGAGGCGTTGCTGGCACTTGGCCTTGCCCGCAATCGGCGGCCGAATACCGAATACCGGCCGCTGTTGACTCAATTTACTTATGGTGAGATCTGTGAACTGCTGGCCAAAGCAACGGGTAATTCGAAGATCCGGGGTGAGACGATTGACTGGGCACGGCAAAGCCAAGTTCGAACCCTGGCAGTCCTGGAGCTACGCGGTCGAGGCCGCGCTTACGACAAATGCGGCTAACCGCAAGCGGGCCATTGCTATGCTCCAGTATCTCGATCCTAAGTCTGAACACCTGTCGGCCTTCAGGAAAACGGAGATCGACGAGGCGGTCAGGGCATACTCGACATCCAACCCCTTTCTCAGGAAACCGGTGGGGCCGGTGAAGGAGAATGCAGCATAGACAGAAAACTGTATCTGAATTGGTCGACTTGAGTAATCCGCTTTCGCATCGGGAGAGGGTTTATTCATTTTGAATTGCTCAGCCGCTGGTGCGTATGGCCTTGGCGGTTACAAACCGGTGCCGTTTTTCCCCGCCGTTGACGAAAATGCGGATGTGGCGCCGCACACGGTCCTGCTCGTCGATCATGCGAAAACGGATGCCGGGATGGAGCCGGTCAAGATCGGCGAGGACGGCGCCCAGCGTCGCGCCGTTCGCCTCGGCCACGCTGCCCCCGGTGTACGAGTGTAGTGCGCTGGGGATGATCACCTTCATGGTGCGACCGCGCTATAGCTCTGCGGCTTCCACGGAGTAAATCTCCGGCAGGTGCCGCGCGATGCAGGACCAGCGGCGGCCTTCGTCGCGGCTCATCCACAGTTCGCCGCTGGTCGTGCCGAAGTACAGGCCCACCGGATTCGCCTCGTCCGCCGTCATCGCCTGGCGCTTTACCGTCCACCACGCCTGACTTTTGGGCAGCCCGTCGGCGAGCCGCTGCCAGGTCTTGCCGGCGTTGCGCGTGACGTAAACCGCGGGCTTGCCGTCGGGGCTGGTGCGCGGCCACACCTTGGTGCCGTCCATCGGGAACACCCACGCCGTGTCGTCGTTGCGCGGATGCACCACCAGCGGGAAACCGATGTCGCCGACTTTCTTGGGCATGCTTTTTCCGATGCGCACCCAGGTGTCCGACGGGCGGTCGATGCGGTAGATGCCGCAATGGTTCTGCTGGTAGATGCGGTCCGGGTTGGTAGGGCACATGCGCAGGCAATGCGGATCGTGGAACGTGGGTTTTGCGGGATCGAAACCGAATCCCTCCACGACATCCATCCCCTTGATCATTACGCGCAGCGTCTTGCCGCCGTCGAGCGTCTCATGCACGCCGCCGCCCGACATCCCGAAATACAGATGGTCGGGATCGCGCGGATCGACGATGATCGAGTGCAGCTTTGGCCCGTCCGGCGTGCCGTCCTGCACGGTGCCCATCCATTCCCGGTATTGCGTATCGTCGTTGACCGCCGAAAACGGCGACCACGTCACGCCGCCATCCTCGGTGCGGAACAGTCCCTGCGGCGAGGTCCCCGCGTACCACACGCCCGACTCGCCGGCTGAACCCGGCGTGAGCCAGAAGGTGTGATCGACCGCGCGTCCCTTTTGGCCGTTAGCGGCTTTAGCAAATGCGGGCGGTCGTGCGGCTTCCTTCCAGGTGCGGCCACGGTCGACGGATCGGAAGATGGTGGGGCCGAGGTGGCCGGTCTTCGCCGCCGCCATCAGCGTGCGCCCGTCGCGCGGGTCGAGCACCAGGTGGCTGACGACGTGGCCGAGAAAATGCGGGCCGTCGGCGCGCCAGGTTTTTCTTGTCGTATCGCTCTGATAGAGCCAGGCGCCTTTGCGCGTGGCGACCATTACCAGCACACGGCGGGCCGGCGGCGGGCGGGATGCGCGCACGGCGGTGGCCTGGGGTTGCGTACGAACTGCGAGTCTTGCGGCGCTGCGCGTCATATCTCGCTCCTTTACGAACTACGGCCCTCTATTTGCGCAACTGTGCCTCGCGGAAGTTAATGTTCTTGATGACGTCAGCCGCGTCGATGCGTCCGATCGGGCCGTCGCTATAGCTCGATGCAATGATCTTGCCGTTCGCATCAATCAGGAATTCGGAAGGTTGAATGATGCTGCGCCGCTCCTCCCACCAGGAGCCCAGCTTGTCGGCGGTCTCGCGCGTGACGCCATATGCCACGGGAAACGACACTTCCGCCGCCACTTCGCCCGCCTTGTCGATGGGATCCACGCTGGCGGCAATGACACTGGCGCCAATCGCGTTCAACTCAGCCTTGAGCTTTTCGAAGCCGACCAACTGCCGGCGGCAATACGGTCACCAGTGACCGCGATAAAACAGGATCACTCCGTACTTGGAACCCATTCCGCCCGGCAAATTGATCGTTCCGCCTTTGACGAGGTTGAGCGTCAGATTCGGGAACGTGTCACCGATACCCAGTTTTCTCGACATGAAGTTCTCCTCTTATATGGACAGTGACAACGGGCGCGACACTAAACGCGGCACGCGTAATGCGTGCATCTCAATAAAATACCATCATTTTTGGTAATGATGAAATAACGCCTAACGCCCTACCGCGATCATGGGTTTGTTCCCGTGGCAAGGCGGCGCGAACGATAACACTCAGGCTGGCGTCTCCCGCATCGCGCGCGCTTTCTTTGCCGCCGGGCGTTCCCAGCAACGGTTGAACCAGGTCTGCACGTGCGGCCATTTCGCGATGTCGATGGACAGCGCGCGATACAGTGCGGACGCGACATTCAGATCGCCCACCGAAAATGCCGGACCGGCAAGCCACTCGGATTGCTTGAGTTCAGCTTCCAGCGCGTCGAACGCCGGCACGATCTCCTTCCATGCCGCCTCGGCGACTTCCTGCTTGCGCTCGGCTTCGGGCAGCGCCTTGACGTGGCGGACGTAATTGACGATCTGGCGGTCGAGGCGGTCGGTTTCCCACAGGCTCCACTGCAACGCGCGCGCTTCGTGTTTCAGGTCGGCAGGGTAGAGCGGGCTTTTATGTTTCTTCGCCAGATATAAATTGATCGCCATCGATTCCGACAGGATGAACCCGTCGTCGTCGATCACCGGCACGCGGAAGTTGGGATTGAGCGCGCGGAATTCCGGCGTCTTGGTTTCCGGTGAGCGTGGCAGCCAGTCTTTATGTTCGTAGGGTATGCCGAGTTCGCCCGCCATCCAAATGACGCGCAAGGCGCGGGAATTGGCGGAGCCGTAGATGCGCAGCATGGTGTTCTCCAAAGTCAGGTGAAAACGGGAGTTTACGCGAGGTGTCGCGCATTGGAAGACATATCATAACATATTGATTATATTATAATATTTGTCATGTCTCTGGAACGGGATCGATCCAGGTACATAAACAAATACGCGACCCAGGCGCTGCTCGACGTCGCACATGGGTCCGAAAATTGGCGTTGCTACGAGGGGACAGAGGATCGCGGTAAATTATCTTCAGCAGTTACGTAATCGCTAACCCTGCCCCTAAACCCTAAACCCTAAACCCTAAACCCTTAAACCCGAGGCCCTAAACCCTAAACCCTAAACCCTAAACCCTAAACCTTTTCCCGCCAACATCGATTGATAAGCAGTCTCAAGCTGTTTGACATGACGTTCGGTGTCAAACAACGGTTTGGTCAGCCGGTTGCGGTCCAGTCGATGTCTGATCCCGGCCAACTCATCGGGATTTCCGGCCAGATGACAAGCGCGCGCTTCATACTGTTCGAGGCTCTCCACCACCATTTCTTCCAGGCTGACTGCTTTCAGCATGCTGGAGGCCCAGCGGGAAACAAAGGTCGAACCCGGGCAGGTCAGCACCGGCAAGCCGGCCCACAGCGCGTCTGCTGCCGTGGTGACGGCGTTGAAATGCAGCGTGTCAAGGAACAGGTCTGCCAGGCGATAGCGCGCCAGGTGCTCCGCGACGGGAAGGGTGGAGGCGAAGACCAGTCGATCCGCGGCAACCCCGCGTTGCTCCGCCTCGTTCCCGAGGTTGCGGACCATCGCCTCGTTCTTGCCGAGCAGCCACAAGACGCTGCCCGGCGTGCGCTTCAGCACACGCATCCAGATTTCGAAAATATCGGGTTCGATCTTGTAGCTGTTGTTGAAACAGCAGAAAACGAAGCCCTGATCCGGCAACCCGAATTCGGCGCGCGTCACGGGGCGGGCGGAAATTTTCTCGTGGTTGTTGTAAATCATGCAACTGTCCGGCAGGTAAACCAGTTTTTCGGTGAACTGGCTTTCCTGGCCCGGCGGGCTGCATGTCTCGTCGGTAATGAAATAATCGATGAAGTCCGCGCCCGTGCTTCCCGGAAAGCCGTTGTAGCCGACCTGAACCGGCGCGGGCCGCAAGGCAAGAATCTCGCTGCGGGAGTGGGTCGTATAGCCCGCGAGATCCACCAGAATGTCTATGCCGTCGGCGCGTATCGTTGCGGCAGCCTCGGCATCGCTCACGTTTTCCAGTTCCCTGAACACATCGCATCCCTGCTCGATGTCGCGCCGGATATCGCTGCCGTTGCCGGGCTGCAAGGAATAACCATAGACCTCGAAGCGGTCGCGGTCGTGCAACGCGTACAGGCGGCGGGTCAGGCGCCCGACGGGATGAAACCGGAATTCCGGAGACAGGTAGCCGATCCGGAGTCTGGCATCTTCCCGACGCGGCGCAGGCGGTGGCGCAGGCACACCGGCCACATTTCGCCCGACCTGCGCTGCAATGCTTTTGGCCAGCGCCAGCCGCGTCTCGCCCGAGATCCCCAAGTACAGAGAATGATAAGCCAGCGATCTGTCATTCAATTCATGAGCCGGTGTCGAGGGCCGATCTCACCATGTTCTCGAAACGCGCAACGAATGCTTCCCGGTCCGTCCAGTCGCACAGAACCATGCGCTCTGCGGACTTGAGCAGGTAAATCACCCGGGGATCTGGGGGCACTCGACCACCCGATCCCAATTTGCAACATGCTAAAAAAAGCACGAAAGCTTGTCTCATCGATATTTTCGCGGCACCAAAGGCCTGCCCGGCTTCCGAAAATCGCGCCAGCGCGGACAATGCGAGACCCTGGCCGATATGCGCTTTCAAATGCCGAGGGTCCAGTTGAGTTGTCCGGCCATACGCCGCCAGCGCCTCATCGAAGCGGTCCATGGCAAGCAAAACCTCGCCGCAATTGAAGTGTCCATCCGCCAAGCCGGGGTGGAGGGAGGCCAGCCGCTGATTGTTTTCCAGCGCCTCGTCCAGGCGCTTTGCCAGTATCAGGGCCGCACCCCGATTCAACAGGGCGGCCTGGAAACCCGGATCGATGGCCAGTGCGCTGTCGTAATGGCTCAGCGCCTCTTCCATCTCGCCCATGCGCTCGAGAACCTGGCCGATATTGGCGAGCAGTTGCGCGTCGGCGGGGCTCAACGCCAGCGCCCGGCGATAGCCCGCCAGCGCTTCGCTGTTTCTCCCCAGTTCAGACAGGACGGCGGCCTGGGCGCTGTAGGCCTGGACTTGCCGGGGATCGAGTTCGATGGCCCGGGTAAATGCCGTCAGCGCCGCTTCCAGTTTGTGGGACATGTGCCGGGTTACGCCCAGCATGAACCACGCCTTGGCCCCACCTTCGGCTGACGCGCAGCACTGCTCGTATAACCGCTCGGCTTCCGGCAGCCGGTTTTGCTGGAACCGGTCCCAGGCCTGCTGCATCATGAAGGTCACGGAAGGCAAGCGCTGTTCCTTTGCAAAAAATCTGTTATCCGGGCACAAAATAACAGATTTTGCGGGGAAGCCGTTATGTCGTTCCCGGTTGGATTTTAAAAGCGCTCCCGCCCATAATGGCATCGGGTAAAGCGGCCCATCGCTATCGGGGTTGTCAGCGAGTGCTGCTCCCGGCATCGCGCGCAAGGCGCACCCCCGAGAACTGCCAGCGCGCCTCGGGTGGAAAGAAATTGCGGTAGGTCGAGCGGATATGGGCCGCCGGTGTGGCGCACGAACCGCCGCGCAGCACATATTGGCCGCACATGAACTTGCCGTTGTATTCGCCTACCGCCCCGGCGGCGGGCCGGAAGCCGGGGTAGGGGCTGTAGTCGCTGCGCGTCCACTCCCACACGTCGCCGAATGCCTGCGCGAGCGTGCCGCCAGTGGGTGCCTCGCGCAGCGCGAGCGGATGCAACGCGCGGCTTTCGGCGAAATTTCCCTCGCGCGGGGCGTCGCGCGCGGCAATCTCCCATTCAGCCTCGGTCGGCAGTCGCGCGTTCGCCCAGTGCGCGAAGGCATCGGCTTCGAAGAAGCTCACGTGACAGACCGGCGTGTTGCGTTCCACCGGCACTTCGCCGTGCAGCGTGAAGGCGTGCCACTCGCCATCGCGCATCGTCCAATACCCGGGCGCCTGCCATCCGCGCGCAACCACGATGTCCCATCCGGCCGAAAGCCACCATTGCGGCTGGCGATAGCCGCCATCTTCGATAAATTCCATGAAATCGCCATTCGTCACCGGATGAGAGGCGATCTGGAACGGATTCAGCCAGACGCGATGGCGCGGCGTTTCATTATCGAAACAGAACCCGGGACCGGCGTGTCCGATATCGCAGAGCCCGCCTTCAAGCGCGTGCCATACCGGCGTGCGGCCATTGGTTCTGGTATGCGGGCTTCAGGGGATTGCGCGAAAGCAGATGCTTCACGTCGGTGAGGATCAGCTCCTGATGCTGCTGCTCGTGATGGAGTCCCAGTTCGATCAGGTCGGCGATTGCCGCGGGCAGGCGCTCCCCGGAGAGCAGTGCTTGCATGGCCCGGTCGACGTGATCGCGGTACTCGATGACCTCATCAAGCGCGGGACGCGACAACATGCCTCGCTCCGGACGCGGATGCTTGTCGCCCAGGCTGTTGTAATAGGAGTTGAAGAGAACGCGATAAGCGGGCCGGAACAGCCGATAGCCGTTCGCGTGCGGCGCCAGCACGAAAGTCTCGAAAAACCACGTGGTGTGCGCCAGGTGCCATTTCACCGGGCTCGCGTCCGGCATCGACTGGATCGCGCAATCCTCCGCCGAAAGCGGCGCCGCAAGCGCAAGCGTGCCCTGGCGGATGGCGCGATACGCCTCGTCTGAGTCCTGCGTCTGGCCTGGCGAAATGCTTCGCGGACTTCGGATCGGAAATCGGATTCATGGGCACCTCCACGAGTTCACGTTCCCCCCGGAGGGGCAAATCAATGGGTGCGAAAACCGGACGCCACATTTCGTTCGATGTCATCCCGGGATTCAAAGCCATGCGGCCGGCCGGTAGGTCTGCGCACCCCCACATTCTAGCGGTCCATCGATGAATGGGGAAACCCTTGGCGGATACAATGAAGTTTGGGGCGAGTTCGCTCTGGCCGCTGTTTATCGCAGGGACGAGGCGGGCGCGAAAAGAGTAAAATGAATCCGGATTACCATCTTCACGAGGTGACGTCGACATGCGCAAATACCTGCACATCAATCTTGGGGACCGCTCGGTCAGAACGGACGAACTGCACGGCGAGGCGATCATACGCTCCGGCCGGCATTACATCGCCAAGACGCTGCTCGAGACCGGCGTGGCCACCGTCGATCCGCTGTCGCCGGACAATCCGCTGATTTTCTCCGCCGGGCCGTTCGCGGGCACCAATTTCTCCAACGCCAACCGCATCAGCGTCGGCTGCAAGAGCCCGCTGACCGGCGGCATCAAGGAATCCAATGCCGGCGGCACTTTCGGCTTCGCGCTCGGCCAGCTCGAGATCGCCGGGCTTACCCTCTATGGCGCATCGAGCGAGTGGGTGGTCATCCGCATCACCAAGGACGGCGCGATGACCTGGGACAGCGCCGAACCCTATATGGGTAAGGGCAACAATGAAGTCGCTGCACTGCTGTTCGAAAAATACGGCAAGAAAATCAGTTTCGCGCTGTGCGGCCCGGTCGGAGAATATCTCGGGCTGGTCGCGGGTATCGCGTTCGCGGACACCGACGGGCGGCCGTCGCGGCTCGCCGCGCGCGGCGGCGTCGGCGCCGTCATGGGCAGCAAGAAGGTCAAGGCCATTGTCGCCGACGTGCACAAGATGCCGACTTTCCACGACCGCAAGAAAGTGATGGGCGCGGTGCGCGAGTACGGCACGCGGCTCGGCAAGGAGCCGGCGATCGAGACTTTCAAGAAAACCGGCACCGCGATGATGGGCGACATCACCAACCGGATCGGCGCGCTGCCGGTGCGCAACTTCAGCGCCGGCCGCATGACCGAAGCCTCGGAAGGCCCGCTCAAGCTCGGTGGTGACTTCATCCGCGAGCTGAACCTGAGCCGCGGCGGCCAGACTGCGCACGCCTGCATGCCGGGCTGCCTGATCGAATGCAGCAACGTCTATGTCGACGAGCACGGCAAGGAGCTGGTGTCGCCGCTGGAATACGAGACACTGGGCCTGATGGGCAGCAACTGCGGCCTCGATCACCCGGACGACCTGGCCCGGGTCAACGCCGAAGCCAACGATCTCGGCATCGACACCATCGAAGTCGGCGCCATGCTCGGCGTGCTGATGGAGGCGGGGCAGGGCGCGTTCGGCGACGTCGAGTTCATGCTCGCAGCGATGGAAGACATGCGCCGCGGCAGCGAGCGCGGCCGCCTGCTCGCGCAGGGCACGGCGCGCGTCGGCGCGCACTACAAGGTCGCGCGCGTGCCCGTGATCAAGCAGCAGAGCATCAGCGCCTACGACCCGCGCGTAATCGAGGTCACCGGCATTTCGATGATGATCACGGCGCAGGGCGCCGATCACACCACGGGCAATCTGCCGGTGTTCAACTGCAAGGACAAGACCACCGGGGAACTGGTGGAGGCGAGCCTCGGCATCCAGACCGCGTGCGCCGCGGCCGATTCGCTGGGCCTGTGCATCTTCGGGCGCTCCGTGACCAGCGTCAGCGCCGAACTGGTCGTCAACGCGCTCAATGACGCGCATGGCACGAAGCTCGATACGTCGTTCATGCAGACGCTGGGACTGGAGACGCTGCGCAACGAGTGGGCGTTCAACAAGGCGGCCGGGTTTACCGAGAAAGACGACGAGCTGCCGGATTTCTTCTACGACGAGGCGCTCGCGCCGAGCAACAAGACCGCGCGGCATCACAGTGCCGAAGTGAATCGGCGGATGCGGGAGTTGCTGGGCTGATCCTGGGGGATGGCAATGGATGTGAAAGAGCTCTATGAGCGCGGGCTGAAACTCCGCAGGCAGTTGTTCGGCAACGAAGCTGTCGAAAAACGCATGAACTCGCTGGGGGACTTCGGCGAACCGTTGCAAAACATCGTGAACGCCTATGCCTATGGCGACATCTGGAGCCGTCCCGCCTTGCCGCTCAAGATGAAAAGCCTGGCCATGCTCGGCATCACCGCTGCGAGCAACCGGCCGCAGGAATTCCGCGTTCATATGAACGGCGCGCTCAACAATGGCTGCACGCCCGAGGAAATCCGCGAAGTCCTGCTGCTCGTCGCGCTCTACTGTGGAATTCCCGCTGCGAACGAGGCACACCGCATTGCCTACGAGATCATCGGCGAACGCGAGCGTCAGGCTGGAAAAGCGTGACGGTTGGTCCGGGCGCGGGTGTGAGCAGGGCAGGCGGGGTACAATAGGCCGCTCCGCAAATTGTGCGGCAGCGCCGGGCCATGAATGACTCCGGCCCTATTGATTATTATTTAACGAGAGACCTGAACATGAAGCGCTTTGTAATTGTAATGATCCTGTCCCTGCTGGCAGGCACGCCGGCGTGGGCGCAGACTGGCGTGCTGGGCAAAATCAAGACGACGGGCGTGATCACCATGGGGTACGTCGACAACTCGCCCCCGTTTTCATTTGTCGGCGCCAATCAGGAGCCGCAGGGCTACTCGGTGGACCTGTGCCGCAGGATTGCGAGCGGTATACGCGAGCAACTCGGCCTCAAGGACCTGGAAACCAAATGGGTTGCGCTTACCGTGCAAAACCGTCTTGCCGCGGTACGCGACGGCAAGGTCGATATCGAGTGCAGCACCGTGACCTGGACGCTTTCCCGGCAAAAGGAGGTTGACTTCAGCCTGATCACCTTTGTCGACGGCGCGAGCATACTCACCGGGCTTGGAAACAATCTCAATCGCCTCGCGGATTTCAGCGGCAAGCGTATCGCCGTGATCACCGGCACCACGACGGAGAAGGTGCTGAAAGCGGCGCTCGGCAAGCGCTCGATCAACGCCACCGTGGTTCCGGTTACACAGCGCACCGAGGGCATGGAGAAACTCGACAAAGGTGAAGTGGACGGGTTTGCCTCCGACCGGGTGGTGTTGATCGGCATCACGCTCAAAGGCAAGGCCAAGACGGCATTCAAGCTTCTGGATGAGGATTTCTCGGTCGAACCTTATGCGCTGCCCTTGCCGCGCGGCGACCATGACTACCGCCTGGCGGTAAACCGTGTGCTGGCGGGCCTTTACCGCAGCGGCGAAATCAACAAGGTCTACGAACAATGGCTGGGACCGTTTGGCCGGCCGAGCGTGCTCCTGTCGGCAGCCTATTACATTCAGGGACTGTCTGAATAATGCGGCGTCACCCCGACCGCGCTGTTGGCGCGTTTCTCTCGTTGATCATTGCCCTGGTGGCGGCGCCGCTCGCCGCGCAGGGCATCAAGATCCCGGATTTCCGGAATGAGCCGCCGCCCGAGACGCAATGTGCAGATTGCGGAGTCGTGCGCTCGATCCGCGAAATCAGTACCCAGCGCCCGCGGAATATGCCTGATGGCATGGTGACGTCATCGACCTTCTCCGAGGATCTTGGAGCGAAAAACAACGTGGTGGGGGGCGTCTTCGTGCACTCGTTCGGCCCGGGCGGCGGACAGACTTATGTCGGCGGAGTAGGCACGCCCGAGATGCAACAACGACTGAACGAAACGAGCTATCAGCTTACCGTGCGCATGGACGATGGCGCCTACCGGGTGATCCAGCGCCAGGACGGCGCCCGGTTCCAGGTGGGAGACCGGGTGCGGATCCTGGTGGGTTCCATCGAAAAGATCTGATCGGCGGTTTTGATTAATGGCCGGGGTCGATAAGACGAATTCGGTCTGGCAAAACGTGAAGGTCACATGTCGGAATTGGTAGAACGCGCCAGGCAATTCGCCACCAGCGCCCATCAGCGCATCGGTCAGCATCGCAAGTACAGCGGTCACCCCTATGACGTTCACTTGGAATCCGTGGCGCGCATGGTGGCTTCGGTTACCGACGATGCGGAGATGATAGCCGCTGCGTGGCTGCACGATGTGGTGGAGGATACGCCGGCCACGCTCGAGGACGTTGAGCGGGAGTTCGGCCCATCGGTTGCGGCGCTGGTGGAGGAGTTGACCGATGTGAGCCGCCCGAGCGATGGCAACCGCGCGACGCGCAAGGAGACTGATCGCCGCCACACGGCCCTGGCCTCGCCTCGCTCCAAGACCATCAAGCTGGCCGATCTGATCGATAACTGCGAGGACATCGCACATCACGATCCGCGCTTTGCCAGGACTTTTCTGCAGGAAATGGAGGCGCTGCTCATGGTGCTTGGGGAGGCCGACGCCGGCCTGTTCCAAAAAGCACGGGCACTGCATGGAAGTTGCATGGAGAAGCTGCCGCCCGCCCGCAGGGCCGAGCCGGCTTCGGAGCCTGCCGGCCTGGCGACGCTCATGCCCCAGTTGGCGAGCCCGCAGGCCATGCGCACGTTTCAGAGCGCCTTCACGGCGGGCGATATTGCCGAACCGCTGCTCTCTTTCGATGCGGACAAGTCAGGGCATGCCGTCGCGCAAACCATGAAGTCGCGGCATCTGGGAATGACGGGCATCCGCGTCGAAGGCGCCGTGCAGGGCTTTGTGCGCCTGGCCGACATCGAGACCCTTCCTGATGCGCCCATCGGACAGAAGATGCAGCACATCTCTGCCGATCAGGTGGTCGATCACAATGCCTCCCTCACCGACGTGGTCGGCATCCTGACCCGTCATGATCACTGCTTCGTGTCGATGCTGGATTCGGTGGTCGGGGTCATCGAGCGTGACGCCGTGAACAAGCCGGTGGTGCGCATGTGGCTGTTCGGCGCCATCACCGTTTACGAGATGGCGCTGGTCCAGCTCATAGCGACCATCTTTCCGGGCGATGCCTGGCAGGGTGTGCTTGCGCCTGCGCGGCTGGAAAAGGCGCGCGAGCTGCGGCGGGAGCGCGAGCGCCGCAACAGGCACTGTGATTTGATCGACTGCCTGCAGCTTTCCGACAAGGCGCATATCGTGATCGAGCATCCGCCGGCAATGGCAGCTCTCGGCATGAAATCGAAGAGAGCGGCCAGGCAAATGATCAAGGATCTGGAGTCGCTGCGAAATCACCTTGCCCATTCCCAGGACATCGTCGCCCATGACTGGGTTCAGATCATACGCATCACCCAGCGCATGGCCGAACTCAATTCACGGTAGCGGATAAATGGGGTCACTTTTCCTGAACCGGCGGAATATGAATGAACTTGCCTCCATTTTTTGGTAAAATTGTTTTTATTAACGGCCTATGCGCTGTTACCCGCCACTAGCACTGCCAGCTAAATGGTCCGTGGCGCCTTTTGTCAACCGCAACAAGCAAGGAGATCCCAGATGCGCGCCTTGACCTTCGCCGTCCTGCTCACGCTTGCGGGCCCGGCGCTCGCCGCGAGTCCGCCGCAATTTCAAATTCGCAACACCGCGGACCTGGTCCGCGTATGCAGCACCGACCCGGGCGATGAGTATTTCACGACTGCAATCGCGTTCTGTCACGGCTTTGGAGTCGGCGCCTTCCACTACTATGTGGCCGCGACCCCGGCTATGGACCGTTTCGTCTGCCCGCCGAATCCGGCACCGAGCCGCGCAAAGGTGACCAACGATTTTGTGGCCTGGACCAGGGCCCATCCTGAATACATGGATAAATCCGCTGTGGATACCCTGTTCAGGTACCTTAACACCACCTATCCGTGCAAGAAATAGCGCACCACACAACCTTGCCTCAACGAGGAGCAATCAACATGAACCGCAAACTCATCCTTTCCGGCGCGCTCGCAAGCGTGCTTGCACTTTCCTCCTGCGCGAACATGAGCGACACGGAGCGGCGCACGGCGACTGGCGGCGCAATCGGTGCCGCTGTAGTCGGAGCCGCCACCGGCGAATGGGCCTGGGCAGCAGCCGGTGCCGCAGTCGGCGCAGCCGGCGGCTACCTGTACGACCAAAACCAGAAGAAGAAGCAGTAGTCCGCGCGCACGGCGCTACGTGCCGTGCCGTTGAAAGCAATGGGGTCGGGATCATTTTTGCCGGACAGGCAAAATGTGAACCTGACCCTATTTTTTCGAGTATTCTTGAGGCAGCAATCCTAAAAACAGGAGGAAGCGATGCATATTATTTCCGGTTGTCTTAAAAAACTGCCTTTGCTGCTGGTTGCCTTGGGGCTGGCGATTCCGATGATGCCCGCGCAGGCTGCTGACGATTATCCGAGTCGCCCGATCCGCATCATCACGCCGGCGAATCCAGGCGGTACTACGGATTTTCTCGCCCGGCTGCTCGCAGCGCATCTCACCAAAGCCTGGGGTCAGCAGGCCATCGTGGATAACCGCGGCAGCGCTTCCGGAGTGAATGGCGCAGAGATCGCCAAAGAGGCCGCACCCGACGGCTACACTCTGTTCATTCCCTACCATCAGCACACGGTGAACGCGGCGCTGATCAAAAAACTGCCGTATCACCCGGTGAACGACTTCACGCCGATTACCCAGCTGACGGCGGGCGGCCTGCTGTTGGTCGTCAACCCGTCGCATCCGGCGAAAAACGCCAAGGAATTCGTGAAGTGGGCCAAGACCACCAAGGATCCGATCAACTTCGGCTCGGCCGGTATCGGCAGTGGCGGCCATCTGGCGGGGGAACTCTTCGCACTGACGCTCGGGATCAAAGCACAGCATATTCCTTACAGAGGCACCGGGCCGGCGATCGTTGGTCTTCTCGGGGGGGAATATCACTTCAACTTCATGGGGCTGACCGGCGCGTTCGGCCAGGTGCGCGCAGGCAAGCTGCGCGCCATCGCGGTGTCCGCACCCAAGCGCCTCGTTGCGTCGCCGGAAATTCCGTCGCTGAGCGAGGAGTTGCCCGGATTCGAGGTGGTGGGCTGGTATGGCTTGATGGGGCCGGCGAAGCTGCAAAAGCAGCGGCTTGAAAAAATCCACGCCGAAGTCGTGTCCTTTGTGAAGTCGCCTGAGTTCGTCAAGACCATGAGAAACCTCGGCTCCGAGGCCGTCAGCAGCAATCCCGAAGCGTTCCGTCAGTTCTTGCTCAAAGATATGAAGAAATGGGCGGATTTGGTGAAAAGCGCCGGCATCAAAGCGCGGTGATTTTCTGGTGATTGAGTGATTGAGTGATTGAGTGAATCGTAAATCGGGAACCGTAGGTGGTTTCGTAACTATTGCTCGGTTTGAATCTTATTTTAATGCGTCCACATTTCCCCGCCTCAGGAAAAGTGAAACCGACCCCTTTACTTCACCATCACCTAATCACCCAATCACTTAATAACTAAGTGAGGGGTCCCCACTCCCGATTCCCCGATCACCCTCTGTGCTGGGGTGAGAGGACTCACTGCCACGGCCGTGCCTCGATGCGCAAGGTCCCTTTCACGCCGGGGCGTTTTTTTTGCTCGATGGGGATATCGAACGCTATGCCGCCAGAATTTCCGTCGAGCTTGCGCGTATCCGCGGTAACACCGGGTTTGCCGGGGTTGTCTTCCTGGTAGCCGTATTTGATGCGCCAGCCTCCGAGAGCCGCAGCGTCGGGAAACGCCTCCACCAGGATAAGTTCGCGCATGACGTAACCGCCCTCGTAGTGGCGTTTCATGAAGAGCACGCCATCCACTTCGTAGTCGGGCACGAGCACCTTGAGATCGAACGCAAAGCTGACCGACTTCGACGCCTTGACGCTCTTGCCCGGGTCCAGGAACACGGAGAACAGGTGCGGGCTCATGGCGCGATTGGGCAGGCGTTGGGTTCCATCCGCGCCCGGGAACAGATCATTGTAAGTACGGAAGATCGAGGAGTTTTCGCGAACTTCACGGCGCGTCATCTGCCACTGGCAGCCGCGGATGCTGGCCGCGACCTCGAACTGGTAGGATGCGCGGACCTTTTTGCCGTCCTTCAATTCCTTGTCCACCTCCGCCGGCAGAGCGATGTCATCGATGTCGAGGATGCCGTCCACGCGCAGCGCGCCGAACAGGAAGCGCGTGAGATTCTGGTAGCCTTCCTCGGAATTCACGATGCCGTAGTGCCCGGAGTGGCTGCGGTTCACGAAGGCGCGCGGCGAGCCCACGTCCTTGCCATCGGCGCCCGGTCCGTGCGTGGTGGCGTTCTCGATGCGCACCAGACCGTCGCTTGCGTCTCCGGCCGCCCATGCCGAGAGTCCCGCCGCCACGACGTAATCGCGAGGGTTCGTGCCCACCAGGTTGAAAATGCGCTCGGGCGGGAAATTCTTCACTATCGAGACATCGTCCCCCACAGGCAGGGCAAGATAGCCGGCCATTCGTTCACGGTTGAAGTTGTTTGCGTCACCGAAAGAAAGCCAGCCCGGCACATTGCGCACGATGCGCATGTCGATACCGTTGTGCGGTGTTGCGTAGGTGAACAACTTGTCGACCGCGCCGCGCGCCTGCGCTGATCCGAGTTGCGTATTCTGCAGGAAGGCGCGGCAGACCAGCCCGCCCATGGAGTGCGCCACCAGGTGCACGCGAAAGTCTGCCGGGGTCACCTTGTTCTCCGGATTGGCGCAGACCTTGTCGCGCAGACGCAGGATCAGCTCGCCCAGCCCCTTCGCGAAGTGCTCGATAGGCGGTGTGTCGCCCGTGCCGAAGTCTTTGCTGGCTTCGTCGTAATATCGATAGATGATGACGCTGCGGTAAGGGATCACGAGATCGGGGTGCTCGGTTTCCAGAAGGTCCTCGCCGTCCACGAACACGTCGCTGTATTCGTGGTCGCTCATCAGGCGCACCAGCGGCGACTCGAAAAAGAAGCGCTTGACGTCGCCGGTCCAGGCCATGCGTGCCTTGGTCGAGCCGATGTTGAAACCCATGTACGGGTCGGCGACAGTCTCCTCGATTTCGCCCTGAGTGGCCGCGAAGCCGCGCACGTAAATGATCGGATGATATGGGTGCTGCGAGGTGGAGGGCATGATGAGTTCTCCGTGTTGTCGTGGATGGTCTGTCCAGTGCCGACCGGACTTGGCTCGAATGGATAGAGCGCGCGATGAGATGCTGTCACGACATTATCGTCGCTGAAAAAGACAATTCATAGCCCGGGTGCGTGCTCCGGTTTAATTTTTTGTGAGTTGCCGTCGTCTGCCGGATTATGAAAAATATTCTGTCGAAATTTTTTCAAACCTCACGAATTGATAGGTTTGGATCGCTCTGCTTCCTCCGGCAGATGCACAATCGATGCATGGAGGAAAATTTTCCTGGAATCCATTGACACTGATTTTCCTCCGTCCTAACGTTACGCCTGCTAGTGCCCTGCGCATAAAAAACGAATCGATAGCGCCGGGACATTCAAGGGGGTTGTATGCAAGCAGGGCGTGAGCTTGCTTCATATTTACATGGCGCGGCATATTCAACGCGCGTATTCACATGCAGATAAAAATGGGATCTGACCCCATTTACTTCACCAGGCAGATGATTCGGAAGCGCCTGACCGCTTTGGGGGTTGTGAGCCTGCTGGCTTTCTCGCTGACTTCCTGCGGCATGAAAGAAGATTCCGCACCTGATTCAACCAAAACCGTTCCTCCCACTCCTGTTTTCCAGCCTGCCAAGCCGGAAAAAAAAGATCCTTTCGGGAAATATTCCGAAAAAATGGCAAGTGCATTAAAGGGCGATGGTAAAACCATCAAGCGCGGTCCGGCCTCGCAAAATGGAGACCACGCGGCGGATTCAGCCGCAGACTTTAAATACGGAAAGGCGGAAATTCCAACGAAGAAGAATGGTGACCATAAAACTGCGGCGCGCGGCCCGGCCTCTGCAAACGGAGCCCCCAGGCCGAAAGCAGCCGCAGACTATAGAGTCAAACTGGCCGCTGATCCGGTGTTAACGATCCCGGGCCCGCCAGGTCAGCTTATCGTGTGGATCGGGCTCCCCGCCTATGAGCCGGCATACCCGGACTTGAAAACCAAAATCGACACTCTCCCCGCCACAGGCAAAACAGCGAAGGTGACGCCTTTTGCGCCGGGATTCAAAGTAGAACCCGCTACCAGCCTTTGCATGAGGACCAATCCGCGAGGCTCTGACGTCAGGTTCAAATTGTTTCCAACCGGATCCGGATCGTTCAAGGTCGGCGCCGATGTGGCCTTGTATGAATCCAGCGATTGCAGCGGGGCCCCCATACCCAAAGCCACCACAACTTTGAAAGTGGATGTCAGTGTGGATGGCGTCAAACTCACGCTCAAATACCTGACCGAGCTCTGGGACGTGTTCTGGAGCAAGCTGCTGAAATTCTGGGGCGAGGCCCTGGCGCTGTTTTTTGCGGCGCTGTTGTTTTTGTTCAGGAATAAATTGAAGAAATGGCTGGGTTATACCGAGTGATCCGGTTCTGCTTTCTGCGACCGGATTCAGAGTGGCGGGTTGTATGCGAAGTTGTCGATCTTGATCACCTTGCCGCGCCCGTTCACGACCTCGACCGTCCAGTCGCCGGTCCAGTCCGGCTGCATCACACTCTTCGACCACACCGACTGCCGCGCGCGTTCGACGCTGATCGGCACTTCCTGCATGACCTTGCCTTCCAGCTTCCAGCGGTGTATCACCTTCTGCCCCTGTAGATCCAGAACTTCGCTGACGTAATAGATGTTGCGCGTGCTGGTATCGAAGGCCTGACGATAATCATCCGGGACCCCGTTGACAACGTTCGACGTAAATGTGCCGCTGCTCACCGAGCCGGCGTTGCGGCTCGCGTTTTGCGCAGTTGCGGGCGCCGCGTGGAGCATGGCGAACAGGGTGATGGCCAGGACCCTGTGGACCCAGGTGGCAGTGTTACCTATACGACGATCATGCATTCCGTTGTCTCCCAATTTATAAATCGTATTTCTCCAGGGCTGTGCCTGCTAGCGGCGGCGCCGCCGCCGCTCCACCGTCGCCCGATTGACGTAGAAGCTCACCGCATCCGAGCTGATGACGACGTTGCCGTTTGAATCGACCACCGCGACCGCGAGGCTGTGCTGGCGATTGTCCGCAGCAGCCGAGGCATAGTCCTGCTCGGTAAGGCCGAAGCTTGCCGAAGTATGCCTGCCCGGTAGCGCATTGCCGTCCAGTGTGACCATGAATGCGTCGCCCGGCCGCAGCGCGGGATCGACGGAAACCTGGATATCGAACGCGCCCGTGTTTGTGTGAACCGTGCCCTCTTGCACGGGGGCGAGGATCGCGAGCTGCTTGTAGCTAATCGGTGCCGGCGCTGAAGGCGACTGCGGTTGCGCGGGCTGCGGGGTATTGATGACGTTCGGAGGCGGCAGGTCGACCGACTTGGCGCCCTCCGAGGGACGGTCGGAGAACACCGTAGCTCCGCTCTTGTCCTGCGACTCGTAGATCTGCGCGGCGAGCGCGGTCGACCACAACGACAGCACTGCAACCGTAAGCCACACCATGCGTTTCATGACGGCATCTCCAGGGCAATGCGCCCCTCGCTCAATTACCTGAATTGCTGGCGCGAGCAACTAAATGGGCCAGCATCGGTATTTTAACAACTAAATGGGACAGGATCGATATCTTTGTCGAGTTGCACGAGTATCGAGCACCGTCTCCTTTAATTCAAGGCGGACGCGACCGATCTGCATGAAGCTTGTAAGTGGGACACGCCGAACCCCCTGGGTATCGCACGGAGTCTTGAAATACTAGAATGCCGATCATTGAAGGCCTGACCCTATGGCATAATCTGCTGCACCATTCGAGCGGCAGTAGTGTATATCGAACAGGAGGGATCGATGAGTGATCGGCACAAGATCCTTGTGTGGTCCGGGCAGGGCGCCATCACCGACGCGCAAGCCGCGCTCGTTGTTGCCGGGGTGCTGCCCACGGCGCGTGACTGGCGCGCTTTTTTAGACAGGCTGCTGCTGTGGTCCGGCGCGGTCGCGGTCGCTGCCGCGGTGGTCTTCTTCATCGCGTACAACTGGAACGATCTCGGGAAGTTTGCGAAGTTCGGCCTGGTCGGGCTGCTCATGATTGCGTCCGTGCTCGGGTACTGGCGCCTGGGTGTGGATCGCGCGGCGGGGAAAGCGTCACTGCTGGTCGCCGCGATTCTTCTCGGCGCTCTGCTTGCACTCTTCGGCCAGACCTACCAGACCGGGGCGGACACCTGGGAGCTTTTCGCCAACTGGGCGGCCTTGATGCTGCCCTGGGTACTCATCGGGCGTTTTGCCGGGCTGTGGATGCTGTGGGTTGCGGTCGCGAACGTCGCGATAGTGCTCTATTTCCAGGTCTTCCCCGGCCTCTTCGGCATCGTCTTCAGCACCGAGCGCCAGCTCTGGACGCTCTTTGTCTTCAATACAGCGGCGCTTCTCGGCTGGGAGCTGGCGGCGCGGCGTGTCTCCTGGCTGGACGAGCGCTGGGCGCCCCGGCTGCTCGCGATCGCCAGCGGCACGACCGTCACGCTGTTGATGATCCAGCTTATTTTTGACTGGCGGGCAACGAGTGTGGCGGCCTTGATCGCTTATCCGGTTTGGCTCGCCTGTGCGTATGGCGCATACCGGGTGGTGATGCGCGATCTGTTCGTGCTCGCCGGCGGATGCCTTTCGGTCATCGTCGTCGTGACGGCATTCCTCGCCAAGCACCTCTTGAGCAGCCGGGCCGAAGCGATTGGCTTCCTGTTCATTGCAATCGTGGTGATTGGATTGGCAGCGGCATCCGGCGCGTGGCTCAAGCAGGTGGCGCGCGAGGAGGACGCATGAGCGCATCTTCCGTGACCGAGCTGTGGTCGAAGCTCGCCTCCGCCGGGCTGACCGCCGGCGATATGCCCGAGATCGAGGAAGCGCATACGCCGTGGTATGTGCGGGTGATGCTTGGTATCGCGGGATTGATCGCCGCCGGCTTCCTGCTCGGATTCGTGGGGCTCGGGATGGCTTTCGTCATTAAAAGCACGACCGCTTCGATCGCAGTCGGACTCTTCGCCATCGCGGCGGCCTATGGGTTTTTTCAAACGGCGCCGCGCAGCGATTTTTCATCGATGTTTGCCCTGGCGGTGAGCTTTGCCGGACAGGCGCTGTTGATATACGGCATTTTCCGCCTGCTCGGGAACAACATAACCAGTTGGCCATTTTATGTCGTGATCGCGGCCATCGAAGTGGCGCTTGCTTTCGCAATGCCGAACTTCATCCATCGGGTTGCGTCGGCGTATGGGGCGGGGCTCTCGATCGCATACGCGTGCCAGGTGGGCGGGCTCTCTTATCTCCCCGTGGGAATCGTCGCCGCGGCGGTCGCCGCCATTTGGCTGAACGAAGCGCGGCTCGGAAAAAGGCATTCGGTCGTGACGCCGATCGGCTACGGCCTGACACTGGCGTTCATGAAGATCCAGGGTGCGGCTCTCATCGGCCATTCGATGGCCATGTTGTTCCGTACCCGGATCGTGACCGGAGCCTGGCCCTGGGTCGGAGAGGCGCTCGTCGTAGGGGCGTTGATCGTGTCGGTATGGGTGCTGCTCAAGCGGGCGGGATGGGCAATGCAGTCGTCCAGAGCGCTCTTCGTCATGATCGCCGTGCTGACGATCGGCGCGGTGTCCTTCAAGGCGCCCGGGATCGCCGGCGGACTCATGATCGCACTGCTCGGGTTTTCGAACGGGAACCGGTTGCTCGTCGGCCTCGGAATTGCAGCGCTTCTGGTCTACGTGTCCGGTTATTACTACCTGCTCGATGCGACGCTGCTCGTGAAATCCGGCGTGCTGATGGCGACGGGCGCCGTGTTGCTTGCCGCGCGCTGGCTCGTGCTGAACGTCGTCATGCCCAAGGAGGAAGCAGATGCGTAGCGCCATCGCACTTATTACCGGCCTGGCGATACTCGCGCTGGTCGCGTTCTCGATCGTCGGGAAGGAGCGTCAGCTCGAGAGCGGCAAAGTCGTCTATCTCGAGCTCGCTCCCGTGGACCCGCGCTCGCTCATGCAAGGCGACTACATGACGCTGCGCTTCAAGGTCGTGAACGACATGCGGCCGGCGATGCCGCGCTCGCAGTCATCGGGCACCCGCCGTTCCCGGGGACAGGGCAATCTCGAGACGGCGGACGGGCGCATAGTCGCTGCGCTGGACCCCGGATCTGTCGCGACTTACCGACGCCTGGACGACGGCACACCGCTCGCCCAGAACGAGATCGTGCTTCGTTACCGGGTGCGCGAAGGCCGGGTCAAGTTCGCGACCAACGCTTACTTTTTCCAGGAAGGCACCGCCAAACGCTACCAAGGCGCGCGCTACGGCGAGTTTCGCGTGGCACCGGATGGAGAGCTGCTGCTGACGGGGCTACGCGACAAGGAACTGCGACGGCTTTGACCACGAGTCGCGGAGGCGAAGTCGATGGGGGTTAGACTCAATTGATTTTGGCTTGCGAGTCAACGGACGTGTAATTTCCACACCGGTTAATCGGTGTCTGACCCGATGGTTAATACCATAACATGTTGTTTTTACTAATATAATTACTGTTCCCCAATCCCTGGTCCCGGGTCCCCGCACTTCGCCCCTCATTAAATGAAATCTATCCGTCAGGGTTCTCGGTGTTCTCCTCATCCCTCCGCCCTCATCCTTCATCCCTCAGGAATCGGCGTTCTCTTGTTTGTCATGCGCTGGCGTTTGGCGCGATACTTCATCAGTTCTTTGTAAGCAGTTCGCGAAGAGTTTGATGAATGACTGCATTACGAAAATGACTCTGATCCCATTTTTTCTGTTAATGCCAGTCCACTAAAACAGCGACATATAGGAGGAGATGATGAATCTATTTTCCGCAAGGGCCTGCAAGGCCGTAATGATGTTGATGGCGGGGAGTTTGGCCGCGGGCATCGCGCACGCGCAAAACTATCCCGCCAAATCGATACACATGATCATTGCGCTCGCTCCGGGCGGCGGCGTGGATACGACCGGGCGCTTTATCGCGCAGAAGCTGGGCGAAGCGTTGGGCCAGACGGTGGTGACCGAAAACCGTCCCGGTGCCGGCGGCACCATCGCCGCGGAACTGGTCACGCAATCGGCGCCCGATGGCTACACCCTGCTGATGACTTCGGCGGGTATCAGCATCACGCCGAGCCTGATGAAGCTGCGCTACGATGCGCGCAAGGACCTGCTGCCGGTGACGATGGCGGTGGTTTCACCCGGCGTGATGGTGGTGCATCCGTCACTGCCCGTGAAAAGTGTCAAGGAGTTGATCGCGTTTGCCAAGGCGCGACCGGACGAAATTTTCTTCTCGTCATCGGGGCTGGGCTCGGCGCAGCACTTGACCGTCGAACTGTTCTCGCAGATGGCGGGGCTGAAGATGACCCATGTGCCGTACAAGGGCACTGCCCCGAGCATCATCGACACGGTCGCCGGGCGTATTTCCCTGACGGTTGCCAGCGTGATCTCGACCCGGCCGTTTTTCTCGACGGGCAGACTGCGCGTGCTGGCGGTCGTCGGCCCCAAGCGCACTCCGGCGCTGCCCGAGTATCCGACCATCGCTGAATCGGGCTTGCCTGGCTTTGGCGTTGAAAACTGGTACGCATTGTTTCTCCCCGGCAGGACTGACAAGGCGATCGCTGAGAAGCTCCAGCAAACCATCACCCGCTTACTGACCGATCCGAAGACCGAAAAGCAGTTGCTCAGTCAGGGCCTCGACGTGCTCGCCAGCTCGCAAGCGGAGTCTGCCAGGCGCTACGGGGAAGAAATCGACACCTGGGCGAAGGTTGTAAAATCGTTGGGGCTGAAACTGAAATAACTGCCAGATAGTACGCCCGGGAAAAGGGTCTTGAATTTTGAATATTCAATATTCAAAATCTGACCCCAATCTCGGTTAGCGCTTCAGGAAATGTGAACCTGACCCTATTTTTTGCTACCATTGATCCTCTGAATATCGCACTCCGCATCGTTTTCGGCACAGGGGTTTTTGCCCTGATCGTGTGGACGGCGGCGCATTTCCCTGCAGCGGCCGGCCTAATGCTCACGTTTCCGGCGCTGAACGGCATCGCCTTCATTTTTTCGCGGCGCGACACGGTCGACCCCATCACCAGGACCATGCTCTGGATGCCGCTGATCAACGGCACCCTGTGTGTCTCATACATGACCGCCTTCAGCACCCTGGCAGCACCGCAGTATGCGACGGCACTGGCCTGGGGACTGGCATTGGGCTTCGCGCTTCTGTGGCCTGCGCTGTCAACGCGCCCGTGGGTCGGGCAGGGCGTGACATCGCGCCTGCAGTGGCCTTATGCGGTTGCGGTCGTACTGTTCGGCGCCGCAGCAACCCTGGTGTGGTGGTATTTCGCCAGCCCCGTCGGCGCAGGTGCCTCCGGGATCACCGCCAAACCCGAACTTTCCTGGCTGAAAGTTGCGCTGTTCTCGATGGCATTATGGATTCTGATCGTGCTGCCAGCCCGGTTTGGCTGGAAGGATGGCGCGACGGGTATTTTGTCGGGCCTGCCGCTGATTTCACTTGCGGGGTTGCTTAGCATCGCTCAGGACAGCGCGATTGATCTCGAGAGCCGGCGCGTGCTATTCGTTCAGATGATGCTCGGTGCGTGGCTCGCGCCAGCGATGGCCGTAGCGTTCATCTACGGCGTATCGCGTGTAATCGTCAGCCCGCGCGCGCATGTGCTGCGCGTGCTCGTGGTCAGTGCAGGCTGGGTCTTGTGCTTCACCGCGATCATCATCACGGGCGCAGCGTTGCAGTGGCTGGCTGCGACGTAATCACGATCACGCACCGAGACAAGGGTCGGGTCCTGAATTATCAGTATTCTGATATTTCAAGACCTGACCCCACTGACTTGCAGTCCGTTACCGATTGCGCTGAATTTCCCGGGAAAAGGAAACTAAACCGGTGGCATTATTACCGGTTCGGGAGCGTTACCCGGGGTCCTTGACTGCCTCCTTGTGCAGATGAACGTCCCGCTGCGGGAAGGGGAAGGAACAGCCGCCTTTTTCCAGTTCCTCCTTGCAGCGCTGGACAAGGTCGAGCTTGGTTTCCCACCAGTCCGCGCGCGCTGTCCAGACGCGGAACAAAATGTTTACCGAGCTTGCGTCCAGTTTTTCCACTTTGATCAGCGGCGCCGGATCTTTGAGGATACGGGGTTCGTCCGCCACAATCCGGTTGAGAATTGCCAAGGCTGCGTCGATATCGTCATCGTAGGCTATGCCGTAGCTCTCGTCGATGCGGCGTATGTCCTTGTCAGTCACTGACAGGTTGATGATGGTCTGGCCCCAGATGTTGGAATTGGGCAAAAACGCGCTGGGGCCGTCCGGCAGGTGAGCCTTGCAGGAGAAAAAGCCGAGTTCATCGATGACAAAGACCTCACCGCCCAGCTTGATCGTGTCGCCGATCTTGAACGGGCGGAAGGAAAACAGCATCACCCCGGCGGCGACGTTGCTCAGCGTGCCCTGCAGGGCAAGGCCGACGGCAAGCCCGGTCGCGCCGAGAACGGCGATGAGGCTGGTGGTCTCGACCCCGAACCTGTTCAGCACCGCAATCAGGGTGAAGACGAGAACGGCGACACGGACGATTTTTCCCGGCAGGTAATGGAAGACCGGGTCGAACTTCTGCGCCTTGCGCATCGCCCGGTCGGTCAGGCGTGAAAGCCATCCGGCGACAATATAGCCGGCGATCAAAGTAATGATCGCGCCAAGCACGTTGATCCCGTAATTTGTCAGGTAGTTGATCAGGAGTTCGATGACTGCTTTCGCTTGTTCGTTCATGGTTTTACCGGCCTGAAAGGACGCTGCTCGTGACGAGCCGCGCCAAGTAGTGGATACAACGATATTATCATCCCGCCGCCGTATCAGCTCAGTGTTGTTTCACGCGGCGTGCAACGGTGATGACTGGAAGCCGGCTCTTAGTGCGTGATCCCAGCCTTGGTTTCCTGTTCAGAATCATGGCTTGCTGCTGATAACTGCGGGAGTTGGGCCTCTGAGCCGGGTGGGCTTATGGATCGGGTCTTGAATCTTGAAATATCAGGTTTCAAATTGATCCGGACAAGAGCCACTGCCGCGAACTGATATTCATCGCGCCTGCGATTGTCTCGCGGCAAATAAACCCGGCGCTATGAAACCAATCACCAATCACTGATTTTCCGGAATCAGCCCAACCCCGTTAACTTATACTTACCAGGTCCATTCTCCTCTCCAGGAAGTCCAGTGCCCAATATGCCCGCGTCCGCGGACGAGCGTCGCCATCTCGTCGCACTATTGATCATATCCGCTTTCCTGGTGTCGGGCGGCATTCACTATCAGACACCGATGCTGGCGGCGATCGCCGCGGAATTCCATGCGGATGCCGCGGCAACGGGCTGGATACCGACGTGCTCTTTTGGCGGCATGCTGGCAGGCATCGTGCTTCTCGTGCCGCTCGGGGATCGCGTCGACAAGCGCAAGCTGGTGCTGTGCAAGTTCATCGTGCTGATGCTGGCGCAGGCACTGATGGCGGCGGCGCCGTCAATAGCGGTATTGGCGGCAGGCAGTCTGGTGACCGGTATCTGCTCGTCGCTGATTCAATCCTTCATCGCGCTTACCGCGGAGATCGCCAACCCGAATGAGCGCGGCCGCGCACTGGGCACGCAGTTAACCGCGTTGTTCAGCGGCATCCTGTTCGCGCGCATCGTCGGCGGGCTGATTGCGGCGCACGTCGGCTGGCGCTACAGCTACGTGCTCTCCGCGGGCATGCTGCTCATGCTCCTTCCGGTGCTGTGGATGCGGCTGCCCACCACACAGCCCACATCGCTGGCGCCATATCGCGAACTTTTATGGTCGATGTACCGGCTGTTGCGCACGTATGGCCGCATTCGGCGTGCGGGAGCGATACAGTTCATGCTCGGTATCTGTTACGGCGGATTCTGGGCGGTAGCCGCCCCGATGCTAGCGGTGCTGCACCACGTGGGTCCGACCGGCGCCGGCTTGATCGGCATCCCCGGCTCGGCGGGCATACTGGTATCCCGTTCGGCGGGGCGCTGGATGGACCGTGCCGGATTCATGCCGGTGGTACTCGCGGGTGTATACGCGATGCTGGCCGCCTGGATCACTATGGGTTTCGGCGTGTGGTCCATTGTCGCGGTAGTCATCGGCGCAATCCTGCTCGACTGCGGCCTGCGCACGGCGATGGTCGCCAACCAGACGATGGTCAATACTGAGGTGCCGGATTCGCGGTCGCGCGCCAATACGCTCTTTGGACTGCACGTGTGGAGCGGAAACGCCGTGGGCGCGTTCCTGATGAGCTGGATGTTCGCGCAGTTTGGCTGGCTCGCGGTGTGCGGCGTGGCGCTGACCGCGACGGTCATCGCGCTCCTGATCCATTTCGGGATTTTGCCGGTTGGAAAAACAGAAACGACTGCATCGTGATGAAGGTGATAGGGGGGATCGTGATTCGCGAGCCCTGACAGCTATCAGTCACCAATCACCAATCACCAATCACGGCGGTTAGGCGTTGCTCGGCGGTGCACATGGGTCCATGCAATCAGCGTTGCGGCTAGGGGACACAGCTCCGCGTTAAATGACTCCGCTCCCTTTTCTTCTTAAACTCCCGATTCCGGCCCCAAAAATGGCGTTCTAAGACTGAAAAGGGCCGTTTTCTGGAACGATAATGCCGAGACAACAACGGCTTGGCGTGGTCCGACCCGGCGGCGGGGTCGGATATCAAATCACCGGCGTCTTCACCCGTTTCCCGGCCAGATGCAGCAGGATATTCTCAATCTGCAGGTTGCCCATTGCCGTCCGTGTTTCGTTAGTGGCACTGGCCATGTGCGGCAGCAGCACGACATTGTCGAGTTCGAAGAATTCCGGCGGAACGTCAGGCTCTTTCTCGAACACATCGAGCCCGGCACCGGCGATTTTTTTCTCCTGCAGGTACTTCAGTAATACGGGCTGATCCACCACTGAGCCGCGGGCGACGTTGACGAGATAGCCTTGCGGGCCCAGCGCATCCAGCACTTCGGCATTCACCAGTTTGCTGGTTTCCGGGCCGCCGGGAGTGATGGCCACCAGTACGTCGGAGTTTTTTGCCAGCGTCACTACGTTGGGGTCGTAGGCGTAGGGCACGTCCTTTTTGTTGCGATTGTGATAGCGGATGTTCATTTTGAAAGCCTGCGCGCGCGCCGCGATTTCTTCGCCGATGCGGCCCAGCCCGAGGATGCCCAGGGTCTTGCCGCCGAGGGAGGTGGTGAACGGGTAGGTGCCGTCGCTTTTCCAGCGGCCGGCGCGCAGGTATTTGCCGGCCTGCGGAAACTTGCGCAGCGTGTTCAGCACCAGCGCCATTGCGCAGTCGGCGACGCAGTCATTCAGCACATTGGCGGTATTGGTGACGATGATGTTGCGTTTTTTCGCGGCGTCGAGATCGATCTGGTCCACGCCGACGCCGAAGTTGGCGATGATTTCCAGCTTGGGCAGCGCATCCATCAGCGCGGCATCCACCTTGCTGTGGCCGGTATGGGCCAGCGCGCGGATTTTCGGCGCGGCCGCCTTGAGTGCCGCAGCACGGTCCGGCACCTCCCACAACTTGATCAGTGCAAACTCCTGTTCCATGCGTTCCTGTGTGCCCTTGTGGCCTTTGGCGGTGAGTATCAAGTCCTGTTTCATCGGATTTTCCGTAAGGTGGTTGAATGTTCAGTCGGGAAGCTGCCAGTGTTCCAGTATCAGTTGCAGCGTGCTGCTTCGCGTACGCCCGCGCCTGTTTGAAGTGACATCGAACATGACTTCCGGGGAGTGGAGACCGGCAAAAAAAAGGCGTGAGGGCAGGCGCGCTGATGCCTGACCGCTCACGCTTTGACGACACGTGCCCTGCGAGTGACGAGTGCCGTCACCGGGCACAGGTTACTGGGGTTTGAAACCTGCCGCCTGCGCGACCTTCCTCCACTTCGCGATCTCGGACTTGATCAGCGCCGCGTGTTCCTGGGGCGTGTTGCCGATCGGCTGCGCACCGCGGTCGATCAGGATCTTGTTGGTCTTCGGTTCGTTCAGCGCCGCCACCAGCGCGCCGTTGAGTTTTGCCACGATCGCCTGCGGCATACCTGCGGGCCCGAGATAGCTGAAGGGGCTGGTGATCACGAAGTTCGGCACGCCCGATTCAACCATGGTCGGCACGTCGGGGAAGGAGACGAAGCGCTTCTCGCCGCATTGCGCGATCATGCGCAGCCGCCCGCTCTGCAGATAGCCGGTGATCGCCGGGATGCTCACGAACGAGTATTGAACGTGCCCGGCGATAAGGTCAATGATCGACGGACCCGCGCCCTTGTAGGGGATGTGCACGGCCTTGATGCCGGTCGAGGCGCTCAGCAGCCCGCCCGCGAGGTGGCCGAGTGCGCCGATGCCGGAACTCGAGTAGTTCAGTTCGCCCGGCCGCCGCTTGGCGAGCGCGACGAGGTCTTTCACGGTCTTCACCGGCAGCGACGGGTGCACGAGCAGCCCGGCCGGGATGTCGACGATGACACCCAGGGGTGTGAAGTCCTTCTCCACGTCGAAGGGCAGGGTTTTCAGGATTGACGGGTTGATCAGGATACTCGCCGCCGCGATCAGCGTGGTGTAGCCATCGGGTGCTGCGCGCGACACCGCTTCGGCCCCGATGTTGCCGCCGGCGCCGGGCCGGTAATCGATGACGACCTGCTGGCCCAGCACCTCGCCCATTTTCGGCGAGAGCAGCCGGAACAGCACGTCGCTGTTGCCGCCCGGGTTGTTCGGATTCACGACACGAAGAATTTTCGTCGGAAACTGCTGCGCCGCCAGGTTGCCTGCGGCAAGTGCGGATACGACCGCGGCGCAAACGAGCGCAACGCGCAAAGTGGTTTTCAACATGATTTTCTCCTCCGGTGGATGTTTTTTTCTGGGATTGGGGGGAAATCATAACCGCAAGACATGGGATCGGCAAGAGAGCAGGACATCGGGTCGGTGCAAATTTTCCAAAAATTACACAATGCTGTTTGCAGAGCACGGGGCCAGGTCTTGCAATCCAACATTTCCCTTTAGCAACGGATTGCGCCAACCCTGAGGTGGATCGGAGTCATATGCCGCTGAGTCGTATCCCCTAGCCGCACTGCCGATTTCCTGGACCCATGTGCGCCGCCGAGCAGCGCTTAACGGCTGTGATTGGTGACTGGTGATTGGGTGATTGGGTGATTAAGTGATTGGAGAATCGGGAGTGGAAAGTGGGAAGTGGGAAGTGGGAAGTGGGAAGTGGGGACCCCGCCTTGGTTATTAAGTAATTAAGTGATTGAGTAATTGCCGTAAATGCTTTGGATTGTAATTTACCGCGGCCATTCCTCCCCTAGCTGCTCCACCGATTCCCGGGCCCATGTGCGCCGCCGAGCAGCGCAGGGTTACACCCAGTGGGTGCGGCGCACCTGGGCGGTGGCTGCAATCGCGTCTAATAAACGGTGTGGCGTGGAAATGCGTTATGGTTTTTTCTAGCATCCATGTGCAGCCACTCTGCGCGCCTGCCCGCACCAGGCTGCGCCCACCGAGTCCGGCGCGCTCCTCTTCGGTTACTTTCGATTGGCCGCGTATGAGAAAACGAAGTGAAACGGAGTTTCGGTGAAGGCTAACCTTTAGACAACACGCGAAGCTTGTTGCGGCGGAGACTGACCTTTAGGTCATGTCGGAGCCAATATGCCGGAGCCAAAGTGACCAGCACCGGGGCTGCCCCCGGCCAAAAGAAAGGGATGAGGGATGAGGAATTACAGGGGCCGGGAACTGCCGCGTGTGCTGCGCGAACAGCAGCATTCAGTCTTCACCGCCCTCCACTGACAATCTCTGTTCCCGCCAGCGCTGCATGCCACCGGCCAGATTGGCGACTTTGGTGAATCCTGCCTTGCGCAGCAGGACACTGGCCTGCGCCGAGCGTGCGCCGGAGCGGCACACGGTCACCAAAGGCTGCTCTTTCGAGATTTCGCCCATGCGGGACACGATACTGTCGAGCGGCACCAGGCGCGCACCGGGAATGTGGCCCAGCACGCCATTAAATTCATCCGGCCCGCGGACATCGATGATCTGCACCGCCTGCAGATGCTCTTCCAGCCAATCCGGGCGGACTTCCCAGATGCCGGAAAAGGTATAGGTGAGCGGCGCCCAGTCTGCATTCCCGGTGTCTGCTGCCGCATCTTCGGTGTGACCGCAGCGCAGATTCGCCGGCACCGCGACAGCCATCTGCTTGGGATGCGCCAGTCCGAGGTTGCTCATGAAACCGACGAAATCGCCCTCCTGCACCTGTCCGCCCAGGCGCGGGTTGAATTTCCGCTCCTCTTCGACGCTGCTCACTGTCAAGCCGCGATAGTCATGCGCCGGGTAGAGCAGGCAGTTCCCGGGCAGTGAAAACAACGCCCCGTGTACCGAGTGGTAGAGTGCGTGCGGGTTGCCTTCCTGGAAATCGGTGCGGCCGCAACCGCGTATGAGCAGCGCGTCGCCGGTAAATGCCATCGCGCCGTCGTCGAGCACAAACGTCATGCAGCCCTTGGTGTGCCCCGGTGTCGCGCGCGCTTCCAGCGTATGGCTGCCGAACCCGATACGGTCGCCATCTGCGAGCAACCGGTCGGCCTCTGCGGCACCGCTTGCCGCACTGATCGTGATGCGGCTGCCCAGGCGCTGCTTGTGCAGCCATGCGCCCGTGACATGATCCGCGTGCACATGCGTCTCCAGGGTCCAGAGCAGTTTCAGGCCCAGCTCACCAATCAATGCCGCATCGCGCAGCGCCTGTTCAAACACCGGATCAATGAGCACGGATTCGCGCGTTGCCGGATCCGCAAGCAGGTACGTGTAAGTCGAGGATTGCTGATCGAAGAGCTGTCTGAAAATTATCATGGGGTGAATGCGGGGATTCGAGACTGGCGTTTGAGTTTACTCCACGCCACCCATCACGGTCACGCTGAAAGCAAGATGGAGCGCAGTAATAAATAGCAGAAAGGGTCGGGTTGGCCTTTTATACAAAACGCTGTTAACAAAAGAATTGCCAACCCGACCCCTTCAATTACTTGATAGCGCGTTTCTTTTTAGCGCCCGCTCATTTCTTCTTCGCCTTGCGTGCAGGCCGCGCTGCCGTTTTCCTGCTGGATTTTTTCTTCGCTGCGGCTTTTTTCTTCGCCGCTGCTTTTTTTACCGGTTTCTTTGCCACAGCCTTCTTCTTTGCCGGCTTCTTCGCTGCAGCTTTCTTCACGGCGGATTTCTTCTTCGCAGCTGGTTTCTTCGCCTCCGTATGGAACAGGTTCAATGCCGAACCCTTGCGGAACCATTCGAGCTGCGGTCCGCTGAAAGTGTGGTTGAGCTTCAGCGTCTCGGTCGTGCCGTCGGCGTGCTTGATGCGGCACTCGACCGGCTTGCCGGCGGCAAGGTCTTTCAGGCCGACCAGGCTCAACCGGTCGTCCTCACGCAGGCGGTCGTAGTCGCCGGCTTGCTGAAACGTCAGCGCGAGCAGGCCCTGTTTCTTCAGGTTGGATTCGTGGATGCGCGCGAAGCTGCGCACGATCACCGCGACCCCGCCCAGCAGCCGCGGACTCAATGCCGCGTGTTCGCGGCTGCTGCCTTCACCGTAATTGGCATCGCCGACGATGACCCACTTCACGCCCTTGGCCTTGTAGTCGCGCGCGACTTTGGAGACCATTTCATCGGCGGCGCCGGTGAGCAGGTTCTTCACCTTGCCGGCCTTGCCGGTATACGCATTGATCGCGCCCAGGCACAGGTTGTCACTGAACTTGTCGAGGTGCCCGCGCAGGCTCAGCCAGGGGCCGGCCGGGGATATATGGTCGGTGGTCGTTTTGCCTTTGGTCTTCAGCAGCACCGGCATGTCGAGGTAGTCCTTGCCGTCCCACGCGGGCCAGGGTTGCATCAGTTGCAGGCGCTTGCTGTCGGGGGCTATGCTCAGCTTGATTCGACTGCCGTCTGCGGGCGGCGCGGTGTAGTCCACCTTGCCGCGCGTGAAATTCTTTGCCGGCACTTCAGGCGCGGGCTTGGGCGGATTGAGCTTGAACGGTTGGCCATCGGCGCCCGTCAGCGTATCGACCAGCGGATTGAATGACAGTTTGCCGGCCAGCGCCATCGCGGTGACGATTTCCGGGCTGGCGATGAAGTTCATCGTGGTCGGCTGGCCGTCGTTGCGCGCCGGGAAATTGCGGTTGTACGAGGTGACGATGGTGTTGGGCACCGTCGACACATCCTTGGCCCTGCGCCACTGGCCGATGCACGGACCGCAGGCATTGGCGAGCACGCCGCCATTGATATCCTGCAACGACTGCATCTGCCCGTCGCGCTCGATCGTGGCGCGCACCTGCTCGGACCCCGGCGTGACGAGGAACGGCACGGCCGCCTTCAAGCCGTGTGCCTTGGCCTGCTCGGCAACATCCGCCGCGCGGCTCATGTCTTCGTAGGAGGAATTGGTGCAGCTGCCGATCAGCGTGCTCGAAATCCGGTCGATGAACTTGTTGCTCGGGTCGCTGACCTCGGCGGCGAGTTTCGATATCGACCGCGCCCGGTCCGGTGAGTGCGGCCCCACCACCAGCGGCTCCAGCGTCGAGAGGTCGAGCCTCACGACGCGGTCATAGTATTTCTCGGGATCGGCTTCGACCTCGGGATCGGGCTGCAGCAGGTCCATGTGCTGTTCCATGAGCGGCACCAGCCCGCCGCGGCCGGTTGCGCGCAGGTACTGCGACATGTGCGCATCGGCAGGGAACATCGAGGTGGTTGCGCCGAGCTCGGCGCCCATGTTGGTGATGGTGGCCTTGCCGGTGGCGCTGATGGTGCGGGCGCCGGGTCCGATGTATTCGACTATGGCGTTGGTGCCGCCGGACACGGTAAGCTGGCCCGCCACATAGAGGATCACGTCCTTGGGCGCGGTCCAGCCGCTCAGCTTTCCGGTCAGGTAGACGGCGATGTGCTTCGGATACAGCACCTCCCACGGCAGACCGGCAATGGTTTCAACCGCGTCAGCGCCACCCACGCCGACCGCGCACGCCCCCAGACCGCCGGCGTTGGGCGTATGCGAGTCGGTGCCGATGATCAGCGTGCCCGGAAAGGCGTAGTTCTCCAGCACGACCTGGTGAATGATGCCCGCGCCCGGCCCCCAGAACCCCGCGCCATACTTGGCGGAGGCGGTACGCAGAAAGTCGTAGACCTCGGCATTTTCAGCGAGCGATTCGCGCAAGTCCTGCTTGCCGTTGACGCGGGCCTGAATCAGATGGTCGCAATGCACCGTGGTCGGCACCGCAACGTGCTTGCGCAGCGTTTGCATGAATTGCAACAGGCCGGTCTGCCCCAGCACATCCTGAAACACCACGCGGTCAGGGCGCAGGAAGAGATAGCTCTTGCCCGGCTGCATGTCCTGCGTTTCGGGATTATCGAGATGCCCCAGCAGCACCTTGTCCGCCAGGGTCAGTGGTTTGCCCAGACGGCGGCGCACCACTTTGAGATTTTTGGCCATCGTGGCATAGACTTTGGCCGCCATTTGCGGCGTGGATTCTATCGTCAGCATGTTTGTGCTCCTGGTTTCTGGTTGAACGCACCACGGTCCGGGGATGGTCGGCAGTATTTTCGAAACTGCCTTTACCCTGCGGACACTGTCAAAGTGTATTGTTTACCTTCAAATGGCGTATATGCAAGCCGGGGGGGATTCGCTCCCCCCCCCTTTTCCTCCGCTCCCCCCTTCCCTTCCCTGGTTCCCTCCCCGCCCTTCCCCCCCCCGTTTGCTGATTCCCCCCTCCCCTCCGTTGTCGGTCGGAAGGTGGGGTTGTGGGTGAGGGAGTGGTGATTGAGGGGTGGTTGAGTGATTGCGTTGAGGTGATTGAGTGATCCCCCCCCTCCCCCCCCGGACCCCCGCCCCCCCCCCCCTGGCCCGACCACCGCCCCCACCCCCCCCTGGGCGTGGGGTCTTGAGTGATTGAGTGATTGAGTGATTGAGTGAATCGTGAATCGAAAAGCAGGGGTCAGGACTTGAAATCCCCGCTCTGTTTTGTCCTTCCTTTGCGGTCGTTTTTCTCTGGCTTCCGGTCTGCTTGGGTTGTCTCTGGCCTCTTGGTCTGTTGGTGGCGGTTGTTGCGTGTCTCTGTGTTCGGTTTTTGTGGGGTGCGCTGGGTCGTGGTGTTGTGGGGGTGTGCATCAGTTTCTGATTCAAGCTGGGTATTTTCGCCAAGGCCGACCTGTCGCGCGAAGATGTCCATCGCCTGTTGCTAGCGATCGACCGCCTGGCGAGATCCCGCGCCATTTGGCCGCATCTCGGCGCGCTGGCCGTTCAAGTCGCGCTCGATGATGACACCGGTTCCCGCGATCGGCGTCCCGGCGTCTATCATCTTAGTCCGATCACCGGCGCCTGGTGATGCACCGCATTCCCCTGCGCGAGTCGCTCCTATTCCGTGTGACCGTTTTAAAAATTACGTTACAGGTCCTCCGGCAGTGGGCGAGGGCCGGCGGTGGCAAGCAGACCGCGCCCGTCACCCCCAGATCGAAGCCGGTGTTCTCGCGAATTTCATCCAGCGTGAACGAAAGGAGGATGAATCGTATCGAGCCGCGAAAACGCGGCCTGCGTCCTTGCCTCCGCGGAGATTCGCGGCTTACGCTGCGCTATGATCAGCTTGCCGCTTGGCTGGCGTAAATAGGGCGCATTGGCCAGTGTCTTTTGCTAATTTAGATTCCCATATTGCAGGATGCGTGGTGGTGCCCCGTTTTGGGCGGCTGTAAAAAAAGTCATGCCGCCCCTATCCAGCCCCGCTACCGATCGACCTCTCCACCCAGGCGGCAGTAGGTGCGGTCTCTATCATCTTAGGCCGACCACGCTGCGCACGCGCGTAACTCCTCGGCAGTGGGCGCCGGCGTGGTCGCACCCGTGACGCCCAGATCGAAGCCGGTGTTCTCGCGAATTTCATCCAGCGTGTACGAAGGATGAATCGTATCGAGCCGCAAGCGGCCTGCGTCCTTGTCGAAGCGAAAGTTCGCCTTGGGCGTAATCAGCTTGCTGGGGTTACCCAGGCGCAGCACGTTGGCCGGCGAGCTGCCGGCAGCCGAGATGTAATCGACGCGCTCCACCAGCGAACGCCGGGTGTGCTCGGTGCGAAACACCACGGTGCGCCGCGCGCAGTAGTAGATCATGCCGCCGCCGTAGCCACCGGGGAAGCGCACCTCGGGATGGTCCGGATCGGCGCCGATCTGGTGCAGGTTGTAATTGCCGTGCCCGTCGATCTGCACGCCGCTGACGAAGAACAGGCCGAGATCGCCGCGTTGCGCGAGAAAGTGAAACTGCCGCGAGGTATGAAACGGCCTGAACACCGTGTTGAGTATGATCAGTTCGGCGTTGGGCGCGTGCATCTCCTTCGCGAGCAGCAGTCCGGTCGCCGGGATCTGCGACAGCGCACCGCAGGCGGACACCTCGCCGTCGCGCACTTCGCGCGACATGAGCACGGCCATCAGCTCGGCCTCGCTGTAATCCAGGGTTACGATCGTATCGCCGGCAACCGTCATCGCATGATCCCCGTCACGCCGCCCGCGTCGGCTGCCGCCATTCCCGCGGCACGAACCGCTTTACGTACTCGTCATGGCTCGCGACGTCGAACACATGGGTCTTCAGGTACGCCGCAAACGCAGCATCGTCCCGCGACGCCACCACATACTCTTTCATGTGCACAGGATCTGGAGCGTAGCGCCCGGTCATGCCGGCGGGGTGCGAACCGAACGGCGCATGCACCACGGCATCGACGAGAATGGAGGGCACGAACGTGCCGATTGCATCTTTCTCGTCGAGCCGGTCCACGATTTCCTCGGCGGTGACGATCACGTGGCGCGAGGCTTCGGCGAGGATGACGGCTTCCACCGGATAGCCGCACGACACGTTGCCTTGGCGGTCCGCCTTGTCGACATGAAATACCGCGACGTCCGGCCGCATCGCTTTGGCGACCACCGACATCGTTTTGCCATCGAACGGATCGGGCGCGAGCACCATGTCATCGCGGCGCTTGAGCAGATCCGTCCCGACCAGTCCGATAACGGGGACGTAAGGCACTCCCATAGACCCAGCCTGGGCCTGTGAAAAGAGCACCCCTCACGTATTGTCGAGCGCCCTCACGCGGCCCGTCGTGACGTAGCGGGCGAAGTTCGGACCGGTGCGGGCGAAACCGCCGAGGGTGACGCTGCACGTGTCCACGACGCTGACGGCGCCGGCACCGACCAGGAAATCGATATTGATTTCGCCGCCGACCACGCCAATGACGCGCAGTTTGTCGGCGCCCTGGCGCACGACCTCACGCAGGAAGGCCATTGGCGAGCGCTGCATGTTGGCGCTCATCACCAGGCGCGTGCCGCTTTTTACCTGGGCGGCGGCTTCTTTCAGGGAATTCAGTTTGTCGGGCATGGGCGTCTCCTCTGACCTGCAACAATAGCGCGTTTTTCAGCCGGCGTGAGTAATGAGTAATGGGTGATGAGTGATGAGTAATGAGTAATGAGTGATTGGGTGATTAGGTGATTGGTGATTAGGTGATTGGTGAATCGGGAGTAGGGGCGCGGAGCGAACCACGGGGGTCAGGTCTTGCAATCATACATACTCTCGCTTTAATAATTGTTGCCAACCGCACTCGCTTTATTCGCCGGACCTCAATTCATCAAACCGGTGTCACGCGGTAACCGACGCGTGGAAAATGTATGCACACGCTGCCGACGCGTTCTTCATCGTGCAGGATCGCAATCGTTTCGCGATCGACAAAGCGAACCTTGCCGGTCACCGGCGTTTCACCACCGTCAAAGTCGGCGACAATTTCTACCGTCATGCCGGGCGTGATTCCCTGCGGATCGAGTGGATCGGCATGCACGGGTGTGCCGGATTCTGATGCCTTTGCAATGTCGAGCGCTTCTGCGGATGTCATGTCTTTCGGGTCGCCATGGCCGATCGCCGCAACGCGTTTCTCCCACGCCTCGAGCGCGGGAAACTCCGCAAGCAATTGCGGGCCGGATTGCCAGCGCCCACGGGTAAACCAGACCAGATAATAGGTGACCGCATCGGGCAGACCGGGCTGGTCGCCGAGCAGGAATTTGCGGCCGGTGGCGAGACGCTGGTCGAGCCAGCCAAGTTGCGCGCGCAACTGTGCGGCAGCGTGAGGCACCTCTGCCTTGATCTGTTCGTAGTCGTAATTGGGGCCGAAATAGAGACGGCCGCGATCTTTGGCGAAGGCTTCCGGCAGTTGATCCGCCGCCGCACCCAAGATCACTCTGGCTGCCGCGTCGAATACGTCGTCGGTCCAGCGATTCACACCCCAGGGCATGCCGTTGCCGCCGCCCGGATAGAAAGTGGGTTCGGGAAAGCGGTGCTGCAATTCGCGCAGTATGCACTGAGTGTCACAGTAGATATCGGCGCCGATCTGCATCACGGGTGCGCGCCGGTAGCCGCCGGTAAGCGGCATCAGGTCCGGCTTGGGCGGAATGCGCGGAATTTCGACCGAACGCCAGGCGAGTTTTTTTATGCCCAGCGCGACACGCACTTTTTCGGAAAAGGGCGATGGCGGATAGTGATGCAGAATAATTTCTTGTGAGATGACTCCTCCCCGGCGTATGGGAATTTCAAACGCCATTTATCCCCCAACTGCACTCACTTTATTCCCCGCCCGGTGCATCGTCAATCGCGTGACCATCTACGCAAGCCCAAATTAAAGGGGACAGTCACAATATTTTTTCTGCAAGTGACGAATCTCGGGGGCCAGATCCTGAATCTTGAAAAATCAAGTATCGAGACCTGATCCCCTGGAATCAGTCTTGCCACCATACTCAGCAGCTTGGATGCGGAGTATGATTTATCTGGGCGCTTCTCAATTCGATTCGGGAGACGAAATCATGACCAAGAATATCGGAAACACCGAGCGTGCTATCCGCATCATCGCCGGCCTCGGGCTTCTCAGTCTGATCTATTTCCTCGAAGGCAACGCCCGCTGGTGGGGCCTGATCGGGCTAGTGCCGATCGGGACCGCGGTGATCGGCTACTGTCCGCCTTATGCATGGATGGGGATCAGCACCCGCGCCAAGGAGTAATGGGGACTTCGATTACTGGGGAGTGGGGAGTGCGTGATTCAGTGATTGGGTGATTGAGTAAATCGTGAATCGTGAATCGGGGGACCGGGAACCGTGAGCCCGGCCCCCTCTCTTGGGGGTATTTTGGACTCTCAGGGCACTTAGGCTACAATCTGTCGAACAATAACTCCAGCCCACTAAACGCCGCATCGCTGCAGCCTCATGCCACCAGAGAAATCCAAAGTTAAGGTCACCATCGAGCGCTACGCAGATGTGGTGGTGGTAAGCGCTGCGGGACGCATCGATTACCAGAATGCGGAAGAGTTCAAGGGCCTCCTGATGCCCCACGTCGAGCATTGCGGCGCCGGTGCCGACCAGGTGATGCTCGATTTCTCGGGGCTTGATTACATCAGCAGTGCCGGCCTTCGTGTGCTCATGATCGCGGCCAAGGACGTGCGTGTCCGGCAGGGCCGGTTGCTCACGGTCTCGCTGCAGCCGGTCATCAAGGAAATTTTCGAGATCAGCCGCTTCACGATGATATTCGAGATCTTTGGGTCGGTGCGCGAGGCGCTGGCGAAGATCTCTCCCGCGGCGCTGTCTGTCTATGACGCAAAATAGCGGGCCGATGCGGATTCGTTTTTGGGGTACGCGCGGTTCTCTCCCGGTTTCGCTGACCGCGGCGGACATCAAGGAAAAGATTGTAAAGGCCTTGTTGGCGGCGGCAGGCAGGAATCTTGGCGGCCGCGCCGAGATCGAGGCTTTCGTCGAGCAGGACCTGCCGTTTGCCGTGTCCCATACCTACGGCGGCAACTCGCCGTGCGTGCAGCTCGACATCGGGACCAAAGAGCATATCCTGTGTGACATGGGAACGGGCGCCCGGCCCTTCGGACACCAGATCATCGCGGACCATGGACCCACGGGACACACGTTTCATGTCTTTATGTCCCACCTGCACTGGGACCATATCATGGGATTTCCGCTGTTTGCCCCAGCCTACACCGCCGGCAATCGCGTGGTGATCTATGGCGGCCATGCAGAACTTGAGACTGCCTTTCGCCGCCAGCATGCCGAGCCCTCTTTCCCGGTGGAATACGACGACCTCGCCGCGCGCATCGAGTTCGTCAAGCTCACGCCCGGGCAGCGCACACGGGTCGCCGGACTGGAAGTGACCCCCAAGCTCCAGCTTCACAGCGGAGATTCCTACGGCTACCGTTTCGAGCGCGATGGCAAGGTCGTCGTCTACTCCACTGACTCCGAGCACAAGCCGGACGATGCCCAGTCGACGCAGGAATTTGTCGATTTCTTCCGTGACGCCGACCTGGTTATTTTCGACGCGATGTATTCGCTCGCCGACGTCGTGTCAGTGAAGGAAGACTGGGGGCACTCCAGCAACATCATCGGTGTCGAGCTGTGCCAGCTCGCAGGGGCGAAACACCTCTGCTTGTTTCACCATGAGCCGATATCCAGCGATGCCCGGATCGATTCGGTGCTGCAGGAAACCATCCGCTTCGAGGCCATAACCCGCCAGGAAAACGCGCTGCGGATCTCGAGCGCCTTCGACGGCATGGAGATCATCGTCTGAGCGGAGTATCGCGAGCCCGCCTGCTTGGTGTCGCGCTGCTGCTCATGCTCGCCGCCCTGCATGTCTTCGTTGACTCACCTCCCCAGCGCTGGTTGCGTTACGCCCTGTTCGATGGCTGGCAGCGGGTGATGCCACGGGAGCGCGTTTCCGCGCCGGCGGTAATTATCGCGATCGACGAGAAAAGCCTCGCGCGGCTCGGCCAGTGGCCATGGCCGCGCAGCGTGATGGCGCAGTTGCTGGAGGCGCTTGCCGCCTACAGTCCGCTCTCGGTGGGCGTCGACATTATTTTCGCCGAACCCGACCGGGAGGGGCCGCGCAACGATGCGCTACTCGCGGCCGCCATGAAGCGGTTGCCTGTCGTGCTGGGTGTCGCCGGGCTGGATCAGCCCTCCGGTGTTTCCGCCGCCGGCGCAAGCGCACCGGTCCTGATGCGCGGAGATCCCATGCCGTACGTCACGCATTACCGTTCCATGCTGCAGAGCATTCCCGAGATCGGCCGGGCCGCCGCAAGCCGCGCACTGCTGAGCACCCGCGACGACGAGGGCGTCATACGTCGCGTGCCGCTGATCGGCGCCGTGGACGGCGTGTTGCTGCCCTCGCTGGGCCTGGAGACGTTGCGCGTGGGCACCGCCACCCCGGATATCATCGTGAATTCCGGCCTGCATGGCGTTCAGTCGGTGTCGGTTGGCGACGTCGTTGTTCCCACTGCGGCCGACGGACATGTCTGGATTCGATTCGGCCCGCATGACGCGCGTCGCTACGTATCGGCAGTCGATCTGCTCGATCGGGCCGTCGATCCCGCGCGGATCGAGAACAAGCTTGCGCTGCTCGGTGTCACCGGCATCGGCCTGCTTGACCAGCAGGCGACACCGCTGGGCGGACGCATGCCCGGCGTCGAGATTCACGCCCAGCTCCTCGAGAATATCTTCGATGGCACGCTCCTCGAGCGGCCGCGCTGGGCGCGCTGGGCCGAGGCGCTTTTGATGCTGGCGCTGGGTGCCGCACTCGTGCTCGTCGTGCCGGCGAGCAGTCCGCGGCGCTCTGCGTTCGTCATGCTGGCCGAAGTCGGCGGTTTGCTGCTCGCCGGTGCAGTGCTGTTCCGCTTTGCCGGTGTGCTCTTCGACGCGGCGTTGCCTGCCATCTCGCTGAACATCCTGTTCGGCGCGCTGCTGCGATCCACGTTGGCGGAAACCGCGCGCCAGCGCGAGCAGTTCCGGCAGGAACTCGCAGCGGAGCGCGAAGCTGCAGCGCGCATGGCCGGCGAATTGGAGGCTGCCCGCCGCGTGCAGATGGGCATGCTGCCGGTCGCTGCAAAAGTCTTTGCCGGTGAGCGGCGCTTCGAACTCAGCGCCTACATGGAACCGGCCAAAGAGGTCGGCGGCGATCTCTACGATTTCTTCATGCTGGACCGTGCGCGCGTTTTTCTGATGGTTGGCGATGTTTCGGGCAAAGGCCTGCCGGCCAGCATCTTCATGGCGCTTTCAAAATCCTCCTGTAAAAACAATGTGTTGCGCCAGACGGGCAATGTCGGCGCCGCGCTTTCTGCCGCCAATGTCGAAATCGCGCGTGATAACCCCGAGCAGTTGTTCGTCACCGTACTCGCGTGCGTTCTGGACGCCGACACGGGAACGCTCTCGTGGTGTAACGCCGGGCATGAACCGATGTACGCGTTGGCCGCCAGGGGCGGCGCGCAACGGCTCGATGGAAAAGGCGGTCCGCCGCTATGCATGCTGGATGATTTTTCTTATGCGGCGGACAGCTATACGATGTCGCCAGGGGAAACACTCGTGCTTATCAGCGATGGCGTGACCGAAGCCACCAGCCCGTCTGGGGAACTTTACGGACGCGTGCGCCTGGCTGCGCTGCTTTCCTCGCTATCGCCCGCCGCCGATCCCGATGTATGCGCCGCCGCCATTCGCGACGCGGTGCGGGACCATACCGCGGGCGCAGAAGTGGCCGACGATGTCACCATCCTGTCCCTGCGCTGGAAAGGCATTTAGCGTACGTTGATTTCCACCCGCCGGTTGGTGGGCGAAGCCATCTCGTCGTCAGTCTGGACGATGGGTTCGCGCTCGCCGCGGCCTGCCACGCTGATCGCACTCGCGGGTATGCCGCGATCCACGAAGTCCTTGCGCACGCGCTCCGCACGCTTGCGCGAAAGCTCATCGTTAACTTCGACCTTGCCAACCCGGTCGGTATGGCCGATCACCACGATCTCCGCTGCCTGGCGGCGGGCGATCTCGGCAAATACCCCCTCAAACGCCTTTTTCGAATCGGGCGTGTAGTCGTCGGTGCCTTCACGGAAATACAGCAGGAACGAGACGGGGCGTGGTGGCTGCGCGGCAATCGCCTTGGCGAACAACCGGTCAACCTCGGACTGGTTCAGCATGAGCGGTTCTGGCTTGTCGTTCTGCTCTATACGAGCGCCTGCGTAGGCCCGATCCAGCGTCGTCGCGCCCTGGGGGGAGGTCACAATGACTTTCCCGACCTTGCCGTTGGCGCTGGGCACGAGCACCACCAGTTCCGCCGGTGGCGTGCTTGCGCAGGCGCCTAGCAGCGCAACGATTGCGGCCAATATGCAGGCACGAACGACGTTACGCAAGTGAACCACGGCTTAGTTTGTAGCGCCGACCTGCACAAAGAACTCCGTGCCGCGCACCCCGAGCACGGTTGCAGGCGTGCGCACTGTCATGGCCTCGGGCGACTGTTTTGCAATCTTGCCGGAGATCACGGACAGGGTGCCACTGCGCACCGTCGATTCGAAGCGGCCTTGGTGTGTGGTCGAGTCGAAGGCGAAGCGATCAAGAGCGAGCGTGCTGTTGGGGCCCGTTGACATGAGGGTGTTGTCGGCAAACGTGATGCCTACGGCACTGTCGGCGCCGGTGCGCACCACATCCGATTCGTGGAGCCTGAAACCGGGCTGAGCCGCGAGGTTCTGACCGCCGCGTTCGACGTTGACCGAACCGTGTGCGGTTTTGACCAGACCGATGTCCTGCGCGAATAAAGGCATGGCAGCAAAAACGCCAACGACCGCAAGCATGCGCGTCATGCCAAGTGTGCAGAATCGTAATGACATTTTGGATTCTCCTTAAATGATCATTGGCACTGGGTACTCATCATGCCACAATTTGTGCTTTCCCACAGCAAGCTGGGTTATCCTTACATCGATGTCCGAACCCGCCGCTTCCCGCACCCTTACCGTCACCGCTCATGACAGCGACTATCCCCGCATGCGGGTGTTCGTTGAGCAAGCCTGCATGCAGGCAGGATGTTCAACTAGTTTAACGCTTCGCGTTCTGCTGGTGATAGAGGAATTGTTCACGAACACCGTGAAATACGGGCAGCAAGGTGCCGAGCCCATCGCAGTCACGGTTACCATCGCCGGCGGGAAAACCGGAACTACGGTGAGCTATGAAGACAACGCGCCGTCTTACGATCCGTTCGCGGATAACGCGCCGGGCCCGCAACTCGTAGGAACGGTAAGAAAACGGTCACTCGGCAGACTCGGTGTCCTCATCATCCGGGAACTCGGAAAGGACGTTCGCTACCGTCGGCTCGACGACAGGAACCGGATCACGTTCACGCTTCACGAGGGGTGATGGGTGAGTGATTAAGTGTAACGAGTGATTGGTGATTTCGAATGGGGTGCTAAACGCCGCGCACGTTGCCACCAAGGATTTCAGAGACCCAGTCCGTAATGTAGTCCGCCCCAAGCGTATAGTTGTCCAACTGGCAGTGGTCCTCACCCCCCTCCACGCAGGTAAATACTCGAACATTTTTTTCTCCATTCTTATAGTCGAAGGGCAGCGGGCATGCTTTTCCTGCTTAATTGCGCGGCTCTGCCGGAATCAGACCGTTATCCGAAGTTGCTAATCGGTTGCGGCAGGAATGATCGGCAGAAGGAGGTAAGACGGATATTTCTGACAGCGATAGACCTTGTGCACGACCGTCTTGCTGGAGCAAATATGATATGGAATATATTCCACACCGCTGGTGCCATGCACTCCGGTTGGGATATCCAGCGATGTAATATCGATGCATATCCTGTGGTCCCGCTTGAATACATTTGATGTCGGAGCAATCTCGATATCGTACTTTTGTATTTCACCCGGCGTTACAGGTTTTTGCGCACTACGCGTCAAGGGATGATACGGCTGCCCCGGCAGGGATTTTTTCTCGTCAACAGCGCGGTGGGAGGCCTTGAGCCATCCTCTGGTGATTTCCCGCTCAAAAACCTGGGGACGCTCCATTTCGCCTTCTCGCGCGGTCTGAACGGAAACGTCCGGCCCGAGGTCTTTGATGATAACTATCCAGTTCGTGTCCTCCTGGTCGATCGCGGCCCACAAATGCAGTGAAAGCGGGCCGGTCACTTCGGTGTCCTCGGCAAGGGGTTCGGTTACATAGCGCAGTTTCTGCACGGTTCTTGTCTGCGTAAGCGGCATCTGGGCAAGGCAGTCGGGGGCGTTGGTGCCGTCACGGCTCGCCGGCGTAAAGGGTTCCCATCTCAACCGCTCCCAGCTGTCGAGATAGAGTTTCGTCCATACGGTTTCCTTCAAAGGCCAGTCGTCTGAGTAGCGCCAGCGATTGGCGCCCATGACCCAGATCTTTACTCTTGGCTCTTCCTTGATGCCGGTATCTATGCCTTTGAGCCAATAGTCATACCAGCGAAGCACCTCGTCGTGGGAATCGATCCATGGCCTTGCGTGCATGGCGGGGCCGTCAAGACGCAATTTCTTAAAAGGGGTGTCATTACAGTTCTGCCAGTAACGGAACGACCCGAAAAGGTGCCCCTTGAAGGTATAGCCGTACCATCCGCTTCCCGTATACATCGGGATTTTTATTTTTTTGAACGCTTCTTCCCTCTCGATTTGATCTTCCGGTTCGTAAGGATTCAACAGCAGATCAAACAGTCGTTTCTTGAGCGGGCTCTTGCCCCTTCGCTGCAGCACATTAAAAATATTTGAGTACATGCGGAAATCCGCATTTTTCATGGCACTGTCCCAAAGCACTTCTTCCTCCGGGGTCAGCGTGATGTCTACGCGATTTTCGATGGCGCCTTTCGTCATCTGGTAAAACATGGTGTGAAGAACGCCACCCGGCTGCTCGTCCCTGAAGGAAAAGGGGCCGGGGTCAACCGGGTAGATGGCTTTGAGGTGAGGGGGGTGATTAAGGGCCGCTGTGATCTGGTTGCGACCGAACCAGGATAGTCCGACCATGCCCACATTGCCGTCGCACCAGGGCTGCTTGGCAATCCACTCGATCAGATCGTAGGTGTCGGTTTTGCCGTCCTTCCACGAATCGCCATCATCGGAATGGCCAAACCCGCGGAGGTTGCCAATGATGTGAACATATCCCCTTGCGGTAAAAAATTCGGTGTCGCCGGCTTCCGCGCCGCCGCACCACAGCGGCGCCCATGCCGGTTGGTTGTGGCAGGCTTCGCTTACCTCCGGGCCTTGCAGGAATTTATTGTGGCCGGCGAACGCCAGCAGTGCCGGAAATTTACCTTCCGCGTCGGGCCGGTACACATCCACGGCCACTCTGACCCCATCCCGCATCGGCACCATAACATCGGTCCCTTCCACTTTCATTGCGTAGATGGGTTGCGAAGGTTGATTCTTTTCCATGAGGAATTCCTTTTCGTGATTCAACTCAGGTATTTGATATGAATGGCAGGCAACAGCACTGCCGGGGCGCGCGGCGCTATCCGGAGCACGGTCGATAAGCGCACTGTAAAAAAAGATCAGGCCAGAGGCATAAGCAAGGACGATGACCGACGGCTTCTCCGCTGCAGCGCGGAAAACCGCCACGGGTTCTAGCCGTGGCGGTTCAAATGATCTGACTGAGGCCGGCTAAAGTTTTCCGGCGTCGAAATCTTTTACTTTCTGCAACAGGCGCTTCTCAATCTCATCCGCATCCTTGGCCTCGTTGTAATCCTCACCGAGGACGCCGCTTCCGGCCGGGCTCTTGACGGCAAACGAGAGCGCGTAATCCGTGAGCGAGATCGCCCCGTGGCGCGTGTTTCTTGGAATATGAAGCAGGTCGCCGGGGCCGACAACGCGTTCCTCGTCGCCGATGATGGAGTATCGTTTGCCTTCCAGGATGTATACGAACTGTTCTTCATTGGGATGAAAGTGGGGCCGGGAGAACTCGCCTTTGCGATAGCGCACGAGCCCGGCTTTCATCAATTCTCCAGCTACTTTCTGGATCTCCGCGAGTGGTGATACGTCCTCACGAATTGTTTTCATATCTCCAAGTCTGTAATATGGCATGGTTCTTCCTCTCTGGTTTAATGGAAATGCACAGTCTTAATTAGCCATCACGATCGTAAGCGAACTTCATTGTGGCGGCAGGCCCCGGGCATCAATTAGCGGTTGCGCCGACCTGCTTGACCAGCTTGCCCCAGAATTCGAATTCTGTCTTTGTGAAATTGGCGCAGTCCTGCAGCGACTTGCTGGAAACCGCATCGACGCCGACTACTGTAAGGCGCTCAACTACCGCTGGATCCGTCATCACCTTGATAATCGCGGTGTGAAGACGTTGGACGATCGGCTGGGGTGTGCCACGCGGCACATAAAGCGCCTGCCAAGAACCGTTTTTGATATCCTTAAAACCGAGTTCGAACATGGTCGGCGTATCGGGCAATTGGGCGAAGCGCTTGGCTGCAACCACTGCCAGCACCTTGACGCGGCCGCTCTTGGCATAGGGAAGCAAGGTCGCCGTATTCGCCGTGCCAACCTTAACTTCGCCTCCCAGCAACGCGATAGTTGCCGGGCCAGCGCCGCCTTTATAGGGCACTTGCACAATGTCTATTCCAGTCTTGAGCTTGATGTACTCCATTGTCAGCGAGCCCGAACTGCTTGGCGAGGCTGTACCGTAATTGAGCTGGCCGGGACGCGCTTTTGCGTAAGCGATCAGATCATTCAGCGTTTTACCCGGAATCGACGGGTGCATCGCCACCCCGCCAGTAACTTCGGCCACGGTCGATAAGCAAACAAAATCGCGCACCGGCTTTATTGGAAACTTGAGGAATACCGCCGGGTTGATCGCCATGGTGCCGTTGTTGCCCAGGAAGATGGTGTAGCCGTCGGGCGGCGCATTCGCGGCGATCTCGACGCCGATATTGCCGGCCGCGCCAGTGCGGTTGTCGACCACGACCTGCTGGCCGAGCACTTCCGTCAGCTTCGGCTGCAGAACACGGGCGACAATATCGGAGGCGCCACCCGGCGCAAACGGCACGATCATGCGAATCGGGCGTGACGGGTAATTGCCACTCGTTTGCGCGTGGCAGACAGTCGCTACAAATACAGGCACAACCACCATCAATGCGCGATAAATCCACTTAGATTTCATTTTGCCCCCTCCCTACTAGAACAACGATCGAGAATGCATGAGTGACTAGGGCAATTGCCCGTGTGGCAAGAGTGATGATGGTTTGTTGCGTGACCAGCATTCGTCTGCCAAAGTCCGGGCCCAGGCGCACATCATGGACGTCCGAAGGAGGAAACCTGCCGCTACAACTGCAGGAAAACAACTCAATGTCTGATTCGTGCGCATTGTGCTCTTTCTCGTGAAGTCCCCGGCAGTCTCTTGATGTATTCGTGCTGCGCTGGTGGATTCTTCGCATTTTAAGAGAATATATGAAATTCTATTATTTCTAATATCATATATTGATATTTTCCGTGGCGCAAATCTGGTGTCTGCGGTTGCGACAGGCGAGGCAATGAGAGGCAAGAGTGGCCTGAATCGGCTAGGTTTTTTCCCGATAATGTGACGCTGTGCCGTTTGTGCGGATGACAGGCGACACGTACAGCTATGGCAGCACATTTGGAGTGCCTGGCATTGCGGACTTGCCAGGCTTATGGCAACGCCCGGTTCGGTTGCGAGGTCTGGACCTGCTTGTCCAGGCGAAGCAGTGTCTGCAAAACAGGGGGCATGCCTTGTTCCCTGCTTTGGTGGTTTGCTGCACTTCCTTGCCGTAAACTATTTTTTTGGTTTTGGGTCAAGACTTCGTGCTTGGCCAAGCTTGACCTTGGGCGTTCCGGCCTTTAGCGCATTGGCGTTTTTCAGGATAATGCGCGCCGGAAATTGTATATGTGCCTGCAGTGACTTAACAGCGGCAGCCGGACTGTTGCCGATCGCGGCTTCCATGATTTCACGGTGTCATCCATTGGCATCTGGAATGTCTTTTTCAGTCTATTTGGCGATAGCGGTAGGATTCATCGGAAAGTTGCAGGCAAACTGACAGCAGCCGTTTCGATCCGCAGCCTGCGAGCAGGCTGCGATGAAAATCGCGGTGCAGTCGTTCCCATTCCGGATTCGCATGGTGTGTTGATTGGTTGGCGGTGCGTGGCAGACGTGACAGCCGGTGAAAGGCGAGAACGACTCCTTCCTCCCATGCTTGCGTATGCGCTGCTATGGATTCACTCAATGCAATTCCTTCCAGCCAGCAGCGTGTTTTTGTCAATTCTGCAAGATCATCGGCGCTGACGGGAGAGACGGCAAAACCACGGTGTTCCTGGCGGACTACCAGTCCTTCTGCAGTAAGCCGATTGAGCGCCTCCCTGATGGGGATCTGTCCATGCCGTATCTTTTGACAAGAGTCAACGCAGTGTATTCTCATTGTCCCGTAGAATGTCCCGCAAACTATCGTATATGTTCCGCCAGGTTCAAGAACGACAACTCTGCGCGCGTAGCAGCTAAAAGACGAGTATTTTCCGCACGAATACAACAGCAAGACCCGTGCGATCCAGGGATACTGATACCGGGCGAGAGGATTGGGGGGGGGGCGTAGGGATTGCGTGGGGAAGCAATACTGGCAGGCGCAGTTCTGAAAGCGGATTCCCGGCCTTGTGGCGACCGCACGGTGCGCTTGATCAGCGCCTGGCGCGTGTCCTTGATGCCGACTTCACCGTGGTACTGGTCGCTGTAGTCATCCGGTTTCCCATCTGAAGAGTGATCAGCAGCTTGGTGCGTGCTCGACTTTGTTCGGCAGGACGGTCAGGTGGCGGATCGCCGCTCCCATGCGTGTGTAATCCTGCGGTGTGATGCCGGCGTTACTGTGTTTGCCGCCAGCGCGGGAACCATCTGCAAACCGGGCGAAGCCACGGCGAATGCCGATAGTTGACCACTCACCGGGTGGACGATACAGTGATTATTCAGAAAAAATAACTGAAAAACCATTCGATGGCAATCGATTTGGGCCGGCAAGTGGTCTATACGATCCCCGGAACGATCAGCACTCCGGATAAGCAAAGAATACTAATGGAGCAACAACACATGGAATGCCCAAATTTTTTCTGGCCCTGGTTTCCGAAGAGGAATATTGGCGTCGTTATCAACGGTCCGTGAAGGCATGGAGAAGAAAGGCCTGGACTGTCTGATCGTTTATGGAATCAGCAGAGGCATGGGTATGGAGCCCGGGCAAACCAACCTCGTTTATCTGACGAGCGTAGCCTCATGGAGCCAGACCTATCTGGTTTTTCCCCTCCATGAAGAGCCGACGATGTTCATCATGACACCTAGCCACGTCAAAAACATCCGGGACAATTCCGTTATCAAGGACGTGCGTCCGGGAGGTTCGCTGTTCAAGCAAACCGGTGGTATGCGGACCTCTACCGGGCCGGTGATCGAGCGGCTGAAAGAGCTCGGCATGACGAATAAACGCGTTGGCATCGTCGGCGATTCCGGCTGGCGAACATCAATCTTCCGGAGGCTTGTCAGCATCACCAATCCCTGCCGGATACCGAGTTCGAAGTCGTGACCCAGTGGTATGAGAAACTGCGATTAATCAAAAGCGACGAAGAAATTGCACGCATGCGCAAATCGGCGGCCATCACCGACGCGGTTTACGACGTCATGGTGAAAGCCGTTCGTCCAGGGGTCCGTCCCTGTGACCTGTATTCCCTTATGGGCCGCACGGCGCTTGAACTCGGCGGACGGCTGATCCTGCATCACATCGGGCGAACGCGATGAGCAATCCGAATGGACTACCTCTACTTCTATCCCCTGATGATCCCGATCGAGAAGGGTGATGTAGTGAGACCGAGGTCGCAGCCGGAATTAGTGGTACTATGGCAAGATCTGGGGAACGTTTTTCATGGGTGATCCCACCCCGGAATACGAAAAGATGTTCGATCTCGCCGTGACCACGAGTCACAAGCTGCATGCAGCGATCAAGCCAGGCGTCAAGGCGGAGACTCTGGTATCACTATGCCTCGATGACATTCAGAGGGCTGGCTATCGGTCAAAAACCAGCATTTCGGGCTGGTCGACCTGGAATGAGCCGCCGGACATCCGTTCCACCCCGGACTTCGTGACCGAGTCCGATTTCGTGTTCGAGAAGAATACCTGCCTGAGCGTGACCGGATGGCCGGTCAAGCATGATGAAACGATGGGGGTCTGGCTTGGCGACGTCTGCCTGGTGACCGATAACGGGGCAGAGAATCTCCAGAAATACCCGATAAGGGAACTCAATGTCATCAGCTGATGCAGGGTTTGAAGAGATCGAAATCAGTCAAGGAATCACTAGGACCTGTTGCATGACATCTTGCTGTAGCACCATGTGATCAAGGGTCGGATACAAGGCGTTAGGCTCTGCGGCTCGGCGCATGCACGCGCCGGTCAAAGATATTTTTTCTGAAGTCTGTCGCCTTCCAGCCGGCGATGCCAAAGAGATATCTGTAGAATATTTGCCATGACTTCCAGTTTCGATACCATCGTTGTCGGCGGCGGCACCAGCGGCTGTGTGATGGCCGGACGCCTGACTGAGCGCACCGCCAAAACCGTATTGCTGCTGGAAGCCGGACGTGACGTGCAGCCGGGCGCCGCACCCGCCGACATCACCGACGCTTATCCCGCGTCGTATTACAACAGGGCATATTTCTGGAACGGGCTGAAGGCGCATTGGCGCAACCGTGACGCATCGCCCGCAACCGGTTTTTCTCAGGCGCGCGTGCTTGGAGGCGGCGGTGCTGTGATGGGCATGGTCGCCTTGCGCGGCACGCCCGCTGATTACGACGACTGGGCGCGCGCCGGCGCCCATGGCTGGGACTGGCAGGGCGTGCTGCCGTACTTCCGTAAGCTCGAAACGGATTTCGATTTTGGCGGCGAAGCGCACGGCAAGGACGGCCCGTTGCCGATCCGGCGCATACTGCGCGAGGCGTGGCCGCCGCAAGTGCGCGCGGTCGCGCAATATGCGCGCGACCACGGCATTCCGTTTATCGAAGACATGAACGCGGATTTCCGTGATGGCCTCGGCGCATTGCCAATGTCCCGAGAGCCGCATGGGCGCGCGTCGAGCGCCTTTGTTTATCTCGATGCCGCGGCACGCCGCCGCAGCAACCTCACTGTGGCTACCGACACGCAGGTGACGAAAATATTGTTTGAAGGCGCGCACGCGGTCGGTGTAGGCGCGATTGTCAATGGCGTAAAAAGGGAGTTTCGCGCTCGCGAAATCATCGTCACCGCTGGCGCGATCCTGTCGCCGGCATTGCTGATGCGTTCCGGCATCGGCTCGGCGGCGCAACTGCAAGCGCTTGGCATACCCGTGGTGGCTGATCGTCGCGGCGTCGGAGCCAACCTGCAGAACCATCCGGTGCTGTTCATCGGCATGCACCTGCAGCGGCACGCGCGTCAGCCGGCGACGCTGCGCACGGTACCGGTGGTCAGTTTGCGTTTTTCCAGCGGACTTGCCGGCTGCGCGCCGTCGGATCTTTGCGTCAGCGTGCAGAGCAAGACGTCATGGAACGAGCTTGGGGCGCAGATCGGCAACTTCACGCCGACGCTATTTCGGCCCGCGTCGAAAGGCCGTGTGTGGCTCGAATCGGCCGATGCGAGTGAGTTGCCACGTGTCGAGTTCAATTTTCTCGGCGAGGCGGTCGATCTCGAGCGTATGCTGATGGCCTACGTGCGCGCTGTCGAGATCGTCACCGACACCGATGTGAGCGGACTTGGCGGGCGGCCGTTTCCGGTGGGTTTCACCGACCGCTTGCGCCGTTTAAACGAGGTCGGACGTTTCAATGGAATTAAAGCCTCGCTGATCGCAACGATGCTTGACGTGGTGCCGGGCCTGAGCAATTTCGTATTGGGCACGCTGACCGGCAAGAAAGTCGATCTCAAGGCGCTCGCATCTGACCGCGAGGCACTCACTGCGCATGTGCGCGAAAACGTTGCTGGCGTGTTTCATCCGGTCGGCACTTGCCGCATGGGCCGTGCCGATGACGTCAATGCAGTGGTCGATGCAGCGGGTCGTGTTCACGGTGTCGAAGGCCTGCGCATTGCCGATGCCTCGATCATGCCGAATGTGGTGGCGGGGAATACGAATCTGCCAGTGATCATGGTCGCGGAAAAAATAGCCGACGCAATCAAGCAAACCTAGTCCAAAGCCGCCATTCGACCGCACGAGTAAATAGGGTCAGATCCCATTTACTGCCAACTGCTTGTTCAGGAACCTAGATAGCGCGCCGTCGCCTCTCGTGCATGAGTTCCTCGAGGCGCCGAATGACGGTCTCCAGGTCGGTCAGGTTCGGATTCACCGCAAGCGCGCGCCGGAAGTAGTCGATCGCCTTCTCGTACTCATTCAGCCGGACGTAGATCTGTCCGTAGCCTGACAGGGCGCCGAAATGCTGTGGGTTTCTCTTCATCACCTCGTCGCAATCGGCAAGCGACTTGCGCATGTCGCCGGCCAGGTAATAAGCCGTCGCACGCTTGTTCCAGCCCTCGGCAAACTCCGGATCGCGTTTGATCACCTCGCTGAAAATCTGGATCGCCTGCGGATGGCGGCCTGCGTTCATCTCTGCAACGCCGTCATGCAGCAGCTGGTCGGTCTTCGCGTCGCCCGATCGGCTCCACGCGAGCCAGACGGCCTGTCCAGCCGTTTCACGCACGACAGGATTTCCGTCAGCGAGGCGTTTTACCAGGAGCGGCCCGTCGGCGGCAAGGCCGTTGCGCCCGAAATAGACGACGCCGCCGAGGCGGATGCTGGCGTCGGTATCTTCAAGCGCCGCCAGCGCCGCGGCCCGTGATTCGAAATCGGGGAACGGCTGGGCGGCGGCAGTCAACGCCAGGAAGGCGGCGAAAATGAGTGCCAGGCTTTGTTGATAGCGGGTCATGATGAGTGATTGAGTGAATCGGGAGTAGGGAATGGATCCATGTTCAAGGTTCCAAGTTCCACGTTCAAGGTTTTCAGCATGTCGTTTGCGGGGCGGTGCAGGGGACTTCTCCTCCCAGACCAGGGCCCTGATTCGCGAGGCGTTCAATCGCCATGATACTGATTTCAAGTTGCTCACGCATTGTGCGCTTGACCGCCCAGGGTCCGATGAGAGGGGGGATCCAGAAGTCGGCGACGCGAGTGGCTTTGTAACGCAACCGGGTGCGGGGCCCTACACTGGTCAGGCGCCATAAAGTCGAGCCGCTCTTGAAATCACCCGCGCCGGGAACGATATCGGCGATGATCGTATTTCCATCGAGTGCCACAACATCCTCGACCTGAACGATCTGCCTGCAGAAAATCAACACGCAGGACTCGATGGTGCTGCTCACGCGGTCTCCGCGCCCGGTTGGCGTAGCGTCGACACTGACGGCGATGATGTCCGGATTTATCTTGCCCATGCGCTGAAAGTTGCCGATGACCTTGAAGGTCTGAGGCGCCGGCGCATCGAGCACGGCGTCGAATGCGATCATGTAGGCATCATCGCGGTTCGTCACAGTGATGGCGTCGATCTGCGCGGCCATGCCGACGCTTGCCGTCAGAATCCCGGGCAGGATCAAGGCTTCAACGGCCAAGTGCCATTTCGTTCGCATGTGCGACATCGTAAACTCGCTAACAGTCAGGATCGCGGTTTATTCCCGGCTGCCTTCGGCGAATAGGCATGGTAATATCATGATTATAAATAATATATTATGTCAGCCGCCTGTGATCTAATACGCTTTTGCGCCAGATCAATTCCAGAAATATCCGTGCGACTATCCTTCGAAACCAGGCTTGTGCTGCGCCAATGGAATGCCGCGCGCCGGTGCACGCAACAGTTCTTGTTTACCGAAAATTGACAGACAACCAGGGAGAACCCATGAGCAATCACGTATTCAAATCACTCGAACTCACCGGCACGTCCGGCACCAATATCGAAGATGCGATCAACAACGCCGTGGGCCGGGCGGCGAAGACGGTGCACAACATGCGCTGGTTCGAGATGGTCGGGGTGCGCGGCCATATCGACAAGGGCGCGGTCAGCCAATGGCAGGTCACGCTCAAGATCGGGTTTGCCCTGGAGGAGTGACGTGCAAGCGCCTGAAAATATTGTGGAGTAAATGGGGGCTGACTCCATTTACTCTGGGGAGTAGGTGATTAGGTGATTGAGTGATTGATTGGGTGATTGGTGAAATCGGGAATCGGGAATCGTGAGCAGTTAGCCGTTTCGTGGCTGCCGCTCGATTTGAAAAGGCCTGTCCGCACTTGGCTGCGCCCACCGAGTCTGGCGCGCTCCTCTTCGGTTACTTTCGGTTGACCGCGCAAGAAAACGGAGTGAAGCGGAGTTTCGGTGAAGACTAACCTTTTGACAACACGCGAAGCTTGTTGCGGCGGAGACTGACTTTTAGGTCATGTCGTAGCCAAAAGGTAACCAGCTGCCGGGTTGTTCCCGGCGAATAAATTACTTTGCCTTCGCAAAATATTCTTTAGCACTGCCCGCAATAAGGCGGGGCAGGTGGGTATAGATATATTTCACGCCCTTGCCCAACACATCTTTCACGGCCTCGGACGTTGCCGGCGTCCCCGGCGTGCGTCCGGCTTTTATCATCTTCGCAAAGCTGTTGTCGATCGCGTGCGCAACTTTCGGCTCCCTGGGATTGCCGGGGTGGCCCATGGACTGGGAGAGGTCGGAGGGCCCGATGAAGAAGACGTCTATGCCGTCCACTTTCAGGATCTCGTCAATATTCTCGATCGCCGCGTAGTCTTCGAGCTGCACGGCAATGAGCGTCATGTCGTTGGCCGCTTTCACGTAGTCGGCCAGCGTGCCATGGGAATCGTAGACGGCGGCGCGCGTGCCGGCGGCAAGGCCCCGCGAACCCAGCGGATGGTACTTCACTGCGTCCAGCACCGCTTGCGCGTCTTTCGCGCTGTTGACGTGCGGCACCTGCACACCCATCACGCCGCGATCGAGCACCTGCAGGATGTGCTCGCGCGCCTTGCTCACCGGCCGTGCGATCGCGGTGATTCCGGAAGCTTCCGCCGCTATCGCCATCAGCTCCACGCTTTCCAGCGTGAGCGTGCCGTGTTCGCAGTCCAGCAAGACCCAGTCGAACCCGGCCGCTGCGCACATCTCCACGATCTGCGGCGAGGGGATCATGACCGAGACGCCGAATACGGGCTGGCCGGCGTGCAGCTTTTCCTTCATGAGGTTGCGTTTCATTGCGCCCGCCTGAATCGTTTGAAAATGGGTTCAGATCCGGTTAATGATTGAATTTCGGCACGTAGTCGTCCGGCGAGCCCGGAGGTATCGGCGGATTTTTCTTTAGGCTGGCCTGAAAGCCGTCGATCAGGCGCCGGAACGGACCGCGCACCCAACTGCATTCCGTGCCCACTTCGGTCTCTTCCTTGGGGTCGCGCGTCACGTTGAAAATCCACGGCGTCTCCAGATGTACCGGCCCGGTGTTCGGCTCCGGTTCCCAGATCATGTGCATTTTCCAATCGCGCCACTTCGCGGCGCGCAGTTCCTGCTTGATGTAGAAGACGAAGCCTTCGCGGTTTGATTTGTCCTGCTTGCCGAGGAAGAAATCGAGCTGGTCGACGCCGTCGATCGGGCGGTCCTTCGGCACTTCGGCGCCGGCAATGCGCGCCAGGGTCGCAAAAAGATCCGTGATATGGACGATCTCGTTGGAGACGCGCCCCGGCGCAATGCTGCCGGGCCAGCGCATCATGAAGGGCACGCGCAGCGAGCCTTCCATCGAGGTGTGATACGTCCCGCGCCACATGCCGGCCGTCCCGCGCCACGGCCGCCGGAATTCGGGCCCGTTGTCGCTGCCGAAGAGGAGCACTGTGTTCTCGGCGATTCCCAGCGCCTTTATTTCGTCGATCACCTGGCCGACATTGAAATCCATTTCGACCATCGAATCGGCAAAGTCACCGGCGCCTGTTTTCCCGGAAAAATCGCGGTGGGGCAGCGTAGGGTAATGCACTTGCGTGATGGGCACGTAGGCGAAGAAGGGCTGCTTCGCCTTGACCTGCCTGCGCATAAATTCATTCGTGCGCGCGATCAAATCGGAATCAATGCGGCGGCGCATCTCTATATCGTAGAGTTCCACGTTGCGCGCGGGCTCGCCTTTGCGGCCTTCCATTACGTAGGGCAGATCGACGACGGTGGAATCGAAACCCGGCGTGCTGGTGAACATGCTCTCATTGGTGGTGCGCGGAATCCCGTACCACTCATCAAAACCGCGATCCTTGGGGTAACGCCCTTCACGGTCGCCAAGATGCCATTTGCCGTACATCCCCGTTGCGTAGCCGGATGCGGCAAGCAGCTGGGCTATCGTGATTTCCCACGGGATCAGCCCTTGCGGCAGACCCGCGGGCAGCGACTGCATCGCGCCGGTGCGGATCGGCATCCGGCCGGTCATCAGCGCCGAGCGCGTCGGCACGCAATCGCTCTCGACGTTGAAGTTCAGGAATTTCAGGCCTTCCGCGGCGAGCGCGTCTATGCGCGGGGTCGGCGCGCCGCGAACCAGGCCGCCGTTATAGCAGCCCAGTTCGCCCCAGCCGAGATTGTCCGCGAGGATCAGCACGATATTGGGACGCTTCACACTCATGCCATCTCCATCAAATTAATATTGTCTTGCCGGAAGCGGAAATTATGACAACTATATCAATTAAGAGGCCGCATGTTGGTGTTGCGGTTCGATTGCCACCAGCCGATGCAGGCATCAGCCAGGGCGATGGTCACGTCTATGCAGTGTGCCGCAAGCTCGGGTTTGAACCGGTTCAGAACGACAGGTATTTCGGTACATGCCAACACTACTGACGTGGCGCCCTGCTCCAGCAGGCGCTCTACTGCGCGCTCAATCAAAGGGGTCGCGCGAACCAGGTCATTGGCCTTGATCGCCTTGATGGCCGGATCGACCAGATTTTCCTGATCATCAGACGTCGAGATTATGCAGTCGACATGCCGCGCGGCAAACCGCTTCTGATAGAAGCCGGCTTTCAGCGTGCCGCGCGTGCCCATCAGACCGAGACAAGCGCCGGACAGATTGCCGCTGTCGATTGCCGCCAGGGCCGAGTCCGCGATATGCAGGAAAGGCACTTTGGCAGCGGGTTCGAATTCTTCGTACCAGTAGTGCGCCGTGTTGCAGGGCATGGCAATGCACACCGCGCCCGCGGCTTGCAGCGTTTCGATCGCCTCCATCAGCCTGGGCAGTGGTGAGGGGCCGTTGTCGAAGATGGCCTGCATCCGGTCAGGGAGTTGGGGCACCGAATGAACGATGGTGGGGATGTGCTCGTGGTCGGCCTGCGCCGGCGACCTGTCGACAAGTTTATGCAGAAAATCGACAGTGGCCATCGGCCCCATGCCGCCCAGGACGCCAAGCTTTGGACTCACAACATGTTCTCCAGATGAAGCACGGCACCATCCTAACAGCTAATGGATTCGCCCTTTGGCTGACTGTGAGCCAGGCGGCGATGGTAGTCGATCGCTGCGAAGACGCGCAGATCTTTGAATCAACACCCGGCGCCGTTGGCGCACATGCGTCCGGTTATTTGGCGCAGCAGCTTGGGGAAAGATCAGCGCTGCAAATTATCCTCAAGACGACTGGCGGTTACGCTCCCGCTTACCAGTCACGAACTACGATACACAGTTTTTCCTGCGGGGACTGGCCGGGATGTCATCAGCGATACCGCCGGCGCATCGATGCGCTCGATGATCCTGTTGTTATTGGCTGCCCAGAATCGGGCGGTTTCTTCGGTCATGGGCGTCCTGACCATGCGCCAGCGCATCCGGCCGCGCTTGTCTTTTTCCTGCGCCCGCCACTTGTAAAGGGTTTCCATGCGTCCTCCCTGATTGGGCCGGGCGGAGCCAGCCCGGACGTCCATGAATCTTATCGCCTCTCGCGGGATTCGGCCACCCTTCGGGCGAGTCGCATAAGTGTCAGGTCGTGCAATTCAACATTTCCCATAAGAAATATAAAAATATATCATAATCAGTAACTTATATTGTTTTTACCTGTAGTTCTTCCCGCTATCCACCACGATTTCCTCGAACCGTTCGTAGAGGCGTGAATAGTCGGTATCGGTCATTTCAAGGCGATCGTCACGTCGAGTGCCATTGGCGCCTGACACGATATCTTTAGTGGTCGCCTTCAGGGCGCACGCACATTGCCCACCGCTACGACGATCAGCGTATGGCCGCGCGTCACCCGGACCTGCACAGCTTCGTCCTTGTCGACAGGCCGGGCGCCGCGATCGAGCTCGGCGTGCCATAGTTCGCCGCGTACCTCTACGTAACCCGAGCGGTCGAGTCGTTCGGTCGCCACGCCGTGTTCGCCATCAAGGGAGTGCATCGTTGCCGGGTAGCCGGGATCGTAGGATCGCCACACGAACGGATAAAACGCTGCATCCTTTGCCACCCACAATCCCACCAGGCTCCAGGTGAGCCACGTCGGAAACTCCAGCCACGCCTGCAACAAAAGCAGGACGACAACGACCAGAGCGGCCTCCGGCAATTGCAGCGCCCAGTATTTGCCCAGAACGCTCGCAGACCACATGCGCTTTTCGGCGGCGTCTTGGGTTTTGCCTGCTCTGTGCATAGGCGCTGCTCGCTTTAACATCTTCAAAGGGGCAAGTCGGGATCAGACCAGGTTTTCCGTCGAAGTATCGCGCTAAAAGCTGCCCTATGCCACCTGCGATGGCGGGGCAAGAAACATGGGGTCAGGTCCACATTCTCACTACGAATCGGGAAAATGTGAACCTGACCCCATTTTTGCCTTTTTGCGGAGGCACCAGGTTGCCCGTATCATGCACGGAGAAATTCGGCGTGCCGGACTTGCCCGGGAGTTGCCTCTATTGAATGCAGATCGACCCGAAACGCACGTTACAACCGCCCGCAAGGCGGGCCTGACCTACGTCACCGACAGTGAGCAGGGGATATCCCGCAAACGCGTAGGTGGCGGGTATGCGTATTACCGCCCTGACGGCTCGCTGATCAGGGATCGCGCCGAGAGGAAGCGGCTCGGCGCGCTGGCGATTCCGCCGGCGTGGACCGACGTATGGATCTGTCCGGACCCCGCGGGCCACATGCAGGCCACGGCGCGCGACGCCAAAGGCCGGAAACAGTACCGGTATCACCCGCGGTTTCGCGCGCGGCGCGATCAATCCAAGTTCGGGCGCATGCTCACGTTCAGCGCCGCGCTCCCCAATCTCCGTGAGCAGGTCGAAAAGGATCTGCACACACCGGGGCTCTCCCGCCGCAAACTGCTCGCGACCCTGGTGCGGCTCCTCGACCGCACGCTCATCCGCGTCGGCAACGACGAATACACCAAGGCCAACCGCTCCTATGGTCTCACCACGCTCCGTCAGCGGCACGTGGCGGTCGAAGGGCACACGATGCGCTTTGAGTTCAAGGGGAAGAGCGGGGTTCGACACTCGGTGTCGATCACCGACCGGCGGCTTGCGACGATCGTGCAGCAGCTCCAGGACTTGCCGGGCCAGCAGCTGTTTCAATTCATCGACGAAGACGGGAAGCGGCAGAGCATCGATTCGGACGACGTCAATGCGTACTTGCGCGAGGTGACGGGGCTCGATGTGACCGCCAAGGATTTTCGTACGTGGAGCGGCACGATGGTGGCGGCGCGGTCTCTGCAGGAAATGGGGGCGGGCGCCAGCGAGCGCGCGGTCAAGCGCAACGTCAATCTCGCGCTCGATCAGGTGGCGTCCCGGCTCCGCAACACGCGCACCGTGTGCCGGAAGTACTACGTGCATCCTGCGATTCTGGGTGCCTACCAGCGCGGCGTCACGGTGCCCACACCGCGGCCCGGCAAGCAGAGATCCCGCCCCGGCGCGGCACTCCGGCGCGACGAGATCGCCGTGCTCCAGTTCCTGCAGCGGGAGATCGCCAAACGATAAGGCCGACTAGCCAACCGGCCGGCGTGTGCCCCGGTGGCTTCGTTGCACGCATTGCAGCGTTATGGTCAGGATCCTGCGATCCAATATTTCCCAAAAGCGAGAGTATGTATGATTGCCGGATCTGCACTTTATGTGGTTTCTATATTTTTGGGATTTGTCGTGACCCGTGGCAAGGGGTTAGCCAGGGTCAACGGCGTCATGAGCCGCGTTCGCAGCGGATTTAGCAGATGACGATTGATTTTGAAGAGCTGGATTACCAGAAAACCCCGCTGGGTAACATCAGCCTGAGGCGCCGGGCGGAACCCAGGCTCGGCGGGAAAATTCTGTACGAGGTAAAGCTGGGCGACGAGTTCCTGATGTCCAGCCTGTTTACCGCCGCCGAGATTGAGCTGGCGACACTCGGGCTTGCTGCGCTTGAAGGCGCCGGCTGGGACATCGTGGTCGGCGGACTGGGCCTGGGCTATACAGCGGCTGCAGCTTTGGAAAACCCGTCCGTCGGGTCGCTCATGGTCGTTGAGGTAATGGCGCCGGTGATCGACTGGCACCGTCGGGGTCTCGTGCCGCTGGGAAAGAAGTTGGTGTCAGATCCCCGTTGCACCCTGGTCCATACCGATTTCTTTGCAGTGGCGTCATCATCCGGCGGCGGATTCCATCGTGCGGCCCCGAACCGATTGGTTCACGCTGTGTTGCTGGATATCGATCATTCCCCCAGCCATTGGCTCAACCCCGGGAACAGCGCTTTTTATACCGCGCCGGCTTTGCGCAACCTGGCTGACAAGCTCCATCCCGGCGGTGTCTTCGGGGTCTGGTCCAACGATCCCCCGGATGCGGCATTCACACGTCTGCTCGATACCGTCTTCCAGTCGTCTGAATCCCATGTGGTGACTTTTCCAAATCCCTATTCGGGCGGTGAGTCGTCCAATACCGTCTATCTGGCGCACAAGCGCTTAGCGTAGTCCTTTCGGTGTGAAAAGCCCGTTTCAGGAAAAGCCGCGAGTTGTGAATCGTGATTGTGAAAGTGCGAGGGTTTTTTGCTTCGCGCTCACGCGCTCAAAGCCCCATTCGGAAATTGATCCCGGCGACGGTTTGATGTGTTCTACACCGCGATGCGCCAGACATCGCGCGCATATTCGATACCGGTCAGATCGAACACCTGCCCGCTCGGATCGCGAAGCTTGCGCTCGGTTTCCGTCCCGTGATCGGTGTTGACGATTCCGCCATGGCGGACAGCGCCGTTGGCTTCGGCTTTTTCTGTTTCGCGCTCCATGTCGTCAACGAGGAAGCCGATATGATGCAATCCCCTCCGGCTGTCATCCTTCATGTTGGCGTTCGACGGATGGATGATCACCAGGCTCACAATACCGTCCGACAGCCCGATCGCAGTGTCCGACTGCCGAACACGCGCCATACCGAAGGATTTCTCGTAAAACTGCGCCGTCTTCTCCATCTCCTCAACCACCATCGCTATGTGGCGCAGCTTTGCCATCGTCATTCTCCTTTAAAAATAAATGAGGCCTGATTGCATTTTTAGATTTTAGCATCCCTCATCCTTCCGCCCTGATCGCCCCTTCGCGGATCAGCGCCTGAAAGCGAAGGTATTCCCGCTGCATGAGCCGCATGAATCCATCAGGTGTGCTTTCAGTCGTTGATTCCGCGCCCTGCTGAATGAATCGTTGGCGCAGCGCCGCCTTGCGCAGCCCGCGCACGATGTCGCCGTTCAACTGATCGACGATGCGCCGCGGCGTGCCCCTGGGCACGACGATGCCGGCCCAGCGGTCGAACTGGGCCTCGGGCAGTCCGGCTTCGGCGATTGCGGGCACGCCCGGCAGCGCCGGGCTGCGGTGCGGCGTCATCACGGCGAGCGCGCGCAGGCGCCCCTCGCGCACCGGTGCCAGCACCGAGGGCAGTGTGAGTACGGCGTAATGCACCCGTCCGAGCACCATCTCCACGAACGAGTCCTGCAGTCGCGTGAACGGCACGTGCACCGCACGGATGCCGAGCGCGTGGGTGAATAGTTCGCCGGCGAGATGCGACGCCGACCCGATGCCGAGCGAGGCGAAATTGAGCTCGCCGACGCGCCGGCGCGCGTAGGTGACGAACTCGGTCGCGGTGCGCGCGGGGAGCGCGGGCGCGACCACCAGCACGTTGGTGATCGACGCGACGTGCGCCACGCCGTCGATGTCGGCCAGCGCCCGGTACGGTGGCGCGTCGCGCACGAGTTCGCTGATGAGGCGCGTGACGCCGACCATGCCCAGCGTGTAACCGTCGGCATTCGATCGCGACACCAGCGTGTTGCCGATCAGACCGCCCGCGCCCGAGCGGTTGTCGATGATGATCCGCTGCCGGTAGAAGGCCTCCAGCTCGATGGCAAGCGCGCGCGCGAAAAAGTCATCCGCCGTGCCCGGAGAGGACGCGACGACGATGCGTATGGGTCTGACCGGATAATCGGCAAGCACCGGCGACTGCACCGCAGCGCATGGCGCCGCAAGCAGAAACACGGCCGGCACGCATAGCGCGGCCCGCAAGGCGCCGGTCGATACGAATCGCTGGATACAGACTGCAACCATTCTTTCCCCCAAGCGGGTTCACGATAGCGCGGGCGGGGGCGGCGAGCAAGCCCATATCGGATACTTCGTGACCGGTGCCCCGCGTTCTTTGCGTAAAGACCATGCACACAGGAGATCAGGTCTTGCGATCCAACATTTCCCATGAGAGAGGGAAGGTGTGGTTGCAAGACCTGATTATATGGTTCTTTTTTACTTGTGGTTTTTACCGACTTCCGCGACGATTGCGTCGAACCGTTCGTAGAGATGTGAAAAGTCGGTCTCGGTCATGCCCTGGGCGATCGCCGCGTCGAGGAAGTCGCGGGTGACCGTGCCCAGCGGAACTTTCGCATCGAGCGCGCCGGCCAGTCCGACCGCCATCGATAAATCCTTGCGCAGGTTGTAGACGCGCGAACGGGCATCCCACTTGCCCGACAGAATATGCCTGGGAAAGCGCACTTCGCTGGCGTAGCTGCGCGCATTAGCCATATTGAAGACGGTGATCATGTCGGCAAGCTTGATGCCGGCGGCTTCGGCCATGCGGCCGCCTTCGCAGGTCGCCAGAAAGATGGTGTGACAGACCATGTTGTGGATGAGCTTCAGGGTATGGCCGGTGCCGCTGCCGCCGAGATGGAACACCTTGTCGGCAATCGGGTCGAGCAGGGCGCGCGTGCGCTCGAATGCATCCTTGTCGCCGCCTATCATCAACGTCAAAGTGCCGGCATCCGCACCCGTGGCGCCGCCGCTCATGCCGGCGTCGAGATAAGCGATGCTGCGTTCAGCCGCGCGCGCGGCGAGCGCCTTGGTTGCAACCGGATCCGAGGTCGTAAAATCGTAGACGACGAGCCCCTTGGCAGCGCGCGCCAGAACGCCGTCTTTGCCATCGAAACACGACGCGATTTCCGGCGTGGCCGGAACGACGAAGATCATCATGCTGCAGGCCGCCGCCATATCACCCGGCGGAGCAACTTCAACGCCGGCCAGTGCGCCAAATGCAGTGCGGGCCGCGGGAGCGACGTCCCACACCATGAGCGGCACGCCCTTTTTTTGATAATTGCGGGCGATGCCGCCGCCCATATTGCCCAGTCCGACCACGCCAACTTTCTGTTCAGTCACGATGAGACCCTCTATTGATGAGCGGTAAGCAGTAAGCGGTAAGTGGGAAACCCTCCGACCTGACTTTGACGGATCACAGCTTACTGCTTATGGCTTGGCGCTGCTCCGATCTTCGCAATGATAATTGGTCGTGCAGGTTTCAAGCGAGCAGGCTCGCCCTGCTTTCCTGACGACCTGCTTGGTCCATGAGCATATAAGCTGTGCGCGTTGCAGGGCTTCTGCGTCCCCGCGGTCCGTGAATGGATGGTCGATCGTAATGAAGTCTTCCCCCTGGCGAACCATGAGCGGTTTGGTGCAACCCGCTATCAGCAAGAGCAGTGCAACAAGAAAAATACGTTTCATTATTCCAGTCCGTTAGTCGGGGTGTCCGTGGTTCTCTGAAGGCGGCGCACCCGTTCCGCCTACACAAGATTAATGCAAAACACAGTGTTTGCGGTACGCGCGAGCATGAGCGCACTGACATCCATATCATAATATATTGTTTTAAAGCCTGTTTCTGATATTCTTCCGCGCCCCTCTCAAATAGGCGTTTCCGGTTTGACACAGGTCGGGATTGAACGCGGTCCTTCCGTTATGTCGCGGTGTTGTAAGATCAACACCGGAGGAAACCAGAAACCCAGGAATCCCCAGACAAGAAAAGCGGCGCCACACTACTCATGTCTTACACCGGACTCAAATCTGTCACGCAGATCTTCAGAAAGCTGCTTGAAATTAACGGGCTCGACGCGGCACGTCTCTTTCAGGAAGCCGGTCTCGGACCCAGTGCTTCAGATGACCCCGGCACCCGCGCCTCCATTAAGGTCGCTGACGCACTTTTAATTCGCGCGGCGTCAATGATTCCGGAGGAAGCCTGGGCTCTCAAGGCGGCCCGCTGCTGGCATCCGGGAAATCTGGGTGTTCTGGGGCACGCGTGGCTCGCCAGTTCAACGCTGAGGACAGGCCTGACGCGCCTTGCCTGCTACTGGCACATCGTGGGCAACCGGGCGGACTCGCAAGTGGACGAGACCGGGGATGGTCTCAGGTTTACCTATCTGCTCGAGACGGATGAACCGGTGGTTGCGACCATCCTTCCGGATTTTGTCCTTTCAATCACGCTGGACATGTGCCGGACCAATGCCGGCGAGACGCTGCGCCCGACAAAGGTTACGTTACGTCGCCAGCTTCCGGCGAACCCCGGACCCTGGGAGAGCTTCTTCGGGTGCGAAGTAGAGTTTGGCGCGAATGCCAACAGTTTTACCCTCTCCAAATCCGACGCGGACCGGACTCTGTCTACCGCCAACCGGCCGTTGGTGGGTGTTTTTGACGGCTTGCTCACCGAACAACTGGCAAAGCTCTCCAAGTCGGACGTGGTTTCCCGCTGCAAGGCGGAATTTCTCGGGCAGCTGGCCTCGGGCGAGCCGTCCGCGGAAGAAATCGCGCAGCGTCTTCACATGAGCAACCGGACCCTGCAGCGGAAACTGGCGGAGGCGAATACCACGTACCTGGAGCTCGTCAACGATACCCGGCGCGACATGGCGCTGCGCTATATCGACGACCGCACGAAATCCATCACCGATATCACCTTCCTGCTCGGTTTCTCCGGGCAGAGCGCCTTCACCCGCGCATTCAAGCGCTGGACGGGTTCGAGTCCGACCGACTACCGGCGCCGTTCTAACTCCTCCTCGTAGTCCTGCCCCAACGTTGACGGGCCACGCGCCCCGTTTCTGCGCCGGCCGCACCGGCGCCGCAAAAAATTGGCGCGTGCGGCACAACGCTTGGCGTTCACGGGCAAGTTGTATTTGCCTGTAGCGGCGATCCTATGCCCGTCGCAACAACGGGCGCGAAGGCGCCTACATGAAAGGGCAATCAATGACACAGTATTACTTGCGCGATACGCGCCATCAATCGTCAGTAGACGGCAAGCGTGAGGGCGTATGGCTGAAGGTGCCGCCGTCCCCCGCGCTATGGGTTACCTGTCGCGGGCAGGCTCAGACATTTACAGTCGGCGAGATTGATTTTTTGAAAAAGTGCTACCCCAATCTCGAAGGCTGCGAGGTTATTCCGGCCGACGAAGAGGACTCAAAACCATGACAACCCGCCATCCGCTTGCCACAGCATACGCCTGCGAGATGCACGCACACGCCGGCTACTCACGCAGACCGGATACACAATGATCTACCGCATCCTGAAGCAGACCACGCAGGAAACCCTGGACGCAATGGAACTGCACGTCCTGGTGAGGGCATATAGCGCTGCCTGGCAGCACATTCACGAAAGCGAGCCCATACGCCAGCACGCCATCCCCAGCCTTGACCTGCTGATCGATTTTGTGCCGGCCGAGCCTGACCAACGGCATGCAGCGAGCACAACACCGGATAGTGAGACCCGCACCTTTTTAAGCGGACAACGGAGATCGAAGTGAAATACCCGTTTATCCTGGCCGGGCTGGTTGTCAGCGGCTACATCATTTTCAGTCCCTATCAGGCCGATGCGATCCTGGAACGCAATTTCTGGATCGGTAAATGCACCGAGAAAGACTGGACGAAAGAGACCAACGCCAACGCGCTTAAGCGCGCGCGCGTTGCGGGCGACAAATCCGCCGAAAAATACTATGCGAACTGCGTCGCGGTGTTGGGCGGAGAGAAATAATGAAGCCCAGACAAGTGGCGCTTGCTTTGCTGGATCCGCAGAGATTCACTGAAAACGAGCAGAGGGCTGCCTGCCTCCTGGCATCAGACTTTGTTGAGAGGGTGCAGCGCGATTTGTCCCTGCTGATCGCCCAGGCAAAAGAATGTGAGCAAGTCGCTCAGATCCTGCGCAGCCCCTATGGCCAGTCGGAGGCAAACTTGATCAAAGCAAGGCGTTTCGCGGCGGATCTCGTCAAAGAAGACTTGTGGCGCGATGCCGAAAGACTGATCGAGAGGCTTGGGAGGCGTGGCAATGACAGCTATTTTCTGCAGCCGCCGGTCTTCGAAAGCACCAGGGAAACTTGCGAGATGATCGCGTCCGAGGGCGGGTGCATATACCGGGATGGCAAGCATCTGATATTCGGCTTCCCCGGCGCAAGCCTCGGTGAGGCCCTGGTTCGCGCCTTGCGCATCCGGCAGAAAACGGGGGAAGAAATAGCGGTCGGGGCCAAGGCAGATGAGCGGCACGATGATATATTTTCCAGGCTTCAGGATCGCATATGGCAACACCGCATGCCCGGAGTGAGCTTCATCAATCTCGATGGCTATGCGAGTGTGTACTGCCGGGATCCGGGAATTCTGCTCCAGCCGGAACTCCGCAAGCGGCGCGGCCTGCGCGAGTATCCATTGCCCGGTCGTGAAGAACACAATCAGGCGGCAACTCAGATACGAGCGTTTTTGAGAGAGTCCAGGCCGGTGCATACCTGGCTGTCTTCACAGTGCATAGCGGTCCTGCGGAATGACTGGGTACGGCTCCGCAGTCTTGACGATACACGGGCGGCGGAATCGCGCCGTGGAGAAAATGAGAAGGGTGATATGAAGACGGCGTGAGCTGCGCGCTTACTCCGGCCCCACGAAACCGATGTAAGCACCGCAGGCGTCGGCGGGCGTGGCAAGCATCGCGTGCTCGCCGGTGTTGCGCACGCCGCGAGCAAGCGGCGGCATGCCGTGCTCCTGCATCCAGCGGGCGGCGGCGCCCATGCTGGTGGTGCGATACAGCGCCTGGAACGGGCCGGGACCACGGCGCGCCAGCGCATCGGCAGCCGGCCCGGGTCCGTAGGGCTGCGCGATGCCGAGGCCTGTGGGGCCTAATTGGAACACCGACATGTCCGACATGATCACCGTGCCGCGCTGCAATGGCGGTTGGGGAATGCCGAGCACATTGGCGACCATCGCTGCGGTTGTCGAGACATCCGGCGTCACGATGTAGGCGCGCTCGAGTGTGAACACGCAGTTGGGGTGCGTGCCGGCGACCGGCACCTGCTTGCGGCGCGCTTCAACCGGCGTGAGGTGCTGGATAAAGAAAATCGGAAGCGGGTTCTTCGGGCCGAGCAGCGCGAATTTCCATTGCAACGCCTGCCCATCCGGAGTGCGCCGGCCACCTTCAATGACATCGCCCACATCGACACCCCGCTTGCGCATGGCGGCCACGTCCGCCGTCAGGTCGTCGCTTTGCAGAACGATGTAGCGTATGCCGCCGCCTGCCGCAATGAAGTCCGCGAGACCGGCGCCCGTATTGCTGAGCCCGCTCGCCGCCTGATGCTCGGCCGGATCGCAGATCGCCTTCAGTTCGACGTAATCGTCCTGCAGGAATGCGATGGCATTGTGCGTGCCCTTGCCGGGATGCGTGCCGCCCGGATAAATATTGAAGCCCAGCTTGGTGTATTGCTCGATGCCGCGCTGCAGGTCGGGCACGCAGATCATGACGTGGTCGATACGGGTGAACATGGCTGACTCCGGAGGAATGTTCTGACAAGGGAAAGCGGTATTTTAATGCGATATGACGCACGTCCGGGAATTCAATGACAGGACCGGCTCCGCGCGATTATTTCTTGATCTGCGTCATGGTTTTTTTTTCGATGTCTGCGAGAGAATCGTTTTGTTCGGGGCGATAACAGACCCTGATACCGGAGCCGTGAAATGGAAGCCACTGACGTACTCATGGAGGAGCATCGCCTCATCGAGCGCCTGCTCGACAGCCTCAATCTCGCTGCGGATCGACTTGAATCCGGCACGGCCGTGCGGCCCGGATTTTTCATCGAGGCCGCGGAATTCATCAAGGGCTTTGCCGACGGCTGCCACCATCGCAAGGAAGAGGGGTACCTGTTTCCCGCGCTGGTGGCCGCAGGCATGCCCCAGGACGGCGGGCCGGTAGGCATGATGCTGTACGAACACGACGAGGGCAGGGCGTTCACGAAAGCCCTGCGCGAAGCGGCGGAGCGCATGGCTGGTGGCGACATGTCGGCGCAGGCCGAGGTCGCGCAGAACTCGCGCGGCTACTCGGCGCTGCTGAAGCAGCACATCCACAAGGAGAACATGATTCTTTTCCGGATGGCGGACCAGTTCATCCAGGGCGCGGACCGCGATCAACTGACCGCGGATTTCAAGCAGGTCGAGCGCGAGGAAACGGGCGCCGGCGTGCACGAGAAATATCTCGCCATGCTCGAAGGTCTGGAGCGCGAAGTTAAGAGCTCGTAACGGCCCGCTTTTCGGTGAGCAGCCACAATGCGAGGCCGCCGGCCATCAGCACAATGGTGAGCGCGAAGTAAGCACGCAGGCCGAACCCGGGGCCTATCAGTCCCGCGCCAAATGGCGCCAGTCCCATCGCAAAAAACTGGAAAGCACTCGCGTAGGAGATGGCGCGGGCATCCATGCCCGGCGGCGCGTGGATTCTGAGCAACTGGTACACGGCTGACGGCAATCCGGCCGCGGTGAGCCCGAATGCCGCCCGAGCCAGCACCAACTGGAGCGGAGTCTCCAGCACCAGCAGCGGCAGGTGAGTGATGACGGTGGCAGCGGCGCACAGCGCCAGCACGCGCGCCGGTCCGACGCGGTCGAGCGCGCGCCCCCACAATGGCATCGCGACCAGCATCGAGAGCGCCATCGCCATTGCCGCGGCCCCCACCCAGAACGCTTCCGAGCCGGAGTCCGCGGGCTGTGCCGCCAGCAACTGCAACACGAAGACGGTGATATTGGTGACGCTGCCGAACCACATGACCGAGAACAGGAAGCCCAGCAGGTAGAGCGGGCCGAGGCGCGGCACTACCAGCAGCGTGCGCAGGCTGCCCACCCATTGCGGGCGCCAGCGACCGGGTGCGAGTTGCTTCACCTCCTGCACGAACAGCGACACCAGCGCGCCGCCGCTCAACATGAGCGCGGCGCTGATCCAGAACAGCCAGTGCTGCCGGTCGATCAACACGGCCAGCATGGCGCCGGCGGCGGGGCCCAGCGACTGGCCCACCAGCCCCCCGGTCTGCGCGAGCGAGACCGCGCGGCCGATGCGCGCGGGCGGCGTATTGGCGACCAGCAGTGCCACGCCCGCCGGGGTGAAGCCGTTGAACACGCTGATCAGCATGAACAGCGCCGCGAACCACAGCGGCGTGGTCGCGAACGGCACCAGCAGCATCGCGCAACCCATGCCGAGCATCGCGCGCAGCACCATCAGTTTGCGGCCGTAGTGATCGGCGATGCTGCCCCAGATGGGATTGACGGCGAAGCTGATCAGGTAAAACACCAGCAGCATGGTGCCGACCCAGGTCTCGAGATTCTCGTGCACGCCCAGGCCGCGCACCATCAGCGGCACGAACGGCCACGACAGGTTGAAGCCGAAACCGCAAAGCAGATTGGCCGCCGGGATCACCCGCAGGTTGCGGCGCCAATACGGGTATTGCTGCGACTCCTCGTCGGCGGTGCTGCGGGTCATGGCAGTCGCGGACGACGGCAATCCGATATTGCACCTGCTGCGGGGTTACTGCGGGGGACTGCTGTGCGCATGCGTGAC
>CALOEN010000020.1:0-6222 GCA_942492335.1 uncultured beta proteobacterium | reverse complement strand
CGCTGTGGATGCGTACATCCCCGTCATGATGTCGGTGAGCGCCACGCCAACCTTCATCGGGCCGCCGCCGGGTTCGTCATCGGGCCGGCCGGTGAAACTCATCAAGCCGCCAAGGCCCTGGATCAGGAAATCGTAACCGGCGCGCGGTGCATACGGCCCTGTTTGACCAAAACCGGTGATCGAGCAATAAATCAGGCCGGGGTTGAGCGGTTTCAGGGACTCGTAGTCGAGCCCGTATTTCTTCAGACCGCCGACCTTGAAATTCTCGATGACGATATCCGACTTCGCGGCGAGATCGCGCACGATCTTCTGTCCCTCGGGGCGTGTGAAGTCGATGGTGACCGATTCCTTGTTGCGATTCGCACTCAGGCAGTAGGTCGAGTCCGTCGTATCCTTACCCTGTGCATCCTTGACGTAGGGTGGACCCCAGCCGCGCGTGTCATCTCCCACACCCGGGCGTTCCACCTTGATGATTTCGGCGCCGAGGTCACCGAGCATCTGTGCGGCCCAGGGCCCGGCGAGTATTCTCGACAGGTCGAGCACGCGAATGTGGGAAAGCGCGCCCGGGCGCGGTGATTTGGTCATGGGTTCAGGGGCTTTCTGCAGTGGTTTCGAGATCGTGAATCGAGGCGTTTGCTGTTGATCAAGCATCCGTTCAATTCGACAGAGCCATGCCAGTGTTATCGCTTGGCCAGTCAACCGCTTTTCGAATGCACATGTAGATGCCGAACCGCGAACAGCGATGCAACCCGTAATGGGCCGGTGAAACTCATTTAGGATGGCGCACTGGTACGCCAGGGCCAAATTCTTGCACAGTTCGCATGAGATGCGTGCAGGGCGTGGCCGGCATTGTTTGATAACGACGCGTGACAGGACAAGTGAAATCACAATTGAGGGAGGGAGACATGAACGAGAAAAAGATCAGTTTCATCGGTCTCGGCGCCATGGGGCAGCCAATGGCATCGAACATTGTTCGCAAGGGCACGGCACTTACTGTATACGACATCGATACGGCGAGAATGGAACCGGTTGTGGCGCTCGGAGCGAGCGCTGCTGCATCCGTTGCGGAGGCAGTAGCAGGCGCCGATATTGTGATCACCATGCTGCCGGCAACGCAGCACGTCGAACAGGTTGTAACCGGGCCGGACGGTGTGCTGGCAAATCTCGAGCAAGGCAGCCTTGTGCTTGATATGAGCACCATCGCACCAACCGGCACCGACCGCATCGCGCAGGCATGTGCCGGCAAAGGCGTGGCTTTTGTCGATGCGCCGGTCGGGCGGCTTGCCCTATCACGCGCGAACGCGGCGAATCGCTGTTCATGGTCGGCTGCGATGACGAGGCGAGCTTCGAGCGGGTCAAACCGTTGCTGGAGGCAATGGGCACGACCATTCACCGTTGCGGCGGCATCGGGGCGGGTATCCGCACCAAGGTCGTGAACAACTTCATGATCATCAGCATTGTGCAAGTCACCGCGGAAGGCTTGGCACTGGCCGCCAAGATGGGAGTGGACATCGGCATCTTGAAGGAGGTCAACGCGGGTACCAGCGGCAACAATGGCCAGTTCCAGTTCAACTTTGCCAACAAGGTGCTGCAAGGTGACACCGAGCCGGGCTTCGCGATTGATCTTGCGCACAAGGATATCGGCCTGGCGATGGAGTCGGCGTCGGAATTTCGTCTCGGCTTGCCGGTGGGCGCCAGCGTGCATGCGGTCTACGGTGCCGCGCGCGCCGGCGCGTATGCAGGCAAGGACTTCTCGGCGCTTCTCGAATATGCCTGCGAACTGAACGGCGTCGAGACGCCGCGCCTTGCGGCGAACGACGAATCGGCCCAGTCCTGATGCAAGCCATCTGGTACGAACATGGTGGCCCGGCTGCCGAGGTCATGCAGTTCGGAAACATGGATACGCCCGAACCGGGGGCTGGTGAGGTCCGGGTGCGCATGGCATGGTCGGCTGTGAATCCGTACGACATCAAGAAGCGTGTCGATGGCCGTGAGACAAAGATGCACGGGCGCATCGTTCCGCATGCCGATGGCAGCGGCGAGATCGACCGGGTCGGTGAAGGTGTTCAGAGCAACGAATCGGCGAGCAGGTCTGGTTGTTCGGCGCGCAGGTCGGGCAGGCCGCCGGCACATGTGCGCAGTATTGCGTAGTGCCGGCATGGAAAGCGGTTGCCCTGACGAATCGTCTTACATTGAAGCAGGGCGCCTGCCTCGGTATTCCGGCGGTGACTGCGGTAACGGCGGTGAATGCAGCCGGGCCACTCAAGGAAAAGAACGTGTTGGTCGCCGGTGGCGCCGGGCGTGTCGGTGCCTACGCCGTGCAAATTGCACGTCTGCGCGGGGCGCGTGTGACGGCGACCGCGTCCGCGAAAGATTGCGCATTGGTCGAGCAAATGGGCGCGAAACGATGTTTTGACTACGCCCATCCGGAACTGGGTGCGCAACTGCATGACGATACCGGCAAGAAGGGTTACGACTTGATAATCGAACCGCGTTTCGGCAGCAATATCGAATTGAATGCGCGCGTGCTATCGCGCAATGGCGTGATCGCGGCATATGGCTTCGACGACAATCGCTCGCCCGTGTTGCCGGCGATGCAACTGGTGATGCGTAACGCGGTGTGCCGCTTCGTCGGGATCTTTGGTCTCAGCAGGCAGGAGCAGGAAACGGTATTGCAGCAAGCCAGTGACTTGTTAACGAATGGCAGCCTTGAGCACCGGGTGGGAATGGAAGTCTCGCTCAATGACACCGCGAGCGCGCACGCGCAAATGGAAACCGGCCGCGTGTCGGGGGCGGCGCTGATTTCGATTTAATGCGCTATCGAACGTGTAAGGCGACGCGGCGCCCCTCGCCAGGCGTTCGCATCAGGCCCTGCGCGTAAACGGCCCCACCACTGGTCCTGCACCAGCGACTGTGGTGCGCCGGAAAACCCGGCGGTAGCGCGCCATGTCGTAGGACTTCGCGCGGTGCAGTAGTACCCGGTTATCCCACATGACCAAATCAAACGGGCGCCAGCGATGCAGATAGCAAAACTCCTTGCGGCTTGCCTGCGCCGCGAGCTTGCGGTGAAGCGCCTGGCCTTCTTCCAGGCTCATGCCGCTGACTTCGTTTCCGGCGTTGGTGGTGAAGAATAGCGACCTGCGCCCGTTCCGGTCCGGGTGAACCCGCACCAGCGGATGACAGGTAGGCGGCACCGCTTCTCGTTCGAACGCCTGCACCGGGGGCAACTCGGCAAACAGTCGGCGCCCGAACTCGTAGTAATGAACCATGTGAAGAGGCTCGATCAGCGCTTTCATGTCGTCCGAGAGCGCATCGTATGCAAGCAGCATGTTTGAAAATTCGGTTTCGCCGCCTTTGGCTTCATCCGGCAAAACCTCGATGCCGAGCATGATCGAGGCGAACGAGGGAATGTAGCGATAGGAACTGTCGGTGTGCCAGCGCGCATTCACCTTCTGATAAATGGACCTGTGGTCATCGGGGCCCAGATGCTCGCCTTCGGCGGAAACGTTTGCCACGTTGTAGATGGTGCTCGCGCTCTTGGTTTTGTCAGCTTCCGGAAATACCTCCAGTTCGCCCCAGCGCCGGGTGAACGCAAGTTGCGATGTATCGTCCAGCCGGGTTTGGTCGCGAAAACAGAGCAAGTGGTGCGTCTGGAGCGCTTCACGTAACTGCTCGAACTCACCGTCACTGAGTGGAATCGACAGATCAATTCCGAGTACCTCGGCGCCCAGGGCGTCGGAAACCGGATTGATCTGAAAGATCTGGTTAGCTGGCTTCTTCGATGTTGCGCTCACAATTGCGTCCATCTCCCTGTTTCTGGCGAGCCGAATCGGCAGGCTTGGAAGGATACGACAGAGGCTATGCGTTATCCAGAGACTCGGCGTAAGGGCGGGGGCGCGGGTGCCCCCGGCAGTCGCCGCCCGCCCCTGGGCCTACGGAATCAGAATAGTTGAGCCGGTCGTCTTGCGGGCTTCCAGATCGCGGTGTGCCTGCGCGACGTCTGCAAGCGGATAGGTCTGGTTGATGTTGATCTTGACCTTGCCTGATGTCACCACATCGAACAGCGCGTTGGCGCCTTCGGCGAGAATTTCCGGGTTGCGCGTGTGGGTCGCCAGGGTCGGCCGGGTTACATAGAGCGAGCCCTTCGGTCCCAGAATAGCGGGGCTAAACGGATCGACCGGGCCCGAGGCGTTGCCGTAGGTCACGTAGGTGCCGAATGGGCGAAGCGAGTCGAGCGACGCTTCGAAGGTCGCCTTGCCAATCGAATCGTAGGCCACGGCGACGCCTTCGCCGCCAGTAATTTCGCGGGCTTTTTCGGCGATGTTCTCGGTGGAATAATTGATTGTGTGGGCGGCGCCAGCGGCTTTGGCCAGTTCGGCCTTGGCTGCCGAGCCGACGCATCCGATGACGACCGCACCCATGGCATTGCCCCATTGGCAGAGGATCTGGCCGACGCCGCCCGCCGCCGCATAGACCAGGATCGGATCACCGGGCTGAACCTTGTATGTCCGGTGCAGCAGGTAGTGGGCGGTCATACCCTTGAGCATCATCGCCGCGGCGGTTTCCTCAGAAATGGCGTCGGGCAGTTTGGCGACCTTCCAGTCGGGGATCAGGCGTTCCTGCGTATAGGCGCCCTTGACCATGGGGTAGGCAACCCGGTCGCCCACCTTGACGGCGGTGACGCCTTCGCCAACGGCGGAAACGATGCCGGCCCCCTCCATACCGATGATCTCGGGAAAATCGTTGAGCGGATACAGGCCGGTGCGAAGGTACACGTCGATAAAATTCAGGCCACAGGCGGTCTGTTTCAGCTTGATCTCACCGGGACCGGGATCGGCGACGTCGACGTCCGTATATTGAAAAACTTCCGGTCCGCCGGTCTCGTTGATGATGATGGCTTTGGTCATGGGTATCCTCCGGTTGTGAATTATTTCGTTATGAGATTGTTATGTAAGGCTGATCGCAACATCGTGGTGACGGTAGTCCGTGAACTACGAGCCGGATTCAGCCCCCGGCAGGCGGAATGACAGCAGTGCCGTTGCGGTGATTGCGGCACCGGATCGGCCGTCGACCCAAGGCCATCAACTTCATGCCCTCCGGTGCAAGTCCGGCGTCATTCTAAAGCTCGAACAGCACGTCCGAGCGGATGATGTATTTTACGCCAGAGCTAATGGGTTCCGAGCCGTGAACGCAGTGCAGCGGGTGCATCCCGTGCGGAAAACATAACGCGCCGCCAAGTGGCGTGCGCACGTCTACATATTCATGTGGGTTGCTCGCCTGAATGTAGAAACGCGTTGCCCCGCCTGTGAAGTCGGCACTCAGGAACAACAGGAAAGTCAGTTGGCTCCAGCGATCGCCGAAGGCGTTATCGATCAGTTTGCCGTCGGCCACGCGTGAACCCGGCCAGGAACCGTCGGTGTGCGGACCGAAATAATCGCCCTCACCATAGCGGTAAAAACGAAACCGGGCATTCAGGCCGACAGCCTGCTTGCCACCGGAATCATCGGACGGGAGGATGTGGGGGCGGCAGCGTTGCCACAGCAACTCGGTTGTGATGTCGTCGGCAACCCAGGTGGTGCTGTCATTGTGACGCACCGAGCGCGGCAGCGAAACCGCCGCGTCCGCAAGATAACCGAGACGCTCGGTCAAGCCGATCAGGCGTTCGCATTCTTCCGGCGCCAGTACATTCAGCAATTGAAAAGTACCCGGAACGCCGGCGACTTCCGTGCGCTTTACCGGCAGCGGCGAGACGTCGGCGAGCGCTGCCGGGTTGTCGCTGTGACTCGCCCAGGTCGGAATGCTCGGGTTTTCGGCACCGGGCTGGCGCGCGATGATGTAAAGATCGTGGCTGTTCGGGTTCAAGCTGGATCCGTCCGCAAATGCAAAGGCCTGATTAAAGCAGATCGCTCCTCCGCTCGCCATGAGACGGTGGCTCGATTTGACCGCGCGGCGCACTCAGTAGTCGAGGTGGCCTGCATGTGCAGAGCGTTAGCGGAGAAAGGAACGTTTCGGACTGCCGTGTTCAGCCGGTGGGGCATCGTGGCGAAGTAGAATAAACTCCCGGAGTATTCCTTCGATTGCCGGGCTGAAGGCGTGTTTACGTCGATGTGCCGGGAAGCCAATTCCGTCTTGAAATGGCAATGAGAACATCTGTAATTTTTTCACTGGTCTTGTTTTTAGCATCCGCAAGTGCTGTTGCCGGTGATTTTGAAGACGGTGTGA
>CALOEN010000019.1:0-49306 GCA_942492335.1 uncultured beta proteobacterium | reverse complement strand
GACGCGGAATGATAGCATCCGGGAACCGCGGGCCGGACGCGGCACCCATCGTATGGACGGGGCACAGCTATCCGGATAATGCCGCTACAAAACGAAACACTATGCCGGAACGTGATCGTATTACGACTCCAGCCCCCGATATTTTTAAACAGTCAGGCGGCAGCGGCCGCCGCTTTCTTCGGAATACCGCCCGCGCTTACCCAGCGATAGCGGTTGGCCAGTGCATCTGCAAGCGGCCGGCGGCGCGCGTCGTCCACCGCGATCCACATGCGCAGCAGGTGTCGCTCGCGACCCGGCTCTGGATAGTCTTCGTACGCCTCGCGTGCGTGCAGCATGGTGTGGTTGTTGATGAGTTGGACGTCGCCTTCCTGGAAATCCATGGTGAGCATCAGCTCCGGCCGGTTGGCGATCTCCTGGACCATCTCGAGGGCTTCGCGCTGAATGGCAGAAGGACGGTACTGCTCGCCGTGGCGCGCAGCGGAATCGTAGTATGGCCGGCTGTTGATGCGCACGGTCACCCTGCCGTCGCGTTCGCTGAACATCGGCAGCGCGAACCAGGGCTGCTCGCCCTCAGGTTCCTCGCCGCGCCAGTCGATATGAAACGTTCCGTAGAGTGCGTTCAGCAGGTCCGGGCGTTCCGCACGCAGCACGTTGTGCACGGTCAGTGCGCTGGTGAGTTTGCTTGCACCGCCGGATTTGGCGGTGCGCAGGCAGAACAAGCCGAGCACGTCGACCGGCAGCATGTCGGTATGGAAGTCCATGCGCTGGCTGGTCTGGTAGCCGCGCGCGTTGGGGTCGGCGTGAATCCGGCCTTCGTCGCGCACATGACCCAGCAGGTGGCCGCGCGCGTTCTGCGATACCGGATTGCCAAGATGCACGCCCAGCCCCCAGTAGACCAGCTCGCATTCCCCGTCGGTGTAGCGCTGGCGCGGGATGCCGCGAATCAGCTTGAATCCGCGGCCGTTCTCAAGTTCCTGGAGTATGCGATCGAGCGCCGCGGCAAAACGCGGCAGCGGGAAGGAGTCGGCCGGGAAGGGAATGCGCGCGCCGATGCGTTTGGCATGGGCCAGCGCCGCGTCGATTTCCGCCACATCCGCCGCGTCCAGATGATAGATCCACGACATTTCATTCTGGATCTGCGGGCCTATCCAGGCGTCAGGACTGATTATGGAATCGCGGTGTATATGTTCCATATGCATATTTCCGCGCAAAACGCTGCGGAGTGCAAGAGATATTAGCGTTTATCCGGGAATTAAATGTATCCGTACAATCCGGACCAGCCTGGCTCCGGATACCGGGGACTTCACGGACATGAGATCGCCAATATGAATTCGGGAATGAGCCCCAGTGCCTTGTAACTGGCGAGTACGCCGGCGGGCAGCTTGCTGACATTACGGACGACCTTGCGGCAATCAGGCGCCCCGCAATTGCATTTCATTTTCCAGATGTCGTCCGCGCCCAGCAGTGTGGAATAGTCGTGCGTGACTTCGTCGCCGGCCGCAATCGTCCGGATGGCCTTGAGCATCAGCCTGCTGCCCGTCCTGATCACGCCGGCGTTGGGACGGCACGAATGGTTGGCGTAGGCGCCGATCTCGCCTTCCGGATCGAGGTAATGGTCATCATCGTAGCGGAAACAGTTTTCGCCGCGCCGGGGATCGGTGTCCCAGTAGCGCCAGACGGCGGCGCCGGTGACGATTTTGCCGCGGACCTGGCAGATCGTCTTGCCCGGCGCGAACGCCTTCAGTGCGACGATCCCGCGGCCGTTGCGCACGGGCCCGACGGTCAGGGTGTTGGAGTAGCGAATGTGATCGCCCGGTTTAGTTCTGCGCGATGCCCGCGTCCTTGATCACCTTGGCCCATTTCACCATCTGCTTGCGAAAGACGGCGGCGAACGCAGCCGGGGTATCGCCTACCGCTTCCGCGCCCTGATCGTGCAGTTTCTGGCGCATGTCCGGCGCGGTGACGATGCGCACGATTTCCGCGTTGAGTTTGGCGACGATGGCTTTGGGCGTGCCCGCGGGCACGGCGATGCCGTAGAACGAGGTCGCCTCGAAGCCCGGCAGCGTCTCGGCGATTGCCGGCACGTCGGGGAGTGCGGAAGAACGTTTGAGCGAACTGATACCGATGGCGCGCAGTTTTCCGGATTTGATGTGCGGCAGCGTGGGCAGGATGGTGCCGAACATGCACGACACGCGCCCGCCGAGCAGGTCTATCGTGGCCGGGGCCGCGCCCTTGTACGGCACGTGCGTCATTTTGACGCCGCCCATGCTTGCGAGCAGTTCACCGGCAAGATGCGTGGCCGCGCCGGCGCCGCCGGATGCGTAGGTGATGGCTCCCGGTTTCGCTTTTGCCAGCGCGATAAGCTCGGCAACATTCCTGGCGGGCACTGCGGGATTCACGACGAGAACGTTGGGCGAGGAGGCAAGCTGGACCAGCATCACCAGATCTTTCAGCGTGTCGTACGGCAGGTGTTTCTTGAGCGTAGGATTGACGGCCGTGCTCGATGACACCATCAGCAACGTGTGGCCGTCGGCCGGTGAGCGCACCGCAATTTCGGTGCCGATAATGGTGCCCGCGCCGGGGCGGTTGTCGACGACGACCTGCTGACCCCACGATTCGGTGAGCTTTTGCCCGACCATGCGGGCCAGCAGATCGTTCGGCCCGTTGGGCGAGAACGGCACGATCAGGCGCATCGGCCGATCCGGAAAACCGGCGGCTGCAACCGGCATGACGACGAGTGCGGCCAGCAAGGCTCCGGTAAACAAGCGGGAAAATGTGTGCATGAGTTCTCCTGTGATTAATCTCAGCTGCCGCGGATTTTGTTGTGCGCCACTGTCGCGGCAAGATGGCGCCGGGTGCACCGATTGTGCCGTAATTCAGCGCCCGAGCATACTTTTAACGTGTGCCACGGCCTCGGAGCGTGTTCCTATCCAGATGTCTTTCGCGGCTTTGGCCACCTTGATGATGTCCTCGTAGACGAACAGCCCGGGCGAGCGGCCGAACACATGCGTATGGATCGCCGGATCCATGCGCACCGGCCCCGTCTCGCGATTGCGCGCGCAGTCGAGCCAGTGTTCAAAGATCTCGAGCATGACCCGTGGCGCATTGCCGTGGCGCATGTAGAGCGGCAGGTCGTTGACTTCGGTGTTGTTCGGGAACGCAATGATCGAGCGGTCGCCGAAATCGACCAGGTACGGCAGGTCGTCGTTAAGCGTGTCGCCGTGCCATTCGTAGCCGGCTTCGGCAAGCAGCCGCGGCGAGCGCAGGCTGGGCGTGCTGCGCGGGCTGATCCAGCCCTTGGGGCGGATGCCGGTGGCGCGTTCGATCAACTCGGTGGTGTGGCGGATGTTCGCGCGCTCTTCTTCCTCGGACAGGTACGCCGGTATCATGTCCATCGTGTAGGAATGCGCGACGATCTCGTGGCCGGCATCAGCGATCTTGCGCACGGTCTCGGGATAGCGCTCGGCCATGATGCCGCTGACATTGATGGTGGCCTTGATGTCCTGTCGAGCCAGCACGTCGAGGATGCGGTGTATGCCGCGGCGGTGGCCATATTCGGCCCAACCCACCGCGTTAAGGTCGGGCACGCCCGCCTTCAGCGGGTTGCCCATCGGCCCTATGCCCGGCCATTTGCCGTCGGACCACCACTCGAACGACACCCGGAAAAACACCGCGATGCGTTTGCCTCCCGGCCAGCGGAATCCGTCGGGCACCGGCAATTCCTTGCTGCCGGCGTGTATATCGAGTGAACTCATGAACTGCCTCCCGTTGCAATGATCGATAGAGTCGGACTTGATTGATCCTTCACTGTTTATCAATCAAAGCGCGATATGAGAATGTTAGTGCGGCAGATGGTCCGCAGCCAGCGCCACGAGGTAGGAAACCGCCAGCGCGATCGTGAAGATCAGGGCGCCCCGGGTCATGCCTTTCGGAATGCCCATGTCCTCGAGGTAGCGCCTGAGGAAATAGATTGAAACGAAAAAGGCAATCGTCGATAAAACTATGCTCAGCATGTCGTCATCCCATCATCTGTGTGATCAGGCGCGGTTTCGACGCCGCGCCCTGTATTGTGACACCGGCCCCTGTGCGCTGCTTTGCTTTTTACAATATGCCCCGGGTCTTTGCTCTGATCGGCTGCGTTTAGCGGGCGATTATAGGTGCGAACTCGTTTTTGCGCCGAGGTTCGAGGCGTAGCGCCTCTTCCAGCGCGGCGCGCGTCAGTGTCTTGTCGCCGCTGTGGAGATAGGCGATGCCCAGGCCGATGAAGGCTTTAGCGTTGTTCGGGTCGAGGCCTATTGCCTGCTTGTAGAGGGCTTATGGTGCCGCGACAAAAACCAGGCTTCTGCTGCAGATCACGCGCCCGAGAAAAAGCCGCGCAACGAGATGAAGTGCGCGGCCTGAGGGTGTGTCCCGGAGGAGGATGTAAAGGGACACACGGGACAAATATACCGTCATCATCGGGAAAATTCTGTTGAATTTGGCACATTCTTCGAACATCACCTGTGAAATGCCAATAAACCGTCAACGAAACCCGGGACACTTCTGTCCGCACCTGTTTATAATTGAAACCCATCCAGCGGGCCGCGCCTGATGCGGTATCAAGAGAGGCTATTGCATGGCAGCGCCGAAAACCAAAGTTGTTGCGCCGGAGCGCGTGCCGGTCGTCATTCTGTATGCCGCGACGAGCGGGTTCACGCGCACGTCGGAGATGCTCGAGCCGCCAGTAGTGTTGGCGCGCATTGCCGAATTTTTCGCCCTGGTTCGGACGGTGGTCGAGCGCCAGGAAGGCGCCGTGCGCAGCGTGATGAACGATACCCTGATGGCGTCCTTTGGGGGGGCAGAAAATGCGCAGCATGCCGTGCAGGCGGCACAGGAGATCCAGCGCGAATTCACTGTCTTCGAGGAATCGTGGGAGCATGAGTATGGTATCCGCGCGGCGGTCGCAATCGGGCTGCACGCCGGTGACGCGGTCATCGGCATCGCGGAAGACTCGATGCCCGGGCAGTTGATTATTATCGGCGACACCGTGAGCGTCGCCGAGCGTCTGTTGCACCGCGCGCGGGCCGGCGAGATGGTGCTGTCAAAAACGGTCATGGACGCGCTCGCAGCGGCCGGATTTGAGCTGGATACCGAAGCGCTGCCGCCGCTGGAAATTCCGCGCCGGAAACCGATCCAGTTGTTCGGTGTGCTGCGCGACACGCGGTTGGATTTTACTTAGCATTGAGGCCATGCTCAATTAAAATATTATTTTGTAAACAAATGCATACAGATTTTCCCGCTGGCGGACTTCAGCGGCAAGCTTGCCGGCCAGCGCTTTATCGTTCATCCTTCAGCCTTCATCCATAAAATACCCGCACGCCATGCCGAACATCACCATGCTCGATATCGAGGAACTTCGGAAGACGAAGCTCAGACCTTATATCGACAAATGCCTGCAGCACCGCGCGCCCGACCCGGGCTTTCACGCGATGATGGGCCACAACATCGATCTGTGCGAGGCGATGTTCATCGCCTGGGACACGATTTTCAACACCGGCCGCGTCGGCCACAAGATCAAGGAGATCATTCGGGTGCAGCTCTCCCGCATGGCCTCCTGCACCTACTGAGGGAATGTCCGGTCCGCTTCGGCGAAGCGGCAGGGTCTGACCGAAAGCGACATCGACGAGGGCATCGCGGACCACGCGACGAGCGCCCGTTTCACCGAAGCCGAGAAGCTCGCGCTGCGCTACAGTGAACTGATGGCGCTCAATCCCGACAAGATCGACGCCGCGTTTTACGATGAACTGCGCCGGCACTTTTCCGAAGAGGAGATCGTCGAGCTTGGCGCGTTCATCGGTTTCAACATCGGCTATCACACGTTCTTCGGCACGCTGAAGTTCTATCCGATGTTCGCTCCCGACGGCCGCCTGATCAGCCAGGAAGAGGCGGCACGCATCTACGGCGCCGAGCCTGTCTCGCTGGAGGCGCAAAGAAATAAAGGGCAAAAGAGTTCTTCCAACCTTGAACCTTGAACTTTGGACCCATTGGAAAATGTCCTACGTTAAACCATTAACCCTGTCCGAAATCGACGACAAGGAACTGCTGGAACTGATCCGGCAGTGCGAAGCGCTGGGCGTTCCCGACAGCCTGTTTCCACGCATCTTGGCGCATGCGCCCGGATATGCCAAGGCACTGCTGCGTGCGCTGCTGTTTTCACACACGGAAGGCAGCGTGGACCATCGGCTGAAGGAGATCATCCGCGTGCGGCTCGCCCGGATCGCGGGCGATCCGTACTTCGGCGGTCTGCGCTCGAAGCGGGCGCTGCAGGCGGGGCTCGATGAGAAAAGAATCGCCGCCGGATCGGCAAAATTCGAAGACGACCCGCGCTTTACTGCGGCCGAGAAGTGGGCGCTGCGTTACGCGTGCGAGATGTACCTCAACCCCGAGAACGTGACCGCCGCCTTTTACAACGAAGGCAAACAGCACTACACCGAGGCGCAGATCATGGAGTTAGGCGCGTTTATCGCCTTTCACTACGGGATGCAGGCGTTTGCGCGAACGCTGGGTGCAAGACCACGCTCGTAATTGAAGATTGCCGCGCTTGATTGGAGCGATGCCGCCCCTGGTAGCCTGTTCCCTGATGTTCGTATACAGTATGCCCTCACCCTGTCCCGTCCTGTCCTGTCATCGAGGAGAAAAAAGTGAGAATCTTTACGCTTTTGCTGGCCCTGTTCTCGTGCATGTTCGGTTCCATCGGTGCTTTCGCTGCAGATCCGTATCCCAACAAGCCAGTGCGCATCATCGTGCCGTTCCCGCCCGGCGAAGCAGCCGATATCATTGCGCGTCTGGTCAGCCCCGTCCTCGCCCAGCGGCTGGGACAGCAGTTCGTAGTCGACAATCGCCCGGGCGCGAGCGGCCAGCTCGGGTTGACCCTGCTCAAGCAGGCCACGCCGGACGGCTACACCATAGGCATGGGGCAGGGCGGCAACCTGTCGGTTGCGCCACACACCTACGCCAAGCTGCCGTACGACCCGCTCAAGGATTTTTCGGGCCTCGCGCTCGCTGCGACGAACTATCTTGCGGTGGTGGCCCGCCTGAACGCGCCGTTCAAGACCCCGAAGGAAATGATCGCCTGGGCCAAGGCGAACCCGGGAAAAATCTCGGTCGGGACCAACGGTGAAGGCGGCTATCCGCACCTCACGTTCGAGTACCTGTCCCGGTCGGCGGGATTCACCTTCCTGCACGTTCCCTACAAGGGCGCGTCGCAAATCACGGTCGACGTGATAGGTGGGCATATCATGACGGGGGTCGGTTCCTATACTTCCCTGTCGCCGCACATTCTGTCAGGCAAAGTGCGGCTGATCGCCGTGACCAACGACGTGAGGGTGCCCAACAAGCCGGACCTCCCGATTTTTGCCGAAGTGGTCCCCGGTTATGATATGCGCGGCTGGTTCGGTTTCGTTGCGCCGGCCGGCACACCGCCTGCCATCATCAAGCGCCTGAACGCGGAACTTAACCACGCAATGCAAACGCCCGCGGTCAACAGCAAGCTGGTCGATTTGGGGCTGATCGTGGCCAACCAGTCGCCCGAGTGGTTCGACAAGTTCATGAAAAACGAGAACGCCAAGTACGGCAAGCTCGTGCGCGAAATTGGTCTGAAGCTGCGCTAAGCCAACGGCATCGCGCCGTAACGTCCGGCGGCTGAATGGCGCTGCAGCGCCTTCAGTTCCGCCGTGCGTTTTTCTCAATAGACAGGGCCGGTTTGCGTCTACCGGAATCGCGCCAGGCCCCTGTCCGGTCGGTGTCTTGACATAAATTTACATTCATTCCTCTACAATACCTCTAAGCCGACTGTCGCAACTCCCCCTATTGGTCGGCGCTGAAACGAGGAGATTAACTTGAACAATATCAATCGACGCCGATTTCTGCTCGGCAGCGCCGGCGCGGTATTCGCGTCGACGGTGCTGGCCCAAAGCGACCATAGTATGCATGGCGGCCAGTATGAGAGCCTGAAAAAGCCCGGGCGCATAGGGCTGCCTGAAATCGCTACTACCCAGCACGTGTTCGACAGTCCGGCTCCCAAGGCCGCCGCACCCGGACGTTGGATTACACGCGCCGCGCTGCCGCTGCCGCGCAGCGAGATGGCGTGGGCCACCGAATACGCAGGCAGGATGCACCTGGTCGGAGGCTATGGCGAACAGCGCGTGGACCGGACCTACCACCAGGCCTATGACCAGGCCGCCGACCGCTGGATAGACGTCGCGCCACTGCCGCGCGGCGCCAACCATGTCGGTGTTGCCGTTCTAGACGGCAAACTCTACGCCATAGGCGGCCATGTCGAGCAGAACCGCAAGCCGCATGACGAATGTTATGTTTTCGACAGCTCCAGCAACCGCTGGACGAAGATCGCCTCGCTGCCCAGGGCATGCGGCGCCATCGCCTGCGTCGGCTTCAACGGCAGGCTGCACGCCATAGGCGGCGCCGTCGGCGATACCTCGCCCGCCAAGAAATCAGTTGACTGGCATCTCGTCTACGATCCGAAGGCCGATCGCTGGGACACGCTGGCGCCCATGCCCACGGGACGCGACCATACCGGTACGCTGGTCGTTGGCCAGTTCATCCACGTGGTCGGCGGGCGCGTCGACTCCTTTCACACCAACTCCAATTTGCATCACGTCTACGACTCGCAAAAAGACCGCTGGGCGCCGCGGCGCCCGTTGCCCACCGCGCGCTCGGGGCATGGCGCAGTGCTGTATCATGGAAAGATATTTGTCATGGGCGGCGAAGGCACCAATCGCGTGTACGGACAGAACGAGGCTTATGATCCGGTCACTGACCGTTGGGAAGCCTATGCGCCCATGCTCACGCCGCGTCACGGGTTGGGTGCAGCGGTCATCGGTGACTATATCCATGTCGCCGGCGGCGGCCCGGTGATGGGCGGCGGCGTGCAAAGCGCAGTACACGAAGCATTCACGCTGGACGGGTAAAAGAGATCGGCGGAGAATATTTAACTGCTTGTTTATAAATATACTTTTACCATTCTCTCTCCAGGATAAAACAGGCATGTCACGGCATGCCTACCTCATCTGTCGCGCTTGACTCGCCCACGTGAAAATCGCATGATTTGTCGCTCACCCGTTGCATCGGCACATCGACGACGGGCGAATTTACTTATCGCAAGAAAAAAAGCTACCGGTCGCAATTTCGGGGAGTGGCTGGGTGCGTTTACCACCAAAGGAGAGAGTCATGAGCAAGTTCTGGAGTTTGTTGCGTTTTGCGGCACTGCTGTGTGTGATTGTGACGCCAGCTGCGCTGGCCGAAGTCAAGTTGAAAGACGGCACGGTTTTGCCGGATCAACCCTATTTCGTCGTTACTTACATCGAGGCTGCGCCGTCAGCGATGAAGAAAGTCGAAGGGTTGATCAAGAAACACAGCGCCGCGAGCAGGAAAGAGGCAGGAAGCCTCAGATTCGAAGCGCTGCAGCGCAACGGTCGCAGTAACCACTTCCTGCTGCTTGAAGTCTGGGCGGACAAGGGTGCACGGGAGGCGCATGCAAAGAGCGACAGCACGGTGGCATTTCGCAAGGCATTGCAGCCGTTGCTTTACAGTCCGTACGATGAGCGGCCGCACGTAGGCTTGATGGCTGCGAAGCCCGGGAAGGCCGTCAAGAGCGGGAGCGGCGCCGTATTTGCCGTGACGCACGTGGACATCATTCCGCCTGAGCAGTTTCCGCCGTGCAAGCGCCAGGTCAGCGAGACCGGGCCCTGCGGCAACGCCATGGTGGAGAAGCTGGCCACGGACAGCCGCAAACACAAGGGAAACCTGCGATTCGATGTGCTCACCCAGGCGAACCGCCCGAATCATATGACCCTTGTCGAAGTGTGGCACGGCACGAAGGATCAACAGGCGCACGCGGTTAACAAGGATTCGATGAACTTCCGCGATGCATTGTCGGGTATCGTCCCCGGCAGCGGCGTGGCAGCAGATCCGTTGTTTGTGCTCAACCCGTTGACTGGCAGTCTTTACGACGAGCAGTTGTACACCGTGATTTACTAAGCCATCAACCATAACAGGGAGTTGTTAACCATGAAAAAATTAATTTTCGGTGCGCTTTTTGGCTCCATTGCATTTTCAGCCGCCGCAGCGGATGTCACCACCGAGCGCACGGTATCCGTGGGAATCGCACAGGAGCTTGTGGCAGCCGCAGTGGCAGCCTGTACTGCGGATGGCTATAACGTCGTTGCGGTCGTTGTGGACCGCTCAGGGTACATGAAGGCGCTTCTGCGCGCCGATAACTCCCGTCCGCATGCCATAGAAATCGCGGAGCGCAAGGCGCATACGGCGGCATTGCTGGGCTATGAGACTGCGAGATTGGACGCAAACATCAAGAAAGGGGCTACCCCCGATTCCCTCCTGCTTACTGAAAAATTCACCTCGCTCCTCGGAGGGTTCCCGATCAAGTCCGGGAAGGAAGTCATCGGTGGGATCGGCGTGAGCGGTGCGCCCGGCGGGCATCTTGACAAGGCTTGTGTCGAAGCAGCGATGAAGACGGTGGAGGGCAGGGTCACTAATTAAGTCCAGCCGTAGCGATAAGCAGACCGGTCTCTTCATCGGGACACGGATTGCCGGAAAATAAACAGGGGCGGCTCATGCCGCCCCTGTTTACATCTGCTTTATAGCTACCGGGTCTGCAGGCCCGTTATAAATTGCGGTCGGCTACTTCACGGCGACGTTATCGATATCAAACGGCTTGCCGTTCACTTCGATATGGCTGTGCAAGGGCACCTGCTGCGTGATCAGGCCTTCGGCAAAACAGCCGGCCTTGGCATTCTTGATCAGGTGCGCAAGCTTGTCCGCCGGCTCGTCGCTCTCGACCTTGAGATACGTGCTGACGCCTTCCCAACGGTTGAACACCGTCCCTTTCATTACCGACCCGCCGAGATGCTTGCGTAACACGACGCGGCAATTCGCGCCGTTCACTTTCATCTTCATCATGTGCGCGTACCGCGCAACCTGGGTGAGCAGTCAGAAGCCGATGGACATCGCGAGATAGCCCATCGGCGACGGATACTTGTCCGTGCCGCCGATGCGCGTGGGCTCGTCGCACATCACTTCGAACTGACCCACGGTCCCGCGCTTGAGCTGCATCTCGCCGGAAATGACCTCGGTGTGCGCTTCGTTTTCGTTGGTGATGCCGGTCGCGGGGAGTTCGGGTTTGTCGATTACCCGTTCGCCGGGTTTTTCGGACAGGTCGTCGTTGCCAAGTGGTTTTTCCATTGTGTTTCCTCCATGAGTGACGGCGCAGCGCCGTCGTTGCAGAAAAAAGGGGGATAACTGCATGTTACACCACCCGTGCGGGCAGTTGCGGGCAAAGCGGCGATGAAGCAGTCGGGGAAAGACGGGATCTTAGCTTTGCGCCACGTCCGCCACCGGTTCGTCCGGCAGCAACAACACGATCGCCGCCTTGATCGCGGCTATGCCGGCCATGACCCACAGCGCGTTGGAAAACCCGATGCCCTTGACCATTGGGCCGAGTACCCAGACGGCAGCCGAACTGAAGCCGAAGGCGACGGTCAGCCGCATGCCTGCCACGCGCGAGCGCAGCCGGTCATCGACGTAGCGCACAATCATGGCGTCGGTGAACGGGATCGAGCCGAAGATGAACACCATCACCGCCAGCAGGGCGATGAACAGCCCCCAGTCCTGCGTGTGCGCGGCGAAGATCAGCAGCGGGATCTGAATGACGGACATCCACAGCTGCAGCGGCTTGAACGGCATGCGGTCGATCAGCCGGCCGACGACGATTTGCGCGAACGAGGCGATGGTATAGATCACGGCGAGCAGCGCACCGAGGACGGCCGGGTCTTCGATGACTCCCTTGAAACCCTCGGACAGCAGCTGCGAATTGCCGTTGGTCGTGAAGTTGAACAGCACGGTGCTCACGGCCGCAGCCGCCGTCATCACCGCGAAGGCGCGGACCAGCATCGCCGGCGACAGCGCGACCTTGGCCTTGCCGCCCTTGCGCTTTGAAGGTGTTTCGGTTTCCTTCGGGCACATCACTGCGAAAATGACGCCGCACACGATAGACAGAATGCCGGGGATGACAAAGGCGGCGCGCCAGCCTATCCACTTGACCAGATACCCGGTCACCAGCGCGGCGACGGCGATGCCAAGGTTACCGGCCAGCCCGTTCAGTCCGATTACCGCGCCCGGATTGGGCACGTTCTGCACCAGCATGGGTATGCCCACCGGATGGTAAATCGAGGCGAAGACGCCGAGCAGGGTCAGCGCCGCGGCGAGTTGCCAGGCGTTCTGCGTCAGCGACACCAGCAACGCGGCGAACCCCATGCCGATGTAAAAAATGATCATCATGATGCGGCGGCCCCACAGGTCGCCGAGCCTGCCGGAGGGCAGCGCGCCGAGGCCGAACAGCGCGAAGGCGCCGGCGCTGTACGGCATCAGGTCGGTCCAGTTGGCGTAGCCGAATTCAACGGCGATCGAGGCCACGGCGGTGGCGAAGATCAGCAGAAACATATGGTCTATGCCGTGGCCGACGTTCAGCAGCAGGTTCACGGCGCGGGTCAGACCTTCCGGGTGCGGGGCGGCTTGAGTAAGTGTAGTCATAGGGTGAATTCTGCTTGAGTTATAATCGTCTGTCTTTCGATGTTTTACTACAAACCTTCGATAAATGGACAGTCGCCAGATTACCGTGCCCCCGCGCATTAGCGTGGATGCCGTTGTCCCGGAAAGTCCGGTGCAGGGCGACCTATCGCGCGCCATTGTCACGCGGCGCACATCGTACCCGAACAGCCATCACATCAAGCCGCACTGGCACGCGCGCGCGCAGTTCGTGTTCGCGGTCGCGGGGACGATGCGCGTGCGCACCGCACGCCATGCCTGGATCGTGCCGCCGAGCCGCGCGCTGTGGGTGCCGGCGCACACCGTGCACGAGATCCAGATGTACGGCGTCGTGGAAATGCACAGTCTTTACGTGAATGACGCCGCCGGCGCGGGCATGCCCGCCTCATGCGTGGTGCTCGATGTCACGCCGCTGCTGCGCGAACTGGTAGTGCGCGCCGTGGCGCTGCCGCAGGCGTACGACGAGCGCGGTGACGACGGCCTGCTGATGCGTCTGCTGATGGCGGAAATCCGGCGCCTGCCGCCGTGCGCGCTGGACCTGCCGCTGCCGGAGAGCCCGGATCTCGCGCAGTTGTGCGAGCGCATCCTCGCCGATCTGTCGACGCGGCGCGCCTGCGCTCTTGACGCGGGCGACATGAACACCAGCACGCGCACGCTGTACCGGCGGTTTCTGCAGGAAACGGGCATCACCTTTGCGCGCTGGAAACAGCAGGCGCGACTGCTCGAATCAATTCGGCGCCTGGCTGCAGGCGTGCCGGTCACCACCGTGGCGGTCGACCTGGGATACGAGAGCCCCAGCGCGTTTTCCACCATGTTCCGGCGCGCGCTCGGCATAGCGCCGCGGGCGTTTACTGTTGCGGGCGGAGATCACCGTTAACCTGTTTACGTGCGTAAACAAAAACGCCGCGCAGTGCGCGGCGTCTTTTATTGCCTTGCCTGAAAACGCGGCTACTTGGCGCTCGCGCCAGAGGCTTTGACCAGTTCGCTGATCCGCTTCGTTTCGTCGCGGCGCCAGGTATCGAGTTCTGCGCGGGTGCTGCCGACGATGCCAATACCCAGGACCTTGAGCCGCTCGCCGAACGCAGGTTCCTTGACGGCCTTGACCACTTCGGCGCTGACCTTGCTCAATACGGCGCTCGGTGTGCCGGTGGGGGCCACCAGACTGTACCAACCATACATCGCGTAGCCGGGCACCGCTTCCGAGATCGACTGCACATCTGGAAACAGCGGGGCACGCTTCGGGGTGGTCACGCCCAGCGCCCGCAGCCTTCCGCTCTGGATGTGAGGGCGTGCGGCGGGGAGCACGGCGTAGGTGAGCTGAACCTCGTTGGAAATCGTATCAAGGATGGCCTGAGCCACGCCCTTGTAGGGCACATGCAGCATGTCGGTGCCCGTCATGCGGGTGAATAGCACGCCTGACAGATGCTCGGATGCGCCGGTCCCGGCCGAGCCATAGCGCAGCTTGCCCGGCGATTTTTTCGCAAGGGCTATCAGTTCCTTGAGCGACTTGGCCGGGAGTCCAGGATTCACCAGCAGCACGAACGGCACGGTGCCGATCAGGCTGATCGACTGGAAATCCTTGTCGAGCTTGAACTTTAGATTGGGCAATACCTCGGCTGCGACCAAAAGCTGGGAGGTCAGCATCATCCAGGTGTAACCATCGGGGTTCGCCTGCAGTGCCAGCTCCGCGCTGATAGCGCCTGCCGCGCCGGGACGGGAATCCACGACGATACGCTGTTTCCACGCCTGATACAGGCGATCGGCCACCAGCCGCGAAATGATATCGGGACCCGAGCCGGGCGCGCTGCCGATGATCAGCCGTACCGGTTTGTCCGGGTAGGCGGCCTGGGCGGCCGGCATGGCCAGCAGGGAAGGTATGGCGAGTGCAGCCAGAAATTTAATCATGCGCATGTTGATGCTCCTCTTGTCGATTTTAAATAGTATTTGCGAACAGGGCCGTATGCGGACCCACCAGCAATGGTGCCGATCAAAAAACGCCGCTCTGGTGAGCGGCGTTTGCTTCTACATTCTTTCGAATATCGCGGCGATGCCCTGGCCGCCGCCTATGCACATGGTCACCAGCGCATATTTGCCGCCGGTACGGTGCAGTTCATAGATCGCTTTGACGGTAAGGATGGCACCGGTGGCGCCGATGGGATGGCCCAGGGCCACGCCGCCGCCGTTGGGGTTGGTTTTCTTGGGATCAAATTTGAGGTCGCAGGAAACGGCCAGCGCCTGCACGGCAAACGCCTCGTTGGATTCGATGACGTCCATGTCCTCAACCTTGAGTCCGGCGCGCTTCAATGCGTTCTGCACCGCCGGCACGGGGCCGATGCCCATGATTTTCGGGTCGACGCCGGCCAGGCCGTATGACACCAGGCGCGCCATCGGCTTCAGGCCGGCTTTCTTGGCGGCCTCCTTTTCCATCAGCACCACGGCAGCGGCGCCGTCATTGATGCCGGAGGCGTTGCCGGCAGTGACCGAACCGCCTTCCTTCTTGAATGCGGCGCGCAGCTTGGCCATGCCTTCGATGCTAGCATCGGCACGCGGGTGCTCGTCCTTGTCGAACACGGTGGTGCCTTTGCGTGTCTTCAGTTCAACGGGCAGGATCTGTTCCTTGAAATAACCCTTCTCGATGGCCTGGATGGCGCGACGATGACTTTCCACGGCGAACGCGTCCTGCGCTTCGCGCGTGATTTTCCATTTCTCGGCGATGTTCTCGGCGGTGATGCCCATGTGCACGGTGTCGAAGGGATCGGTCAGTGCGCCGACCATCATGTCGACGACGTTGCCGTCACCCATGCGCTGGCCCCAGCGCAGGGACGGCATCAGGTAGCCGCCGCGGCTCATCGATTCCGCGCCGCCGCCCAGCGCGACGTCGGTGTCGCCCAGCATGATCGCCTGCGCCGCGCTGACGATCGCCTGCATGCCGCTGCCGCACAGGCGGTTGACGGTCAGCGCAGTGGTGTCCTGCGGCAGGCCGCCCTTCATGCAGGCGACGCGCGAGAAATACATGTCCCTGGCTTCGGTATGAATGACATTGCCGAACACCATCTGACCGACCTGTCCGGGCTCGATGTTGGCGCGCTTGACTGCTTCCCGGATCACTTGCGCTGCCAGTTCGGTTGGCGCCACATCCTTCAATGCGCCGCCATAATCACCGATCGCGGTGCGCACGCCGCTTACTATCACAACTTCGCGTCCGTTGCTCATGCTTCTCTCCTTAACGCCATGAATTAAATGGGAATTGATTGTGTTCTGAGGGGTGCTGCAGATCAACGAAAGAAGTTTACGCCTCCGCACGGAGAGTGTCGAGTCTGCTTGGTGCGATACAGCACAAGAGTGGGGAGTGGGGAGTGGGTAGTGGGAAAAGCGAAAAATCCTGGTTCATACGTTTTGCCGTACAGCACTCCCTACTTCCCAATACCCATTCGCGGTTTCAATGCCGTGTCGCCCCCGGACGCGTCACGTATTCAGCGGCGAACACCTGCCCGGCGTCGACGCTGTCGAACTGATATTTCCGGTTGCAGAATTCGCAGTTGACGTCGATGACGCCCCGTTCGTGCAGAATGGTTTTAACTTCGTCGTAGCCGATCATGCGCAGCATTCCGGCGACGCGGTCCCGCGAGCAACTGCAGCGAAAGCTCACCGGGCGTGGTTCGAACAACCGGAGATCTTCCTCGTGGTAAAGCCGGTGAAGTAGCTGCTGTGAGGGGAGTTCGAGCAACTCGCCGAGTTTGAGGGTGGTGGCGAGATGCAGCGCACGCGGCCAGTCGTCGGGATCGGTGTCCTCGTGCTGCGGCAGTTTTTGCAGCAGCAGTCCTGCTGCGCGGTTGTCGTCACAGGCCAGCCACAGCCGGGTCTCGAGCTGCTCCGAATGCCGCATGTAATGCTCGAGGATGCTGGCCACGCTGTTTCCCTCGAGATCCACCACTCCCTGGTAGCTCTGCTTGCCGCCGTCCGGCACAAGACTGATCACGAACCTGCCGTCGCCGACCAGATCACGCAAGCCGCCCGTTGGAAGTTCTCCGCTCCATTTGGCTGTCGCACGCATGTGATGGCTGCTGGTGCATTCGACCACCAACAGGCGCACCGGGCCGCTGCCCTGGATCTGCATGATCAGCGCACCGTCGAATTTCAGGGTTGCCGCGAGCAGCACCGCAGCGGCCATCATCTCGCCGAGTATCATGCGCAGCGCTGGCGGATAGTCGTGATGCTCCAGTACCGAGTGCCAGGTGGCTTCGAGTTGCACGATCTCGCCGCGTATCGGCGCGTGCTCGAACACAAATCGTTGCAGCGTATCGCTCATGACCCGATTATAAACGGTGCCTTCTCAGCCGACGGCGGAGCAGACAGTCCGTGCCCGCACTGAACACCGTAAATATTTGCCGCCAAGGCCGCCAAGAACGCCAAGAAATTCAAATTGAAGATCTTGGGATAAACTGCGTGCAACTTGATCAACACGTGACGACTACGGGGATTAATTTCATCAGGTTGAATTTTAAAATCGCTTAATTATTTTTGTTTTTCTTGGCGTTCTTGGCGGCCTCAACGCTTTTTAGGTTCTTTTGTCCGCAATGCGCTGATACAGTCGAAAGCGCTCCCGATCGTCGCCGGGACGGCTGCCTTCCCAGATTTTCCGCCACCGGCCCGACGGCGCGATTTCTACCTGCGGCACGCCTTGTACCAGCTGTAAATCGCAGTCGCGGGCCCGTTCGGGCACTTCTTCCCGATAAGTCACTATGCCGGCAAAGTATTGCAGCGTCGCGCGCTGCAGTTCGCCCAGGTGGCGGCTGGACACGCAGCGATACTGCTGCGGCATTGCCTGCTGCATGCCGGCTATCATCGAACGGTAACTTTTTCCGGTGTCCACCCAGCCGATGAACAGAATGGCGATCAGCCCCCAGACCACCGTCACGCCGGCAGCCCAGATAAAGACCGGACGCTGCGGATTGCGCTTGGGTCCGGCCACAATCGCGATCCATGCCAGCGTGTAGACCACGCCCAATGCGAACGGCAGCAGCTTGAATCCCGGCGTGTATCCCGGCTGCATGTTGTGCAGATGATGATGCAGTTGTTCCGGGACCCCGAGTTCCAGCGCCACCCAGTAAAACCAGCCAACGATGATGAAAAACGAAAACCCCAGCGCGCTGAACCAGAGCCAGGCATTGGCAGCGCCACGGCGCAGCGTATTGATTGCGGGCGTGGCGAGCAGCACCAGCGGCACCAGTAATGGCAGCGCGTAGAGTTCGCTGGCTTCGGCAGCCGCGCTGAGTACGGCCAGGATGACAATGAAACCAAGCAGCGGCAGCTGTATGCCCGGCCTGGCGTAACCGGTGCTACGCGCATCCCACAGCACCCAGAACGCGATCGGCAGCGCTGGAAAACCGTACCACGGCAGGATACGCAGATAATGCAGGGTATCGGCGAGCGGCGCGAGCTTATACAAGCTGCTGAGCCGGTCCAGATTGTTGACCCATAGCCATTCGTCGAAGAGGAGCGGCGCAGTCTGGTGCAGGGCGAGGGGCCAGATCAGCAACCACGGCAGCGCGGTCACGGCAGCGACCGCGAGAGACAGACCATAGCTTCTCGTGCGCCAGCTCTGGAACAGGAGAGGCAGGGCGAGCGCCACGATGACGAGCGTGCCCGGGGTGATCAGGCCCTTGGCCATGAAGCCCATGCCCACGCCCGTCCCGAGCCAGAAACCACCCAGTGCAGGCCGCCGCAGGCACAGCGCGAAGCCGTAAAATGCGGCCGCAAACCCGGCAAGCAGCGCGGCGTCGGGGATCAACTGGTGGGCGCGTACTGCAAGCCCGAAGCAGCCGAGCAGCAGCAATGCGGAGACAGCGCCCTGGTTTTTGCCGTAGAGTTCGCGGCCGGCCAGCCCGGTAAACAGGAAAGTGAGCGCCATGTAAAAACCGGTGGCCATTCTCGCGCCATCATGCAAGGGCAGCAGCGGCGAGAACAGCCACGCGCTGGCTGCGGCGCTCAGATAGAACAGCGACGGTTTTTCCATGAACGGCTCGCCGGCGAGATTCGGCACTATCCACGAGCCGCCCTGCAGGATCTCATAGACCACGCCGAAGCTGTAGCCTTCGTCCGGTTTCCACGGGTCGTGGCCGATCAGCCCGGGCAGGATCCAGGCGAGGCACAGTAGCACGACGAGGACGATACGTTGCAGGATCATGGCGCGAGTTTGCGGACAGGACTTGAGGTGCTGCGCGATGGTTCGACTATTTTTGGCATGCGGCGATCCGGATTATCGCATTTCACGCGCAGCTTAAGAAGTCGTCTGATGGTACGCCGCTGCTGAACAAGTTTGCGGTGCGGGTGTTATTCAACAATTTTCAGCGGTTGTCCCGCAACCGGTTCCCCGGACGGGTAGAGTCCGTTGATGACGCGCAGATAGCCGGCGGCGTTTTTCCCGAGCGGCGAAGTGCGCGCGAGTTCGGCAAAAGTGAGTCCGGAGCGTGCCGTGATGATGCGCAGTGTCAGCGGCCGCGCCAGCGCGCGCTCATTGTTGGTGATGGCATGGAAGCTGTTCTGCGCGGCCTCGATCTCGGGCAGAAAGCGGCTCATCGCCTGGCTGTTCTGGGCCTGAGCGCCTATGGCGTAGGCATTATTGCCCAGAAAAACGACAACTATGCGCGTGGGCTTGCCCTGGATGCTGGCATGGGCTGTCGCCGCCCGCAGGCCATTGAGGGTGGTCGGCGTCACTTTGCTGCCCGACCCGAGGCGCGCGATTTTGCGCAACATATCCGCCGGGTTGCCCTTCGCCGGCCCCACCGTTCTGAGATCGATCAGCACATTGTTTCCGGGGCTTGCCGCAGTGACATTCTGCGGTTGATTTTTCACTCGCCAGCCCTGCGGAAAGCGCATGACGAGACCGAGCCCGGTGTGATAGAGCGTATTGTTTCTGACCACCCCCTGGTCAGGGCTGTCGGCGTAGACCATGTGGTCGATCTTGTGCAGGTATTCCTCGCGCCCGATGCGCGTGTTCGCGTGCTTTAAACGAGCTGCTTCGTTTACCACCTGCTGCAAGCGCGTGTCATTGTCAGGATGCGAGGCGAACAAGCCGTGATAGCTGCGCGGCTCGCGGCCTTCCTGCCTGGCGATTGCAGCATCGAACAGCTCCTGGCTCTTGAGCACGCGGACCACCTTCACCATGGCCTGCGGGTCGTAGCCGGTGCGCGCAAGGTATTCAGCGCCCAGGCGGTCGGCTTCGAGCTCGTGCTCGCGGCCGTAGCCCGACAGGAGCGCGCCGCCGGCCAGATTGACGGCGGTATCTCCCAGTCCGCCGCTGGCCTGCGGCACGAAAATCTGCAGGATGGAGGCGCCGACCTGGGTCGCGGTCGCAGCGCTCATCTGCTGCACCGAGTGGCGCGCGGTGACGTGCCCGATTTCATGACCCAGCACCGCCGCGAGTTCGGCTTCTGAATTGAGGTAGGCGAGGATGCCGCGTGTGATGTAGACATAGCCGCCCGGCAGCGCGAAGGCGTTGATTTCGGGGGAGTCGACTACCGTGAAATGGTAATCAAGGCCCGGTCGATGACTGGCCCGGGCCAGTTTCTGTCCGACAGCGTTCACGTACTGCTGCAAGGGCGCGTTGTCATAGACGCCATATTCCTCGCGGACTTTCGGATCTTCGGTGCGGCCGATCTGGACTTCCTGGGATTCCGACACCGTCACGAAATTCGGATTGCCCGTGACCGGGTTGGTCGCGCAGCCGGCGAGCGCCAGCGCAAGCGCCTCCCCCCTCCCCCCCCCCCCCCCAGCCGTGCCGAGTCGGCTGTAATGCGCGCGTTGTTTCCGCACGATGCCACGCGGCGTAATTTTCTCAGGGCGGTGGGTTCGGGCACGGCACTGGCTGCGATTTCAACTTTGTTTCCTCTGGGCGCCGCAAAAGAAGCGTTTGCGCAAACAGGCGGCAAGCTCGAAAAGAAGGAACTCAAGGTCGGCTTCATTCCCATTACCTGCGCCACGCCGATCATCATGGCGCATCCGATGGGCTTCTATTCCAAGCAGGGCCTGAACGTCGAAGTCGTCAAGACCGCCGGCTGGGCGGTGGTGCGCGACAAGACTCTCAACAAGGAATACGACGCCGCCCACATGCTCTCGCCGATGCCGCTGGCGATCAGCGTCGGCGCCGGCTCCAAGCCGATCCCCTACACCATGCCGGCGGTGGAAAACATCAACGGCCAGGCGATCACCCTGGCGATGAAGCACAAGGACAAGCGCAACCCGAAGGACTGGAAGGGCTTCAAGTTCGCCGTGCCGTTCGACTACTCGATGCACAACTATCTGCTGCGCTACTACCTCGCCGAAGCCGGCATCGATCCCGACATGGACGTCCAGATCCGTTCGGTGCCGCCGCCGGAAATGGTCGCCAATCTGCGCGCCGACAATATCGACGGCTTCCTGGCGCCCGATCCGGTCAACCAGCGCGCGGTCTACGACGGCGTCGGCTTCATCCATATCCTGTCCAAGGAGATCTGGGACGGCCATCCGTGCTGCGCCTTCGCCGCCAGCCGCGAGTTCGTCACGCAGATGCCCAACAGCTACCGCGCGCTTCTGCGCGGCCATCATTGACGCCACCGCGTTCGCCACGCAAGGCGGAGAACCGCAAGCAGATCGCCGAGGCCATCGCGCCGCAGAATTACCTCAACCAGCCGGTCACGGTGGTCGAGCAGGTGCTGACCGGCACCTTACGCCGACGGTCTGGGCAACGTGAAGAAGGAGCCCAACCGCATCGACTTCGACCCTTTCCCGTGGGAATCCTTTGCCGTGTGGATTCTCACCCAGATGAAGCGCTGGGGACAGATCCAGGGCGACATCAACTACGACAAGGTCGCCAAGGAAGTATTCCTTGCCACCGATGCCGCCAAGCTGATGAAGGAGGCCGGACTGACGCCGCCCTCGGCCACCAGCAAGAAGTTCGTGGTCATGGGCAAGGAGTTCGATCCGGCCAAGCCCGAGGAATACATCAAGAGCTTCGCCATCAAGCGGACTGACCATGAAGGCGTCGCTGACGTCGGCGACGCGGGCCCGGGCATGTCGCTGCTGATCTTCGTCGCGCTCATGCTGCTGTGGCAGTTCGCGGCGCAGACCGGCCCGACCGGACCCGCCGTCGATCCCGAATACGCCAAGCTGATCGGGGCGGCGGCGGCCGGCGGCGGCCAGAGCAGCGTGCCGACGCCTCTCGACGTCGGCGCCAAGCTCTGGGGCCACATCGCCGATCCGTTCTACGTCCGCGGCACCAACGACCAGGGAATAGGCATCCAGCTCGCCTATTCGCTGGCGCGCGTGCTGATCGGCTATCTGCTGGCGGCGCTGGTCGCGATCCCGCTCGGCTTCCTGATCGGCATGTCGCCGCTGGTCTACCGCGCGCTCGATCCCTTCATCCAGGTGCTGAAGCCGATCTCGCCGCTGGCCTGGATGCCGCTGGCGCTCTACACCATCAAGGACAGCGCCATCTCGGCGATCTTCGTCATCTTCATCTGCTCGATCTGGCCGATGCTGATCAACACCGCCTTCGGCGTCGCCGCCGTGCGCCGCGAATGGCTCAACGTCGCGCGCACGCTCGAAGTCGGCTGGTTCCGCCGCGCCTTCACCGTGATCCTGCCGGCGGCGGCGCCGACCATCATGACCGGCATGCGCATTTCGATCGGCATCGCCTGGCTGGTGATCGTCGCCGCCGAGATGCTCGTCGGCGGCACCGGCATCGGCTACTTCGTCTGGAACGAATGGAACAATTTCGACTCTGACCAGCGTGATTACCTCAATCCTGATGATCGGCGTCATCGGCATGCTGCTCGACCAGGTGCTGGCGCGGCTGGCGCGTCTCGTCACGTTTCCGGAATAGGCCGCGCCATGACCGACCGCTCATCTGCGATCGAAGGCATCGCCAAGCCGCTATCGGCGACCGACGGCGGCAGCCACGCTCGTGTTCGAGGACATCTGGTTCGCCGATCGAGCGCGGCGAATTCGTCTGCCTCATCGGCCATTCCGGCTGCGGCAAGACGACCGTCCTCAACGCGCTCGCCGGGCTTGAGATGCACCCAGCGCCGGATCCGTCATCGTCGCCGGCGAGCGAAGTCACCGGCCCCAGCCTCGACCGCGCCGTGATCTTCCAGAGCCATGCGCTGCTGCCGTGGCTGACGGTCATGGGCAACATCGCCTTTGCCGTCGAAGTCGCGCTGGCCGGACTGGAGCAAGGCGAAGGTGCGCGCGCACGTCAGCAATTCATCGACCTGGTCGGGCCTGACCGGCTCGGAGCACAAGCGCCCGGCGCAACTGTCCGGCGGCATGAAGCAGCGCGTCGGCATCGCCCGGGCGCTCTCGATCGAGCCGAAGATCATGCTGATGGACGAGCCCTTCTCGCGCGCTCGACGCGCTGACCCGCGGCACCCTGCAGGACGAGGTCCGCCGCATCTGTCTGACCACCGGCCAGACCGTGTTCATGATCACCCACGATGTCGACGAGGCGATCCTGCTGGCCGACAAGATCGTGCTGATGACCAACGGCCCGCACGCCAAGATCGCCGAGATCGTCGTCAACACCATGCCGCGCGACCGCTCGCGCCACGACCTGCACAAGCACCCGCATTACTACCGCCATCCGCAACCACCTGATCGATTTCCTGGTCGATCGCTCCGCAGCTTCGCCGCCGACGAAGGCGGCACGCACGACCCGCGCCATGTGCCGCTGGTGCGGCCGGGCGTGACGCCGACGCTGACGGCCATGCCATCGCCCCGCGCACAGGCGGGCCCTCTCCCCGGCGGGGAGGGTTGGGGTGAGGGGGGTTATGCCCGATGTTCCGTAACCACCCGGAGCGCTTCGCGATGGCGTCTCCCGACGGGAAGCGAAGCTGGGCGCCGCCGGCATGACGCGACCGTGATCACGCCGGGAAGACCACGACGAGCTGGTGGACGAGCAGATCAAGAAAGGCCGACATCACGCGACAACGGCTGGAGCTGGAACACATGCTGCGGGACCATCGGCAAGGAATGGACTGTACCGCCGCACTGCTCGGCCAGATGCAAGATGACCAAGCCGATGGCGGAAAAGGCGGCCGAACTGTTCGGGCTCTCGAAATCCGGAAGAGGCGCTGCTGCAGCGAGGTGCCGATAGCGAGGTTCGCTGCCGACCGCTGTTCCGCCGACCGACCCGCTGCTGTACCGCTTCTACGAGCTGATTTTGGTCAACGGCCCGGCGCTTAAAGTGCTGATCGAGGAGGAGTTCGGCGACGGCATCATGTCGGCGATCGACTTCGACATGGACATCACGCGCAAGTCCGACCCCAAGGGCGATCGCGTCCAGCTCGGCATGAGCGGCAAGTACCCGCCATACAAATCCACTGCCGATTTTCAAGAAGCTCAGGCGCGTGCGCGGTTATGCCGGTGCGCGTTTTTCCTTGCGCGATCCCGTTGTATTGTCAGCTATTCCTGCAATGGGGTAAGCTCGCCATACCACACCCCGGCAAGAAGAAATGATCCACTCCATACGCGGCACCCGCGGCATGGCGGTGGCGCCGCACGCGGCTGCCGCGCAGTCCGCGCTCGCGGTATTGCGCGAAGGCGGCAATGCGCTGGAGGCGATGATCGCCGCCGCAGCCACCATCGCCGTGGTCTATCCGCACATGAATTCGATCGGCGGCGACAGCTTCTGGCTGGTGCACGTGCCCGGCAAGGCGCCCGGGGCGATCGATGCCTGCGGCGCGGCGGCGCAGACAGCTACGCGCCAATGGTACGCTGATCGTGACATCGCGGCGAGCATTCCGTTTCGCGGCGGCGTGGCTGCCAACACCGTCGCTGGCACGATTTCCGGATGGGGTGCCGCGTATGAGCTGTCGCGCCGCACGCTGCGCGGCCGCCTGCCGCTGTCGCGCCTGCTCGACGATGCGATTCATTATGCCGAACGCGGCATCGCGGTGACGGCGAGCCAGGCCAGCACTACCGGCAACAAGCAGGCCGAACTTGCGCCACAGCCGGGATTTGCCGAGACATTTCTGCCGGGAGGAACGGTGCCGGCCGCAGGCAGCCTGTTCGTGAATAAGCGCCTGGGCGCGACATTGCGGCGCATTGCCAAATTGGGTACCGATGAGTTCTATCGCGGGGAACTGGCGCAGTCCATGGCACAAGACCTGGCGCGTGCCGGCAGCCCGCTAGCGGCCGCCGATCTCGCCGCACACTATGCACAGTTGCGCGACCCGCTCGCACTCGACCACAGCACCGGCACGTTGTTCAACATGACGCCGCCGACGCAAGGCCTGGTGTCGCTGTTGATCCTCGGCATCCTGGATGAACTTGATCTGTGGAAAGCCGGTCCCGCCACCGCCGAGTACGTGCACCTGTGCGTGGAGGCGACCAAACAGGCGTTTCACGTGCGTGACGGTTATATCACCGATCCCGACCGCATGACAGTGGATCCGCGCGATCTGCTCGGCCGCGAACATATCCGCAAGCTGGCTGCAAATATCGACCGCCGCAGGGCGGCGCCGTGGGGCGCAGGCCAGGGGCCGGCCGACACCGTGTGGATGGGTGTTATTGATGGCAAAGGGCGCGCGGTGTCGTTCATCCAGAGCATTTATCATCCGTGGGGCGCGGGGATCGTGCTCAAGGGTTCCGGCGTCAACTGGCAGAACCGCGGCTGCAGTTTTTCGCTCGATCCGCAGGCGCTCAACGTGCTGGAGCCGGGCCGCAAGCCGTTTCACACGCTGAATCCGGCGCTGGCGCAGTTGAAGGACGGGCGCACCATGGTCTACGGCACCATGGGCGGCGACGGCCAGCCGCAGACCCAGTGCGCGGTGTTCACGCGCGCGATCCTCTATGGCATGGATCCGCAGACTGCTGTTAACAGCCCGCGCTGGCTGCTGGGACGCACCTGGGGCCAGACCAGCGATACGTTGAAGCTCGAATCACGTTTCGACACCCGCGTGGCGCAGACGCTGACCAACTGGGGCCATGAAGTCGAGATTCTCAAACCCTATGATGAAGCCGTCGGCCACGCCGGCGCGATCATCCGCCATCCTAACGGCGTGCTCGAAGGCGGCGCGGACCCGCGCAGCGACGGTGGGGTCGCTGCGTTCTGAAAACTAAGTCACAAAAAGCATTAACGCAATGGGAAATACTGAAAAGCGAAGACACGAAGGACACGAAGGAGGATAAATCTATCGCCGGCAACCCCAAGGGTTCAAGGATCTTGTGAGGTTTTATGACCCGACAAAGAGACACTATTCTTGAATCTTTTACTTTGTGTCCTTTGTGTCCTTCGTGTTCATGCTTTTTTTAAGCGCGGGTCGCAGAAAAACAAAAAGGGCAGCCGAGGCTGCCCTTTTGCTTGACGGTGAGACGACTCAGGCGGTTGCGGCCTTGGTCTTGGACGGGGTCTTGCTGCCGTATTTCTGCTTGAACTTCTCGACGCGGCCGGCGGTATCGACGATTTTCTGCTTACCGGTGTAGAACGGATGGCAGGCCGAGCAGACCTCGACGTTCAGGTCTTTGCTCATCGTCGAGCGCGTTGCCCACGTGTTGCCGCAGCTGCACGTGATGCTTATCTCACTGTATTCAGGGTGAATTTTTTCTTTCATAACTGATTCCCGCCAAGGTTGCTGTAAAACGAAAAGGGTCGAATTATCGCTTAATTCTCTCCTTGTCGCAAGTATAGAGTCCCTGCGTCAGGGACTCTATAGCGCTTCCGCCACCGCCTTGCCCAGATCGGCCGTGCTCGCCTTGCCGCCGAGATCCGGGGTCTTGGGCCCGTCCAGGAGCACTTTTTCTATGGCTTTGACCACGGCCGCTGCCGCCTCCGGGCAGCCCAGATGGTCGAGCATCATCGCGCCCGACCAGATCTGGCCGATCGGATTGGCGATTTTTTTGCCGTAGATGTCCGGCGCCGAACCATGCACCGGTTCGAACAGCGAAGGAAACACACGCTCCGGGTTGATGTTGGCCGAAGGCGAGATGCCGATGGTGCCGGTTACCGCGGGTCCGAGGTCGGACAGAATGTCGCCGAACAGATTGGAGGCGACCACCACGTCGAACCAGTCCGGGTGCATCACGAAATTCGCCGACAGAATGTCGATATGGTACTGATCGACCTTGATGTCCGGATAGTAGGCGGACATCGCTTTCACGCGTTCATCCCAGTACGGCATCGAAATCGAAATGCCGTTCGACTTGGTGGCGGAGGTCAGATGCTTTTTGGGGCGGGTTTTCGCGAGTTCAAAAGCGAACTTCAGGATGCGGTCCACCCCGTGGCGGGAAAACACCGCCTGCTGCGTCACGAATTCGCGATCGGTGCCGGCGTACATGCGTCCGCCCACCGACGAGTATTCGCCTTCGCTGTTTTCGCGCACCACCCAGAAGTCGATGTCTCCCGGTTTGCGGTCGGCCAGCGGGCATTTCATGCCGGGCATGAGCCGCACCGGACGCAGGTTCACGTACTGGTCGTAACCGCGCCGGAACGGGATCAGCAGACCCCACAGCGAAATGTGATCGGGTAATTTGGCCGGCCAGCCGACTGCGCCGAAAAAGACCGCGTCGTGCTGTTTGAGCCGCTCCAGGCCGTCCTCGGGCATCATGCGCCCGTGCTTGTCGTGGTAATCGCAGCTCCAGTCGAGTTCGTCCAGCTTCCATTCGATGCCGAACTTGCGCCCGGCGGCTTCCATCACGCGCAGGCCTTCGGGCATGACTTCCTTGCCGATCCCGTCGCCGGGGATGACTGCGATACGGAATTTCTTCATTATGATTTACTCTCCGCTTGGAAAAATTGCAGGCACGATGCGCGTTCCTGCGAGAGGGGAAAATGCACGATCCGGGGTGTTATTGTCATCCGCCTTGCAGTGGGGGTCAACCGCGCCGCCGCGAGTCACAGACGGGTCAACGCAATAACGGCCGTTGTCCTGGAGCCCAGTTTTCCAGGAGCACGCAACAGGCAATCAGTCTGGGTTGCGCGACGTTCGGCGCGACAACGCTGAAAAAGGACGTGCCAGCGATTACGCTAAGTTCCACAAAATAAAGCTGGTCGGGCCGCGTTTCTATGGTCAACGATCCCTGGTCATACCCCATGCCGTTCAGCCGGTGCACGCCCGGGTTCACGTAGACGCGGAAGTACGATCTTTGCAGCGTGGCGCCGATCAGGCGCCCGTCGATATACAGATCGGTTTCGGTTTTTTGAGGTCCTATATCGGTGCGGTAGACATAAATTGTCGAGGTCGCCGGCTGGGATCGAAATTCTTTGGCATCGGCGTCGCGCTGGCTTGAGGCCTGCGGCGTAGAAGCGCAGCCGCCCAGCGCCGCCAGCAGTATCAGCAATCCGAGTATTTTAATGTTGCCGGGCATGACAGGACTAACCATCTGGAAAGTGACATTGACCGGCGCCTGTCCGCCTCTGGCGGGTCAGCGTGTTGCGGTCAGATCAAAGCGTAGCATAATCCGGCGCCAGTCGTCCTTGATGGAAACGGTCTTTACCTAGTAAACGGACAGCAGTTCGCTGTCTGAAACCAGCGCCCGTCCTTTCTGCGCATCGATCCGGTTCAGGAAGGTGAAAGTCACGCCGGTGCGTGGAGAGCCCAACACGATGTGCTCTACAAAATAAATTTTCCCGGCCTCGACCTCGAGCGTAATGGTTGCGCTTTGCTGGACAAATCCGGCGATGTGATGTTTGCCTGGCGCCACCTCCCAGCGGTAATAGGTACTGTAATAAGTGGTCAGCGATACGATATCGTCAAGGAGAAGCGCTCCGACTTCATGCGAGTCCATAGGGGCGCGCACGATGTAGATCACGGCCTTGTCCGGCACGCTTTCAAATTTTTTCGCCTGGATGTCCTGTGGGGTGGGCGGCAGCTGCACACAACCGGCAAGCAATAATGCGATCAGCGTGGTTTGCGCGATAAGTTTGTACATAAAACCTCCTTCAGACCGGATGATGCCGGGTGGCAATGATATGAACGATACCGTTTCGATCTTGCATCGATGCATCGCTAACAAGGAAGCGGATCGAATTATTCCATTTTCGCTACAAGCCGAGCTTGTCGTGCAGGAGAATCATAACCATTTGTATTTTAACGGATAATAACAATAGACTGGAGAGTTGCGATCCGCGGTTTTAGTGCAGGACTGCATCGCGAACCGATAGTGGAATCGGCGGGTGTTGAATTGCGACCCCGCAGGTGGAGAAGATTTCGTGTTAGAACTGCTGAAGCACCGATGATTCCAGCGCGATAAGCCACGCCTCATGCTCTCGAAGAAGTAGCACACCGGAGGGAGGAGCAGGGGCCCCGTTTATGGGGATGTGACCCCGTAGGTGGGCAGGGACTTTTTTGTTCCAGAGCGCTTATCAGAACAGATGCGATCCGGACTGTCTCAACCTCTGCGCATGGAGTCAAAAAAGTCCGCATTGTTCTTCGTCCCCCTGACCTTATCGATCAGGAACTCGGCCGCTTCAAGTTCGTCCATCGGATAAAGCAGTTTGCGCAACACCCAGATTTTCTGAAGGATGTCCTTCTCGATCAGCAGCTCTTCGCGGCGCGTGCCCGAGCGGTTGACGTTGATCGCCGGGTATATGCGTTTCTCGTGCATGCGGCGGTCGAGGTGGATCTCCATGTTGCCGGTGCCCTTGAACTCTTCGTAAATCACATCGTCCATGCGCGAGCCGGTGTCGATGAGTGCTGTGGCGAGTATCGTGAGCGAGCCGCCTTCCTCGATGTTGCGCGCGGCGCCGAAAAAGCGCTTTGGTCGCTGCAATGCGTTGGCATCCACGCCGCCGGTCAGCACCTTGCCGGAGGCCGGCACCACGGTGTTGTAGGCGCGCGCCAGGCGCGTGATGGAATCGAGCAGGATCACCACGTCCTTCTTGTGCTCGACCAGGCGCTTCGCTTTTTCGATCACCATTTCGGCGACCTGAACATGGCGGGTGGCCGGTTCGTCGAAGGTGGAGGCGACGACTTCACCCTTCACCGTGCGGGTCATCTCGGTCACTTCCTCCGGGCGCTCGTCGATCAGCATCACGATCAGCATTACTTCCGGATGGTTGGCTACGATCGAGTGCGCAATATGCTGCAGCATGACGGTCTTGCCGGCCTTGGGCGGGGAGACGATCAATCCACGCTGGCCTTTGCCTATCGGCGCGATGATGTCAATGATGCGGCCGGTGATGTTTTCTTCCGCCTTGATGTCGCGCTCGAGCTTGAATTGCTCGGTCGGGAACAGCGGCGTCAGGTTTTCGAACAGGATCTTGTGCTTGGAATTTTCGGGCGATTCGTCGTTGACCTTGTCGACCTTGACCAGCGCAAAGTAGCGCTCGCCGTCTTTCGGCGTGCGGATCTCGCCTTCTATGGTGTCGCCGGTATGCAGGTTGAAGCGTCGGATCTGGCTGGGCGAGACGTAGATGTCGTCGGTGCCGGCCAGATAGGAGGTGTCCGGAGAGCGCAGGAAGCCGAAGCCGTCGGGCAGCACCTCGAGCGTGCCGCCGCCGAAAATGCTCTCGCCTTTCTTGGCCTGGTTTTTCAGCAGCGCGAATATCAGTTCGTGCTTGCGCAGCCGGTTGGCACCCTCGATTTCATTCGTGACGGCCATGTCAACGAGTTCGCCGACATGTTGGTTTTTTAGATCAGATAGATGCATATAGGGATAGCGCTAGAAGGGAAACAACCAGGGAAAAAGGAAGCGGGAAAAGGCCGCGCCCGCGCCTGTACTGCTCTATTTATACTTTTGGGGACGGCCTTGAATCAGGCGCAGGAAGAAAGGGTATAGGGTTTAAATATGACTGTCAATAAAGGCGGTTAGCTGTGATTTTGACAGGGCGCCGACCTTGGTGGCCTCGATGCCGCCGTTCTTGAACAGCATCAGTGTCGGGATGCCGCGTACGCCGTATTTGGGCGGGGTGCCCTGGTTATCGTCGATATTGAGCTTGGCTACCTTGATGCGCCCGGTATATTCCTTTGCCACCTCTTCAAGTATCGGGGCGATCATTTTGCAGGGACCGCACCATTCCGCCCAGTAGTCGACCAGCACCGGCGTGGGGGACTGCAGGACTTCGGATTCAAAGGTGTCGTCAGTGACGTAGTGGATGTGCTCGCTCATGGATAATACCTTGAAAAAATTGAAGGGAAACGCTGGAGGGGGGCTACAGAAGCATGAGGAACTAATGCTAACCAAATTTTCCCGTGTTGGGAAGCACCCGGATAATAGCAGTCTGCCATACCGGCAGCCCGTTTCTGCTAAAATGCGGCTTTGTTGTGCGATAGCCTATCTGACGATTTACTGAAGGAATACTATGACTTACGTCGTAACCGAGTCCTGCATCAAGTGCAAATATACCGATTGCGTTGATGTCTGCCCGGTGGATTGTTTCCGCGAAGGCCCGAATATGCTCGTCATCGACCCGGACGAGTGCATCGATTGCACGCTGTGCGTGGCCGAGTGCCCGGTCGAGGCGATATTCGCCGAGGACGACGTGCCCGACGATCAGCGCCATTTCACTGAATTGAATGCCGAACTTGCCAAGGGCTGGAAGCCGATCATCGAAAAGATCGATGCGCCTGTGGACGCGGACGAGTGGGCCAAGGTGAAAGAGAAGAAGCACTTGATAGAGAAATAGTGGTGGCGGGAGGGAGGCGAATCCGCGACCTGCATCACGCTCGCGGTCGCATCCCCGCAAGCGGGGCGCGTCGTAGGGCGGAAGAGGGACCCCTTGGGATCTGACCCCGGAGACGCGCGTAGGATCGGCATTAGCACGACGCGCTTAAGATTGGCTTCACGGTCGCATCCCGCAAGCGGGGCCCTGCTCCACGTTGCGCCGATCCCTGCTCAACGCTCCGCATGCGCACGCCTCCGAGTGGGCAAAAGTGAAGGAAAAGAAGCATCTGATCGAGAAGTAACCGCGGGATCTTGTGCCGGGTAGGCACATAACAAATGGCGTCATCCGCGATGCCTGAAAACTCGGCTGCCGTACTACTTAATCGCGCATGTTCACCCGCGCATCTGCTGCACGTAGCGGCTGCCGCTATCGTAAAGGAGCAGCGCGCGCGTCTTCCCGATCTGCGCAGTATCGTCGTCCTTGTGCCGCACCGGCATGCAATCAATCCGTTCGAACGCGAGTTGCATGCTGCGGCAGGCCTGCCGACCCTGATCCTGCCGCGGATAGTTCCCCTGCGTGATTTTGCCGCATCCGTCGTCGGTGGCCATGCGCCGATGCCGGATGCGGCGCGTCTTGCAGGCCTTTACGCTGCGTTGCGTGACAAGAACTGGTTTCACGAGCGCGAACTGTGGGGCATAGCCGGGGAGCTGGCGTCACTGATAGACGAACTGACTCGCTGCCGCATTGCGTTGCCCCACGACGTTGCCGATTTTACCCGCCAGCTCGAAGCAGCCTATCGCACACGCGGCGAAGCGCTCAACTTCGAAGCGCGCATCGTTCATGAACTGTGGCATGCGATGGCGGTGAATGGCGGCAACCACCCGGACGCCGAGACGCATTACCAGTTGCAGCTCGCCCGCCTTGCGCGCGAAGCAGTATCGCCTTTGTATGCATTGGGGTTGCCGCAACTCGCGCCCGCTGAAAAGGCTTTCCTACAGGAGTATGCCGGCCGCGCACCGGTGACGCTGTTCAGTGCGGCGGCCGGCAAGAATGATCCGTGCGCGGCGATACTCGATGCGGCATGGCCGGCGCAGGTGTCGGCGCCCAGCCTGCTGAATCGGGCGCGCAGCTTCGCCGAATCCTGTGGCGCGAGTCCGCTGGCAGGTCGCGTGCGGCTGTTTGGCGCGACAAACCTCGAGCAGGAAGCGCAGGCCATCGATGTCACCATACGCGAGTGGATCGTCGCCGGGAAAAGTAAAATCGCCGTAGTAGTGCAGGACCGCCTGGTGGCGCGCCGGGCGCGGGCGCTGCTCGAACGCGCCGGCGTGTTGGTAATGGACGAGGAGGGCTGGGCGTTTTCCACCACCAGCGCCAGCACCGTGCTGGGGCGCTGGCTCGATGCGATCGCCAGCAGTTATTACCACCAGGACCTGCTCGATCTGCTGAAATCCCCGTTCATGCTTTCCGGCTGGCTGCCGGTGCGGCGCAAGCGCGCCGTGTTCGAACTGGAGCGCAGGGTGCGCGCAAGCAGTGTGATCCAGGGCATTGATCATTACCGGTTGCTGCTGGGTGACATCAAGGATCCGGAAGCCGCTGCCGACGTCGCGGAAATTCTCGGGCGGCTGAAACAGGCCGACGATGCGCTCGGGCGCCGCCGCCGTACGCTGGCCGAATGGCTGGCGGCGCTGAAGTCCGGGCTCGACATCCTGGACATCACGCCGGGACTCGCGCGCGACAGCGCCGGCAGCGAACTGATCGGCTTGCTGGCGCGCCGCGCCGCCGAGATCGGGACAGACGGCACGCGCTTTGCTTTCGCGGAGTGGCGGACGTGGCTCAACCGGGAACTCGAGGCCGAAACTTATTGCGATGCGGCCATCGTCAGCCCGGTCATGTTCACTGGCCTTGCGCAAAGCCGGCTGCGTGATTTCGACGCGGTCATCATCGCGGGCGCCGATGCGGCGCATCTGCCCGGACGCATACGCATGGGGCCGTTTCTCAACGAACCGGTGCGGGCCGAACTGAAGCTGCCGACGGTGCATGAACGCACTGCGCGCGAGCGCGAAAATCTCGCGTTGTTGCTCGCAACCGTGCCGGCGGTACTCGTTACATGGCAGGCGGAAAAAGATGCAGAGCCCAATTTGCTGAGCCCGTTTTTCGCGCGCCTGCAGACGTTTCATGAGTTGGCTTATCGCAACGATCTTGCCGACCGCACGCTTGCTGCGCGCATTCCGCTGGCACAGATCGCGGTCGGCGAAAGCGATGTTGCGGCCCTGCCCCAGACCGGGCCGCCTGCGCCGGCTGCCGGTGAGGCGCTTGTCCCGCAAAAAGTGTCCGCGAGCGGTTACGCGAGCCTGATGGCGTGCCCGTACCAGTTCTACGCGCGTCATATGCTGCATCTGAACGAGTTGGACGAGGTGAGCGAAGCGCTGGAAAAACGAGATTTCGGCCTGCTGGTGCACGACATTCTCAATCGTTTCCACAAGCGGCACCCGCTGCTGGCGAGTCAAACGCGCACTGAACTCGAAGCCGATCTGGGCGCGATCAGCGAGGAGGTATTCGCTGCCGCGCTCGTTGCCAATTACCTGAGCCGCGGCTGGCTGGTGCAATGGCAGATGCTGATTCCGCATTATCTGGACTGGCAGGCAGGGCGTGAACAGAAAGACTGGCGCTGGCAGGCCGGTGAAGACTTTCGCGAGCGGCAGGTGGCGCTGGCTGACGGCAGGCAGGTGCTGCTGCGCGGCCGGATTGACCGCGTCGACGTGAACAGCGACGGCAGCGTTGCGGTTCTCGATTACAAGACGCAGAGCGAGAGCGTGCTCAAGAGCAAGACCAAGGAGGCCGGCGAGGATGTGCAGTTGGCGTGCTACCTGCTGCTGATCGACAAGCCGCAGTCACAGGCTGCGTATCTCGGCTTCGATCGCAAGGGGGTGCACGAAGTCATGCCGCGGGAAGACCCGGCCGTGCTTGCCGCGTTGACACTGACGCGGCTGCGCGAGATGTTCAATGCGCTGTATCAGAGTACAGTGCTGCCCGCGCAGGGCGCGGAGAACGTGTGCGCGTGGTGTGAGATGAAAGGGTTGTGCCGCAGGCAGTACTGGGAACAGGACAGGGCGCATGATCAGGAGCGCGAATGAGCATGGTTGAAGATATCAATTTCGCCGCCCTCGACCCTGCCCGCAGCAGCGTGGTCGAGGCGTGCGCGGGCAGCGGCAAGACCTGGTTGCTGGTGTCGCGCATCGTGCGCCTGTTGCTCGACGGCGCCGCGCCGTCGCAGATCCTGGCAATCACTTTCACTCGCAAGGCGGCGCAGGAAATGGAAGCGCGGTTGCGCGAATGGCTCTACGAACTCGCGACAAAACCCGACAGCGAGGCGCTGGAATTCCTCCGGCAGCGCGGCCTGGACCAGACGCAGGCCTCGGCTTTGCTGCCCACGGCACGGGGCCTGTATGAGACGGTGCTCGTCGCGCAACCGGGCATGACCGTGACCACTTTCCATGGCTGGTTCCTGAATGTCCTGCAGCGCGCGCCGCTCAATCAGGGGCTGCCCGGCGGAGTAGCGTTGCAGGAGCGCACTTCGCAACTGGTCGACGAGGCGTGGGAAAAATTCGCCGAAGAGTTGCGTGCCGATCAGTCCAGCGACGCCGCGCAGTCGCTGGACTGGTTGTTCCGCGAGACCGGCCTGGAGAACACGCGCCGCGTGCTGGTGGGTTTTCTGTCAAAACGCGCCGAGTGGTGGACCTACACGCTTGGCCAGAAAGACCCGGTGGCGTTTGCGCTGGATGAGATCCGCTCGTCGCTACCGGCCGACCCCGGCGTGGATCCGCTCGCCGGATTCTTCGCAGACCGTTCTTTTCATGAGACGCTGAACGAATACGCCGGATTACTTGCATTAAAAGAGACCAAGACCGATACGGGTTTCGCAGAGGATCTCGCTGTAGCCGTAACACTCCAGGATCACTCATCGCGTTTTGAAGCATTGCGAGCGGTGGTGTTCACAGACAAAGGCGAATTGCGCAAGCGGAAAGTAACCAAGAAACCCGCGGCAGGGTTGGGGGCAGCTGGCGATGCAAGGCTGGTTGAGTTGCACCGGGCCATAGGTGAACGTCTTGCCGGGATCACGGATCGCCTTAAAGAGCAGCACCATTACGCGTTCAATTGCGCAGTGCTCACCTGCGGCGCGCGCCTGCTCGGTCACTACCAGGCGATCAAGGACGGGCAGCAGTGCCTCGATTACAACGATCTGGAATGGCGCGCTTACGAGTTGCTCAACCACAGCAACTACGCCGAGTTCATGCAATACAAGCTCGACTCGCGCTATAAACATATCCTGCTCGACGAGTTCCAGGACACCAATCCGCTGCAATGGCACATCCTGCTCGCCTGGCTGAATGCCGCGGTGGCGACTGATCTTCGGCCCACGGTGTTTCTGGTGGGCGATCCCAAGCAGGCGATTTATCGTTTTCGCCGCGCCGATCCTCGGTTGTTCAAGGTGGCCGAGAAATTTTTTAAGAGTGAGTTTGGCGCATCCCGCCTCGAGCAGCGCGAGTCGCGACGCAATGCGCAGGGGTTGTTGGATGTAGTTAACACGTTGTTTATAAAAGAGAATAATTTCTCGTCTGATTTCCTGGAACACGCTGCACACGATCAGTCTTTGCCCGGACGCATCGAGGTGCTGCCACTGCAGGAAGCGAACCCGACCAGTACAGGCGAGGCGCAGGAGGAATCCGCCGCGCTGCAATTCCGTAATCCGTTGCTGGAACCGTATCGCGAGGACGAAGCCTCGCGTGAAATCGAAGCCCAGCAGTTCGCGGCCAAAGTGCGACAGATTGTCGGCGCCTGGCAGGTGAAGGACCGCGACGCCAGCACGCGTGCCGCCGAATATCGCGACATCATGGTGCTGGTGCGCGGACGCACCCATCTTGCGATCTACGAGCGCGCGCTGCGGCAGGCCCATATTCCTTACGTGACTTCGCGCCAGGGCGGGTTGCTGGACACGCTGGAGGCGAGCGATCTTACTGCGCTGCTCGAATTTCTAAGCGTGCCGTTCGCCGATCTCAAGCTCGCGCAGGTGTTGCGCTCGCCGGTGTTCGGCTGCACCGACGAGGATTTGATGGCGCTCGCGGCGGTGAATGAAAGCACATGGTGGGAAAGGCTCAATCGGCTCGTGGAAAATGGCGCGGGCAGCGCAGCGCTGCAGCGCGCGCTGCAGTTGCTCACTGGATGGATGGCGCTGGTCGACAAACTGCCGGTGCACGATTTGCTGGACCGCATTTATTTCGAATCCGAACTGCCCGTGCGGTACGCCGCCGCGGTGCCCGATTCCATGCGGCTCGCGGTGCGCTCCAATCTACGCGCCTTCATGGAACTGGCGCTGGCGATCGATGCCGGGCGCTATCCCAGTCTGCCGCGGTTCATCGCGTATCTGGCTGAAATGAGGAGCGGCGCCGACGAGGAAGCGCCGGCCGAAGGTGTGACTGCAGACGGCGGCAACGCGCTGCGCATTTACACCGTGCACGGCGCAAAAGGGCTGGAAGCCCCGGTGGTTTTCATACTGGACGCGCATTTTGCCGCACCACCCAACCGGGGCTACGAGGTGTTGCTCGACTGGCCACCCGGTGACGATCGGCCCCGGCACTTCTCGCTGCAAACTGTGGTGAAGGAAAGAATCGCGGCCCACGAAGATCTGTTTGCTGTGGAAGCTGAAATTGCCGCCCGCGAAAATCTCAATCTGCTTTACGTGGCAATGACCCGAGCCAAGCAGGCGCTGATCGTCAGTGGCACGCCGAACCGGAAAGCCGAGGACACCTGGTACCGGAAAATCGAGCAAGCCTGTGCCGCGGCAGCCGATGCGGTTGCCGCGCGACCGGCACTGCCGGTGACGGGGAAAAGCCAGGCGGCCACTGTTGCGACGGCTGCGGAGCGCGGTCCCGATAAAAGTGGTGCGCTCAATCAACCACTGGCCATAGGCGAGCGCAAATCCGTCGTCGACACCACGGCAACCCGCTACGGTACGCGCTTTCACCTGATCATGGAAAAACTGACGGGCGAGGCGTTTCCGCCGGAGAAAGAATCGCTGCGCCAGGCCCTCGGCATACCCGAGCCCGACTTCAGCCGTCTTCACGATGAGGCGCTGAAACTCCTGGGCAATCCTGCTTTGCGCCGGTTTTACGATCCTGCGCAGTTCGTTTCCGCATCGAATGAAATGTCGTTCAGCGAGGGCGAGGTGATGCGCATCGACCGGCTGGTTGAATTTTCCGATGCGGTATGGGTGATCGACTATAAAACCGGTGAGGACGTCACGCCTGAATCCGCCGCACGAGCGGCATCGCGTTATCGTTCCCAGGTCGACGCCTATTGCGCCGCGATGCGCCGCGCTTTTCCCGGCAAGCCGGTGCATGCGTTGCTGGTGTTCTCCGGCGGCATCACGCATGAATTTACGGATCGATAGACCGATCAATTTTCAGCCGCCGCCCAAGACCCGCACGCCGATTGACGCTAAGATGTAGTCCGCATTCATTCCAATAACTGGGAAACGCCATGAAAATCACCCATGTGCACACGCAGATCGTGCGCCTGCCGGCGCGACGCGATGAGGCGCTGTGGCGTCGGCCCGTAATGACGGTCTAATATGTTTTCTGCCACATACCGCTGGATCGACGACAACATTTTCGAACTCGGGCGCGAGCTGCGCTGGTCGTATCTGCCGCCGCTGATGGTTTACATGGCGGCCGGCATCTCGGGGCTCACCGGCATCGTCGGCACCTTCTTCGTCAAGGATTATCTCGGGCTGTCAGCCGCGTTCCTGGCGGCGCTCGGGTTCTGGGCCGGCATTCCGTGGGCGCTGAAAATGCCGATCGGTCACGTGGTGGACCTCATCTGGCGCTGGAAAGGTGCGCTGGTTTACCTCGGCGCGAGCCTGATCGCTGCCAGCCTGCTGATCATGGTCGGGCTCATCGGCGAGCGCGCGGCGATGGCGGCGGTGATGCCGGTGGAAGCGTGGTTTGTGCTGAGCGCATTGCTGGCGCCGGTCGGCTATGTGATCCAGGACGCGGTCGCCGACGCCATGACGGTGGAGGCCGTGCCGCGCGTCGATGACACCGGGCGCGAGATCGACGCCGAGCGCCGCAAGCTCATGCACACCACGATGCAGACGCTGGGACGGGTGGCCATCATCGGCGGCTCGGTGTTCGTGGCGCTGATTAATCTTTATGTCTTCTCGGGGACGCAACAACTCGACGAGGCGGCGAAAGCGCGCATCTACCACGACATTTACCTGATGGCGCTGGCGATTCCCGCGATCTCGGTGCTGGGTGTGGTGATCGCCTCGTGGCTGAAGTCGCGCGAGAAAAACAGCGGCTGCTGGCGCGCGGCCTGGATGCGCGGACAGTGCGCGAACTGCTGCTCGAACCCGGAGACCGGCCCGCACCCAACTGGTGGATACTCGGCGGCAGCCTGCTGTTTGTGGCGTTCACGCTTGCCATGGGATTCAGCAATATCCGCTACAACCAGGAGATCATATTCGCCGGCTCCTTCGCCATCATTGTGTTCCTGATTGCGCGCCTGACGCGCGTGCTCGATGCGGAAGCACGCGCCACGCTGGTCGGCACCGCGATCGTCATTTTCATTTTTCGCGCCATTCCCGGCCCCGGCGAAGGCGTCACCTGGTGGATGATAGACGTACTCAACTTCGACCAGCATTTTATGTCGGTGCTGTCGCTGATCGCGAGCGCGCTGACGCTGCTCGGCATGTTCATTTTCCGGCGCTTCATGGCCGAGCGCTCGATAGCCTACGTCGTGGGTTTTCTGACGGTGATCGGCACCGTGCTGTCGATGCCGATAGTCGGCATGTATTTCGGCCTGCACCACTGGACCATGGCCATGACCGGCGGCGTGGTCGATGCGCGCTTCATCGCACTGGCGAACACCGCGCTCGAGTCGCCGCTTGGTCAGATCGCGATGATTCCGATGCTGGCGTGGATTGCGCGTTCCGCACCATCTAATCTCAAGGCGACTTATTTCGCCATCATGGCGTCGTTCACCAACCTTGCGCTGTCGCTGTCGCAACTCGGCACCAAGTACCTCAACGAGTTTTTCATCATTACACGCGAGGTGAAGGACCCGCTGAGTGGCGTGGTGAAGATGCCGGCTGACTACGGCGATCTGGGCGTGCTGCTCATTGCGCAGCTCGCGATCGGTCTGGCGTTGCCGCTGGCGGCCATTGTCTTCGCCCGGATGTCCAGATTCCACAGCGCATAGCGTGTATAGCGCGGTTTTTGGGCTGGCGCGGACAGGGCAGGGGTGGATGATACTTTCAGAATCGTACGTACTGATCGATAATGGCAACGCCTCCGGTTGCGCCTGATCAGGCACGCAGGAAGACTTTCGTATCTATCAGTTATTGAGGGATTATTTTCCATGGTCGGGGTGGCCGGCTGTATCAAGGAGAAATCATGGCGGCACAAAAATCCGCAGGTCCCGCCGGCGCGGCGCACGTGGCGCTCACACGCGAAATGTTCGGCCGCGGCATGCCGCATGCCATGGGCGTGCGCCTGGTGTCGCTCAATCGCAAAAAAGTGGTTGCTGAGATGCCGGTCACGCCCATGCATCTTAACCGCAGCGGCCGCGTCAACGGCGGCGCGCTGATGGCGTTTGCCGACATTCTCGGCGCGATGGGCACCATCATCAACCTGCCGCCCGGTTATCGCACTGCGACGCTCGAATCAAAGACCAATTTTTTTGCCGCGGGCGAAGGCGCGGTGGTCACCGCCGTATCCATCCCATTACACGTGGGCCGCACCACCATGGTGTGGCAGACCACCATCAAAAATGCCGACGGGCGCAAGGTCGCCATCGTCACCCAGACACAGATCGTGATACCGGCCCAAGAACACGCCGTGCCGGCGAAAGCGAAACGCCGCAGCAAAAAATGAAGCTGGTGTTGCAGGTTCGCCGGCGGCCAGCTCGTGATTTCTTCATTTAGGATGGACACGACATGCAGAACAACATTACGCGAGATCTGATCGAACTCGACTCACTAGACGTGCAGGTGCTGGTCGACAATGTTACCGACAGCCTGTCCACTGTGCCCAAGGACGTGACTAACGAAGTGCCGGTGCTGATGAAAAACGGCACGCTCAAGATGGCCGCCGGAGAATATCGCTGCTGCGCGCACCACGGTCTGTCGCTCATCATCACCGCGCGCAAAGGCAAAGACAGTCAGACGCTGGTGTTCGATGCCGGCCCGGAAGCCTACACCGTGACGCGCAACGGCGCGCTGCTGAAAGTGCCGTTCGGTGACGCCGGAGCCGTCGTGCTCTCGCACGGCCACTGGGACCATGCCGGCGGACTCGTGGAAGCGGTGCGCCAGGTGACGGCGGGCAACGGCGGCAAGCGTGTCGAGTGCCACGTAAACCCCGGCATGTTCGTGCCGCGCGGCACGTTGCGCCACGGCAGTGAGCCGTTGCCGCAGAAACCGGTGCCCAGTCCCGAGGAACTCGCCGCCGCGGGTGCGACCGTTGTTAACGCGCCGGAAGCGCGGCTGCTGCTCGACAAGTGTTTTTTCCTGAGTGGCGAGATCCCGCGCGTCACGCCCTACGAGAAAGGACTGCCTGGTCACCTGATGCGCAGCGCGGACGGCAAATCGTGGGAACCGGACCCGTGGCTCATGGACGAGCGCTACGTCGCGGCGCATGTCAAAGGCAAGGGCGCGATCGTCTTCACCGCGTGCTCGCACGCCGGCGTGATCAACGTGCTGAAGGACGCGCGCAATGCTTTCGGTGACGTGCCGCTGCACGCGGTGATGGGCGGCTTTCATCTCTCCGGGCAACAGATCGAGGAAATCATTCCCGACACGATCAAGGACATGAAAGGTTTTGGCCTGAAGCGCATCGTGCCCGCGCACTGCACCGGCTGGCGCGCGGTCGGCGCGCTGGTGCAGGCGTTTGGCGAGGAAGTCATCGTGCCTTCGGCGGTCGGCCGGCAGTTTGTTTTTTAATAAACAAGCAAGGACGAACGATATGCGCGTGGGATTCATAGGATTGGGAACGATGGGCGCGCACATGGCGCTCAATGTGCGTGCGGCGGGGCACGAGCTCGTCGTGCATGATGTGCGGCGCGAAACCGCGGCGCCGCATCTTGCGGCCGGGGCGGTATGGGCCGGCGGGACGCGCGAACTCGCCGCACAATCTGAAGTGGTGTTCACTTCGCTGCCCGGGCCGCGTGAAGTCGAAGCGGTTGCCGAGGGGCTCATCGAGGGCATGCAGCCGGGCGCGGCATGGTTCGATCTGTCCACCAATTCGCCCACCGTGATCCGCGCGCTGCACGCGCGCTTCGCCGCGCGCAACGTCGAGGTACTCGATGCGCCGGTGAGCGGCGGGCCGCGCGGCGCGAAGACCGGCAAGCTCGCGTTGTGGGTCGGTGGCAAGCGCGCCGCATTCGATCGTTTTCGTCCGGTGCTCGACGCCATCGGCGACCAGGTGCTGTATCGGGCCCATCGGCGCCGGCTCGGTGGCGAAGCTGGTGCACAACTGCGCCGGCTACGCGATCCAGACCGCGCTGGCCGAAGTGTTCACCATGGGTGTAAAAGCCGGCGTCGAACCGCTGGCGCTGTGGGCCGCGGTGCGCCAGGGTTCGCTCGGGCGCCAGCGCACGTTCGACCGGCTGGGCCGGCAGTTCCTGCAGGGCGTTTTCGATCCGCCGGACTTCGCGCTCAAGCTCGCGCACAAGGACGTCACGCTGGCCACGGAACTCGCGCGCGAGCTCGGCGTGCCGATGCGCGTTGCCGATCTCACCCATGCCGAGATGACTGAGGCGCTCAACCGTGGCTGGGCCGAGCGCGACTCGCGCGTGGCGACGCTGCTGCAGGAAGAGCGCGCCGGCGTCGAAATCAGGGTGCCGGCCGCGGCGATTGCGGCCGTGCTCAAGAGGGACGGCTAAGGGAGATAGGGAAGCCGTAAATTGCTCTCAAGGCGAACCCCCTTTATACAACCGCTGACCGCTAAGCGGGCAAACACTGCTCACTGCTCTTCACCAGTATCCAATTGTTTAATCGATTCTTCAGGTCTAATTCCCCGCCGCTTGCGGCGAATAGTTCGAACCCGGATCGGGGGGGCAGTTTGGAGCAAATCCGGGTACTAATTTGACGATAATTCCTCCTGGCATTGATATGCGGGCGTATTATTCCCGGGCAATGTATCGATAGGCTCCCGTGATACTCAAACGGGAGTCCGCAAACAAACACTATTGAGCACCAATGGGATAGGACAGGAATGTTAGATATTGAAGTAAAGCAGAAAATAGAAATCGAATACTGGCGTAATTCGAAGGACGAATCGCCGGAGTCGGATTCTTTACATAATATAGTGAATAAAGCCTCGGATGCCGGGGTGTTTTTAAATTGCCTCCATCGGCATCAAGAAAAGCTTTCAAGCAGTGGAAGGGTTCTGGAGCTCGGTGGAGGGCAAGGGGTGGGCATCCTGCGTTTATAAGAAGGTTTTCCCAAAAGCACATATAACAGCAACGGATATCAGTGAATATGCCGTCAGGTCCTTGTCTAAGTGGGAGCGAATATTTGAGGTAAAAATCGACAACGCATACGCCTGCACAAGCTATCAGATTAACGAAGGCGATGCCTCACTGGACCAGATATTCTGTTTTGCGGCCGCCCATCATTTCTTGGCTCATAAACGGACTCTCCGTGAAATAAGTAGAGTGTTAAAACCGGGCGGGAAGGCCTTTTATTTTTATGAACCAACCACACCAAAATACCTTTATGCTCTCGCATACTGGAGAGTCAACAGAAAAAGGCCGGCAGTTCCGGAAGATGTATTGATAATTTCAAAACTTTGCGAACTCGCCCGTGAAATGGGACTTGATCTGCATGTGGATTATTATCCAGCCCTCATAAAAAGAGGAGCATTTGAGACGGTATATTATTTTGTCCTGGGGCGCATGCCGTTTCTACAAAGAATATTGCCGTGTTCGGCAAATCTTATCTTCACGAAGAATAGCGCCTAACAAGCAATTCAGACGAACGCGGGTCACGAATCAGCTCAAATTGTATGCAGGGTTGAACCAGATCTCGAGAGAGCCGTGGGCCTGGCGGTCGAACTGCAGGCCCAACTCCTTTAGCCGCTTGACGATGTCGCGGTAGCGGAAGCTGGCGAGCCTGCTCTCTTGCATTTCCGGCTTGATTATTGGACGATCGTACAATAATATGGCGGCATGGCCAGACCGAATCTCGATCACGCACACTTGGGGGCATTGCAGGACTACTACGCGCAGCAGCGTTTCCTGCCTTCTTACTCTAAAATCAGCGAGTTACTGGGGTTCAGGGCGAAGAACGCGGCGTTCGCGCTGGTGGCGCGGCTGCGGCTTGCGGGCTATATCCGGCAGTTGCCGGACAAGCGTTTGCAGCCCACAGAGCGCTTTTTCGAGCGGCCGCTGGCGCAAAGCAAAGTCGCCGCCGGTTTTCCCAGTCCCGCCAGCGATGATCTGCAGGACAGTATTTCCATCGACGAGCATCTGGTGCGCCATCCGTCGCGCACGGTGCTGGTCACGGTCAAGGGCGAGTCGATGATAGGCGCCGGCATCCTGCCCGGCGACATGGCGGTGGTGGAAAAGCGCCATGCCGCCAACGCCGGCGACATCGTGGTGGCGATCGTCGACAACGAGTTCACCATCAAGCGCCTCGCGCGTGAGCGCGGCCGCTTCGTGTTGAAGCCGGAGAACCCGGCGTTCGAAGTGATACGGCCCGCGGAACTGGAAATTTTCGGCGTCGTCGTCGGCACCGTCCGCAAATACTAGAACCTTGAACCTGGCATGCCATGCTGCTGCACAACTGGCCGAGCGCGTTTGCGCACGTCGACTGCGATGCCTTCTACGCCTCGTGCGAGCGCGCGCGCCGTCCCGAACTGAGGGCGGTGCCGGTCTGCGTGCTGTCCAACCAGTCCGCTTTCGTCATCGCCAAGACCTACGACGCGAAGAAGCTCGGCATCACCACCGGCATGAGCGTGCGGGACAGACTCGCGCCGCGCGCCAGGTCTATCTCACGCCTGACCGCCTACTACGGCCAGATGTCGGATCCGGATGTTCTCGGTGCGCGACTTCTCGCCCGAGGTCGAGGTCTACTCGATAGACGAAGGCTTCATTGGCATGCACGGGCTGCGCACGCTGTGGCGCAAAAGCTATGCTGGCATAGCTGACGAACTGCGCGCCGCGGTGCGCGGCGAGGTGGGAATCACCATCTCGGTCGGCATTGCGGTGACCAGGACGCTGTACAAGATGGCCTCGGAATCGCGCAAGCCTGACGGCACCGCAATTGTTCCAGGCAAGGCGATCGAGCGGAGCGGATCGCGGCTGCGTGGGTCTGCCCGCAAGCGATGTCGACATGAACTGGAGCTGATCCCGACCCTGCCGGGGCACATTGCACTGGCCATGCCGTGTTGCCCAAGCGATGACCGAACCGTCCGACGGCAAGCGCGACCGTGTGTTCGAACTCGCCTTCGCCAGCGAAGCTCGCCAGCAGGTGGCGTCCCGGGATGGTTGTTGCCCGGAGAACCCTTGGCCACGGCGCTGACCGCGACCACCATCCGGCCGCACCAGGTAAGCCGCCGGTAGCCACGGCAGTCATGGCCCTTCCAGGACCTGCTGGCGATTGGCCGGGATCGAGTCGTCGGTCCTTGCGAGCCTTCGCTGACGCCGGTGGCCGTACATCGGCGCGTCGGCCGAGGGCGATCTCGGCGCCCATCTCGGCATCGACGAACACTTCGCCCAGCGGCACTTCAACACCTCGCGACCGCGGTCCCGCTGGGCGAAGCGCCCATCCGGCCTTGATGTCGCAGCCGACGGAACCGTCCGGGTCGGTGTCGATGTCCACGACGCGCAGACGGGTCTCCTCGGTGTCCAGGTCCGGCGTACCCCACTGCCGCATCGTAGGCGACCGCGCTGACCAGCTCGACGCACGCCGCGCAGCAAGCGCTTGAAGGCACTGATGCAGGCCAGGGAAGCCGGAGAGGTGTTTGTTGTGCGGATCACCTCGATCAGAAGGACAGCCAGGCCGGACTGACGCCCAGGCGGCCGACGGCACGCAGATCGGCCGTGACTCCGCCCAGGGCGCTGGTGCCAGGCGATCCAGTTGCGCAGTCACCGTGCCGGACGCGTTGGCAAGGCCCACACCTGCTCCAGCGTCTGCACCACCAACGCCAACGACGTAGTCACCGTGCTACCGGTCGTCCAGTGCAGCACGCCATCGAGCTCGCCCGGCACTGGCGGCACACCCGTGCTTCGAGGACGATCTGCCAGCGCTGAGTGCAATCGACTGGGCAGCGGTCGATCCACCGTCGGGAACATGCTGCAGCCAGCGCGAGGGCAGCGGTAGTCGCCCCCAGACGGAAGATCAGGTCGATAAGGATCCGCGACAGCGATGGCAGGGCTTGCCCGATCCGGTCGCCATGGCGTGAGCGCACACTCGGGCGTCGTGCCGAAGTGACGGCCGTGAGGCCGTTCGGATGCGGCGCGGCCATCCGTGCGACCCGGCCCTCTGCCGGCGGCATGTCGAGCACCGCACGGCCCGGCCTCGGGGGATTCGCCAGCGCGACCGCCAGCGGGTCATCATCGTAGAGCAGCGTGTCGCAGGTACCCTGCTGCGGCGAGGGCATCCGTCATCGCCCCGACGATGGCTGCCCGATTCGTCGACGGTGACGACCACCCCGCCACCTGCCCTTCGAACCCGACGTTGGCGTCACCAAGAGACGAATCGGCATCCTTGTCGTTATTCGGCACAGGCACAGGTGGCACCCGGCGCATCCAGGCGCACGCTGCTCGTAGGCCAGGATCTGCAGAGGGGTAGACACGAAACTTCGTCACCTCGATATCGGCTGCCGGCGGCATCGATCGAGCCGACTGCGCTGAAGTGATCCAGGTGCTCGTTCCATGCTTGGACGCCCCACAGGGTGTCATCGTCCGACGTTCATGGTAGGTCAGGCACTCGAACTCGTAGCCCTCGATGACCCCGCGCAGGGTAGCCACAATGCCGTCGGTACCACCTTGGTGAAACGGGTTCGTGAGGCTCACGCCGAGGGGATTAGAGGTCACCGCGTCTTCGAGCAGGCAGTGTCCGTCGAGCCGACTGGAATCACCGTCGATCAGGCGATACCGATCGATGTACTGACCGTGTCCACCTTGACGAACGTCGCGGAGCAGCGCGTCGAAGCCCCAGCGCCGTGCGCCGCCGTCGTGCAGCTCCAGGCTGCCGACGTAGTACGGCTCCTCGGCGCGAGGTGCCCGCCGGCACGGCCGACGCGTCGAGCACATCGACGCCCATGGAGTGCTGGGCGGCCTGCAGCGGCGCATCAGGTAGAACGGAAACGTCGCCGTCGGCCAGGCCCGGCCCGGTGCTCGTGGTGCCGACGGTGACGAACCGGGTGTACCGTCGATCTCATCGATGCCGAACAGCCAGACCGTCGGTCAGGATCCCGCCGACATAGGAGTGGAACTGCGCGGGTTCACCGGCGTATGTGTACGTTGGTGAGACGTCCCCGAAACCGTCCAGTCGGACCCGATCCCGATTCCATGACCACCACCAGCCGCCGGGCCGTTTTCAGCGGCGCGAACGGCAACCTCGGCAGCGCGAAGGTCGGCGTAGTTGTCCTTGTCCCGGAGTTCGTCGCCACGGTAGGTGACGATGTCTTGGCCGTCCTGAACACGGATGCCGGCGTCGAAGTGACGCCATCTCACCGCGGATGTCCGCTGGTCCCGTCGAACGGCCAGATAGTAGGTCATTTGGTCTGCGCCATCGAACACGCGATGAAACCGCTGCCGTTGATTCCAGATGGCGTCCTGGGGCGCCTGGTCGAACGGCAACAGGTTGTCCGTCTCGCCGCAGATGAGCGATGCGGTAGCGGGTCGGCTCGCCATTCTCGTTGGCGACCGCCCACACCGAGATGCCCCGCGCGTTGGTCCAGCGGTTCGAGGTTCTCGGCGTGCAGCGCCGATAAAGCTGCCAGCGGATGCTCTGGTCAGCGAAGTCGGGGCTCATCGGGTCGATGTTTGGGCCGACGCATTGCAGCATCACGACCTGCTTTCGATCGACGCCCGTGGCCAGCGCCTGGAAAGCGCGGGGTCCTCCGACTCGGGGAATACATTGCCCGAATAGAAACCCGGAGCACCCCAAAGCGCAAGCGCGTTCGCCGGATCTCGATGGTCACGACCGAGTAAGTGAACCCGTTGCCGGGCGACTTGGCATGCCCAGGCTTCTGACAAGCCCCGTTCGGATCGGTGGGCCCCCTCCACCGTGAAGTCGTAGGTCGAGTATGCCCTGAGGGACTCGGTCCTGCGCAGCCGCGCGGCGAGATCGCGATGGCCAACAGGCCGGCGAGCGCGGCGACTAGCGCGCTGCGAGCGCTGGGAAGCTGGGAAAGCTGGGAAGCTGGGAAGCTGGGAAGCTGGAGAGCTGGGAAGAGCATGCTGGTTCGCGAGACCCGTTGCAACTCGCGTGCGCCAAGGCGCGGGTCGACCCTCGATCCCGACTCTCCAGCTCATCCGCACCGATCCGCGCAGCCCGCGACGGTTGAGACGATCGAGGTGCGCCGTCAAGCTGGTGTCACGGCGCTGCCGCACCGACCGCGACCAACCCGCCAATCCGCGTTCAACGTGCGTGAGCCGCGACGGCTCGCGCACAATCGACAACTGCTACTGCGCCCCTCGATCCGTCCGCCTAGCGGTAACACTGCCCTCCCACCAGTGCGCGAACTTCGCGACGCCCTACGGCACTGCGAGGTTGCAGGCGGCGCATACCACATCATGCCGCAACGAATCCTTCGGCCTCTCATCAGCCTTCCGCTTTGGGGTGAAAAACCGCCAACTCCCGCACCGCGATCGCCGGCAACAGCCTTCATGCAGCACCCGCAGGGCCGCCTGGGCAATCGGCATCTCGACCGCATCGGCGCCGCGCGCGCACCTTGGCCGTCCACACGCCCTCAACGCCTTCGGCGACGGCGCCAGCGCCTGCTTTTGACGTCCTGCGCCCACATTGCAGCCGATGCGTTTCGCCCAGAGACACGGTACATGCATGTCGCGCGCGACATAGAAATGCATAGATCGCCGACCCCGGCGAGGCCGAGGAAGCGACGCGCGGGTCAGCACCATGCGCCAGACGCCCATGGCGCTGCACGTCCTCGACCAGCCCGCGCGGCTGGGTCTTGCCACCTTGCTGGCCCATCGCCATAGCCGAAGTCCATCGCGTGCCAGCGCGCGAGCGCCATCACGTTCTTCCAGCGCGCCGCGCAGCCAGGCGCGAGCAGGTCCGGATGCGGTAGACGCGACGTTCGGTCTGCAGCGTGAGCTGCAGCTCCTGCAACACGTCGTCGTCGCCGCCGGCCACCACCACCATGGTCGGCTGGCGCAGCGCGATCTCTTCGGCGTGGCTCTTCCGCTGAGCACGAACACGCTGCTCGAGGCCGGCCAGGCACTCGGCGATCACCTGCGAGGGCGCGCGGTCGCCTGCTCGAGCCCCTTAGCGGCGACACCACCAGCACGTCGTCAAGCAGGCACTGCGCCGGCCCGAGACTGGTCAGCACGCGGATGCTGCGTCGGCACCGCCACCAACACCGCGGCGCGATCCAGCACGGCGGCGGCATCGTTGCTGACGCGGATCAGGTCGGAGCGGCTGACGACGATGGTGTAGCGCGGGTTCTGGCGCGAGGCCGCGATCGCGGTGGTGTAGATGGCGTCGTGCCTTCCGGCGTGCTCAGCGGCGAGCGTGACCCGCCCATCGCCGTGCCGAAGCCGCCGTTGGCCGGATCGCGATTCTCATGGTCGGTGCGCATCATGCGCGCGGCGCACGACGCGCAGCGAAGAACTTCTGCAGGTTGCTGCGGTGGGTCGGTGAACGCGATCATCGGGCTGGCACGGTCGGCCGAACCGTTCGCGAGCACGCCGCCTCCGGCTCGGAGCCGATGCTGCTGTGCAGGTGCCAGGCCGAGCGCGAGGCTGCCGAAGAACACCTGGCCGGTGGCCGGCGCACCACGAAGAACACCACCAGCGCGATCGCCGTGATGCGCCAATCGAGCGCCAGCAGCGCGCCATTCGCCGTCGCCACCCTAAACAATA
>CALOEN010000018.1:0-43132 GCA_942492335.1 uncultured beta proteobacterium | reverse complement strand
TGCCGGCCTATCGGTCCCATGCTGCCCGGCTTCTGCAGCCCGTCGAACGGATTGCAGGTCACGCCCGGAATTTCGGTCATACCGTAGCCGCCGATGCGGTGTGCTATGCCGAACTCGTCGCGGAAACAGTCGGCCACGCTCTCGCGCACGCCGTAGATCACGCGGATTTTATGTTGCGGACAAAACTCGTTGCGCGGCCGATTCTTGAGGATGGTGCCGATCGCCTCGATGATATTGACTTGGGTGATGCCGTGATCGAGCGCTGTCTGCCAGAAAGTAGATGCTGAAAACTTGTTTAATATCAATATATTGCATCCTGCCGCCAGCGTGCCCGCAAGCGAATAGAACAGCGCGTTGATATGAAACAGCGGCAGCACGATCATCACGCGGTCGTTGTGCTGCAGATGGACGCGCTGCACGAAGGCTTCGCCGCAGGTGACGAAACTGCGCTGGCTGTGCATTACGCCTTTGGGAAAACCGGTGGTACCCGAGGTATAGACGATGAGGCAGGTGTCGTCGGCGCTGATGTCGCCTGGAAGCGCGATGTCCGGCGCACGGGCAATCAAATCGCTGAGCCGCGGTGCGTCGTGGCAGCCGGCGTCGAGCAGCATGAACCACGGCGGGCGGGCGAGCCCATCACTCGCTTTGCGCGCGACATCGAGCGTACCACTCGCCGCCACCACGCCGCTCACCTTCGGCGTGATGCATGACATAGCGCGCCTCTTCGACGCCGAACCCGGGATTGACCGGCACCATGATTGCACCCAGGCGCGCCAACGCGAACAGTATCAGCACATGGCCATCGCTGTTTTGCGCCATCACCGCAACGCGGTCGCCTTTGGCGATGCCGAGCGCGGCAAGCGCTCGTGCGGCTTTATCCATGGCATCGGAAAAATCCTGCCAGCTCCGCGTTTTGCCGCTAAACAGCAGGAACGGCCGCCGCGGGTCGCGCGCCCTGCGGCTTTGCAGCGCGTCGTTCAGGGTGTAATCGTGCTCCGGATAGCGCTTCAGGACCTGGAGAGGTGTTTTCATTTTTTTACTGGGATCGGCGCGGAAATTCTACAGGTTTTGACTTACAATCGTATCGGAAATCACCCATAAAGCCGACTGCAATCATGAACCTGTTCGCACCGCCCAAGCTCATTAATGCTCAAGTCTTCGCCGAGTTGCCAAAAAAATTCCGCAGGGCCAAAGTGTCTGCCGAGCGCGTCGCGGCGGGCAGGCCCGCGCCCGCCGGCGGCTGTTTCCTCGAAGGCCCGTCGTTCGACCGCAAGGGCAATCTGTATGTGACCGACATTCCGTTCGGGCGCATTTTCCGCATCTCGCCCAGGGCGGAGTGGGAACTGATCGTCGAATACGACGGCGAACCCAACGGCCTCAAGATCCACAAGGACGGGCGCATCTTCGTGGCCGACCACATTAACGGCCTGATGCTGCTCGACGCCAAGCGCGGCACGATCGCGCCACTGATCTCCCGCCATAATCTCGAGGGCTTCAAGGGGTTGAACGATCTCGTCTTCGCCGCAAATGGCGATCTGTATTTCACCGACCAGGGTCAGAGCGGACTGCAGGACCCGTCAGGCCGCGTTTACCGGCTGAGTGCCGCCGGCAAACTCGCGGTGATCGCCAACAATATTCCAAGCCCGAACGGGCTGGTGCTGAACAACAAGGAAAATATTTTGTACGTCGGCGTGACGCGCGCCAACGCGGTGTGGCGCCTGCCGCTGCTGCCCGACGGCACGGTGTCGCGCATGGGTGTCTATATCCAGCTCTCGGGCGGGCGCGGCCCCGACGGCATGGCGATAGACGAGAACGACGGGCTGGCGGTCGCGCATCCCGACATGGGCGCGGTGTGGGTGTTCAACCATCGCGGCGAGCCGCTCTACCGCATCCAGTCGCCGAAGAGCGAAATTGTCACCAATTGCGCTTACGGCGGCGCCGACCGCAAGACGCTGTACATCGTCGATTCGGAAGCGGGCTGCATCCTCAGCACCAAACTACCGACGGCGGGAAGAAAAATGTATTCACACTTCTGAGCGCGTCAGGTCTGACAACCGTATCTTCTGTTTGCCATGCTCCTTGAAATTCCCGGGCGCCAGCCAGCGTTCGAATGCATCCTTCAGGGCGGGCCATTCCCCGTCTATGATGGAAAACCACGCCGTGTCGCGGCTTCTGCCTTTGTAAACCACGGCCTGGCGGAAAATCCCCTCGAATGAAAAACCAAGACGCAACGCCGCCGCGCGCGATGGCGCGTTGAGCGCATCACATTTCCATTCATATCGGCGGTAGCCGATTTCGAAGGCACGCTTCATCATCAGGTACATGGCCTCGGTCGCAGCCGGCTTGCGTTGCAGCAGCGGCGAGAAGGCGAGATTACCGACTTCGATGCAGCCGTTGTCCGGATTGATGCGCATGAAGCTCGCCACACCGGCCGCTTTGCCCGTGGCCAGATCGACTATGGCGAAATACAGCGGGTCGTTTCCGGCACACGCACTGTCCATCCACGCCCGATAACTTTCGCGTGTCGCAAACGGGCCACGGGACAGATACGTCCACATTCGCCCTTCGACATCGAGCGCATAAGCTTCGAACAGCGCATCCGTGTGGCGTTCGGCATCGAGTGGCTCCAGACGGCAGAAGCGTCCCGGCATCGTCTCGCGCGACGGAACGGGCGGCGCTTTCCAGCCGGGCATGGCCGGGCCGATCGGCTGCCCCATGGAATTCAGGTTTTGCGGCATGGCGGCAAGCCTGCAATCAGTCGATGTCGACACCGAGCTTGAGGCGCGGCATCTCGAAACGGTCGGTGATGCGCGTGTAGCCGCCTTTGCCCGCAAGGCGGCCGATCGGGTTGACCTTGCCGATATCCACATGGAAGCGCTCGTTGACGATGCCTTCATGGTAATGGAAGTAGACCACTTCGCCGATCACCAGATGATACGGCTGCTTTCCGATGTCCAGGATCTGCAGCAGGCGGCATTCCATTGCTATCGGTGCTTCTGCAATCCGCGGCGGGCGTACCTTGCGCGACGGCTCGGCGGTAAAACCGGCCTTGGCAATTTCGTTCACGCCGGGTGGAAAATCGACGGCACAGACATTCATGCCGTCCTTGATGGCGTCGCTGACGATATGCACCACGAACTCTGGGATGTCCCGGATGTTCTGTACCGTGTCCTTGGTTCTGCCTTTCACATCCCCGACCGAAAACATCACCATCGGCGGCGGGCCGCCGATGCAGTTGAAAAAACTGAACGGCGCGGCATTGGGGCCGTCCTTGCCCAGCGTGGTCACCAGCGCGATCGGTCGCGGCGTCACCGTGCCTATCATCAGCTTGTACTGGTCCTGCCACGCCAGAGTGGCGGCGTCGAATTCCGGCAAGATCTCTCCTTCGCGTGGGGGGTGTGGCAGGCGGTAATTGTAGCCCAGAACCGGCTGCCGTACAAAAAAACGCCCCCAGCAGGGGGCGTCTTCCAGATAGTTGCGGCAAGCGATGCCGCAAGTGAGTGATGCTCAGCGCATCGGGATATGGCGCGACTTGATGAGGTCTCCATATTTCTTGATGTCGTCCGCTAACAGCTTTCGAAGTTCGGCCGGCGAGCCGCCGATGGGTACCATGCCTTCCCGCGCGTAGAAGCCCTTGATCTTCGCGTCCGACAGCGATGCCTTCACCAGGGAACTCAGCTTGTCGACGATGGCCTGTGGCGTGCCTTTCGGGTAGAACATCGAATACCAGTTGGCTATGACCAATCCGGGAACGACCGTGCTGATCGCCGGAAGGTCGGGTAACGAAGGATTTCTCTCCGCCGTTGTCACCGCCAGGCACCGAACGCGCCCCGTCTTCATCGCTGCGACAGCCACTGGGCCCGTCGCGAACAGAAAGTCTATGTCACCCGTCATCAATGCGGCAACCGCCGGTCCGCCGCCGGTATAGGGAACGATCACGGTCTTGATTTTCGCGAGCTGCGACAGCAGCTCACCGGCCAGGTGGCTGGTGCTACCCGGGGTGTTGGCGCCATTGTTCAGTACGCCGGGTTGCTGCTTGGCAAGCGCGATCAACTCTTTCACCGAATTCGCCGGAACGCTGGGGTGCACGCACAGTACGTTGGGCGCGGTCGACACCTGCGTGGACGGCACAAGATCGGTCTGCGTGTTGAACTTGATCGTCTTCGAATACAGCGTCGTGTTGATCGCCAGCGTCGCTGTGGTAAACAACACCGTATAGCCATCGGGCGGCGAATTGGCCACAAGCTCACCGCCAATCAGGCCGCCCGCGCCCGAACGGTTTTCGACCAGAAATCGCTGTTGGGTGAGCCTGCCGAGCTTGTCAGCCAGCAGCCGCGCCTGGATGTCGGTCCCGCCGCCGGTGCCGAAAGGCACGATCAGGCGCACGGGTTGTTCCGGATATGCGGCAAACAGGCTGCCTGGAAACAACAGCGCGGCGGCCGCCAGCGCCACCGCGCCAGGATGGAATAAGCCTTTGAATTTCATGGACACCTCCTCGTTTTGGTTTATTAGCGATCGCAATCTGACACGGCTAACGTAAGTTTGTCCATCACTTGGACAGAACTTGTCTCCTTAAAATTTATAACCCGTTGTTTTTATTTATTTTTATTCCCGGCAGGTGGCGGGTGTTTTTGGAGCCCGGCAGTGTGCCGGGATGACGCACAAGAAAAAAGCGCCCCGACATGCCGCGGCGCTTTTTAAAGGGCTGAAGCGAAAAATTACTGGACCGTGATGTTGCCGGCCTTGATGATCTTGGCGTACTTGGCGACCTCTGTCTTGAAATAGGCCGTCAGTTCCTCAGGCGTGCTGCCCACGGGGTCGAGCACTTCGCGGCTCATGAATGCTTTGATATCGCTGGCATTGAGCGCCTTCTTGATTTCCGAATTAATCTTGTCGACCATCGCCTTGGGCGTGCCTTTCGGGAAAAACATCGCATACCAGTTATCCGATTCAAATCCCGGGTAGATCGACGTCAAGGTCGGCAGATCGGGCAACGCCGACGCCCGCTTCGGAGTCGTCACCGCCAGCGCCTTGATCCTCCCTTGCTTGATGAACGGGGCGGCCGCCGGGCCCGTGGCAAACAGCATGTCGGTCTCGCCACTGTAGAGCGCCGTCATCGACGGCCCGCCGCCCTTATAGGGTACGTGTATGACATCGACGCCGGTCATCTGCTTTAACATTTCAATCGCCAGGCTGCTGGTCGTGCCGGCGCCGTTCGAACCGGCCACCATCTTGCCCTTGGCTTGCTTGGCAAGCGCCACCAGTTCCTTGACCGATTTCGCCGGCACGCTGGGGTGGACCACCAGCACCAGCGGCGCCGAGGAGATCCAGCTGATAGGTTCGAGGTCCTTGAGCGGGTCAAACTTGATGCGCTTGGCGTAAAGCGTCACGTTGACCGCCAACGAAGCCGTGGTAAACAGGATGGTGTAGCCGTCAGGGGGTGACTTTACGGCTATCTCCCCACCAATCAGACCACCCGCACCGGCGCGGTTATCGACGATGAAAGTCTGCTTCATGCTGTGGTTGAAATTATTGGACAGCAACCGCGCCTGGATGTCCGTGCCGCCGCCCGCGCCGAAGGGAACGATGATGCGCACCGATTTACTGGGATAAGCCTGGGCGTAGACGCCGCCCGAAAAACATATCGCGACGGCGGCAACAGCGGCCGCGCCTATTTTCTTGCTGAACCTCATGTTATTTCCCCTCAGTTATGGATTAACTTGGACCTGCCTGACCAGCCGCCGGTCATCCCGGAATTACCCGCGGTGAATCGGCTCGGGTTGGGCAAAAAAGGAATGCAAAATATGATACACCATCAGGTAATTGATCTGCTGGAAGCTCGCGTGCGAGATACCCGCCATTACTGAAAACTGTTTGTCAGAGTTGGGCAGGCGCTTGAAAAATTCGAGCAGATCGTCAATACCGGCAATGCCGTCGAATTCGCCGCGCATGACGATGGTCGGCGCCGTGATCTTTTGCGGATCGACTACCGGCAGCTTCGAACACATGTCGACGTAGGTGCCGGTCGGCACCGAATCGTCGAGCGCGAGTATTGCATCGGCGAACGCCTCGACCACTTTTTCCTCGGCGCAACCCGGATGATCGCGGTTGAAAATACTGTGTACGAACGCCCGATCGATGGGGCGGCGGTTCATGCTCTTCCACTGCGCCAGTTTCTTGGTCCGCTCCTCCAGCGTCGGGCTGCCTTTTCCGGTCCACACGAAGGCATCCAGCGCGAGCCGCTGTATGCGCTCTGGATGGCGCTGCGCGAACAGCGCCGCACGCAGCGCGCCCGAAGAGATGCCGTAAACCAGGAATTGCTTAACACCGCGCGTTTTGATGATGTAATCCGTCACTGCCGCAATATCATCGGCGCCGTTGGAGATATCAAAATTGATGTCGCGGTGCTTGTCCGAGCGCCCGTAGCCCTCCATGTCGAAACACCAGGTGTCATAGCCCTGCTCCGCGAAAAAATCCATCGCCGATGAATGCGGTCGCCCCGGGACATGGAGATCGAAAGTGGGCTGCGAAGCCATTGACGAGCCGTGCACGAACAAGACCGTGCCTTTCTTGCCGCCGGGGGCGCCGGCGAACTTTTCCCATAAAAAGAGATTGATATCCCCCTTTTTGGTCCGGTGTTCCTGCCCGGTGATTTTTGCGTTGGCTTGGGATGGGTCCATGGGAGTCCTCGTCTATGAGTTAAGCGGTGCTTGAAGTGAAGGCATGGCAGTCTAGGACACGGGTCGCGATGCGTCAAATGGCGGACGGGTTTGATGCGCGCTCCGTCGACGGCCTATACTTGCGGTTTGCTTTGCCGCTGCCGCACAGGCACTGATAGTGGCAAAAAGTGAATCGTGAAAGGTAAATAGTCCGGTGGTATGACCGGAATTTCTGTCTTTCGTTATTCACCATTTACTATTCACCATTTTCCATTCACGGGTTTTAGTTATGGATTTCAAAATCTCGGAAGAACAGCGCGCATTCGTCGACACCGTGCGCCGTGCGTGCCAGAAGGAATTCGCGCCGCGCGCCATCCAGTACCTCGACGGCACCTGGCCTGCTGAAAACATGCAGCGGCTCGCCGAGCTCGGCGTGCTCGGCATGGCGGTGCCCCAGGAATACGGCGGCTCGGGTCTCGGCATCCTCGACACCGTGCTGGTACTCGAGGAGATCGGCAAGGTGTGCTACGTCACGGCGATGGCGGCGCTGGGCGAGCTCGGCACACAGACCCGTGTCATCGCAACCTACGCCCCTGAATCCATCAAGCAGAAGATCCTGCCGCGCGTGGCCAGCGGCGAGGCGATCCTCGCCATCTGCATGACCGAACCGGACGCCGGCACCGATGTGCCGAATTACAGGACCAACTGCCAAATCAAGGGCGATCGCGTCATCCTCAAGGGCGTCAAGACGCTTATTTCGCGCGCCGATATCGCAGAGATGTTCGTGGTGTTCACGCGCGTGAATGGCGTAGCGGGCGCGGCCGGCATCGGTTGCGCGCTGGTGCCGGGCGGTGTCAAAGGACTGTCGACCACTGCCAGCTTCCACACCATGGGCGGCGAAAATCTGTCCGAAGTGGTGTTCGATGATGTCGAACTGCCGCTCGAGAACCTGGTTCTGCGCGACAACGGCATGAAACGCCTGTTATCGGCATTCAACACCCAGCGCTGTCTCAACCCCGCCATCTGCCTGGGGCTGGCCGAGGGCGCACTCGAGGAAGCCGTGCGCTACATGCGCGACCGCTCAGCGTTCGGTAAAAAAATCGGCGACTTCCAGGGCCTGCGCTGGAAAGTGGCCGACATGCTGATCGAGATCGAGGCCGCGCGCGGTCTGCTCTATCGCGCGGCGGTAAGCGGCGGCGAGTTCCCCGATCCGACGCTGGCGGCCATGGCGAAAATTTACACCAACGAGATGAGCATACGCGTGACCAGCGAGGCGGTCCAGATACACGGCGGCTACGGCTTCACTGACGAGTTCGCAGTATCGCGCTTTTTCCGCGGCGCGCGTTACGGCAGCCTCGGCGGCGGTACCACCGAAACCCTCAGAAATCTGGTTGGAAAAAAACTGGTCACGGACATGGACATCGCGACCGGCGTGCTCGGAATGGGAATGTATTAACTGCGGTGAATAGTGAAGGGTGATCAGTGATTGGTTTTGAACCGCACATCATTCACCAGTCATTCTTACCAACAATCCCTTGCGGGTTACTCATCACTCATTACCCATTACAGCCGTTCTAATACATCGGCTGCTGCCGGAAATACAGGCTGCGGTCTATGGATTTTATTTTGAAATTCTCCACGCGGCCGCTCTTGAGCACGTCTATGGGAATCTCGGCTCCTGCCCCGCCGCTGGCCCACAACTTGGTATAGAAATCGGCCTGGCCCTTGACCGGCTGACCGCCGATGCCGAGGATGATATCGCCCGCCTTGAGCCCGGCATCTTCGGCCGGGCTTTCCTGTGACACGCGGGTCACAATCAGATGCCCCTGGAATTCCTGGGAGTTGATGCCGAGCCACGGCCGCGCCTTCATGGTCGACTTGCCGTTGGCGATGAAGTCGCCCAGCACCGGCTTGATGATGTCGATGGGCACGAACATATTGCCCGGCACCCTGGCGCTAGTGCCCATCGCATCGTTGACCACCAGCGAGCCGATGCCGAGCAGCTTGCCCTCACTGCTCAGCAATGCGGCACCGCTCCAGTTGACCGTCACCGGTGCGGTGTAGATCGCCTCGTCGAGCAGGTATTCCCAGTAACCCACGAAAGGACGCTTCGACACGATGTAGGCCGGCGCCACGCCGTCGAAGCCGACGATGAGCACCATCTCGCGCTCCTTGGCACTCTCCGACTGGCCAAAATTGACGGGCTTGACGGGCAACGGAGTCAGCGCTCTCACCAGTCCCAGACCGGTGGCATTGTCATAGCCGATCACGGTCGCCGGAAAAACCTTGCCGTCCGCGGTCGACAATTCGACATTCTCGGCCTCGATGATGAGATAGCCTATGGTCATCACCAGGCCGCTGGCGTCTATCACCACCCCCGTGCCTTCGCGTCTATTGCCCAGGGTCTCCGAACTGCGCGCATTCGGTATCACTTTGCTGCTCACTTTCACCACGGACAACGCGTCGACCGTGATCTCCGGCCGGCCGTGCGTGGCCGGCGGCTGAGGTGCAAGATCCTGCGCAAATGCCAGCGCCTGCATGCCCGCAACAGCGATGACGATGGCCAGCGCACGGGCGAGCCACCCCAGAGCGCGCCCCTCTCGTTCCTGTTGCGGTAACGGAATAATATTGTTCATGACGCGTCCTCGAGCACGGCCGTGTATGGCCGCACGAAAGCCATGCTACGACGAATTGCCGAGGCTGATAAGTGAATATTGTCACCGGTCATCGATCTAATTCCCGACTCGCCATTGATGGTTTTGTCTTTGGTCCGTTCTCGACCAGGTTCCCACCGTTTCAAGCTACAATGGCTCAGACTAAAGGGAGCAAGGCAGCGCACGCTAAATAGTCTGCTGCGCCCGCACAAATTCAATTACAAATACCTGTTAACTAAGGAGATATCGTGGATCTGGGATTACAAGGCAAAGTTGCCGTCATCACCGGTGGCAGTGAAGGCATAGGCCGGGCGACCGCGCTGAAGCTCGCACAGGAAGGCGCCAAAGTTGCGATCTGCGCGCGACGCACTGAACTGCTCGATAAAACCGCCGCTGAAATCAGCAAAACCGGCGCCGAAGTGCTAGCGGTCGCAGCAGACATGAGCAAGCCTGCCGATATCGAACGCTTCATGCAAGCAGCGATCGAACGCTTCGGGCGGCTCGACATCCTGGTCAATAACGCCGGCACATCGGCGCGCGGAAAATTTCTTGAAGTCGACGATCCCGCATGGAGCGCTGACCTCGAACTCAAACTGTTCGGCGCAATCCGCTGCACCCGGATCGCAGTGCCACACATGAAAAAACAAGGTGGCGGTCGCATCGTCAACATCACCATCTCCAGTGCCAAGCAGCCAGGTGCGCAATCCATGCCCACTTCGGTGTCGCGTGCCGCGGGGCTCGCACTGACCAAGGCGCTGTCCAAAGAATTCGCAGCCGATAATATCCTGGTCAACACCGTCTGCATCGGCAAGATCAAATCCGGTCAGCATGAGCGGCGCATCAAGAAAGAAGGGCTGGACGCAAACGAGTACTACGCCAAGACCGCAAAGGAAATCCCGCTCGGTCGTGTCGGCGAACCGGCTGAAGTCGCCAACGTAATTGCATTCCTTGTTTCTGACGCCGCAAGTTACGTGACTGGCACCAGCATCAATCTTGACGGTGGAATTTCGGGGGTACTATGAAAAAACCATACTTGCACTGCTGATGTTCGCACTCTGGCCTGTCGCCACATTCGCGCAAAGCTATTCAGCCTAGCCAATCCGCTTCATCGTTCCGTTTACGCCGGGTGGCGGCAACGACACCATTGCGCGGCTCATCGGCGCAAAGCTGACGGCCGCCATCGTCCAGACACCCGCCATCACCCACCGCTCAAGCGCCAGGCGATCATCCCTGTCGGCAGTACGCCCGAAGCCTTCACCGCGCATATCCGCAAGGAACTGGCGCGCTGGGCGAAAGTAATCAAGGAGTCGGGCATACATTTGAACTGAAGCCGGAACCACCTCTGCACCGAGGCGGCCATCGCAAAAACAAAAGGGTTGCCATGCGGCAACCCTTTTTTTCTGTGTGGTGCTATTAAGTGGTGTCGTTCTGGTTCTTCGAGCGGCCAGCCGGATTCTGGACGTAAGCGTCCTCAGAGCTTCCAGTTGAAGTTGGCAGACACGAAATAGTTCCTGATATCGTCGTAAGAGCCCACCAAGTTGCCCCGGCCGCCGATCGTTGGATCGGCGCCTTGCTTATTCACGTTCAGTGTGCCGCCGACGCCATATTCACCCGCGATGCCCCAGCTAAAGGTCTTGCTCACCTGGTTCTGAACGCCCGCGCCGAGTCGCAACGTGGTGTTAGTAGGCAGCAACGGCGAGACGGTGCTGCCATTAGGCTGAAAACCCGTGTCGTAAGCAACGCCGAAATTGAGCCGCCACGGATCGCTCAGGCGGTGCTGCGCGCCGATCGCGGCGTGCCAGGTATCCTTGAACGGGACGCTGGTGGTAAGGTTCGTGGGATTGTTCGAGTCCACGCCGACCTGGACTTGACCGAACCTCGACCATTGCTGCCAGCCGATGTTGCCAAGTACCGCCCAGCGGTCGTTTATCGTATGAAAAGCGCTTCCCATCAACTGCTGCGGGATATTGACGCCGAGGTCGACATTCGCATTGAGCAGCCCGCGGTTGTTGAGTACCGTAGAGAGGCCAGGAGCAAGGCCCGAGAACTGTGTCGGCGCGCTGAAATCGAGCTTGACCTCCGAGCTGTAGGTGAGCCCGAAACGGGTGCCCTTGGTCGCCTCGTAGAGCACGCCCAGGTTGCCGCCCCAGCCCCACTGGGTGTCCCGGACCACGAGCTTGCCGTCGGCTGCGCCCGGCGCAATATTGTTTATCCCTGTCACGCTCTTCAGATAGCCGTACATCGCGTTGACGCTCGCGCCGACCGACAACTTGTCGTTCACGCGATAGGCAATCGAAGGCAGAAACGAGGCGGCCATCAACGTTGCCTGCTGAACGTAATAGCGCCCGACCCAGTTGTCATCGTACTTCAGCGACAAGCCGGTGTTGCCGACGACGGCGAAGCCGAGCTTCACGTCGGGCGACAGGCTGTAGGACATGAACATGTTACCACCCGGGAACCATCCGGAATCTCCCACCATTTTGCCGCCATTGCCCGTGCCAAGTTGAGGCGAAGAGCCGCCATTGGAGAATTTTGTGTTGCTGTAAAGCACCTGCGTGCCGAGCTGAAATTGGTTGCCCTCAAGCCGCGTCATGCCGGCCGGATTGGTGAACACGGTGGTCGCGTCCTGCGCGCGTGCGGCGTAGCCGGCGGCAGCGAGGCCGACGTCCTCGGTGCCGACTTCATACAGAATCAGGCCGCCGGCGATCGCCGGCGTTGCGCTCAACGCGCCGACGAACAGAGCCGCGCCGGCAAGCGTGGCATGGTTTGCGCGTTTCATAATCCGCATTGTGTTCATGTGTAATCCTTCTGATGTCTCATCGCGTCAGAACAGTATCGATCATCATCGCGCCAGACTGAGGGACTTTATGCGAAATATAACCCAACGGCAATATGGAAGGCTGGCAGCATGATGCGCTACTAGCGAACCTTGCCAACCAGATTCGAACGGCTCGTGAATATTAAAACGTCAAGCCGCTAGGGCCTGTTAACCATTACCACCATGAGTGCGACGCAGGCAATCTGGGTTCAGGGCTAGGAGCACCGACCCTGGTGCGCACCTACAGACAATCGAATGATCGCGTGAACGGCCGCTATTTTAGAGGTGACTATTGGTTGGAGGTTACCTGGTCGATGCGTCCCGTGAATAAAAAAGGCCACCGGGAAAGTGGCCTAAGTTATTGATTAACTGGTGCTGTTGAGAGGAGTCGAACCTCCGACCTACTGATTACGAATCAGTTGCTCTACCAACTGAGCTACAACAGCGGATCACGGAAGAACGCGTTTTTTCCGAGGCGTGATTATACCGCTTGTTCGGAGCGGATGCGCACGATGATGTCTATCCCTTCCGTGACTACGCCTGCCGGCAGCTTCGGCAGGCCGGTGACTTCGATCTCGGCCGCATCGATATCGGTCAGCTTGCCGGTGTCGATGTCGTAGAAATGGTGATGCGTATCCGTGTTGGGATCGTAAAACACCTTGCTGGGATCGACGATGACTTCCCGGATCAGTTTTTTGTCGAGAAACAGATTGAGTGTGTTGTACACCGTCGCCTTGGACGTCTCGGAATTGCGCCCGTTGACCATTGCCAGCAGTTGGTCGGCGGACAAATGCTCGCGCCGCGAAAACAGCACGTGGGCGATTTCGATGCGCTGGTGAGTGGGATTGATGTCGTGATTTCTCAGAATCTCGACCAATTCCCCCCGCGTAAATTGAGGATGCGACTTCAATGTCATGTGCTTAATTTTATAGCAAGATTTGGACTGTGTCTAATTCGCCTGGTCCGGCGCATTGCCAAAGGTTTCAATGCCGCGCGACCGTATTCCCATCACTGGCGGATGGGTGCATGACAGCCGGCAATACGTGATTTTTTCCTCAGTATATGCCGCCTTTCCGCCTTTCGTTCCATGAATCGCACCGTTCATCGGGAAAGGCTGGAAATGAGGGTCTGTATTTTGCAAAATTCGTTCATCTGGAAAGTTGAACTCATTACAGGAGCACCGACTTGAAAACAATAAAACGGTATGCGGGCTTTACCCTGATCGAGCTAATGATCGTAGTGGCCATAGTCGCCATTCTTTCCGCCGTTGCGTTGCCGGCTTATAACGATTACGTGCGACGCAGCAAACTGGCTGAAGCGCATGCGACGCTGTCAGACCTGCGCGTAAAAATGGAGCAGTGGTTCCAGGACAATCGCTCTTACCTTAACGGAGCCGCATGCGGCGTTGCGATGCCCGCCGGCGGAGACATCAAGTTCTTCACGTATACCTGTCCGGCCCCAACCGCAACCACCTATACTCTGACCGCGACCGGCATCGCCAATCAAGGGCTGGCCGGAATCAGTTTTTCGATCAACGAATCCAACGTCAAATCCACCGCAGTGACAGGCGGTTCCGCCATGGCCACGGCTGGTTATGCGGCGAATGCCAACTGCTGGGTCATCCGTAAAGGCGGCCAGTGCTAATCCGGACCATGCGACAGGCGGGTGTCACGATCATCGAAATGATGATCGCGCTGACCATTATGGCCTTGCTGGTTTTTCTCGCGCTCCCCAGCATGGGGACCTGGCTCAACAATACCCGGATTCGCACCGCCGGCGAGACCCTGCTTGCAGGCATCAACCTGGCGCGCACGGAAGCGCTGCGCAACAACACCGTGGTGATGTTCCAGATGACAACGAACCTGGACAGCGACTGCGCATTGTCCAACGCCGGCACCAGCTGGGTGGTGAGTCTTACTAATCCTGCCGGCGCCTGCGATGCGGCGCCCTCGAGCACCGCAGCCCCTCAGATCATCCAGAAAAAATCGGGATCCGAGGGCGCCCAAGGCGTCACGGTCGCCGCCGACGCTTCGACGATCTATTTCAACGGACTGGGGCGGCAAGCCAGTCCCGGCGGCGCGGCCAACATCACCCAGATCGATATCACGAACCCCGTGGGCGGCGCATGCCAGCCTGCCGGCCCCATGCGCTGCCTGCGCATTACGATTTCGACCGGCGGCCAGGTCAAGATGTGCGATCCGGCCGTGACCGACGTCACTGATCCGCGTATCTGTTAGGAGCCGAACGCAATGAGAATATCCAGGAAGAATCAACAGGGTGTGATGATGATCGAAGCTCTGGTCGGCATACTCATCTTTTCGTTTGGCATTCTGGCGATGATGGGATTGCAGGCGATCTCGATAAAAAACACGGTCGAGGCGCGCTACCGCACCGAGGCCAGTTTTATCGCCAACGACATCATCGGCACCATGTGGACCGAATGCGGCGGGACGACCTGCGTGCTGTCCTCGTTTGACACCACCGCCGGCACCAATCCGAAAATGACCGCATGGCGGACCGACGTAGCAAACAAGCTGCCCGGCATTGTCGTCGGCGGCGCCAATTCGCCGACCATAGCCATTGCCGGCAACCAGGTTACCGTTACCGTGTTCTGGAAAATTCCGGGCACCGACGCGGCAACCCATAATTTCCGCACCATTGCGCAAATCAATGCATCCTAGCCCGAGACGCGCCATGCCTAAGTCCTTTATTTCACGCAACCGCGGCCTTACCCTGATCGAGGTCATGATCGGCATGGTGATCGGCCTCATCGGCATCATCATCATTACCCAGGTCTATCTGGTCAATGAGAATTACAAGCGGTCGACGACCGGCGCCGGCGGCGCCCAGGTCAACGGCTCGATTGCGCTCTACACTCTGGAACGCGATCTGCGCATGGCCGGTTTCGGCATAGCCACCTCCGACGCCCTGAGCTGCGGACAGCTTCGTTACTACTACAACGGCGATTATTCGACGCCACCGGGAGGAACCCTGCCGAACATCATGGTGGCACCGGTTGTGATTTCCCCGGATGCCGCCGGCACGAAAACCATCACGGTCATGTATGGCACCGGTGAATTGCGCAACGTGCCTGCAACCTTGTCGAAAAACATGGTCGACGCTTCCGCAGCACTCAACATCGACAACCCGACTGGCTTTTCCCAAACCCCCGGCGATCTCATCATCGTATCGCAAGGCGGTAACTGCACCCTGATGCAGGTCACTTTAGAAGGGGTCGCGTTGGGACACTCGGCATCGGCCCTCGCGCTGTGGAATCCGCCGGTACCGCTGTTCACCGCCTATACCCAGGGTGCGCTTGTTTACAACCTCGGGCGGCCGGTCGTGAACACCTACTCGATCAATGCCAACAGCCTGGAGCTGCTCAGCAGGTTTACCTCAAATACGACGACCGTCGTGCAAAGCTTCAACATCACGCCCGTCAGCCTGATCAGCGACATCGTCGACCTGCAGGCCCAGTACGGCAAGGATGACGGATCCGGCGGCGGCACCGCCGGTGACGGCATAGTCGACGGCTTCGACAACGTCACGCCCACCACTGTCGCCGGCTGGCAGCAAGTGCTCTCGGTGCGCATCGGCGTGCTCGCGCGCAGCCAGAATTATGAAAAGCCGAATCCGCCCGGTGGCGCCTGCACCGCCACCACGACCCTCCCCGCCTGGGCGGGAAGCGCTACAGCCCCCTTCAGCGTGCCGGGCGGCATCCCGAGTTGCTACAAGTACCGCGTGTTCGACACCGTGGTGCCATTGCGCAATATGATTTGGAGGCAGTCATGATCTTACGGCGGCAACGCGGCGTCATCCTGTTCATCGCACTGATCGTTCTGGTGGCCATGTCGCTCGCCGGCGTCGCACTGATACGCGGCGTGGATAACGCCAACCTGATCGCGGGCAATCTCGCGTTCAGACAGGGCGCGACTCATGCCGCGGACTGGGGCGTGGAACTGGCACGCAGCTGGCTCAGCAGCCAGAGTGCGGTGACACTGGACTCCGACCAACCCGGCGTCACCAACGGTTCGGCGTACTGGGCCAACATGCAAGGCAGCGTCGACTTTACCGGAAGGGATCCCAATCCCGGAAAAATCGCTTTCGACTGGAGCACAGCCTCTACTGCCGTCGACGACGGCAACGGCAATAGCGTTCAGTTTGTGATCAACCGCCTGTGCGATGCATCCGGCCCCTCTGCCAGCGCTAACTGCATCAGGAACAGCAGCGGCGGCACCGCTTCCGGCACCAAAAGCGGCGCCGCCTACGGCACCTTCGCACTGTCTGCGTCGACGCAGATTTATTACCGCATTACCGCCCGGGTCGTGGGCCCGCGCAATACCGTCAGTTATGTCCAGGTTGTAGTGAACTAGGGCCAACGCCCTTCGGAGAACGACATGAAAACCGTCACCTTCAAATTACGTATTTGCCAGATCGGCCTCGCCATGGTCGGCATGTTTGGCGTGGCATATCACGCCCTGCCCGACGATACCGACATCGCCAACGAACCGCTGTCGCAAGCGGCGACCGGGGTCAAACCCAACATCATGTTCATCCTCGATGACTCGGGCAGTATGGGATGGGATTACACTCCGGACTACGTCAACGACAGCCAGCCTTCAAGCGCGTCGACCACGGCGGCCTGCTACGACTCGGGCGATGGCAACAGTGGCGGCAACGACGATGACGATTCCACGGGCCTGATCACCGGCCGGCCCGATGCCTGTCGCGTCGGCGATCCGCCGTACATGAGCGCCAATTTCAACTCCCAGTATTACAATCCCGCGATCTATTACCGGCCGGGCGCGAATGCGGACGGCACCGACAAGAACGTAATGAATGCCGGCAATACCAGCAACTGGACCGCGGTGCCGACCGACGTCTATGGCGTCCATACCACCAACCAGCTTGGGAATAATGCGAGCACGACCAACCTCATCACGAACTATCCCGACCGCGCATGGTGTCTGGCCAACAGCGACAGCGCCAACGGCGCCAACTGTCTGATCAACTCCGCTTACGACTATCCCGACAATGTCAACAAGTACGGCCGCGACGGCAGCGGCAACGTTAAATACCGCTACGGCAGCCCGTATCACTACACCATGCAGACCGCGCAATATTGTTCCGATGCCGCACTGACCGCATCGACCTGCAAGAGCGGATCCGCGGTCAATCCGACGGTGCATACCTTTCCGGCCGGAGAATTCTGCACTGACTCGGAACTCACCAATTGCGCGGTCGGCACGAACCTGACCGCCGCCCACATTTTTTCAGGCGTGCGCTGGTGCAGCGACAATGGCACCCTGCTCAACTGCCAGCGCAAGAAAATCGGCAATTTCAAATACGCCAAACATCTGGGCACCACTACAACGACGAGCGTTCCGTTGCCGGCAAAAGCGGCCAAGGGCAGCATAACGGTCACCGGGTCTACCACCGGCACCCAGGTCACCGCGATCAAAATCAACGGCGTCACCGTCGCCAGCGTGCCGGTCACCGCGACCAGCACCAGCACCAGCAATACTGCGGCTCTGATCGCCGCTGCCATCCAGGGCTATACCTCGACACCCAACTACACTGCGAGCGCATCGGGCAACGTCGTCACCATTACCGCGGTAGCCACCGGCACCGGACCCAACGGCTATGCCGTCGCGGTCACCGCGCCCACCTCCGGCACGACAGCCGCCACCGCGACGCTGAGGATCAACAGCTCGAGCGGCAACAGTAATCGCTACCTGTATAACGTTACCGCCAACGGTGTCAGCATCCGCAGCGCGAGTTGCTCAGGCAACTTCGGGAATGGCGTGACCGCATCCGGCGGCACCATCACAGCCGACTACGGCACCAACAGCTCCAGCGAGCGCAACGCGGTTGCCTCTGCCGTCGCCAGCTGCATCAACGCCGCAACCGGCAGCAACGGCGGCTTCACCGCGACGGCCAGCGGCAACATCGTCACCGTAAGAGGTACGGTAGCCGCCGGCGCCAACATCAACGGCCAAGCACTGGCGGAAACCGGAGGCGGAAACGTATCGACCACCGGCAGCAATTTCAGCGGCGGTCAATCTTCCGGTATTTTTACGACAGTCGCCAACATGTCCGGGGGCGCTGCGGCAACCAGCGGCATACAGACCGTGCGTATCGGCGTCGGCATTTTCAACCGCACCGACATCGTGCCGACCACCACCGATTACCCGAAGAGCTCGCAACGCATAGACTGCTCGGGCGCAACCTGCACTTACGATGAGGAAATGACCAATTTCGCCAACTGGTATGCCTACTACCGCGTCCGGATGCAAATGATGAAATCAGCCGCCGGCCGCGCCTTCATCCCGATCGATGATACCTACCGCGTCGGCTTCATCACCATCAACCCGGGCGGCACGGTAAGCTCTAACAAGTATCTGAAAATAGACACTTTTGATTCGTCCCACAAGAGTAACTGGTACACCAAGTTCTACAGCCAGGACACCAACAATTCAACGCCGTTACGTGAGGCACTGTCGCGCGTCGGACGGCTCTACGCCGGCCAATTCGACGGCATCAACAACGGCATCCCCAGCGCCGACGACCCCGTGCAGTATTCCTGCCAGCCCAATTTCGCCATTCTCAGCACGGACGGGTACTGGAACGGCAACGCCGGCGACAAAATTGACGGTTCTGCCATGTCCCAACAGGACAATACCAATACGGCACCCTATTCCAAACGGACGGATGGCGTGTACGATGGCGGCTCAAGCACTACAGTCGGGCTCGCCGATGTGGCGCAATATTATTACAAGACCGACCTGCGCTCCAGCCTGCCCGACAACGTGCCGACCACCCAGAAGGATTTTGCCGCGCACCAGCACATGACCACATTCACGCTGGGGCTGGGGCTGGACGGCAATCTGACTTACCGCAAGGACTATGAAACTGCCTCAACCGGCGATTTCAAAAGCATCACCACTGGCGCGTTGGACTGGCCGAATCCCGTGGCGGATAACCCGGCCGCCCTGGACGATATGTGGCACGCGGCAGTCAACGGGCGCGGTGTGTTCTTCAGCGCCAGCAATCCGCAGGAACTGGCAAACAGTCTTTCCGAAACCCTCGATGCGCTGCAAAAACGCGTCGGTGCGGGTGCGGCGGCGGCGACCAGTAACCTGCAGCCGGTGGCCGGTGACAACTTTGCCTTCACCGCCCAGTATCAGACTTCCGACTGGATCGGCGATCTCAAGGCGCGCACCATCGATCTGAGTACCGGCATCGTGTCCGCGGTTCCGCTGTGGTCGGCGCAGGCACTGCTCGACGTCAGGGCCTATACCACGCGCAAAATCTACATGCCCGATCTGGCCGATGCCGCCGGCAACATGCTCAAGAATTTCTGCTGGCCCGGCACGGCGGACGCCACCTGCAGCGATGGCTCGGGCCTGAACGCCACCGAGCAGGCCTATTTCAGCCCCAGCCTGCTGCCGCAGTCGGTGAGCTGGAACGTCTCGCAGGCCGCCAACGCCACTGCCCAGAACCTGGTGAACTGGATGCGCGGCGATACGACCTACCGGGATACCGGCAGTGTGGCTGCGACCGATCTGTTCCGCAGTCGCGTGTCCATCCTTGGCGACATCATCAACGCTCAGCCCGCGTACGTGAAAGCCTCGCCCTTCAACTATACCGACCCCGGCTATCTCGAATTCCAGAAATGCACCGCGGGCAGCGGTACGGGCTGTTCTGCGCAGCTGTTCCCGACCCCGTCGCAACCCCGGCGCGGAACGGTGTTTGCCGCGGCCAACGACGGCATGCTGCATGCGTTCGAGACCGACGTGAACAACAACCCCTATTTCCAGACCGGCGGCATCGGCACGGCCATCACCAGCGACGACACTTACCAGGGCAACAACGCCGGCAATGGCGAGGAGCGCTGGTCGTTCATCCCCAGCATGGTGCTGCCCAACCTTTACAAGCTGGCTTCCACGCCCTACAGCCACCGCTATTTCACGGACGGCTCGCCGTCGGTCGGCGATATCTGTATCTCCACCCCGTGCAACGGGCTTGCCGACTGGCGCACCATACTCGTCGCTGGCCTGAATTCCGGCGGCCGCGGCTATTATGCGCTCGATATCACCAATGGGCTCGCGCCCAAGCTGCTGTGGGAATTCAAGGTGCGCAAACCCAGCGAGACTGCATGCGAGGTCACCACGGCCGCTGCCGTGGGCGCCACCGACGACTGCGATCTGGGCCTGACCTACGGCAATCCCATCATCTCGAAATTCGAGGGGAAATGGGTGGTGTTCGTCACCTCGGGCTACAACAATACCGGTCTCGAGCCCAGCGGCACGGCCAGGCAGGGTGACGGCAAGGGCTATCTCTACATGCTCGATGCGGTCACGGGCGTCATCATCAAGAAGATCGGCACCGGTGTCGGTGATGGCGGCACCCTCGCCGCCAGTTATGCCGATGCCGATCCCAGCGGTCTGGCACGCATCAACAACTGGGTAGACGATGGACTGCTCAACAACACCACGACCGCGGTCTACGGTGGAGATCTCAAAGGCAATTTGTGGCGCTTCGACCTCGACTCGACCAGTGCATCGTACTTGACCGCGGTCAGGGTGGCCACATTCACCACCGGCGTGACCCCGCAGCCCATCACGACCAAACCCGAGCTGGGTCTGATCAACACCTACCATGTGGTATTCGTTGGAACCGGTCAGTTCCTGGGCGTCGGCGACAAGGCCGATACCACGCCGCAGACGATTTATGCCATCAAGGACGACCTGAACTCCAATGTGCCGGTGACCGGTCTCACGCCGCTGATTCAGCAGTCGCTGATCTCCGGCGCCACCACCCGCAGTGCAACTGCCAATACGGTCGATTGGACCGACCCCGGTATTCGCGGCTGGTACGTGGACCTGCCGGACAGCGGCGAACGCGTCAGCGTCGATCCGCAACTGCAGCTCGGGTCCCTGATCGTGGCATCCAACGTGCCCTCCACCGACACCTGTACTGCCGGCGGTTACGCCTGGATCAACACCTTCGACTACAAGACCGGCAGCTATATCACCAGCGACGCCGGCAACATAGCCAGCACCAAGCTGTCGAGTTCGGTGGTGGTGGGTATCAACGTGATCCAGCTCCCGGGCGGCGCGGTCAAGGCGATCGTGACCACCGCCGACAACCAGCAGCTCAGTCAGGCCACCCCGATCGCGCCCACCTCGTTCCAGGGCAAGCGCGTGTCGTGGCGCGAAATTACGACTGACCAGTAAGCCGGAGCAGGCGGAAGGCGTGGCACTCACGTCTTCCGCCGCACTATCGTGATTGCACCTCTCCCCCTGCCGAAATATCTGGCAGCGGAACGTTTGATTCTGGCAATGATCGTATCCGCGGCCTTCCATAGTGTGATGCTGCTCGGAATAAAATATCATGCAGGCAGCAGTCTCGGCCCCCGTGTTACGCAGGTTCTTGCCGGATCCGCCCCATTCCAGGCGCGTATAGACCCAGTGCCGCCAGAACTCAGCTCCGATGACGGGGCCGCCGTGCCCATGCTTCAGGATCACCCGCCGACACCACTCCCGCCTGCCGTTTCACTGCCATTGCAGCAGGATGCGGCGGTCAAGCCGGCGCCGGTGAATTCGGTACCGCCTCCTGAATCATATTACCGCGCGGGGGATCTCGACGTGCGGCCCCAGATCATGGACCGCATCATGCCGGTCTATCCAGAAGCAGGCGTTAGCCTTGACGGCAAAGTGCTCGTCAAATTATTCATCAATGCCAGCGGGACCGTCGATGAAGTCGCGGTAGTGCGGGCCGAACCGCCGGGCATTTTTAATGAATCCGCCATCGCCGCCTTCAGCGCCGCCCGCTTCACGCCGGGCATGAAAGGCCACAAAGCGGTGAAGAGCATGGTGATGCTGGAAGTAAATTACGATTCTGCGCTGAATGCGCTGACCGGCGCGCGATAGACCGGGTCCGGAGGTTACGCGACTGGCGCCCTCGGCGTCAGACCTTTGGGCAGCGGGAATACGACTTTCTCGGGCGTGCCGTGGATTTCATCCACGCGCTCCGCGCCCAGGCTTATCAGTTTTTCCACCACCTGGCGTACCAGCACTTCGGGAGCGGAGGCGCCGGCCGTGATGCCGACGCTATTTTTCCCGGTCAGCCATTCGGGTCTGAGTTCGGACGCATTATCGACCATGTAGGCGGCGACGCCCTGATGCTGCGCGACTTCGCGCAACCGGTTGGAATTCGAGCTGTTGGGCGAGCCGACCACGATCACCACGTCGCATTGTTGCGCGAGCGCCTTGACCGCGTCCTGACGATTCTGGGTGGCATAACAAATGTCGTCTTTCTTTGGGCCCTTGATCCCGGGAAACCGTTTTCTCAGTGTCTCGATGATAAGCTGCGCATCATCTACCGATAGCGTAGTCTGGGTGACAAAAGCCAGATTGGCCTCGTCCCTGACCGTGAGCCGCATCACGTCTTCAGGCTTGTCGACCAGGTGCATGCCGCCGTCGCTCTGCCCCATCGTGCCTTCGACTTCGGGGTGACCCTGATGACCGATCATGATGATCTCCTTGCCCGCACCGTGCTTTTTGGCGACTTCAACGTGAACCTTGGTCACCAGCGGACAGGTGGCGTCGAACACCTTGAGGCCGCGTGCTTCGGCTTCGCGCCGCACCGCCTGCGACACGCCGTGAGCACTGAAGATCACAGTGCTGCCCGGCGGCACTTCATCGAGCTCCTCAACGAAAATAGCGCCTTTGGATTTGAGGTCGGACACCACGAATTTATTGTGCACGACTTCATGTCGCACATAGATGGGTGCGCCATGCACATCGAGCGCGCGCTCGACGATTTCGATGGCGCGATCGACGCCGGCGCAAAAACCGCGGGGATTGGCTAGCAGGACTCGCATGTCGGGATTATACAACCATCAAATGAAACCGCCGATGTACGCCGATACACGCAGATGAGATCAAAGAACAAAAAACCATACAGACGCGGAGGATTTTTATTTTATCGGCGTTCATCGGCGTACCCGTCAAGCGGGTATTAAAGTGAATTAATCGGCGGTTCCAGTTTCGCATGTTTTCGCGGCCGGAAGCCATCCCAGATCAGCAGCACCGCCCCGCAGCTGATCGCCGAATCGGCCACATTGAACGCCGGCCAGTGGTAGCCAAACGCATGAAAATCGAGGAAATCGACCACCGCGCCGAACAGAATACGGTCGATGACATTGCCCAGCGCACCCGCCAGGACCAGGCTCAACGCAAAGCAGAACAGCGTCTGCCTCCCGTACCTGCGCAACAGATAAATGATCCAGACCGAGGCCAACAGTGCGATGGTTATGAAGAATTCGCGCTGCCAGCCCGAGGCATCAGACAGAAAACTGAAGGCTGCGCCCGTGTTGTAGACCAGCACCAGATTGAAAAAAGAGGCGACCTCCACGGCCTTGCCGGTCGTGAAGTGCTGGAGCACCGCATACTTGGTGAGCTGATCGGCCAGCAGGATACCGCAGGCAAGCGCCAGCCACTTTGCCATCATGCGTGCCTGCGCGGCTCGCCCGCACCAAACAGATTGGACACACAGCGCCCGCATAAATCCACGTGTGCCGTGTCAGCGCCGACATCCTCGCGGACATGCCAGCAGCGTTCGCATTTTGCGTGCGTGCTGGGCGTGACTCTGATACTGACGTCGGGCAGCGTGCTGGCGATGGCGTCGGACGGCGCCGCGTCGGCGAGCCGCGCCTGCGAGGTAATGAATACGAACCTGAGATCATCGGCAAACGACTCGAGAAATTTACGGTTCTCGCCATTGGCGTAGAGTTCCGCTTCGCCGGCGAGCGACGAGCCGATGCTGCCCGCCACGCGCAGTGCTTCGAGCTGCTTTTGCACGTCCGAGCGCAGCACGCGCAGTTTTTTCCAGCGTGCCCCGAGCATGGCCGCGTCGGACGGAACGGGATGGTCGTACCAGGTTTGTTCAAACACGCTGGCATCACTGCCATGCAAAGTCTCCCAGGCTTCCTGCGCGGTAAACGACAGTATCGGCGCCATCAACCGCACCAGACTGTGGGTGATGTGGTAAAGCGCATTCTGCGCCGAGCGCCGCGCGGCGGAGGTCGCAGGTGCGGTGTAGAGCCGGTCCTTGAGAATGTCAAGATAAAACCCGCCGAGGTCCTCCGAGCAGAAGCTCTGCAGCTTTTGCACAACCAGATGAAACTCGTAGCTGCCGTAATGGCCGGGCTGCCGTTGCGCAGGGTCTCCGGCAACGGGTGCAAGCGCAGCCTGCAAGTCGGCCGTCATGACCAGCGCGTAACGGTCGATCTCGATCCACTTCTCCACCGGCAACGCATCGTGCGCGTGGTTGTAATCAGCAAGGTTGGCGAGCAGGAAGCGCAACGTGTTGCGTATCCGGCGATAGGACTCGACGACGCGCTTGAGTATCTCCTTCGAGATCGACAACTCGCCGGAATAATCGGTAGCCGCCACCCACAGGCGCAGGATATCGGCGCCCAGCTCATCCATGACTTTCTGCGGCGCGATCACATTGCCTTTGGACTTGCTCATCTTGTGGCCCTGCCCGTCGACCACGAAGCCGTGGGTGAGCAATCCTTCGTATGGCGCACGGCCGTCGATCGCGCACGCGGTCAGAAGTGAACTCTGGAACCAGCCGCGGTGCTGGTCCGAGCCTTCAAGGTAGAGCGCGGCCGGGTAACCGAGATCTTCCCGGCGGCGCAGTACGCTGGCGTGAGTGGTGCCGGAGTCAAACCAGACGTCGAGCGTGTCGGGCACCTTGCGGTAGTGATGCGCATCCTCTCCGAGCAGTTCCGCTTCGGCAAGACCGAACCAGGCTTCGATGCCGCCGCGCTCGACGCGCTGGGCCACGGCTTCCAGCAGTTCCAGGGTGCGCGGGTGCAGCGCGCCGGTCTCGTGATGCACGAACAGCGCCATCGGCACGCCCCAGTTGCGCTGGCGCGAGACGCACCAGTCGGGACGGTTTTTGATCATGCTCTCGAGACGTGCGCGGCCCCAGCCCGGAAAGAACGCCGTGGCCTCGACCGCCTGCATCGCGATCTCGCGCAGCGTCTGCTTGGCACCCGTCGCCTTGCTATCCATGCCGATGAACCACTGGCTGGTGGCGCGGAAAATAATCGGCGTCTTGTGGCGCCAGCAATGCGGATAGCTGTGCTTGATTTTTTCGAAGTGCAGCAGCCGTTCATTGGCCTTCAGCGTTTCGATCACGGCGTCGTTGGCCTTCCACACCGTGAGTCCGCCAAACAACGGCGTTTTGTCATAAAACCTGCCGTCACCGCCCACCGGATTCTCGACCGGCAATTTGTAGCGGGCGCCGACCACGTAGTCCTCAAGGCCGTGTGCGGGCGCGGTGTGAACCAGTCCGGTGCCGGCATCGAGCGTCACATGATCGCCGAGGATAACGGGAACCTGCTTGTCATAGAACGGATGTTGGAGTTTCAGGTGTTCCAGCACCGCACCTTTGAAGCAGGCGACGATGTCCTGCTGCTCCAGCACGTAACGCGCGAGGCAGGTGTCCGCAAGTTCCTGCGCCAGGATCAGCAGGCCCCGTGTGGTGCGCACCAGCACATAATCGAGGTCGGGATGTACGCTGACCGCCTCGTTCGCCGGCAGCGTCCACGGCGTGGTGGTCCAGATCACAGCATAAGCCGGACCGTCAATCGGCTTGATACCCGCGGCTTTCGCCAGCTGCGCCGTATCCCCAACCGCGAAAGCGACATCGATGGCCGGCGAGTTACGGTCTTCATATTCGACCTCGGCTTCGGCCAGCGCCGAGCCGCAATCCACGCACCAGTGCACCGGCTTGCTGCCCTGGTAAAGATAGCCCTGTCCATAAATTTTCCCCAAAGCGCGAATGATGTCGGCTTCGGTCCTGAAATCCATGGTCAGGTACGGATGGTCCCAATCGCCGAAGACGCCCAGGCGGATGAAGTCCTGTTTCTGGCGCTCGACCTGCTCCGCGGCGAAAGCGCGGCTCAACTCGCGCACTTTGTCTGCCGGAATGTTCTTGCCGTGCAGTTTCTCGATCTGGTGCTCGATCGGCAGGCCGTGACAGTCCCAGCCCGGCACATAAGGCGCGTCGAAACCCGACAGCGTCTTGCTCTTCACGATAATGTCCTTGAGGATCTTGTTTACCGCGTGCCCGATGTGAATGTCGCCGTTGGCATACGGCGGGCCGTCATGCAGGACGAACTTCGGCCGCCCCTTGCTGGCCTTGCGGATGCGCTGATAGAAGCCGCGTTCCTGCCAGTTTTTCAGCATCAGCGGCTCGCGCTTGGCGAGATCGCCGCGCATCGGGAACGGCGTGTCGGGGAGGTTCAGTGTTTTTTTATAATCAGCCATGAGCAACAAACCTTTGAAACCGCAGATGAACGCCGATAGACGCCGATAACATCAAGAACAGACGGCCACAGAGACTACTGAAATAAAGCGGGAGCAAGACCATGCTTTTTCGCAGGTGTCGCACATCGAGAGCCGCATCCTCTCCAAGGAGGATTGAAAAGTATTTTGTATGGCAAGAATTATTGCGCTTATTCTCATCTGCGTTCATCGGCGTTTATCGGCGGTTCCAATAAGTTTTTCTTGGGCGTCTTGGCGGTTAAAAAACGCCTTCGCATTCTCCACATCAAGCTCGATCTGGCGCGTCAACGTTTCCAGATCGGCATATTTTTCCTCGTCACGCAGCTTATGCAGAAAATCGACACGCACATGCCGCCCGTATAGATCGCCGTCGAAATCGAATATATGCACTTCCAGCACGGGTTGTCCCTGCGTCTTCAGTGTCGGGCGTATGCCCAGGCTCGCCACGCCGCGCAGCGGGTGTGCCGCTACACCGGACAACTCTACGACAAAAATCCCGTTCAGCGGCGGACGATTGTGCTTCATCTGCATGTTTGCCGTCGGGAAACCCAGTTTCTTTCCCACGCCGTCGCCATGCACCACACGCCCGCTGATACTGTATGGCCGGCCCAGCAATGTTCCGGCGTAGTCGAGATTGCCTGCCATCAGCGCATTGCGCACCGCGGTGCTGGAAACGCGCTCGCCGCCGAGCGTAACGCTGGCCATGGCCTCAACCTCGAAGCCGTGGCGCAATGCCGCCTGTTTCAGCATCACAAAATCGCCGGCACGCCGCGCACCGAACCGGAAATCGTCGCCCACCTGGAGCCAGCGCACGCCCAGCCCCTTGACCAGGGTGCGTTCAATGAAATCCTGGGCGGTGTGCTGCGCAAAATCGTAATTGAAGCGGCATACGAACGCGCGTTCGATGCCATTGGCCGCGATCAACTCGAGTTTCTCGCGCAGCGAAGTCAGCCGGGTCGGCGCCTGGTCAGGCGAAAAGAATTCGCGCGGGTGCGGTTCGAAGGTCATCACGCAAGCAGCAACGCCATGGCGTGCCGCGGCATCGCGCAGCTTGGCCAGCATGGCCTGATGGCCAAGATGGACGCCGTCGAAATTGCCGATAGTCAGCGCGATAGGAGTGTCCGCAGCGACCGGGATGCTGCGAGATATGCGCATGCCGCTTTTAATTTCTTGCTTAAAAGCTTGAATTATAGGTGTTTTGCAAGGTTGGGTCTAGGCTGCGGCACAGTGCGACACGCTGCCGGGCCTACGACGCGGCGGCGCGAATCATCAGGTTTTGCGGAATGTCATTGCTATTACATACAGCGGCAAACACTGCGCCCAGCATAATCAATGCCGGCCCGCTGATGCCATATGCAGCAATGAGCGGCAGTTCGGACAACTTGAGTGCAAAACGGCGCTCCTGCGGCAAGGATGCGTTTTCCACGACGACCACCGGCGTGGCGGGCGACCGGCCGCGCGCAATCAGCGTGTCGGCAATCAACTGCGCCTGCCCCGCACCCATGTAGATCAGCGCGGTATCGGCGGCGGCACTCGCCGCCCAGTCTTGGGCAGCCTGGCCCTCGCCAAAGCGCGCGGTGACGAAAGCGACATTGCGGCTGACGCCGCGCTGTGTCAGCGACACGCCCAGCCCTGCACTCGCAGCCAGCGCCGCGGTCACGCCCGGCACAACCTCGAAACGGACGTTCGCGGTCCGCAGTGCATCTATCTCTTCCTGCGCCCGGCCAAACAGCATGGGGTCGCCACCCTTGAGCCGCACGACGACTGCGTGCTTGCGCGCGGCATCGGTCAGGCGCTTGTTGATGAAGCGCTGGGCAGTCGAGTGCTTGCCGCAGCGCTTGCCCACGGCGATTTTTTCTGCACGCTGCGCCAGCAGCAGGGTATCCGGATGCACCAGGGCATCGTGAAACACGATATCGGCGCGGCGCAGAATGTCCGCGGCGCGTAGCGTCAGCAGGTCCGGGGCACCCGGCCCCGCACCCACCAGATAGACTGTTCCATAAACCGGCTTCACAGGATTACGACCATTCCATGCCGTCGGGAGACGCCAGGCGGCGCCTGAACAACGGCACCGGTCGTCCGGCCGAGGACTGATAAGCCTCGCTGAAATCTTCAAATGCGGCCAGCGCCGCATGAAGGTCCTGATCTTCACGCAAGGCAAAAGCATCGAACCCGCAGCCGGCCAGATAGAACAACTGGTCGCGCTGCACGTCGCCAACGGCGCGCAATTCACCGCGCCAACCGTAGCGTTTTCGCAGCAAATGACCGAGTGAATAACCACGGCCATCTGTGAACTGCGTGAAATGGACTGCCACTACCCCGAAGATCTTAAAATCGTCCGCGATCAGCGCCGGATCATCGTCACCGGCCAGGCATACGCCGAGCCGGCCCGGACGCCGCAGCAGCGCATCGCGCCGCGCAAGCCACACCGCCAGCGGCACGATGATATCGCCGGACGCGGGGAGCGGCGGCGCGCTGCCGTCATCAGCCGTTTTAAGCCACAACCAGCTGTCGTTGACTATTTTGCCCTGTCTGATGATCGCGTCCATATACGTGCTCCTTGAAAGGTTCGATGCCGATGCGCCGCACCACGTCGATAAAGCGCTCCGCCTCGCTGTCGCGGCGTGCAAGATAAACCGCAATCAGTTTTTCCATCACGTCCGGCACCTCCGCCTGCGATACCGAGGGGCCGATCACCTTGCCGAGCGACGCCCCGTTGCCCTGGGCGCCGCCTATCGAGATCTGGTAGAACTCCGCGCCCTGCTTGTCGACGCCGAGGATCCCGATATGTCCGATGTGATGATGGCCGCATGAGTTCATGCAGCCCGAGATGTTGAGGTCGAGTTCGCCGATGTCATGCTGATAATCGAGATTGTCGAAGCGGCGCTGGATCGCCTCGGCCACGGGAATGGATTTCGCATTGGCCAACGAGCAGAAATCGCCGCCCGGGCAGGCGATGATGTTGGTGATCAACCCGATGTTGGGCGTGGCCAGCCCCAGCGCCTTTGCTTTCTGCCATAACGCGTGCAAATCGTCCTGGCGCACATCGGCGATTATGAGATTTTGCTCGTGGGACACCCTCAACTCGCCGAAACTGTAGCGGTCCGCCAGATCGGCCACCGCATCCATCTGTTCCGCGCTGGCGTCGCCCGGCGCCACACCGGTTTTCTTCAGCGACAGCGTGACGGCCGCGTACCCGGCGACCTTGTGGGCATGCACGTTGCGCCGCGCCCAATTGGCAAACCCCTTGTCGTCCGCCAGTGTCGCAATGTATTCCGGCACCAGCGTGTCGAGCTTCAGGTAATCCGGACGGGTAAAGCGGCGGGCTACGCGCTCGAGTTCCGCTGTGAACAGCGTGGCCGGACCCGCTTCGAGATGGGCCCACTCGTCTTCTACCTGACGGCGGAACGCCTCGGGCGTGAGCTCTTTCACCAGAATCTTGATGCGCGCCCGGTACTTGTTATCGCGGCGGCCATGGCGGTTGTAGACGCGCAGTATCGCTTCCAGATAGGTCAGCAGGTGTTGCCACGGCAGGAATTCCCGGACCACGGCGCCGATGATGGGCGTGCGCCCCAGGCCGCCGCCGGCCAGCACGCGAAATCCCACATTGCCCGCCGCATCCTGCTGTGCCTGCAGACCGATGTCGTGCACCTGGACCGCGGCACGATCCTGCTCGCCGCCCGAGACGGCTATCTTGAATTTGCGCGGCAGATAGGCGAATTCGGGGTGGAAGGTCGACCACTGGCGGATGATCTCGCACCACACCAGTGGATCGACGATCTCGTCGGGTGCAATGCCGGCGAAATGATCGGTAGTCGTATTGCGTATGCAATTGCCGCTGGTCTGGATCGCGTGCATCTGCACCGTAGCGAGTTTGGCCAGAATCTCGGGCACGTCTTCGAGCCGGGGCCAGTTGAACTGAATGTTCTGGCGTGTGCTGAAATGGCCATAGCCACGGTCCCAGGTGCGGGCGATGTCAGCGAGTGCTCGCAACTGCTGCGATGTCAGCAGGCCATACGGTATCGCCACTCGCAGCATTGGCGCATGTCTCTGTATATAAAGGCCATTTTGTAACCGCAAAGGTCGAAAATCATCTTCGGACAATGTTCCCGCCAGATAACGTCGAGTCTGGTCCCGGAACTGGGCCACCCGCTCGTTCACCAGCCGCTGGTCGATTTCGTCGTAGACGTACACCTCGTTTACTCTGGTAATGACGTAGGAATGGCATCGTAGCAACGCCCACTTATATTTCAAACGAATATTATGTTAGACTTTAATATCTATTAATTATTAGTATGCAAGATCATGAAATTACAGCAATTACGCTATTTACGTGAGGTGGCACGGCAGGAATTGAATATGTCCACGGCCGCCGAGGCGCTGCACACCTCACAACCGGGCGTGAGCAAGCAAATCGGCCTGCTGGAGGACGAGCTGGGCGTAAAAATCCTGGTGCGTCACGGCAAGCGCGTAGTGGGCATCACCGAACCCGGTCGCATCGTACTTGAGATTGCCGGACGAATTCTGCACGATGCAGACAATTTAACGAAAGTTGGCACTGATTTCACCGAAGAAGGCAGCGGTTCGCTGACGATAGCGACCACTCACACCCAGGCGCGTTACGCGCTGCCGCCCGTAATCAGCCGATTTATCCAGCGTTATCCCAAGGTGCGGCTCTCCCTGCGCGAGAGCAGCCCGCAGCAGATTCTGGAGTTGATGAATGCTGGAACCGCCGACATCGCCATTACCACTGAATCACAGGAGTTATACCAGGACCTGATCACGCTGCCCTGTTACCAATGGAACCGCTGCGTGATCACGCCGCTCAATCACCCGCTGCTCAAGCAGCAAAAGCTGACGATAGAAAACATCGCCCGCTATCCGATCATCACCTACGACTTTGCTTTCAACGCTGATTCACCGATCAGACGCGCATTCGACGCGCGCGGCATCCGGCCTAATGTGCTATTGACGGCGATCGATGCCGACGTGATCAAGGCTTACGTCGAAATGGGGCTGGGCATAGGCATACTCGCCAAGATGGCGTTCGACCCGGCGCGCGACCATGGGCTGCGATTGATCGATGCCAGCCACCTGTTCGAGGCGAGCACCACGCGCATCGGCATCCGGCGCAACGCGTATATCCGGGGATATGTTTACGATTTTATTGCCATGTTCTCGCCGCACCTGACGCGCGCCGTAGTCGAGAAAACCATGCGCGGCGGTGGCGCCGATTACGAACTCTAGGTGCCAGCGCTCAAGAGTGTTCATTGGCGAACGAAGGCTTCCCACCCAAAGCTGCCGTTCCTTGAAAATGAAAAACCCCGCCGCAGCGAGGTCTGTATGATGGCTGATACTTGTTAAGCGGCCTGCAGGTATCATGGCCAGCATCTGATCGGGGTGCACCAAATTGAACTGGATGAATTACGTCACGAAACGTCCCTTTAAGCTCGTTTTTGTACTCATGCTATGTGCACTGGCCGGGTGCGCCGCCACACCGCCCAAGCAACAGGACAATCTGTGTGCCGTCTTTAAGCAGTATCCCGACTGGTACGACTACGCTAAGGCGTCAGAACAAAAATGGGGCGTGCCGATCCATATCCAGATGGCTTTTGTCCGGCACGAATCCAGTTACCGCGAAGATGCGAAGCCGGCGTACGAGTGGTTTTTGTTTGTTCCTCTCGGGCGGCCATCCTCGGCCGAGGGCTATGCGCAGATCCAGGATCCGGCGTGGCGGGACTATAAGAACGAAACCGGCGGCCTGTTCAAGAGTCGCTCGGATATGGAAGATGCCCTGGATTTTATCGGCTGGTATAACAACAAAAGCAACAAGCTGCTCGGCATCTCCAAATGGGATGCCAAACGCCTCTATCTGGCGTACCACGAAGGTCAGGGCGGGTACAAACGCGGCACCTATCGCAACAAACCCGAGCTGAACCGGATAGCGAATCGCGTGGATTCCACCGCACGGCAATACGGCGCACAGCTACGTCGCTGCGAAGATCAATTCAAATGCCGGGGTTGGTATCAGGTCAGGCCGTTATGTAACTAGGCTAATGCTCTAAAGACGTCGTCGTTTCCCTTGGCTCCACGTGGCGAGGCCGGCAACGGTGATTTCCGAATCGCTGATATCGATACGATGCCGCGCTCTTTCCATCAGTTCGCCAGTGCGCGCATATGTCCGGTCGAAGCGGGGTCTGTGTGGCGCTACCGACAGGGTGCGTTGATCTGACCGGTCTCACCCTCGCTGACGGCGGACAGAAGCTAAAACATCGTCATTGGGACTGGCGCGAACGGTCTCGGTGCTTTTCATGGGGATCGTAGTCTGGACGCCAGTGTGCGTGCTGACATCGCCCGATACTTCTCCGCCTTCCTCCACCATGAGTTTTCCATAGCGGATTTTGCCCGACACTTTTCCCGTCGAGTAGATGATGAGTTGCTTGCGTGCGGTGAGTTCACCCTCGAAGCGGCCGCGGATCTCGGCAATATCGATGCCGGCCGTTCCGACGAACACGCCACCGTCGGCAATTTTCATCACGCGACTGTCCATGCTTGCTTCGACGCGGCCTTCAACTACCAGCGTATCGCAATCGGTAATCTCGACGCCTTTCAACTTGATGTCGGGACCGACGATGAGTTTGCTGCCCTTGCCTTCTTCAGGTTTGGTCTGAGGTTTTAATTCCGCAATCGGGTTGTTCGGTTTCGGCGCCTCTTGAGGATTGACACCGGCTGGCGGCGCATACAACCCCGGTGCCAGATTCACAGCTTTGGCATCGCGCTTCTGCGTTTCTTCTCTTGCTGAACATTCCATCGCGGTTGAACATGTTGTTTCCTTCTGTTGGTGGCTCGGTGATTCGGTGCGCTTCTGGCGCAGCAAGAAGCGGTACAAGTTGATCAAGAGCCTTAGCAAGGAATGTGCCGGAATAAACTTTACTACTAAAACAATGAGATGCATGCGATCGTCAGATTGACTATGGTTTATGACCGCGGATTCTGTCGCCATTAAACGACCGAAAAACCCGTGTATGAACCGGCATGCTGTTTTTAAAGAAAAATATTTGTCGCTGTGGAGCGACACCTGCGGCGGGACTTACGGCCCAGATGTCTTGAACAGCTTGGGATCCAGTTGATGACGGGAGAGCAGCTTGTAGAACTCGGTGCGGTTGCGTTTGGCAAGCCGCGCTGCTTTCGTCACGCTACCTCCCGTGATCTTGAGCAGCTGTGCCAAATAGTCACGCTCGAATGTTCTGCGTGCATCCTGGAAAGAAGCAAATTCGATTTGCTGTTGCTGAATCGCCTGCTGCACCAGCGAAGACGAAACCAAAGGCGTTGTGCACAACACAACCGCCTGCTCGACGACATTGTAGAGCTGGCGCACATTGCCCGGCCAGGCGGCACTGACCAGCAGTTCCAGTGCCTCGGGTGCGAAGCCGTTTATGTTTTTCTTGTACTTTTCGACAAGTACCGACAGAAAATAACTGGCGAGCAGCGGGATGTCTTCGCGCCGCTCGACGAGAGGGGGCAAGCTCAGCGCCACGACGTTCAGCCGGTAATACAGGTCTTCACGAAAATTACCCGCTGCCATCTCGGCCTCGAGGTTGCGGTGCGTGGCGGAAATCAAGCGCACGTCGATGTCTATGGTCTGGGTCGAGCCGACGGGACGAACCTGTCTTTCCTGCAGCGCACGCAGGAGCTTTGCCTGCAGCGCCACGGGCATGTCGCCGATTTCGTCGAGGAACAACGTGCCTTTGTCGGCAGTCTGGAACAGCCCCTTGTGATCGCGGGTCGCGCCGGTGAAAGACCCTTTGACGTGCCCGAACAGTTCGGATTCCAGCAATTGTTCCGGAATCGCACCGCAATTGATCGCAACGAACGGGCGATCCCTTCGCGGGCTGGCCATATGTATGGCCTTCGCCAGCAGTTCTTTGCCGGTCCCGGATTCGCCATAGATAAGCACACTTGCATCGCTGTCGGCAACGAGGCGTGCCTTGGCCAGGACATTATCCATCACCGCGTTGCGCGTGATGATTTCCTTGTGCCAGATTTGGTCATCGGCGCCGGCGTCGGTCGTCGCGGTGCCGCCGGTCAGGGCAAGCGCCCGTCCGATCTCTGCCAGCAGTACCTTGGCATCGAATGGTTTTGTGAGATACCCAAATACGCCAAGCTTCACTGCCGATACCGCATCGGGAATCGTGCCATGCGCGGTAAGAATGATCACCGGCAGCGCCGGGTTGGCCGAACGAATCGATTCGAACAGGGCCATGCCATCCATCCCGCTCATCCTGAGATCCGTGACAACAAGGCCGGGACGCGCAGCGCTCAAACTCGCAAGCGCCTGTTCGGCGCTTGACGCGGTGGTGATGGTGTAACCGGCCGCGGTAAGCCGGATTTGCATCAAGCGCAGCAGATCCGGATCGTCGTCGACGACAAGAACGCTTTTGCGGGATACGGCCATGGACTTCGTCATTATTTTTTTGTTCCGCCCCGTTCACGCTCGGTGAGACTGCGTTCCAGCGACATGAGCGCATCCAGCTTTTTCTGCAGGGCCTGCGTGTGGGCGTCGAGTTTTTTCTGCTCCTGGATCGATGCCGAAAGCAAAAATGCCAGACCGTGCAGCGGCGCTCGTCGATTCTTCGCTATCGGGTCGAGCAATTCGATCGCGCGCGGCTCGTCTCTGAAAGGCGTATTGGGCAAAGACAGCACCATCGCCAGACGCACGCGGTCGATATCAGAATGCGATTTGATATAAGCCTGGCGCACGCGGTCGTGCTCTTTGCCGAGTTCGCCGCCGGGCAGGCTCTTGAGGTGCTGGAAATACAGCAGCAGGCTCTCCAGATCCGAAGCCGGGGGCGGCGTACTGGATTTGACCCCAGCTCGGTGCCGCCGGCCTCCATGTCCCGCAACAAGCCGCAACCGGCCAGCGCCGAAAAGACCAAAGCCAACAAGAGCAGACGAGCCGCGATCATGCCGCCGGCCCGGAAAGCGGCAATGCAACGCGAATGTGCGCCCCCTTGAGACCTGCATCATCCGCAATCTCGACGCTGCCGCTATGTGCGGCAACGTATTCTCTTACCACCGACAGGCCGATACCGGTACCTTTGACCAGCCCGGCGGCGCTGGTCCGCCCCTGGTAGAAACGGATCAAAGACCTTGGCACGGTCCGCAGGAGCGATGCCCGGCCCCTCGTCCCTTACATCGAGAACGAGGCGTTCGCCTGCGCGCCGCGCGGCAACGACAATGGCGCCGCCTGCGGGAGAATATTTGATCGCGTTGGACATGAGATTATCGAGAACAACCCTAAGCTTTTCGGAATCCGCGCTGAGAAGCACGTCGTCCGCTTTGATTTCAAGTTTGAGATTCTTGGCTCTCAAGGCGAGCCTCTGACTATCGGCAACCTGATCAATCACATGCCTGATATTCAGCTTTCTGAGTTCAAGCGGGATTTTATGGAACTGGCTCGCCCCATAACTCAACAGAGCTTCAATCTGCTTCTGCAATTCTATACTGTTGTGGCGCAGAATTTCCGCTATTTCACGCTGTTCGGGGCCGAGCTTTCCGACCACTTCCTCGGACAGCAATTCAGCGCCTTCTCGCAAAGCGGTGAGCGGCGTCTTGAGATCGTGGGAAACGTGCATCAGAAACCGGTTCTTCTGCTGCTCGAGATCGATGAGTCTGTGCCGCATCCATTCCAGTCGTACGCCCAGACTTTGCAGATCCTCCGGCCCACCCACTTCGATCACAGTATTGAATTCACCGCTGCCGAGGCGCCTGATCGCGGTATCGATCTGTCGGATCGGCCTGGCAATCAGAATGGTAAATCCGATCACCAGAAAAACCACCACCGGGACCAGCGCCAGGAGTTGCCACAGAGCGACGCGTTGCGCCTCGTCGGCGGTTTCACGCATGGTCTGGACTTCGCGGGTTATCAGTTTGTCGCTGCGCGCCGTAATGATCTGGGCTCGATCGGCAAGCGCAACAAAACTGGATGCGGCTTTTTGCAGTTGCGGCGCTTTTGCCTTCGGATCGGACAAAACGGCAAAGATCGCAGTTTCGCCGCGCATGATGCTTTCGAGCGCATTTTTCTGTTCGCTGTCTACCGGCAATACTTCAAACTGCTCCGCCGTTTCGAGCAACTGCTTGCGATTGAGCGTATAGGTATCCAGCATCGAACGGTCGTTCAGGATCACCATCTGACGCGCGCTGCGTTCCATCGCGGTGAGCAGCTCGGCAAGCCGACGGCTGCTCTGTGTCGCCTGCACCGCCTGGTAGACCGCGCGCTGGCTGTGATTTGCAAGCCGGTCGATCGAGGCTGCGGTATTGATCAGGGCAAAAATCAGTGGCAGTGCAACCAGGGCAAATGCAACCAACAGCAATTTGAGAAACGAGCGGGGATAATAGATCCACTTCATGACGGAAGATTAACTGGTGTGACATAACAGCGGCAACCGGACTGCCGTCAGGCCGTGACAAAAGTCATAGCCCAAGCGAGCGTCCCCATGAAACGACGCTTTCAGGATCCGAATCGCCTAGTCGCGCGACCGTCCGGTTTTGACCGGCTGGCACTGATGTGCTATTAGCCAATAAATATACGTAAAAACAAATACTTATATTAGTTTCTCAGTCAGTCGACGAGCCGCTGGCGCAACCAGGCGCTGGCGCCATCGACTATCACCACCAGCAGCAGCATCGCGATGATCACCGTCAGCGCCTGTGGTTGCTGGAACAGGCTCAGCGAGAAATAAAGCATCTGTCCGAGCCCGCCGGCTCCGACTACGCCGAGTATGGCCGCCATGCGGATATTGATCTCCCAGCGATACAGCAAATAGGCGACCAGTTGCGGCACGACGTTGGGCATGGTGCCGTAAAGGAAGGCCAGCGCCGGGCGGCAACCGGACAGCCTCAAGGCCAGCGCCGGCTCGGTCGGGGCGTTCTCCAGCGTTTCGGCAAACAGGCGCCCGATCACGCCTGCGGTGTGCAAGGCCAGGGCCAGCGTCCCGGCGAACGGCCCCAGCCCGGCGGCCATCACCATCAGCGCCGCCCATACCAGTTCGGGAATCGAGCGCAGAAAATTAAGCGTGAGGCGTGCGACTACGCGCGGGGCTGCGCCGAAGCGCCCCGATGCGGGCAACGCGAGCGCGATCCCCAACACCGCCGCCAACGCGGTGCCGATCGCCGAGATCGCAATGGTCTCGAGCGTGCCATTGCCAATGCGCACCAGATACTCGCCGGACACATCGGGCGGAAAAAATGACACGACGTATCTCCCCATCTGCGAGAGCGATTCCGCGCTCCATAGTGACGCAAGATCAAGCGACAAATACGCGAAGCTCGCCCAGATCGCAGCGATCAGCGCGACCAGGATGAACCCGTGGCTACGCCTCATGCCGTTACCTTCCTCAGCGCAGCGCTGATGGCATCGGCCAGCACGACGAGCAAAAAGAACATCAGCAGGATGGCACTGACCTCGCCGCCGCTCATCATGCGCATCGACAATTCCATCAACTGTCCCAGCCCGCCGGCGCCGACGAAGCCCATGATGACCGATGCGCGCACCGCGCATTCCCAGCGGTAAACCGTATACGAGACCAGTTCCGGCAATGCCACCGGCCACATGCCGTAGCAGAACGCAGCAAGCCGCCCGCTGCCCGCCTCCAACAGCGCCAAAGTCGGCCGGGTATCCCCCGATTCCAGAATCTCGGAATAGACCTTGCCCAGCATGCCGCCATAGGTCACGCCGATCGCAAGCACACCGGCTGCCGGGCCCAGGCCTACCGCGCGCACGAACAGCAGCGCCCAGACGATTTCGGGGATGCTGCGGAAAAACATCAGGACAAAACGTGCCGGCAGCCGCAGGAAGCGCCCCGCCGCAAAACCGCGCGCCGGGCCGATGCGTGAAATCGACAGGCTGCGCGTGACGATCAGCGCCAACGGGAAAGCGATCAGCAGCGCCAGCGTCATGCCCGCGGTCGCGATTGCCAGCGTCTCCAGCGTGGCCTTCATGATTATGCGCAAAAACCCGGCGGAAAAATCCGGCGGGAAAAACGTGCCCAGGAACTTGCCCATGATCTCGCGGTTGCGCGGATCGAACAGCACGCCAACGTCGAATTCGGTGAGCCTGAATCCCGGCCACAACAGGACGATGATGACTATGCTCAGCATGAGCCGCGGCACGGCGGCGGGATCGCGTAACCTGACTGTGGCCGCCTCACTCCTCACGCCTTACGCCTCACTGTTTCACGAACACAGCGGCTTGCGCCGCACGCCCGCCGGTTGCATGGCCAGCGGCTCGATGCCCTGGGTCGGCACGGTGGATTCCGAGGCATACAGGTCCTTGAGCATTGCATCGGTCACGCGCACCGGCGGCAAATCGAAAGCGATCTCGCCATTGCGGATGCCGATAACGCGCGGAAACCAGTGCAACGCCAGATCAACCGCATGCAGGCTGGCCACCAGTGTCACGCCGCGCTCGCTTGCTTCGCGATTGAGTTCGCCGATGACGCGGTCGGAAAGTGCGGGGTCGACCGCCGATACCGGCTCGTCGGTCAGCAGCAGATCCGGCTGCTGATACAGAATGCGCGCCACGCCCACGCGCTGCATCTGCCCGCCCGACAGGTGATCGCAGCGCTCGAACAGCTTGTCGGCGATTTCCATGCGCGCCAGCATCCGGCGCGCGCCTGCGATGTCCACCGGATAAACCAAAGATGCCAGGCCTTTCCACAGCGGCCAGCGGCCGAGGCGCCCGGCAAGCACCGCGGTCACCACGCGCTGGCGCGGCGGAATCGGCGGCGCCTGGTGCACCATGCCGATACGGCACCGCAGTTCGCGCAAAGCAGTGCGACTGACACGCCAGGGGTCTTCTCCCAGTATGCGGATTTCACCTGAAGAAGGCCTCAACGCCGTTGCCAGCACGCGCAACAATGTGGTCTTGCCCGCGCCCGAGGGCCCGATGATCGCGACACGCTCGCCGCTGCCGATTTCACAGCTGACATGATTAACGGCGCGTTGACCGTTGGGATGCACCAGGCTGATCTGGTCGAGTTTGATGCTCACTGGCTTCATTGCCGGGGGGCTGCCCGCTCCGGTCTACTTGATCAGACCGGCCGCGCGTGCCGCCGCCTCTATACCCTTGTAATTATCCGCCTTGGTGGCGATGAAGCGCGAAGCGCGCTGCAAGTCGAGTATGGCCTTTTGCTCGGGTAATGCGGGATCAAGCTTGAGGAAAGCGGCAGTGAGTTTCTTGACCAGCGCCGGATCGAGATTGCCGCGCACCGTCCAGTTGTAATCGTAGTACGGCGGCGTGGTCCAGATCACCCTGACCTTGTTGGTATCGACTTTTTTCTCGCTGACGAGCTTGTCCCATACCGAGGCATTGAGCACTCCGGCATCGACCTTGCCCGACTCGACCTGCAGCGCGGTTGCGTCGTGCGCACCGGAAAACGCCACACGCTTGAAATCCTTGTCGGGATTGATCTTGTTTTCTATCAGGTAAAAGCGCGGCATCAGATGTCCGGAAGTTGAGGATACCGAGCCGAACGTGAAATTTTTGCCCTTGAGACCGGACAAGCCCTTGATGCCGCTTGCGGTGCTGGCGATGAATTTGCTGGTGAATTTTTCGTCTTCGACGCGCTGTGCAATCGGAATCGCATTGCCGGTGCGCAACCGCGCCTGGACAAACGTAAAGCCGCCCAGCCAGGCAAGATCGAGTTTGTTCGAAGCCAAGCCTTCGACCACCGCGGCGTAGTCGGTGACCGGGATGAATTCGACCTTCATGCCGGTTGTTTTTTCAAGATAGCTGCCGAGCGGCGCGAACTTGCGCTGCAGTTCGGTGGGCGCTTCGTCGGGAATTGCGGAAACCTTCAGGGATTGCGCATAAGCGGTTGTAGCTAATAACAGGCCGCATAGCAACGGCAACAGGAAACTCTTGGACAACATTCTAACGCCTTTTGAAGCCGCAAAAAACGACGCGCTGAATATTACAAAAAAGGAACGGCAAGACATGTTTTTCTCCTTAATACACGATTAGGATTGAGCGAATGCTCAAGTGTCGGTTGCGCGCTGGCTCGCACTCCGCGCTGCAATTTACCGCATAAAGTAGCGGCGCACAAGCTGAACCATCAAAATGACAGCGTTGATATAAGATTTACTCTGCCATCCGCTGCACGAAGTCGCGCAGTCGGAATCCGAGCAGCCACAGCGCTGCAAAGTAGGTCGCCGTGCCGAGCGCGATGACCCAGGCCAGATGCATGACGCGCGTTGATGCGCTGGCGGCGAGCCAGGTTGTCCCGGCATCGGCCGTGATCCACAGCACCATGGCCATTGCATACACCGCGAGCGCGAGCTTGAACAGAAAAACCGCCCACCCGGGTTGCGGCGTATAGATGGCATGCCGGCGCAGCTGATAAAAAAGCAGCGAGGCGTTGAGACAGGCGCCCAGTCCGATGGCAAGCGCAAGGCCCGCGTGCGCGAGTGGCCAGATGAACACGAGGTTCATCGCTTGCGTGGCGAACAGGGTCACGACCGCGATTTTGACCGGCGTCCTGATGTTCTGCCGCGCATAAAATCCCGGCGCCAGAACTTTCACCAGAATCAGCCCGGCCAGGCCTACGCTGTAGGCGATCACCGCGCTGCGGGTATTGAATACATCGGCTGCCGTAAACGCCCCGTAATGAAAAAGCGTCGTGATCAGCGGCACCGCGAGCAGCGCCAGCGCCACCGCAGCAGGCACCGCAAGCACCAGCGTCAGGCGCAAACCCCAGTCGAGCAGCTTGGAATATTCATCTGTCGATTGACTCGCATGATATTTGGCCAAACTGGGCAAAAGGATAGTACCCAATGCCGCGCCAAGCATGCCGGCCGGAAATTCCATCAGGCGGTCGGCATAGTAGAGCCAGGACACGCTGCCGGTGACCAGAAACGATGCGAAGATGGTATTGATCAACAGGCTCACCTGCCCGACCGACACCCCGAACACCGCTGGCCCCATCAGGCGCATGACGCGCCACACGCCCGCGTCTTTGAAATCGAGTTTGAAACGCGGCAGCAATTTGATCCGCAACAAAAACGGCACCTGAAACAGCAGTTGCAGCACGCCGCCAAAAAATACCGCCCACGCCAGCGCCATTATCGGTGGATCAAAATATGGCACGGCCCACAGCGCGAAACCAATGAACGACAGATTGAGCAGCACCGGCGTGAATGCGGGCACCGAAAAACGGCTGTAGGTATTGAGTATGCCGCCCGCAAGCGAAGTCAGAGAAATGAACAGAATGTACGGAAAGGTCACGCGCAACAGGGCGATCGTGAGTTCGAATTTCTCGGGCGTCGCGGCAAACCCTGGCGCGCTGACATAGATAATCAGGGGCGCGGCAATGATGCCGATCAGCGTCACGACAAACAACACCAACGCGAGCAGTCCGGCGACATGGTCGACCAGCAGGCGCGTCTGCTCCCCGCCGCGCTGGTGCTTGTACTCGGCCAGTATCGGCACGAAGGCCTGAGAGAACGCGCCCTCGGCAAACAGGCGCCGCAGCAGGTTGGGTATTTTGAACGCCACGAAGAAGGCATCGGTGGCCAGTCCCGCGCCGAATACGCGCGCGATCACCGCATCGCGTATGAATCCCAGCACGCGCGATACCAGCGTCATGCCACTTACCGTAGCTAAGGTCTTGAGTAAATTCATATTATTTTGCAACCCCAACTGGATGGCTGCGCCCGGGACAGGCCACGGAGCGGGTTTCCATTCCCTGCGCAGGCTGACTGCACGCCTTGCCTGCCGGCTGCGGAACGGTTATCATACGGCCCTTTTTCCGATTCAAAATCCGGAGTTTACATGGCCAACATCGCATCAGCCAGAAAACGCGCGCGTCAGAGCGAAAAGCAGCGGCAGCACAACGCCAGCCTGCGGTCCGAACTGCGCAGTGCGGTTAAAAGCGTAAGGAAAGGGATAGCAGCCGGCGACAAGGTTGCGGCCAAGGCCGTATATCAGAGCGCCGTCAGCACCATAGACACCATCGCCGACAAGAAAATCATCCACAAGAACCAGGCCGCGCGCCACAAGAGCCGCCTGTCTGCTGCAGTCAAAGCAATGGCCTGATACGGGCTACACGGGGCGGATCTTGATCCGCTGCCGGGTTGACCTGCGCTGCCGCATCAGCCGCAGCCGAATGTTCAGGGCATGTTTCGTCGAGATCCATCTGGTTCACAAAAAACCGTAGCGGCGCGCCATGCGCCCCCTGGTTGCAGTTTTTCCTGAACGACGATCCAGCGCCGGCGCCTGGCGCGGCACCCTCTCCGGGCAACAACGCGATACTGCTGTTTGGCTGCCGCAACCATAAAATACCCCCCTGGATCGCACTGCCGGAACCAGGAATATATCTCTTGCAAAGCGGGCACTTATAAGCCGAAAATAGGGCCTGAGTTTGATCAACGGCGGCGCAGGCCGCCGTATTCGTTTCAGGGCTGCACACACTATGTCACATGTGATGAACACCTATAAGCGCCTCCCCGTTGCTTTCGAGCGCGGCGAAGGTGCGTGGCTGTGGGATACGCAGGGCAAGCGCTACCTCGACGCGCTCGCCGGCATTGCCGTGTGCGGCGTCGGCCACAGCCATCCCAAGCTGACGGCAGTGATGCGCG
>CALOEN010000017.1:0-9524 GCA_942492335.1 uncultured beta proteobacterium | reverse complement strand
CACGTGCATCCCGCGGGAAACTCGTAAGGCCGCTGGGGCGCTTCCGACTGGTAAGCCAGGTCCGCCTTCATCCGGTCATGCAAACGCAGCATGTAGTGATCATAGGCGCTGCGATGGCTTTTTGTGATGCCAAGCAAATTGAGAGCAAAGCTGGCGCCAGGGATCGGATTGGGAATCGAGCGGACGTAGCGTTTCGCGACGTCCTCGAACGATTCGCCCACCCGCCACTTCCTGCCGTGCCCTTGCGGATGGATATTTGCGAAAAGGCGCAGGATCCGCTTGCCTTGCGTGGGCGACGACGGAAAACTGTCCACGTGCAGACGCGTGTCGTCCTTGCGCCAGGACGTTATACGGCCAGAGATCTCTACGGGCCGGTAACTGGCGCGTGCCTGCTGCAAATTTTTCTCATAGCCCGGCAACACATTATGGATCAAGGCTCTGCTGAGTGTGGCGAAGCGGGTCATCATGCTCCGCAGCAGTTTCAGTTCCGATTCATCAGCGCTGCTTCCACGCAGAGCGCCGCTTGCCGTGTCCAGGCTGACATTTTTGGCCTGCCCGACTGTCGTTGGGGAAAGCAGGCGCTCCTCGCCATCTTGTATCGGGAAGCGCAACTGCGGGAACAAGAGAACGTTCCCCGATTCGAGCGCATGAATGGCGTGCTGCTGCTCGGCTGTTGAGCACGGTTGATCCCAATTGGCAATTGGAAGTTCGATAATGTCGGTCATGTTGGTTGATTCAGGCGATACGCCCAGCGTAAATGGGTTGCCAAATAATCAGGTGATAATTTAGTTGAGACATTTTGTCTCCACGAAAATATACGCTGCCACGTAAGTTGACACAAAGCCGTCTCACAAAACCCTGTTGAGGTGACATTATAACGCGTTGATTATATTATATTAATATTTACTTCATGTCCTTCGTGTCTCTTCGCTTTTGATCTTGTTGGCCCATGCGACACGCTCACGCTTAGAGGCAGCCTGCGGTCAAATGTAATCCCCCTTTATATCATTCGATTTTCCTTTGCGTTACTTCGCGTTCCTTTGCGACCTTCGCGTTCATGCATTTGACTTTGCTTTTATGGCAGACGAAAAATTGTTCTGCTATGCTGACCCTGACAAGGCGATATCAGCAAACCATCCGGCAATTGGAGGCCCCTCATGAAATACAAGAAACATGAAGCGAAGGAATACGCAAAAACGATCCTGAAAGGCGTGTGGACCGCGCTGCCGACGAGTTTCACTACGGATCACGGGCTGGATGAAGCCGGGATCGCGGCCAATCTCGAGCATTCCATCTCTAAGCTGAAGGTCGAAGGCCACTACTGCGTAGGCAACGTCGGCGAGTTCTGGTCCATGACCAACGAGGAGCGCATGCGCGTTCACGAGATCAACATCGACGTCACGAAAGGCCGCGTGCCGCTGATCGCGGGCTGCCATCACCAGAATCCCTACGAAGCGGTAAAACTCGCGCAGCATGCGCAGGACGTCGGCATCGATTTCGTGATCATTCTCACGCCGTACGTCGCCGCGCGCAACGACGACGCCGTCTACGAGTATTACCGTTTCGTCGCCGAACGCATCGACATCGGCATCGTGCTGTTCAACACCGAAGCCACCTATCCGATATCGCCGCGACTGGCAAAGCGGCTGGCGACGATACCCAACATCTGCGGCTTCAAGCAGGGCGTGTCCAAGCCGCAGCCCACCGTCGCGCTGCGCGAGGCGATCGGCAGCGAGGTGGAAGTCAGCGTTGCCGACGAAACGCCATGGCTGTACAACATTTCCGTGATGAGGGACCGCTGGCTGCTCAACTACTGCCCGCATCTCTTTCAGGTGCCCGGCTACCTGCCGGTCAACGACTACACCAGCGCCGCGCTGGCCGGCGACATGAACACCGCCACTGAAATCTGCCGCAGCCTCAATCCGTTGCGCGCAGTACTGGCGAAATGGATCCCGGGTTACGGCAGCGGCACGCGGTTCGCGATTGCTGAACAAAAGTACTGGATGGAATTGATCGGCATGGTGGGCGGTCCGATACGCGTGCCCTGCTCGGAAATGACCGCCGAGGCGAAAGCGGAGATGCGCGCCGATCTCGAAGCGACCGGACTCCTCGCCAAAGTCGCCACCGGGAAAAAGTCGGAGCGCCGCGCGGCGTAATCCCGACATATCGCGGGCCGCGTGTCCGGAAGGAATTCCATGGCGCAAGCGCCGAAATATCGTGCTGTTCAGCGTACACAAGGATGCAATGGAAGCGGCGGTCAGCGCCTTCGAGGCCGATTGGCCTGCAGCCCGCATCAGCAATTTGATGGACGATGGATTGTTCGCGTGGGTACGCGAGACCGGCGGCGTGGTGCCCGAAATGGACGACATCTTTCGCACGTTGACCCGCTATATGATCGCCCGCGGCGCCGATGGCATTCTCTATACCTGCTCGGCTTTTCGAGAATGCATAGATGCCTGCATCGCCGAATTCGATCTGCCGCTGCTCAAGCCCAACGACGCCATGATCGAACAGGTGCTCGATGCCGGTTCGCGCATCGCGGTGGTGGCGACGGTAGGCCCTACCATCCCGTCGATTTCAGCCGAGATCGCGGAAATGGCGGCGGCCCGCGGCCAGATGGTCGAGTTGGTGCCTTATTTTGTCGAAGGGGCGTTCGATGCGCTGGCCGGCGGCGATGCCGCCAGACACGATGCGCTGGTCGCTTCCCGGGCGCGCGAGATATCCGGATGCGACGTCATCGCCCTGGCGCAATTCACGCTGTCGCGGGCAGCGCCCGCGGTAATGGCGGTCAGCACATTACCGGTGTTCAATTCGCCGGCCGCGGCGGTTGCCAAGATGCGCAGCATGCTCGCCTGACGAATCACATCACCGCGCCGGTCTGCCACGGGCAGAATTCCAGATCGCCGATGCCGTGCTTTTCGCTTTTAGACTGCTTGCCTGATGCCGTATCCAGTATCAGCCGGAAAATCCGCTCGCCCATTTCTGCGGTCGACACTTCGCCGTCGGCGATGACGCCGCAATTGATATCCATGTCGTCGCTCATGCGCTCGAACATGGGTGTATTGGTCGCCAGCTTCAGGCTGGGCACCGGTTTGCCGCCGTACACCGATCCGCGACCGGTGGTGAAGCAGGTCACGTTGGCGCCGCCTGCCACCATGCCGGTGATCGACGCAGGATCGTAGCCGGGGCTGTCCATGAACACGAAGCCTTTCGCCGTCACCGGCTCGGCGTATTTGTAGACATCCATCAGCATGGTAGTGCCGCCCTTTGCCACCGCACCCAGTGACTTTTCCAGTATGGTGGTGAGCCCGCCCTTCTTGTTGCCTGGCGTCGGGTTGTTGTCCATGCGCGCCTGGTTGGCGGCAGTGTGTTGTTCCCACCACTTGATACGTGCGATCAACTTCTCACCGACAGCTTGCGTCACGGCGCGCCGCGTCAGCAGATGCTCGGCACCGTAAATTTCCGGCGTCTCCGCCAGGATCCCCGTGCCGCCGTGGCGCACCAGTAAATCCACCGCTGCGCCCAACGCCGGATTGGCGGTAATACCCGAATACCCGTCCGAGCCGCCGCATTCCAGCGCCACCGTCAGGTGACTGGCGTCAACAGTGGACCGCCTGGCAATGTCGGCGATGGCCAGCATCTCGCGCACGTGGGCGATGCCCGCTGCCACGGTGGCCGCCGTGCCGCCTTCGTCCTGAATGACCAGGGTCCGCAGGGTCTCGCCTTTAGCCAATCCATACCGTTCCAGCATGGTGTTGATCTGCGCCACTTCACAACCCAGCCCCACCAGCAGCACACCCGCGAAATTCGGATGCCGCGCGTGGCCGACCAGCGTGCGTTCGAGGTTACCGTGGGTATCGCCATCGAGCGGGATACAGCAGCCGGTCTGGTGCGGGAGTGCCACGACACCGTCCACATGCGGCCACGGCGCGAGCTTATCGCCAGCGTAGGCATCGGCAATCAGACGCGCCACGGAATTGGAACAGTTCACCGACGCCAGCACCCCGACGAAATTGCGCGTGCCGATCCCGCCACCGGCGCGCACGTAGCCTTGAAAGCTGGCGCGATCCGCCGGCGCGATGAAATCAGTCGGCCGCGCATCGATGCCGAAAGCGTAATCCCGGTCGAAATCGCCGAACTCGGTATTGTGGGTATGAACATGCTCGCCCGGCCGGATATCGGCGGTGGCAAAACCGATGATCTGGTCGTATTTGCGCACCACGCCGCCCCTGGCGATGGCGGCGGTCGCCACCTTGTGGCCGCGCGGAACAGCGCCCGTGGCGGCCAGTCCCTCGACCGGCGTTCCCGCCGCGCGGTCGGTCCGCGCAACGACCACATTGTCGGCTGCGTTCAAACGTATGCTGGCACGGTCAGCGGTTGCGTTCATGGCCCTGATCTCAGTAAATAATTCGCTTTAAAAAGAAAGTGCTCAACGGCTCAGATCTCCCGCAGCTCTATCCTTACATGTAATATCATAACCCATTGTTTTTTCTATATATTAATTCTTATTTCAATGATATCGACAGTCCGTTTTGTTTTTCTGGCGGCCTTGGCGGCCTTGGCGGCTAATTATTTGACTGTTACCACGCCACCGCACCCCCATCGACCGGAATGATCGCGCCCGTAATGAAATTAGCCGCATCGGATGCCAGTAGAACGGCAATGCCTTTCAGATCGTCCGGTCCGCCGGTGCGCGCCAGCGGAATCTCGCGCTCGATGTTTTCCTTGTTTGTTTCGTAGAGCTTCTGGTTTAGCGGCGTCACGAAGAATCCCGGGCAGATGCAGTTGACCTGAATATTGTGCTGCGCCCATTTGACCGCGAGGTCACGCGTGAAATTAACCAGCGCGCCTTTGCTCGTGCCGTACGCAATCGAGCTGTAGGCTTTGGGATTGCGCCCGACCAGACCGGCAATCGAGGCGATGTTGATGATCCTGCCGCGCTTCGCCTTGATCATCTCGCGTCCCAGCGCCTGCGCGCACAGAAATGGCGCAGTGATATTGAGATCGAACACCTGCTGCCAGCGATCGAGCGGCGTGTCCTCGGGCGTGGCCGCCCAGGCGCGGCCGGCGTTGTTCACGAGCACGTCGACACGGCCGAATTTTTTCAGCACCGCGCCCTTCATCGCTTCCACCTGATCGGGTTTGGTCACGTCGCAGGCGAGAGCGAGCGCCTTGACGCCGGTTTTCTCGATTTCATGCGCCGCCTGTTCGCAGTTTTCGAGCTTGCGCGAGCAGATCACGATGTTGGAGCCCGCTTCGGCGAGCCCTGTCGCCATCTGAAAACCGATGCCGGTCGCACCGCCCGTGACGACGCTCACGCGCCCGTCGAGACTCATTAATTGTTTTACGGTTGCCACTTTAACTCCTCTTTAAAGCATCGACACGAAGGACACAAAGGACACGAAGGAAAACCGAAATCAAACATTAACAACAGAGATAGGCAGCGTACAAATATTTGATGAAGCATTTGGCTCGGATCTTTAGTTTGATGTATTTGATCTACCTTCGTGTCCTTTGTGTCCTTCGTGTCTATGCTTTTAACGTCACTCAAATGTCCTTCAACAACTGCGCCGCGATGATATTGCGCTGGATTTCCGAAGTCCCTTCGTAAATCCGCACGATACGCGCATCGCGGTAGGTGGTCTCTATGCCCGCCTCGCGCATGTAACCCATGCCGCCGTGGATCTGCACCGCGGCATCGACGACGCGCCCCAGCGCCTCGGTGGCGAAAAGCTTGGCCGTGGAGGCCTCCATCGTGCCGCGCTCGCCGCGCATCAGCGTGTCGATCGCGCGCTGCATCAGCCCCCGCGCCGCATCACGGCTCACCGCCATGTCGGCCAGCATCCATTGCAGGCCCTGATGTTCGGCGAGCTTTTTCCCGCCCTGGGTGCGCATTTTCATATAGTCGACGCACTGGGCGATCAATTTGTCCATCATGCCGACGCAGCGCGCCGCGACTGTGACGCGCCCCTTGGTCAGTGTCTTCAGCGCCTGCACATAGCCCATGCCCTCGGCGCCGAGCAGGTTCTCTGCCGGCACTTCGCAATCGCTGAAAGCAAGCGGCGCGGTGGTGCAGCCGTGCATGCCCATCTTGAGCTCGTTTTTGCCGACACTGAAACCCGGGAAACCGCGCTCGACGATGAACGCCGAAATGCCCTTGATGCCTTTGGCCTTGTCGGTGATCGCCATCACGGTGAAAACGTGGGCAAGACCGGCATTGGTGATGTATATTTTTTCGCCGTTCAGCACATAGCGGTCGCCTTTCCTGACCGCCGTCGTAGCCATCGCCGCCGGATCCGACCCGGCCTGCGCTTCGGTCAGCGCGAAGCTGCCTATCCACTCGCCGCTCGCCATGCGCGGCAGATACTTCTGTTTCTGCTGCGCGTTGCCGAGCGCGACGATGCCGGCGGTGCTGATGCCGGTGTGATTGCCGATCACTGTGGCGAAGCCGTAATTGGTTTTGCCCATCTCTTCCTCGACCGCGCACTTGCCGGCGAAATCGAGGCCACTGCCGCCGTACTCCTCGGGTATGGTCAGCCCGAACAAGCCCATGTCGCGCGCCAGCCGCATGAGATCGTCGGGAATGGCATCGTTCTCCTCTATCGCACGCGAGCGCGGCTCGACCTCGTCGCGGATGAAGCGGCGGACTTCGTCGCATAGCGACCTTACTTCGGGTGAGAGTTGTGCCATGTATGGATACTTCCGCTAATGACGTATCGTTGTCGAGTGATTAAGTAATTGCGTGATTGAGTGATTGAAAGTACGTGACGAGCTGTGCTTTTAATCACTAAATAACTTAATCACTTAATCACCGGTCTGATAAGCGCATCCGCCGCCTTCACGCCCCTGCCCCGCTCTCGAACACGAACAACGGGTTGATGTCGAGTTCGGAAACCTGGTCCTTGAGATCGACGGCAAGCGCCGACAGCCTGACGATGGCGTCGGCCAGCGCGTCGAGGTCGGCCGGGGGGCGCCCGCGCGCACCGGTAAGCAGCGGATAACCCTTGATTTCGGCAATCATCTCGCGCGCCATCGCCGGTGTGACCGGCGCCAGGCGAAACGCGACGTCCTTCAGTACTTCGGCGAATATGCCGCCAAGCCCGAACATCACCGCCGGCCCGAACAGCGGATCGTTGGTCACGCCGAGTATCGCTTCGACGCCGGCCGCCACCATTTCCTGCACCAGCACGCCTTCGATCTTCGCATCGGGTTTGTAAGCCCCGGCATTTTTCAACACCTCATCATACGCAGTCCCAAGTTCCGCTTCGGTAGCAATGCCCAGCCGTACCGCGCGCGCTTCGGTCTTGTGCGAGATATCCGGCGACTGCACCTTGATCGCAACCGGATAGCCGATGCGCTTGGCGATCACCAGCGCCTGTGTCTTGCTGGTCGCCAGTTCCTCCAGCGTCACGCCTATGCCGTAGGCCGCGACGATGCGTTTGGCCGCGTGTTCCGACATATCGCCGGACAGACCGGCAAGTGTCTGTTTAATATCATTATTATCTATGTGCAGCGGCTGCTCATGACGCTGCGCCTGATTACGGCGTTTCGCTTCCGCATACCACGACACCGCCGCCATCGCGCGTCCGCAGCGCACCGGCGACTTGTAATGCGGCAGACGCGCGGCATCGAGCATGGCGTAGGCTTCGGTAGCCACGGCGTCGCGCGCGCTCCACGAAATGAATATCGGCTTGCTGGTTTTTTCGGCAACAGCGACGATCTCGGTCGCCACCCGGATCGCGATCTCGCCCTGCAGCGAGGCATTGATCATCGCGATGCAGTCGACGCCGGGGTCATCGTTGATCGCCTGCAGCGTGCGGTTGATCAGCGTGAGGTCGTTGAAAATCGCCGCAGTCACATCCACCGGATTACCCAGTGAACCGTAGCTTGGCACGAACTCGCGCAGCTTGGCGACCGTTTCCGGCGCAAGCTCCGCCAGTTGCATGCCGCGCGCGATGCACTCGTCGGTCATGAGGATGCCGGCGCCGCCCGAAATGGTGATGATCGCGACGCGGTTGCCCGCCGGCAACCGGCCGTGGCGGAAAGCGCGGCCGTAATCGACCACGTCCTGGATGTCCTCGACCTGGATGATGCCTTTTTGCCGGAACGCCGCCTGGTAGAGCGCCATCGCGCCGCCGAGGTTGGCGGTGTGCGAGGCCGCGGCCTTCTGCCCCTGCTCGGTGTTGCCGACTTTCCACACCATGACCGGCTTGCCGGCGGCGAGCGCCTTGTCGCCGATTTCAGGCAGGCGCCAGGCGTCCTTCGCGCCTTCAAGATAGGCGGCGATGATTTCGGTCTGCGGATCGCGGATGAAGTAGTCGATAAAATCCAGCGTCGAGACGCCGGTTTCGTTACCGGTTGTCACCATCTGACGAAACTTGAGGCCACCGTCCTTGGAAGACAGATTCATCACCGAAAATCCGAAGCCGCCCGACTGCGACACCATGCTCACCACGCCCGGCTCATAGTCGGTGTGGAACACCGAACCGAAACCGGCGAACACGCCGTCGGCGACGTTGATCATGCCCTGGCAGTTGGGGCCGATGAGGCCGATATCGAATTCACGCGCGATGTCGCCCAACTGGCGCTGCAGATCGGTCCCGCTCCCGCCGACTTCCGAAAATCCGGAACTGAAAATAATCACATAGGGCACGCCTTTGGCGCCGCATTGCCGCAGCATGTCGCACACGCGCGACGCATTGACCAGCACCAACACCAGGTCCGGCGTTTCCGGCAGATCGGCGAGCGCGGCATAGCACTTGATGCCGGCGATTTCCTGATAGCGCGGATTGACTGGATACAGTTTGCCTTTGTAGCCGTGAGACGTGAGGTGCTTGAGCGGCTGACCGCTGATGGTGGCCAGGTCCTGCGATGCGCCGATGATGGCAATCGCGCGTGGGCTGAAAAATCGTTCGAGGTCGGTGCGCATGATCTTGTCTTTGCCCAGGCGAGGCGTGATCCTCAAAGATAACTGCGGAAAGAGTGCAATGATATTCGCTTCCGGCGATCCGGCTCAACTGCCGCAATGGATAGCCTTGCGACGCCGATCTTTTTTGACTCACCATGCGGACTTTCTGAACCGCTGCAGCCTTCTGCTATCATAAGCGCGCCAATTTTCTTACACTTTAAGTAATGAACACTGCCACCATCGCCGCACCCAACCGACGTTCCTTCAGGGACGTATGGCTGATATCCGCTGGTCACGGCCTGACACACTGGTACACCGCGACGTTCTTTCTCCTGTTGCCGCTGATCGGCAAGGAACTGGGCCTGTCCTACACCGAGATCGGCCTGATCATGACAGTCCAGCATCTGGCCGGCGCGATTTCCAATCTTCCGGGCGGCATGCTGGTGGACACCGTCGGCAAGAAAGGCTACCTGATGGCGACCTCGCTGTTCTGGATCGGCTTTCCCTACGCGCTGATGAGTCTCACGCACAATTTCTGGATGCTGCTGGTATGCGTGACCCTGGTCGGTATCGGCAACAACCTGTGGCATCCCGCGGCCATCCCGACGCTCGCCTA
>CALOEN010000016.1:0-82331 GCA_942492335.1 uncultured beta proteobacterium | reverse complement strand
TGTCGATGTGATGATATCCAAGCTCTCGAAAATTATCGAGGATGATCTGCCAGCCTGATACTTGGATACTAAGACGGTCAGAATAAAAAAAGCCGGCTTTTCAGCCGGCATTTTTATTTTATCAGGCAGGAGGGACCCTGTGCAGATTATTTGCTGCAGAGCCTGTGAATTGTCTGAGCATGCCATTTCCCGTTGTTTGAGAATGTCGGTATACTCTTTTCATTAAGGAACGCAGCGATTTCCTTATAGGTACCGCCTTTTTTTGCGAAGTTTCTTCATTAATTTTATGACTTCCCGTTTTTGACTTGCAGCTGAATTCATTCCTTCCTTTTCAAGCTCGGCTACTGAATATGGCTGTCCCTGATCTTCAGGAGACTCCTCCTGAGGTTTCACAACAGGGGTTACTGCCGGCCTGCCGGAACCGCTCAACGCTATGGCAATTTCATTGAACGCGGCTGCGATGATATCCATATTTGCTGCATTTCGCTGTTTGAGTTCAAACAGTTCATCCTGCTGGTCCGCCATGCCTTCAAGAAGTGCCTTTAATGCCGGAATGATTTCGTCAATTTTGGTAAGAAGGTCATCGCCGCCCTGGTCCTGCTGTTTTGCACCTGAACTCCCGGTTTGATTGCCTCTTCGGTCATTCCCGTTTCTTAAATTCTGGCCGTAATAATGCCCGTCATACGGATTTCGCCTTCCGGCGTATCGGTTGTTTTGGGCCGACCTGAAATTTTTAAGGAATTCACTCATAATTATGCCTCCATATTACGCTGACTCAAATAATCTTTAAGCTTATTCTTAAAGAATGATTAATTGTCAAAATTAAACAAAAACTGAAAAAGTCCCATAGCCGGACCGTCTTATGAACTGTCTGATTCATTCAACATTGAATCTTAAATTAATGGGTGTTCAGCAATAATTTAAAATAATATCGTCAGAAGAATGTAAAAACTTTAAAAAAAATAAAGCAGAAGATGTGTGGGGGATAATCCCGGCTTCGATGGGGGGTTCTCCTGCGATGGAATTAACATGGTTCATTTTAATAAACCTTTTGTTTTTTTGGTGATCGTTTGCATATTCAATCAGGAGGTTCGTAGATGAACTATCGGAAAAGATGGTTTTTTTTCTGGGGGTAAGCATTTAGTTATTTTGTTTATAAGGTATTGAAATTTATATATTTATATGTGAATTACCGCGACCGGCAAGCACTGTTTTTCCTTCTTTTATCGGTATCCGGGGGTTTTCTGCGGTAGTCGGTGACGGGTAATCAATTATTCAATTACTGTTGGCAGGAACGGCAGAACTATCCGGGAAATATTCCTATTTCAAACCAGATATTCCCCACACAAATGAAGTATTCAGCTTATGGACAAACATTATTAAATATTTAATAGTATACTTCAAAGAAGGGTATAAAAATGGGTATGAGTTTTTTCCCTGCCTGAAATAATACTGACTGGTAATTTACCGTCTGAAACACCGGAACGAAACATTTCTTCTATCTTTGTATCTTTTGTATTCATATTCTATGATTAATTAGTAATCCGCTTCGGGCGGAAATTTATAATGGCTCCGTTTTTAAGCATTCCAGCTTGCCTCTCACCACTTAAAAAGGTAGTGGGGGACCAACAAGAGACTTTTTAAACTAAAAAATCCCTCACGGAACATGCGCACATATTACAGAAAAGCACTTTCGCAAGCCTCCCCACCTATATTTTTATTACTTTTTTGTTCTATATTTTAATAATCTTTATTATTTTTGATTTTAAATTAAAAATTAGACCAAGGACCTTGTTTTTTAAAAAATTAGAACTATAAAAATATAGTGTGGGGGCAAGAGCTCTTTGACCGGGAGCCCTTTTTAGGGTAAGATGTGGCTATATGAGACAAACACAATTATTTACAAAGACGCAAAAGGAAAATCCAGCCGACGAGGCATCAATAAATGCTGAATTGCTGATTAAGGCCGGTTTTATAAGTAAGGAAATGGCAGGGGTTTATTCCTATCTACCCTTGGGTTTACGTGTCATAAAAAAGATTGAAAATATTATTCGTGAAGAAATGGATGCTATTGGAGGGCAAGAAATGAGGACTTCTGTTCTTCAAAATAAAGAGGTTTGGGAGAAATCAAACAGATGGGATGATACGGTGGTAGATAATTGGTTTAAAACTAAATTAAAAAATGGAGGAGAGGTGGGTCTGTCTTTTACTAATGAAGAAGCCTACGCTAATATTTTAAAACAGTATGTAAGTTCCTATAAAGATTTACCTGTATACCCTTATGATTTTAAAAGTATTTTTAGAAATGAGACAAGAAGTAAATCTGGAATTTTACGAGGAAGAGAGTTTTATTGGAAAGCCCTTTATTCTTTATCTAAGGATGAAAAAGGGCATGAAGAGTTTTATGAAAAAGCTAAGCAGGCTTACAAAAATGTTTTTCAAAGAGCCGGCATTGGGCATTTAACTTATTTAACCTTTGCTTCGGGAGGAACTTTTTCAAAGTTTTCCCATGAATTTCAAACAATAGCTGGAGCAGGAGAAGATACTATCTATGTTGATGAGAATAAAGGAATTGCTATTAATAATGAAGTTTATAACGAAGAAGTTATTAAAGATTTAGACCTTTCTAAAGAGTCTCTTGTTGAAAAGAGAGCAATTGAAGTGGGGAATATTTTTTCTCTCGGAACAAAATTTTCAACACCATTTGATCTTAAATATAAAGATGAAAAAGGAGAAGATAATTTAGTAATTATGGGGTCCTATGGAATTGGATTAGGTAGATTAATGGGAACCATTGTGGAAGTACTTTCCGATGATAAGGGTATTATTTGGCCTGAGTCAGTTGCACCATTTAAGATCCATTTACTTGTATTGGGAGATGATGAAATAAAAAAATCAGCTGATGAACTTTATGTAAAATTATCAAATGAAAAGATTGAAGTTTTGTATGACGATCGTTCCGATGTTAGTGCCGGTGAAAAATTTGCCGATGCAGATCTTTTGGGAAATCCATACAGAGTAGTTGTTTCAAAAAGAAGTTTAGCTGATGGTGGTTTTGAAATAAAGAAAAGAACTGAAGAAAATGGAAAAATTGTTGATGAAAAAGAATTACTAGAATTACTAAAAACAAATAGTTAAAAATAAAAAGCAATTATTTACCATGTTTAAAAAATTTTACCAAATGTTTTCCAATGATATCGGAATTGACTTAGGAACAGCTAATACGCTGGTCTATTTAAAGGGCCACGGTATCATTATTAATGAACCTTCCGTTGTCGTGGTAAATCAAAAAACTGGTCAAATCGTGGCAGTGGGAGCTGAAGCTAAAAAAATGTTGGGTAGAACTCCAGGGCATATTAAAGCAGTTCGACCTATTGTTGATGGTGTTATTTCTGATTTTGAAGTTACAGAAGAAATGCTTTCATATTTAATTAATAAGACTGAAAAAAGTTCAAAGAAGTTTATTAGACCCAGAGTTGTAGTGGGTGTTCCAACGGGAATAACCAATGTTGAAATTAGAGCTGTTGAAGATGCTGCCCATTCCGCGGGAGCAAGAGAAGTTTATATTATTGAAGAACCTATGTCCGCTGCCATAGGAATTCGTTTGCCCATTAAAGATGCAGTGGGTTCAGTTATTGTTGACATAGGAGGAGGGACAACGGATGTAGCTGTGATTTCTTTATCTGGAGTTGTTTGTTCAAAAAATTTGAAAATTGCTGGAGATCTTTTGAATTCAAACATTGTTAATTACATGAGAGATGAATTTAAATTATTGATAGGAGAAAGAACAGCTGAGAATGTAAAAATCGCTATAGGTTCAGTTATTGAAAATGATCCCATTGAAGCTGAAGTTCGAGGTCGTGATTTGGTTACAGGCCTTCCGCGACAAGTTATAATTACTGATTCTGACATTCGTGAAGCTATCATGCCTTCTATTGTCTCTTTGGTTGATGGAATTAAAGAAGTATTGGAAACAACACCTCCCGAACTTCTTTCTGACATTATGAAAAGAGGATTAGTTTTGTGTGGAGGCGGAGCCCTATTAAAAGGTCTCGATACAATGATTCAAAACATCATTAAAATACCTGTTTATGTGGCTGAAGATCCTTTAACAGCTGTGGCCAGGGGGACAGGAATTATTCTCGATGAATTAGAAGAATATCAAGAAGTTTTATTAAATACAGATGATACATCAGTTCCAAGATAGAAATAAAATAAGTAGAAGAAAAAAAATAGTAAGAGTAATTATTATTTTAGGACTTTTGCTATTGTTAGCTGTTTCTGGGATATTACCTTTTTCTACAAAGATTTTTAATTTATTAGGCCAACCCCTATGGGAAGCTAAAAAAGTAGCCACAGAAGGGGGTGGAACTTTAAGTTATTTAACTAGAACTAAATCATCACTACTTGAAGAAAATAGCTCGGCGGCTTTGCGAATCGCATCGGCCTTGCGTTGCTCGATCAGCCCGAGCGAGGCATTCACGCCTGCAGCAGCGCGCTTGAGGAGCGCGAGCGCATGAATGACCCCGGGCGGCATGCGCTCCGTGGAGATGCGGAAAAAACGCAGGCTGCGCTCGGTCTGCGCGCCCCAGAGCCGCGCCGCGGGGACCTCGATCGGCCCGAAGCTGTCCGTCTCGGTGCGCGTGCCGCGCATGCCGGAACTATTGCTTTTGCAGCAGCGAGCGCAGCATCCAGGCGTTCTTCTCGTGCACCTGCATGCGCTGGGTCAGGAGGTCCAGCGTAGGCTCGTCGCTCGCCTTGTCTGCCAGCGGGAGCACCGAACGCGCGGTACGCACGATGGCTTCCTGTCCTTCGATCAGCAACTCGATCATGCGCAATGCCTTCGGTATCCCGTCGGTCTCCTTGATCGACGCGAGCTTCTGGTACTGCTTGTAGGTGCCCGGCGCATAGTGGCCCAGCGACCGTATCCGCTCGGCGATCAGGTCAATCGCGTTCCAGGACTCGGTGTACTGCTCCATGAACAGGATGTGCAGGGTTTGGAACATCGGGCCTTCCACGTTCCAGTGGAAATTGTGCGTCTTCAGGTACACCGTGTAGGTGTCTGCAAGGAGGCGCGACAGGCCTTCGGCGATTTTCGCGCGTTCCTTGTCGCTGATACCGGTGTTCATCTTGACTTGCGCCATGGCCGACTCCTCGTTACGGGGCTACACCCGAGTGTACCCAAGGACAGATCAGCGGTGGTCAAAACGAATCAATCGGCGCCATCGTGCGCGCCTATCGGCGACGTGTCAGGGCCGCGACGGACTCCCCGCGTTCCCCGCCCCGGATTTCGCCCGCGTACGAAAATCCGCGGGATCCCAGCCGCCGCCCAGCGCCCTGTACAGGTCCACGCCGGAAGCGAGCAATCCGCGTTGCGCTTCGGCTGCGGCGATCTGCGCGTTCAGGAGTTCGGTCTGTGCGTCGACGACTTCGAAATAGGCAGCGATTCCGACTTCGTAGCGCTTGAGCGCAATGTCGGTGAGCCGCCGTTGCGCGTCGACCTGGGCCGCAAGGGCGGCCCTCACCTCCGCCTGCCGGGCGCGGGCCACAATCGCATCGGAGGCCTCGCGAAACGCGTTTTCGACAACTTTCTCGTAACGCAGCGCCGCCTGCTTCTCGATCGCCTCCTGCGCCTGCACCCGGTAGCGATTGCGATCGGCATCGATCAGGGGCGCAAGCAGGGACACGCCGATCGACCAGGTGCCGGCCGGACCGGAAAACAATTGCGCCAGATCGCGACTCTGGGTGCCCAGAGACCCCGTGAGCGATACGCTGGGAAGGAGCGCGGCGCGCTGGGTCCTGACGCGTCCGGTCGCGCCGAGGAGATCCTGCTCCGCCGCGAGGATATCCGGGCGCCGTTCGAGCAGGGCCGAGGGCAGGCCCGCGGGTACCTCCGGTGCCTCGGGCATGCGCGCGTCCGCGGGCACCAGCGCCGACGGGTCGCCCTGTCCGCGGCCGACGAGCACGGCAAGCCGGTTCTCGGTCTGCGCAACCGACAGCTGCAGCTGCGGGAGCCGGGCTCGTGCTGCCGCGAGCGAAGCCTCGGCACGCGCTACGTCGGCCAAGGAAGCGCGCCCGCCCTGCTGGCGTCGGCGCGTCAGGTCGAGAAATTTTTCCCGGTTCGCGATCGCTTCGCGCGTCACCTCGGTTTCGCGGCGCAGCGCGAGCACGTCGAAGTACGAGGTCGCCACCGAGGCAATCAGCCCGATCCGGACTGTTTCGGCGGCGTAGCGGGTCGACATCAATTCGGCGCGCGCCACATCCGCGAGGCTCGCGATACGTCCCCAGAAATCGATCACGTAGGATGCCGCGAGCGACGCGCCGTACAGCGGGACCTGCCGGCTCGCGCCAGGCGCCAGCTGGAACTGCCCGTTTTGCGGATACTGCTGGCGGCTGGCGTCCGCGCTCCCGGTAAGCCGGGGCAGTTGCGCAAGTTCGGCCGGGCCGACCTGCGCGCGCGCCTCTTCGATGCGCGCCACCGCGATGCGCACGTCGCGGTTCGTGTCCAAAGACTCGCGGATCAGTGCGACGAGGCGCGCGTCCCGGTACAGCTTCCACCACTGCCCATCGATCTCTCCGCGGGGCCCACCGTCGCGAAACGCGGCGGGCAGAACGATGTCGGGCTTTGCGGCCTCCTTGCCCGTCAGGGCGCAGCCGCCCAGCAGCAGGCAGGCAAGCAACAGCGCGCGCTTATCCATGGCCGTCCTCCCGGGTCGCCGGCTTCGCGGCGATACCACCTCCCGCAGCGGCCGGTGTACCGCGTGTCGCCAGTTTGCGGATCACCACATAGAACACGGGAATCAGGAACAGGCCGAAAAAGGTCACGCCGATCATCCCGGCGAATACCGCGATGCCCATCGCCTGGCGCATTTCCGCCCCGGCGCCGAACGAGAATACCAGCGGCACCACACCCATGATGAACGCGAGAGAAGTCATCAGGATCGGGCGCAACCGCAGACGCGCCGCTTCGATCGCGGCCTCGACGATGCCCATCCCGCGATGCTCGAGTTCGCGCGCGAACTCCACGATCAGGATCGCGTTCTTGCAGGCGAGCCCGACAAGCACGAAGAGGCCTATCTGGGTAAAAATATTGTTGTCGCGTCCCGCGATCCACACCCCGGTGATCGCCGCCAGCAGGCACATCGGCACGATCAGGATCACCGCGATCGGCAGGGACCAGCTTTCGTATTGTGCGGCAAGCACAAGGAACACCAGCAGCACGCACAGGGGAAACACAAGGGTCGCCGTATTGCCTGCGAGGATCTGCTGGTAGGTCAGGTCGGTCCATTCGAAGGTAATGCCGTTCGGCAGCGTTTCCTTCGCCAGTTTCTCGATGATCGCCTGCGCCTGGTCGGACGAGTAACCCGGCGCCGGGCCGCCGTTGATGTCGGAAGACAGGTACGCGTTGTAGCGCTGCACCCGGTCGGGACCGTAACTCAAGTCGACCTTGAGCAGCGAACCGAGCGGAATCATTTCTCCCCTGTCGTTCCTGACTTTCAGCTGGGTGATGTCCTCGCCGCGCATGCGGAACGGCGCGTCGGCCTGCAGCTTCACCTGGTAGGTACGGCCGAAACGGTTGAAATCGTTCACATACAACGAGCCCAGATACACCTGCATGGTGTCGAAGATCTCCGTCATCGACACCCCCATGCGCTTGGCCTTCACCCGATCGACATCGGCATACAACTGGGGCACGTTGATCTGGTATCCGGAGAACACGCCCGCAAGTCCGGGCGTCTGCCAGGCGCGCCCGATCAGGGCCTGGGTCGCGGCGTACAGCGCCTCATAGCCCAGACCCGCCCTGTCCTCGAGTTGCATCTTGAAACCGCCCACCGTGCCCAGACCCATCACCGCCGGTGGGGGGAACACCATCACGAACGCGTCCTGGATCGCGGCAAACTTTCCGTTCAGCTGCCCTGCAATCGCCGGACCGTAGAGCTCAGGCGTTTTCCTTTCAGCAAAGTCCTTGAGGGTGATGAACACGATACCGGCGTTGGGCGCATTGGAAAAGCTCGCGATCGACAGACCCGAGAATGCGACCGCGTTCTTTACCCCCGGGTGCTCAAGCGCAATCGCCGACATGCGCCGGATCACGACGTCGGTACGATCGAGCGACGCCCCGTCGGGCAACTGTGCGAATCCGACCAGGTACTGCTTGTCCTGCCCAGGCACGAACCCACCGGGCACGCGATGGAACATGAATGCGGTGGCGCCGATCAGGATGGCGTAGATCAACAGCATGACCGACTTGTGGCCGAGCACCCGGCCCACGCCCGACGCGTACGCGGCCGAGCCCCTGGAAAACACGCGGTTGAACGGCCGGAAAATCCAGCCGAACATGGAATCGAGCAGTCTTGCGAAACGGTCCTTGGGCGCGTCGTGCGGTTTGAGCAGGATCGCGCACAGGGCGGGCGACAGGGTCAGAGAGTTGAACGCAGAGATTACGGTCGAGATCGCGATCGTGAGGGCGAACTGGCGGTAGAACTCGCCGGTCAGCCCGGAGATGAAGGCGATCGGGATGAACACCGCGCACAGCACCAGGGCGATCGCGATGATGGGTCCGCTGACCTCCTCCATCGCCTTGTGAGCCGCGGCGAGCGGCTTGAGGCCCTCCGCGATGTGGCGCTCGACGTTCTCCACGACCACGATGGCGTCATCGACCACGATACCGATGGATAGCACCAACCCGAAGAGCGAGAGCGCGTTGATCGAGAATCCGGCGGCGAGCATCACCGCGAAGGTGCCGACGACCGAGATCGGCACCGCCAGCAGCGGAATGACCGAGGCGCGCCAGGTCTGCAGGAACAGGACCACGACCAGCACCACGAGCAGGACCGCCTCAAGCAGGGTCTTGACGACTTCCTCGATCGAGGCGCGCACGAATTCGGTCGGGTCGTAGACGATGGAAAAGTCGACGCCCTCCGGAAAATTCTTCTTCATTTCCGCCATCGCGGCGCGCACGTCGGAGGACAGGTTCAGCGCGTTCGAACCGGGCGCCTGGAAGATCGCTATCGCGACCGCAGGCTTGTTGTTGAGCAGGCTGTTGAGCGAATAGTCGCTGGAAGCGAGCTCGACGCGCGCCACATCCTTCAGGCTCACCGTCGAGCCATCCGCCCCCGTGCGCAGGATGATGTCGCCGAACTGCTCCGGCGTCGAAAGGCGGCCCAGCGTGTTGACCGACAACTGGAATTCAGCCCCCTTGCCTGCGGGCTGGCCGCCCACCACGCCCGCCGCGACCTGCACGTTCTGCTCTCTCACCGCACGCGTCACGTCGCCCGCCGTCAGGCCGCGCGACGCGACCTTGTCCGGATCCAGCCAGATGCGCATCGCGTAGTCGCCGCCACCGAACACGAATGCCTGGCCGACGCCCGGTATGCGTGCAAGCACATCCTTGACGTTGAGCACCGCATAGTTGCGCAGGTACAGGGTGTCATAGCGCTGGTCCGGCGACACGAGGTGAACCACCATCGTGAGGTCCGGCGAACTCTTGACCACGGTCACGCCAAGCTGGCGCACCACGTCGGGCAGCCGCGGCAGCGCCTGCGAGATCCGGTTCTGCACGTTCACCTGCGCCTGGTCCGCGTCGGTGCCGACCTTGAAGGTGATCGTCAGTTGCAGGGTGCCGTCGGAGGTCGACTGGGAGGACATGTAGAGCATGTTCTCCACGCCGTTCACCGCGTCCTCAAGAGGCGAGGCGACCGTCTCGGACAGGACCTTCGGGTTGGCGCCGGGAAACACCGCGCGCACCACGACCGAGGGGGGTACGACTTCGGGGTACTCGGACACCGGGAGCTGCCAGACCGAGAGCGCACCCGCCACGAACACCAGGATCGACAGCACCGCCGCGAAACGCGGCCGGTCGATGAAAAACTTGGAGAGATCCATGGATTACTTCCCGGGCGCAGCGGCCGCGGGCGCGGGCCGCTCTTTGGGATCCATCGGTACCCGCGTCGGCTGAACCGGCGAGCCGGGCCGCACCCGCTGCAGGCCGACGACCACGATGACCTCGTCCTTCTTGAGTCCCTCGCGCACCACCCGCAGTCCTTCGAAATGCGCCCCCAGCTTCACCTCGCGGTAATTCGCATTGTTGTCCGGTCCGACCACCAGCACGAAGCGCTTGTTCTGGTCCGTGCCCACCGCCCTGTCATCGATCATCACCGCATTCGCGGACCTGGCGCCGACGAGCTTTACGCGCGCAAAAAGACCCGGCGTAAAACGACGGTCGCGGTTGTCGAACACCGCGCGCGCAAGGATTGTGCCGGTCTGCGGATTGAGCCGGTTGTCGACGAAGGAGATCACGCCCTTGTGCGGAAAACCTTCTTCGTTGGACAGGCCCATGTACACCGTGTTCTTCGCGGTGCGCGCGCCCGCCGCCCGGCGGGACAGGTCGGCGTACTTCAGGAACGCCTGTTCATCGGCCTCGAACACCGCATAGATCGGATCGATCGACACGATGCTCGTGAGTATGCTCTGGCCCGCCGTGACGTAGTTTCCCGCCGTGAGCTCGGCACGACCGGTACGCCCGGACACCGGCGCGCGAACCCGCGTGTACCCAAGGTTGAGCCGCGCGGTGTCGAGGGAGGCCTGCGCGGAAGCGAGCCCGCTCTCTGCGTCACGACGCGCCGACGCGCGCTCGTCAAGTTCCTGGCGGGAGACGGCGCCCGATTCGACCAGCTTTTCAACCCGCGCGAGTTCCCCGGCGGCGAGTTCGAAACGCGTTTTCGCGCCGGCGACCTGCGCCTCGGCGCGTCGCACTTCCTGCTCGAAGGGCCGCGCGTCTATGTCGACGAGCAGTTCGCCCTTCGCCACTTCGGCGCCCTGCGCAAAGTGGACCTTCTCGATGTAACCGGAAACGCGTGGCCGCAGCTCGACTTTCTCGACTGCATCAAGCCGTCCGGCGAACTCGTCGGACTCGTTGAACTGGCGTTCGATCGCCGCTGCCACAGTCACCGGCGGGGCCATCGGGGCGCCACCCGCGCCGCCCGGTCCGGGCGGCGGTGCAGCCTTGTCGCAGCCCGCAAGCAGCACCGAAAACAGAATTGCGATCGCATATGCGCGAGGCGCACGAAGACTCTGGACTGAGTATTGCATCGAGATTTTCCCGGAAGGCGCGACGCCAGAACGAGGCGCCGGCTGATTGCAGATTTTGGTAAGTTTACCAAAATTTGGTAAGCTAACCAATAGTGCGTTCGGCGTATTGCAGCGTATTCGAACGCGGATCATCGCCGCCCTGGACCCAGAGGAACCCCCGAAAGCCCATGGACATCCGCGAAACCATCATCGAAGCCGCGCTCAAGCTGTTGAGGCGGCAGGGGTTCGCCTCGCTTTCCCAGCCGCGCATCGCGGCCGAGGCGGGCGTGCGCCAGGGCCATCTGACCTACTATTTCCCGGCGCGCGCAGACCTCCTGCTGGCGGTCGCCGACCGGTCCTGCGATATCCTGCTCGCCCCGCTGCACGAGCGGGCGCGGCGCGGCGAGCTGACCGCGGAGGAAATCGCGGACCGCCTGGGCGCGGCCGCGACCGACCGCGGCATGGCACGCATCTTCCATACCCTGGTCAGCATGTCGGAAGAGGACGAGTCGCTGAAGCGCCAGATGCGCACGTTGCAGGACGACTCCGTGCGCGATCTGCGCGATCTGTTCGGCGGCGCGGGGCTTGCCCTCACGCGCGACGACGCCCTGCTGCTGCACGCGCTGATGTACGGCGCCTCGACGATGTTCCTGAGCGTCTGCACGCCCGCATCGCGGCGCGAGGCGCGCGGCGTACTGCGGCATGCCGTGGCGCTGATCGAAGGCCGTGCCACGCCAATTCGCGCCGCACGGCGGTCGCAGGAGCCGGCGCCCAAGCCCAAACCAAAGCCAAAGCCCAAGCCGGGCAAGAGGTGACTCGAACTGCCGGATCAGGCCAGATCGAAGAGCAGTACCTCGGCGCCCGTCCCCTGCTCCAGCACGATCGCCGGCTCATCCGACACCTTCAGCGCGTCACCGGCCTCGAGCGGCGTACCGTTCACGGTCAGCCTGCCGCGCGCCAGATGCACGTAGGCCCGCCTTCCCGCGGCAAGCGCGTGGCTAGCCGTCTCCGTGCCGTCGAGCAGCGCCGCATACAGGCTGGCGTCCTGGTGGATCGTGACCGAACCTTCGCGCCCATCCCTGGAACCGATCAGCCGAAGCCGCCCGCGCTTCGCAGCCGCATCAAAGTGCTTCTGCTCGTAACCCGGGTCGATACCCCGCTCGGCAGGTTCGATCCAGACCTGCAGGAAGTGCGTGACCGATTCGGCATGGTTGAATTCGCTGTGCTGCACGCCGCGGCCTGCGCTCATGCGCTGGACATCGCCCGGAACCATCGTCGAGCCGTTGCCCATGGAATCCTTGTGCGCGAGGGCGCCCTCAAGCACGTAGCTGATGATCTCCATGTCGCGGTGACCGTGCGTTCCGAAGCCCTGTCCGGGATTGATCCGGTCCTCGTTGATCACCCGAAGCGGACCAAAGCCCATGTGTTCGGGATCCTGATACCCCGCGAACGAAAAGGTGTGAAAGGAACGCAGCCAGCCATGGTCGGCGTAGCCACGCTCGCCTCCGCGGCGCAGTTCCAGCATGTCCCTATTCCCCCGCCTTGGCGTCGTCCGCGTCGCCGCGCTCGGCGATTTCCTTCCTTACCTGCACCATGTCCACATCCCGGGCCTTGCTGATGAGTTCGCCGAACGCCCCGGCCGGCAGCGCGCCGGCCTGCGAGTAGAGGATCACGTTCTCGCGGAATACCATCAGGGTCGGTATCGAGCGGATGCTGAACGCAGCCGCGATCTCCTGTTCGTCCTCGGTGTTGACCTTGGCGAACACGATGTCCTCGTGCGCATCGGAGGCTTCTTCGAAGACCGGCGCGAACCCCTTGCAGGGACCGCACCATGGCGCCCAGAAGTCGACGATCACCATCGGACTGCCGGTGACGACCTGCTCGAAGTTATCCTTGGTGAGTTCGACGGTGGCCATACGGGCTCCTGTTTGGAAAGCATAATGTTACTCCCCTGGCCCACAACGTCTCCCGATGCGGATTGCGCATGAGTGAATACGTCGGACGCTTCGCGCCCTCGCCCACAGGTCCGCTGCATTTTGGTTCGCTCGTCGCCGCGCTCGGCAGTTTTCTCGACGCGCGCTCGCAGGGCGGCCGGTGGCTGGTGCGCATCGAGGACGTGGACGAGGCGCGCACCCAGGCGGGCGCGGCCCGGTCCATCCTCGCAACGCTCGAAGCCTGTGGTTTTGAATGGGACGGCGCAATCGAAGTGCAGAGCCTGCGCAAGGCGCGCTATTTCGCGGCGCTCGAGCGCCTCGCCTCGACCGGGCATACGTACGCCTGTGCCTGCAGTCGCAGCGAGATCGCCGCGGCCGCGGATGCCGCATCGCTCGGATCGGCGCCGGATGGCGCAAGGATCTATCCCGGGACCTGCCGCCACGGACTCGCACCCGGCCGCACCGCGCGCGCGACCCGGGTGCGAACCGGCGCGGCACCGGTCGAATTCGAAGACCGTCTGCAGGGCCGCATCGTGCAGACGATCGGGACGGACGTCGGCGACTTCGTGCTGCTGCGTGCGGACGGGTACGTTGCCTACCAGCTCGCGGTCGTGGTCGACGATGCCGATCAGGGCGTCACCGATGTGGTGCGAGGTTGCGACCTGATCGACTCAACCGCGCGGCAGATTCACCTGCAAGACCTTCTGGGCTTGCCCGTTCCGCGCTACCTCCACCTGCCGGTGGCGGTGAACGCGGCGGGCGAGAAGCTCTCCAAACAGACCGGCGCGCCGCCCGCAGACGCGCTCGCCCTTGCGCCGGCGCTCGCATTTCTCGGCCACGCGCCACCGGCGACACTGTCGCGCGCCCCGGCGCGCGAACTGCTCGCCTGGGCCGTTGCACACTGGGACCTTGCGCGCCTGCCGCGCGCACGCACTATTGCGGTTTCCTCTCCGGAAGGTTGATCGCAAGTATCGCGAGTACGACAAAGAGCAACGCCGCGTACTCCTGCAGGCTGGGCCGCTCGCCGAGGAACACCACGCCGCAGAGCACGCCGAAAATGGGCACCGACAGCACGCTGATCGAGGAAACCGTCACCGAGACGGTGGATGCGAATCTTGAACCAGGCCCAGTAGGCGAAGGCGAACGAAACCACCACGGTATAGGTAAGCGCGAACATCGCAGTGGCGCTGACCGGCCGCCACGCGAGCTCCTCGAAAACGGCGTGCCGGCAAAGACCGGCACACCTCCCAGCAACACCGACCAGGCCGTAAAGGTGCCCATCTGCAATCCCAACGGCCAGCGCTTCTGCAGCACCACACCGACCGCCCAGGCGAACGCCGCGCCGAGGACGAGCAGCGTGCCGAGCGGGGCGCCGCCGAGTTTCACCAGATCCTCACCCAGAAGCAGCGCCAGGCCCGACATGCCGAGCACGAGTGCGCCGACCTTGCGTGCCGTGATCCGCTCCCCGAACAGCCACGCCGAGATCGGCACCGACCACACCGGCATGGTGAACGCGAGGATCGCCGCGCGCCCGGAGGGAATCATCGTGAGCCCGAAGGCGATCAGCATGTTCCAGCAGGTGACGTTGAAGAACGCCAGCACCGCCAGACGCACCCAGAGGTGGCGCGGCACCCGCAGGCTGTGCCCGGCCAAATGCGCGATGCCGAACAGCAGCAGTGCCGCCAGGGACAGGCACAGGCTGCGATAGGTCCAGGGCGAAAATTCGGCCAGCGCGACCTTCATCGCGGTCCAGTTGAACCCCCAGGCAAGCGTCAGTCCGGCAAGCCACCACCACAGCGCCTTCGGCATTGCCTGGTGGCCGGTCGGCGTCATCGCCGGGGAATGACCACGGTGGCGATCGCTGCGGACACCAGCGCCAGCGCCGCATAGTCCTGCCAGGCAGGGACCTCGCCGAGGAACAGCATCCCGCTGTACACACCCACGACCGGGATCATCAGCGAGGAAAGGCCAGCGACGCCCGCGGGCGCGCGGTCGACGATCCTGGTCCACGCCCACCAGCCGAAGATGAATACCAGGAACATGTTGTAGAGCACGCCAAGCGCCGGCCACAGGCTCACCGAATGCAGCGCGAGGACCTGCTCGCGCTCGAACACGAAGGCGAGCAAAAAGATCGGGACGCCGCCGATCAGCACCATCCAGCCCGTGAACGAGGTGATCGGCAGCCCGACCGGCAGGCGCTTTTGCAGCACCGTGCCGACCGACCAGGAAAAGGCGGAAGCGAGCATCAGCAGCACGCCGGCAAGGCCTGCGCCGCCGGCCATGTCCGGCGCGGTGATGTCCTTGAATATCAGCACGAGAACCCCGGCGAGCCCGAAGCCCGTTCCGGCAAGGCGGCGCGGCGTCAGCGCCTCGCCCAGGATCACGCGCGCAAGCAGCACGCTCCAGGCCGGCATGGTGTAGCACAGGATCACCACGCGTCCCGAAGGCAGAAGCGGCAACGCCAGCATCAGGAAGAAATTCTGCAGCGACACCGTGAACAGCGCGATCAGCGCGAGCCGCCCCCACTGGCCGCGCGGCACCAGGATGGCCAGGCCGCGCATTCGCGCCACCGCGAGCAAACCGCAAAAGCCCGCCAGAAAACACAGGCTGCGAAAAAACCAGGGCGGCACCTCGGTGATCACCACCTTCAATACCGTCCAGTTGAAGCCCCAGATCAGCGTCAGGGCCGCCAGCATCAGGTAAAGCGACGCCGGCAGCGTGTCCTGCCGCAGCGACCCGCCCGATGCATTCATCGCGCCACGCGCACCGGCATGCTCGTCATGCCGCGAAACACCATCGAATTGATCCAGTCCGGCTCGCCCCCGAGCTCGATGCGGCGAAAGCGCCCGAGCACCGCCGGGAGCGCGATCTCTCCCTCCAGCCGCGCAAGCGGAAACCCGAGGCAGATATGCAGCCCGAAGCCGAAGGTCAGGTGGGGCACGCCGTCACGCTCGATCAGGACGCGGTCAGGGTCGGGATAGGCGCGCGGATCACGGTTGGCGGCGTTCAGCATCAGGAACACGCGGTCGCCGGCCCTGAGGGTCTTGCCGTGCAACTCGTGCTCGACACCCACGATGCGCACCTGCGCGCCGCTGGGACCGTCGTAGCGCAGCAGTTCCTCGGCGGCCCGCTGCGCGAGTCCCGGGTCGGCACGCAGCTGCGCCATGGCTTCGGGAAAGCGGATCAACGACAAGGTCGAGTTCGCGATGTGATTGGTGGTCGTTTCGTGTCCCGCGAAGAGCAGCAGGATGCAGGTCGCGACCAGTTCGTCATCCGACAAGCGGTCGCCGTCGTCTTCAAGATGCACGAGATCGGACAACAGGTCTGACGCGGGCTGCGCGCGGCGGTCGGCGATCATGGCAAGAAAGAACGCCGCCATCTCGTGGGTCGCCGCTTCCGCGATGTCGTACTTCTGCGCCGAAGTCCGCGAACTGCCGATGAACAGGGCCATGTCGTCCGACATGCGTTTCACGCGCGCGAGTTCGCCGCGCGGCACACCGAGCATGTCCATGATCACCAGCGCGGGCAGCGGCCCGGCGAACGATTCTATGAAGTCGATCTCTTCGCGCTCGCCGATCTCGTCGAGCAGCCACCGGGTCAGGCTCTCGATGTTCGGCCGCATGTCACGCATCGACTTCAGGTTGAACACCTTGGATGTAAGCCTGCGCAACCGGGTATGGTCGGGCGGGTCGCGAAACACCATCCAGAGCGACAGGTAGCGGACGATGTCGCCGATCCTCGCCGCCTCCGCACCCGGCATGCTGGCGAAGAACGGGCGCAACCGGTCGGAGGACATTTCTCGGTCGAGGCAGACGCGTTTCACGTCCTCGTAACGCGTCAATACCCAGGACTTGATCCGCGGGCTCCAGTGCGCCGGATCCTCGTCCTGCATGCGCCGGTACAGCGGAAAGGGATCGGCCAGGAACGCAGGAGTGTCCGGCCGGAAATCGAGTGCAGTCTGTGACATGGGCGCTGGGCCTCCTCAGGTTTTTACTGCCAGCCACACCCCCGCGGCGGTCAGTACCATGCCGGCGGCCGCCCACAGCGAATAGACCTCGTCGAAGACGAGCCACGCGAGCATGGCAGTCACCGGCGGGCACAGGTAGATCAGGCTCGCGACGGCCGTCGCGGCACCGCGGCGGATGAGATAGAAAAGCAGGAACACCGCGCCGAGCGAAAGCCCGAAGACCATCCAGCCCAGCGCGAGCAGGAACTGCGCCGTCCATTGCACTTCGAGGGTTTCCGTCAGCAGCGCGAACGGAAGCGTCACCACGAGCGCGGCGCTGAACTGCAGCACCGAGTTCGTGCGCATGTCCACGTGTCCGAGATGGCGCTTCTGGTACAGGGTGCCGACCGTGATCGCGACCAGCGCCATGATCGCGAACAGGGCGCTGGCCCAGGTGACCGTGCCCAGCGACATCTTGGTCCACACCACCGTTACCACCCCGACGAATCCGAGCGCGAGCCCGGCCCACTGGCGCCGGGTCGCGCGCTCGTCAACCATGTGCTCGGACAGAAACGCGGTCAGGATGGGTTGCAGTCCGACGATCACGGCCGCGACCCCGGCGGGCATGCCGAGGTTGAGCGCAACGAAGACCCCGCCCAGATATCCTGCCTGGATCAGCGTACCGGCCACCAGCACATGGCCGGTTTCCCGCCAGCTCGAAGGCCAGGTGGCCCGCGCCAGCCAGCACACCGGCAGCATCAGCGCGACCACGCAGGCATAACGCAGGGACAGGTAGGTGAGCGGCTCGCAGTACGGCAGGCCGAGCTTTGCGCCGATGAATCCCGAACTCCACAGCAATACGAACAGGCCCGGAACAGCCAGTGCCGCGGCCGGTGAGGATGAGGCGGCCGACACGGGAGACGCAGTCATGGACCGCATTGTTGCCGGATTCCCGCCCGTCGGCAGGTGCGTTTCACTTTTCCCACGCCGGACATCGGGCCGCCTTGGTGCTTTGGTACTGACCGGTAACGCGTTTCAAACGAAGTGCTCACTTACAACGCAGGATGAACCGGAGAATTCTTATTAATCTCTTACTTTCAATAGGTTATAGATCCTAAAATATCTATTGACGCACTGCACCAATCTGGTATTATCTTAATTGTTGCGACGCACAATGCGATCGCAGATGCCCTGCAAGATTTGCGGTCGAAGTTTACTGATTACTTAACCAACCCACTCCAGGAGATCCACCATGTACGTTACCCCCGAGCAGATAGCCGCCGCCAACAAGAACAACGTCGACGCCGTCCTGTCGATCGCTGCGGCGCAGTTCGCCGCCATCGAAAAGCTGGCCGGCCTGCAGTCCGCCGCCTTCAAGTCGATGTTCGAAGATTCGATCGCCAACACCCGTGCGATGGCCGGCGCGAAAGACGTGCAGGAACTCGTTTCCCTGCAGCAGACCTTCGCCCAGCCCGCCGTCGAGAAGGCCGTTGCCTACTCGAAGAGCGTCTACGCGATTGCCGTCGAAGCCAATGGCGAACTGTCGAAGTTTGCCGAGTCGAAGGCCTCCGAGCTGAACCAGAACATCGTTTCGCTGCTGGACAAGGCGAGCAAGAACGCCCCGGCCGGTTCCGATGTCGGCGTCGCCGCGGTCAAGTCGATGCTGTCGGCCGCCAATTCGGCCTACGACACGTTCACCAAGGCTGCCAAGCAGGCGACCGAAATGGCGGAAGCGAACGTGACCGCCGCGACGGAAACGGCAAAAGGATACGCAAAAGCAAAAAAAGCGGCCTGAGCGCTGAGGCTCCGGCCAAGCGCCGGACAGTCAGCGCGACGCGCGCCAAGCCCACGGCAAAGCGCGCGGCCAAGCCGGCCAGGACGACGGCACGCAGCGTGAAGAAAAAGAAGTAGGTATCAAGAAAACCCCGCTACGGCGGGGGCGTTACGAGAACCCCGCTACGGCGGGGTTCTTCATTTCTGCGGCGCGGTTTCGCTGAACGGATGGCCGCGGCGCGTAATGTCGGCGCGGATTTCGTCGATCGCCGCCGCCACTTCGAGCGGGTCGCCACGCACGCCGAGTTCGATATGTCCGCGGCTACCGTCCCTGCCCATGGTCGGCAGCGAGAAGACCTTCAGCTTCTTCCATTTCGCCTCGATCGCCACCATGAGGTCGATCAGCATGCTCTCGCCGGCTTCGAATACGAAGATCGAGGCTTCCTTGAGCGGTTGCGTGTCATGGAGGTGGCGGTAACGCTCGTCCAGCACCCACTCGACCATCGGCCAGGCCATCTGCGGAAACCCCGGCACGAAGTGGTGATCGTGCACCGTGAAACCGGGCACCCGGTTGACCGGATTGGGAATGATGCGCGCCCCGGCCGGGAATTCACCCATCCGCAGGCGCTGCGGCGTCATTTCGACACCGAACCGGCTGCGGATTTCGCCTTCGGCGTCCGCGTGCAGCACCAGCGGCACGCCCAGCGCCTCGGCGGCACACTGGCGCGTGTGGTCGTCCGGCGTGGCGCCGATGCCGCCGTAACTGAACACGATGTCGCCCGAGGCGAAAGTGCGTTTCAACGTCGCCGTGAGCAAGGGCGGGTCGTCGGCGAGGTATTCGCAAAAGGACAGGCGCATGCCGCGCCTGGCCAGCGCCGCGACCAGCACGCTGAAATGCTTGTCCTGCCGTTTACCGACGAGGATCTCGTCGCCGATGATAAGTGCGCCTATTGCCATGTCCGTATGACTACCCCTTGCGGCTATTCCCGGATTGCGTAGTTGCGCCGCCAGCGCCACGCCGCGGCCGACATCGCCAGTACCGCGTGCACCGCGGCGACCGCGGCCGCGTAGCCCGGCTGGCTCCAGAACGGCGGCAGGACCAGTTCGGCCAGCGCACCGGCATCGACTGCCCGTAGGATTGCCGGAATCAGGCCGTACAGCAACACCAGATAGAGGATCGCGGCCGCTTCCACGCGCCGCGGCTGCGCGGCGAATGCGAACACGAGGAAGATCGAGGTATCGCGCAGCGCCAGCAGCAGAAGCGGCAGGGGCGCCAGTTGTGCCGCCGCGAACAGGCTGCCCTCACCGCCCTTGTCGCCGGTCAGGAACATCGTCAGCAGCGTGAAGAGCGCGGCAAGCGCCAGCGTCAGCGGCCACAGCGGTGCCTCCTCCAGCGCGCGACGCGAATCGCCCGAGCGCAGGCGGAACAGCACCCGGCGCAACACCATCGGTGCACCGGCTTCGGCAAACAGCAGGGGATATACCGCTGCCAGCGAGACCACGAGGCCGCCGACGAAATGCACGTTCCGCACCTGCGCCCAACCATCCGAATCGCGGATCGCGAAGCCCGACACGTAGGACGCCACGAACAGCATGAACGCAATCCAGGCCCAGGGCAGCGTGCGCACCTGCAGTTCCTGGCTCATCAATCGATGCGCGCCGAGAACCGCCCATGCCGCGAACAGCACCGCGCTGCACAGCATGAAATCCAGCCGGACCCAGTCCCGGCCCCACCAGTGGATGTCCGCGTCGTCTCCGCCGAGCATCCCGATCCAGGGGCCGCCGAACAGGAACAGCAATGCCACCGCCCAGCCACCGGTACTTGCGCGCAGCATCCCCTTGCGCGCTGCGGCGATCCCGCCGATGAGGGCCAGCGCATGGAACAGCACCGCGCAGGCAATCATCAGGCCGGCCATCCGCGGCGCATGTTCTTCCGGCGAGCAGACGAAATACACCGCGATGCAGATCGCGCCGCCGTACCAGGCGAAGGCCGGCGCGCCGGCGAGCTTTCCCAGGGTCATCGGCCAGGGCTCGAGCGCCGACATGCGCTGCGCGTCCCAGGTATGGCCGCGCACCTCGGCCATGACGGCGTCCCCGGCGTGCACCGTCCCCCAGACGATGCAGATGGCGATGAACAGGAACGCCGCCGCACCGGCCAGCGGCTCGCCGGGCGCGCCGCGATTCAACGCATAGGTCAGCGCAAAGATCAGCGACAGCACCGCGGGCATCGCGATCAGCCGGTGGAGGCTCAGCTCCAGCCACAGGTTGCGGCGCAGTTCGGGATTGAGGCTCACGCCGCACCCACCGTGCGCAGGTAGGAGTCGTGCAGGTTCTCGCGCTCGGCACCGAACTCGATCACCGGCAGGCCCGCCTCCACCAGGGCGCGCAACAGCGCCACCTGCGCCCCGGCCTCGTCCGCAACCTCGATCACCACCGCCGCACCCTGCGTATCGACCACGCGTGCGCCCGGGATGTCCGCGAGCCTCGCCTCAAGTTCCGCGATCGCCTGCGCAAACACCACCCGCACCCGCCGCAGGCCTGCCACCGCGCCGTCCAGCGCGCGGTTCTCGATGATCGCACCGGCGCGCATCACCAGCATGTGGGTTGAGTATTCGTCGAGCTCGGCAAGGATGTGCGAAGACACGATCAGCGTGATGCCCTCGCCACGCAGCTGGGTGAACAGGCGCGCCAGCGAATGCCGCGCCTCGGGGTCCAGTCCCGAAGCCGGCTCATCCAGCATCAGCACACCCGGTGCATGGATCAGCGCCTGTCCGATCGCCACGCGCTGGCGCTGGCCGCGGGAAAGCTCGCCCGCGCGGCGGCCGAGCAGGTCGGCCAGTCCCATCCGCCCGGCGGTGCGCGTGATCGCCGCCGGCAGATCCGCATCCGCCACACCGTGCGCGGCGGCGGCATGCGAAAAGCACTGCGCCACGCTCAACGCGTCGTAAAGGCCGAAGAAATCGGACAGGAAACCCACCCGCCGATGCACCGCACGGGGTTCGTCCAGCACATCGATCCCCTCGACATGGATGCTGCCGAGCATCGGGCGCTCGAGGCCCGCCATACAGCGCAGCAGCGTGGTCTTGCCCGCGCCGTTCGGTCCGACCAGGGCCGTGACGCTGCCGGCGGGAACGTCGAAGCTGACATCGTCGAGCGCACGCACGCCGGGGTACTCGAACAGGACACCACGGGCAGTGACCGCGGCAGGAATGGAGGCAGGCATGGCGCGACACGCTACGCGAAGCGCGGTTCGCACTCAAGCTTGACATGAAACATCGCGGGGGACAGTCTGGAACCATGTTGACGGTTCCGACCACCTGCTGGGAGTGTTCCACCTGTTGCGGCGCGCTCGCAAGGATCGACGCCGGGCGCGTCACGCGCATCGACCCCAACCCCGCGCACCCTGCTTCGCGCGGCGCATTCTGCGTCAAGGGCGTGCGCGGGCTCGCGGAAGTGACCTACGGCGAAAAACGCCTGCGCCATCCCCTGCGCAGGGTCGGCGCGCGCGGTTCCGGGCAATGGGAGGAAATCTCCTGGGACGCGGCGCTCGATGCCATCGCCGCGGGCTTTGCCGCCACGCGCGAAAAACACGGGCCGCTCGCGCTGGCCGGCGCAACCGGCGGCGCGTTCTTTTCGCGCGGCGCGATCGTCTCCCTCCTGCTGCGCGCCATGGGCTCGCCCAACTTCCTCATCAACCAGGACCTGTGCGGCGGCTGCCGCGGCGTGTCGGACATGGTGACGGGCCTGGCCATCCAGGGTGGCGAGGATGTCGAGCGCGCGCGCACGGTGCTGATCGTCGGCGCCAACCCGCACGCGGCCAACCCGGTGCAGTGGGCGAGGATCAAGGAAGCGAAGGCGCGCGGTGCGAAGATCGTGGTCCTCGATCCGATGCGCTCGGAAGCCGCCAAGCTCGCCGACCTGTGGCTGCGCCCGTCTCCGGGAACCGACGCCGCGATTGCGATGGCGATGATGCAGGTGCTGATTGCGGAGGAACGCCACGACACCGAATTCATCCAGGCCTGGACCCGCGGTTTTGGCGAACTTGCCGAACGCCTCGCCGCATGGACCCCGGCACGCGCGGCGCAAGTGAGCGGGGTTCCCGAAGACCTGATCCTCGCCGCCGCGCGCGCCTATGCGGACGGTCCTGCGACCTTTGTTTCGGGCCACGGCATCGACGCGGTGTCGAACGGCGTACAGACCTTCCGCGCCTTTCACTGCCTCGTCGCGATCAGCGGCAACCTCGACCGCGCGGGCGGCAACCGTCGCGCCAAGCGCCCCAGGGGCTTTCGCAACTATTTCGACGTGATCCACGACCCGGCGTTTCAGTTGCCTGCCGACATCGCCAACCAGGCCCTGGGCGCGGCGCAGTTCCCGCTCTGGGCCGGGCCGAAGGGCTGGCAGACCGCCTGCCACAATCCCACGGTGATCGAGGCGATCCTCAGCGGCAAACCCTACCCCGTGCGCGCGATGTATGTGTCCGGGGCCAATATCGCGGTCACCTACCCCGATTCGCAGCGCAAGATCGCCGCGCTGCGCTCGCTCGAGTTTCTCGCGGTCGCCGCGCACAGCATGAATCCGACCGCGGCGCTGGCCGACATCGTGCTGCCCAAGACCACCACGCTGGAGGAAGAAGAGGTTTCGCTCAACGCGCACGGACCCTGCGTGAGCTGGACCGCGGCCGTGGCGAAGCGCGTCGGCGAAGCGCGCCCGGATGTCGAAATCGCGGCGGGACTCGTCGCGCGCATGGCCGCGCGCGGCGCGGCCGATCCGAAACTCATGCCGTGGCGCACGCAGCGCGAATTCAACACCCACCTCCTGAAGGACACGACGCTGTCGATCGAGGAACTCGAGCGCACCGGCTACGCGGAGTTCGCCCATGTGCAGGGCGATTTCGACAGCCAGGTTTTCCGCACGCCCAGCGGCAAGGTGGAACTCTGGTCACAGCGCATGGCGGACGCAGGCCTCGACCCGCTGCCCGACTGGGTGCCCACGGGCGCATCATTCGTGCACGATCCCGCCTATCCCTACACGCTGCAGACAGGCCTGCGCGAGAAGACCTACCACCACTCGCGATTCCGCGAACAAGCCTGGGCACGCAAGGTCTCGCCCGACCCCTTGCTGAAGATGCATCCGGATACCGCGCACGAACTCGGCGTGGCCGACGGCGACTGGGTGCAGGTGGAAACACCGCGCGGCCAGGGGGCCTGCCGCGTGAAGGCCCATGTGACCGACGCCACCGCGCCGGGCATCGTGGCCACCGGCATGGGCTGGTGGCTGCCCGAGGCCGCGGGACCGGGATTCGGCGTGCTCGACATCAACATCAACGCAGCGCTGAGTTACGCGGGGCCCTACGACCCGGCGAGCGGGTCGGCGGATACGCGCGGCGTGCCGTGCCGGATTTCCGCCGCGCGCTGATCCATTCACTGCGCCATTTACTGCGCCATCCACGGCGCGCCTCAGGAACGGTCCGCGCGATCCTCGATCACATCGCCACGGACCACGCTCCCCTCCACCACCTCACCTTCGATCGGCGCACCGCGCAATTCGCGCAGTGAACCGAGTCCGAAGTGGATGAAGGCAAGCGCAAACAGCATCGGCGCGAACAGCCCGATCACGGGCACGTAGGCCACCAGCGCAAGGATCAGGCCGAGCAGGTAGAGGGAACTTCTCCGCCTGGCGAAGATCTCATGCATTTCGCCCGCCGTTGCATGGGCGGCGATCGCGTCGTAGCGCAGGATCCGCTGGTTCACCCAGCCCATGACCGCAACCGGCACCAGGGCCCAGAGCGGCGGGATCAACAGGAGCGGCAGCGTGACGATAAACAGCGCGACGAGGCCCATGATCGCAACCGCGCTGTTCCAGACGCTACCCGCGGCGCTTCCGCCCTGGCGGCGCGCAAGACCCGGATAGTGCTGGCCGGCGACATGGTCGACCATCGCGTCCATGCCGAGCACGCCCAGGATCAGGAGCGCGGTCAGGTAAACCAGCGGCACGAACAGGAGGATCAGCATCACATGCGCCGAGAACAGCATCACCCCGGAAAAATCGAAGGGAACGTAATCGACCATCGGTTGCATGACGCTGCCAAGCTTGGCCGCAATCCATACCGCCGTGCGGCCCCATAGGACGAGGCCCGCGATGCCCCAGAAGGCGAGCGAGGCCAGCACCGGCCAGACCATCAGCCAGAGCATGCGCCGGTTGAACAGGCTTACGAACGCGAGGAACAGGGACTTTCCGATGCCGGTCATGCGCCCGATGCTAACATCGGCGCCCACATGCAAGAGGCGGTTCGCGGTTTGAAGAAGAAAACGCTGTTCGGTCCGGTGCAAGGCTGGTCGCTCGAGCCGGTCGCATTGTGGCTGCTCAGCGAGGCGCGCCACCTTACGGATGCGCGGGAACTCGTCGACGCCCTGATGGAGCGGCTGGATTCGGCGGGCGCCTCGATCGACCGCTTCCGCCTCACCTGCGCAACCCTGCACCCGCAACTGATCGCCTGGGGCGTGGCCTGGGATCGCGGCGGCGACTCGAAGATGTGGAACGGCCAGCACGGGGTGGAACTGGGCGACGCCTACATCGGCAGCCCGATCCAGTTCGTGCGCGAACGCAACCTGACCTACCGCATCCGGCTCGACGCCAGGATAGAGGAAGGCGAGCATGCGACGCTGGCGGACCTGCGCGCGATGGGGATCAGCGAGTACGTCGCCCTGCCGCTGGTGTTCGGTACCGGCTCGGTCAACGTGCTGACCCTGTCCACCATGGCGCCCGCGGGCTTCAGCGACGCCGACATCGAGCGCTTCGAGGCGCTGGTCGAACTGCTCGCGCCGCTGGTCGAAATCATCGCCGAGCGGCGCACCACCCTCGGCCTGCTCGACACCTTCGTCGGTCCGCGCATCAGCCGGCGCATCCTCGACGGCCAGGTGCGGCGCGGCGACGGCGACCAGATCAACGCCGCGTTCTGGTATTCGGACCTGCGCGGGTTTACCGGGCTCTCCGAGCGGCTGCCGACCGCGGAACTGCTGCACCTCCTGAACGACTACTTCGAGAACTGCGCGGCGGCGGCCGCGGCGCGCGGCGGGGAGATCCTGCAGTTCATCGGCGACGCGATCCTGATCGTGTTCGAGATCGACGAGCCCGGCAAGGAGGCCGAGGTGTGCGAATCGGCGCTCGATGCGGCGATCGATGCCTTCGACTCGCTCGCGGTCGTCAACCACCGTCGGCGCCACGCGAAGCAGCCCGTCATCGAATTCGGCCTCGGCCTGCACCTGGGCGTCGTCACCCACGCCAACGTCGGCTCTCCGGGGCGGCTCGCGTTCAACGTCGTCGGTCCCGCGGTCAACACCACCGCGCGGATCCAGTCGCTCACCAAGCAGACCGGCGTGCCGCTCTTGCTGTCGAGCGACTTTGCCCGGCTGGTCAAGCGGCCATTGCGGCATGTGGGGCGGTTCGAGTTGCGCGGGGTGGCGGAGACCGAGGAGTTGTTTACGCCGGCGGATCGGTAGGGGGCGGGGGAAAGTGCGTTTCGCGCTGCCAGGTTCGGCGCAATTCTTACGAATTATTTTTATGAAACCGGCTACTGCAGCGGATTTCAGGGTAGTCAGAGTATCGGTATCGATACAAGTACCACTGTGGCTGGTAGACCCTTCGCCCCACGCTCGCCGCGCCGGCGGGGCCGGAAATCGCAGCGGCCCGCCCGAAATCCGATCGTCGCATTCAAAATGTAGATGACACTCGACCCAGCCTCGATACGCGCCAATACCTCAAGCGCATTGCTCGTCTGTTGATCACGATTCATGCCTGAATGCCTGAACGGGATCGCCGAACGGACCTGGTCCAACATGCGCGGATTTCAACCAGCCGGAACGAAAGGCTTAGTTGAGTCAGGCATTTGACCGATTTCGCGACGGGTAACCAGGGCAGCGCATTGTCACAAAGCACACAACGCGTTGAATTCAGGGAGCATTGACGCCGCACACCGAAGAACGGGAAGATACTATCCGTCACCCACGCCGGGTATTACACGTTAGGCGTCATGAAGCTCCTACCTCTGTACGCTACCCTGTTGTTGGCCACCGTGGCCTACGCACAGCCAAACTCATCGGAGACGTCTTGCGCCAAGGATGCAGTCGCCGCTCGCGAGGAAAGGTCAGGGGCAGGTGACGCCAAGGCACAGTACTGGTTGGGCACGGAACTGGAAACAGGCCGCTGCGGCCGACGAGACGCAGAACGAAGCCTGGAACTTCTCCGCACTTCGGCAGCACGCAACTTTCCTCCAGCCGTTCACGTCATCGGCGTCATTCTGAGACGTGAAGGTCAGTCGAAGGCGGCGCTCGTCCAGTTTGAAAGGGCCGCCGACCTTGGCTTTCAGCTGGGCTTCGTAGACATGGGCTTCACGCTCGGGGCCAGCGAACTTGCTGTCTACGACCCAACACAGGCCTACGCATGGCTGAGCTTGGCGCTGGCCCGAGAGACAAACCCTAGACTGCAGGCCTACTTGGAAAAGTCGCTCAAGGCACGCGCTGACAACATGTCGCCGACCGAAGTCGAAAGGGCAAGGGTGAAGGCCGAGGAACTGACGGCTCGTTACGCAACGGTCCCACGTTGGCAGGATACGCAATGACGCCTAACCACGCGTTCGAGCCGACCTGCCTTCGGCAGGCGGCTCAACGCGAACGTTATAGCGCATCAATGACCGCCTTCCGGCTTGTTCCATTCTTGGCTTTGTTTCCACTGTGCGCATTAGCGCAGGCGCCGGTAGGACCACCCTGTTCTTATTCTATCGAGCGACCGATGGCATTTCGGTCAACGACCTCTGCAGAGAAACTAAAGATCTCAATTGGGCCAGGCGCATGTCATTCGGCGGAACTCGCAATAACCATACTTACGAGTGATAACAAGGTTCTTTATAGCTATAAGGCACCCTTCAAACGCCATACCGCGGTCGCTTGGGACGACGCTGATTTACCCAAGGTCGCAAAGGAATTCGTTCAGGAAGTAGCAGATCGCGGACTTGTAGCTAGATCTGAACTGCCAAATCCGAGATCGCGTGAAAAAATTACTGATGAGTACCCATTTGAGCTAGTGATTCCAAAAGTGACTTACGATCGTCTTCTACGCACCAATCAGCCAGTGTTTTATCATGCCACCTATTATGAAGGGGGACGATTTATTGCCTTCGACCCAGTTTCGAAACAAACCAAGGTAATAATTCAATGGGGTTTGTAGCTACGTTGTGGCGAATGCGCTATAACCCTGCGCCGCAGCGGACGCCCGCAAGCGGGCGCCGCTGGGTTCCACGTTAGAGGGCAAAGTGACGTCATTGCTCAAGTTGGCAATCATGCTTGCGCTCGGTAGCGCATCAGCGAGCTGGTCGTCAGTTGCTTTTGCAAACTTGGAGAAAATAGAGGCCTTTATTCACGAAGGGCTCCCATTCTTTTCCTCCCGAATCGACCCGACGAAAATGCGTCGTCTTAAGGGATTGGTGAGAGAAACCAAGGCCCTTGAACCGAATGGCTATGAGCCGTCTCTCAAAGACACCCATTACACTTTTAGCTATCCAGGCCTAAGCGTTTGGTTGCTTTGCCCACCTGAACAAACTAGGGCTTGCCTAATTTCAGAGGTGAAACTTTCTAGCTCGGGTTACCGCACTAAGTACAACCTTCGTGTTGGTGCTACCGCCCAAGATTTGATAAATACGTTGGGTGAACCAAGTCAGAAAGAAGGGGAAGAGTGGTTGTACAGCGGTGAAAGTTCCAGGGTCGCGTTTGTCGTACGTAACAACAAAATTGCGAGCATTCGATGGGATATGTACACCGGGTAATGCCCTCTAACCTCTCGCTTCAGCCGACCTTCGCGAGCTGCGCTCGCTCGTCGGCTGATCGCGCACGTTAAATCTCATGAAGGCACCGATTCCATTACCTCCCGCAGATGCCCCGCCCGGGACCATTGCCCTAAGCAGTCAAATTGGCTGGTTTTCGGCCAGTCTTCATGTTTCAGGGGCCGATCTCCTGCCGGACAACGTGACGAACCTGCTGGGTGTATCACCATCGCAAAGCCAAATTCGGGGTACGCCTTTGCTGCGAGATGATGGTTCAGTTCGCTACATTCCAAAATTTGGTAGATGGTCGCGTACGATTAAAGCGGCGGAAACAGATGAATGGGACATATCAGAAGTTTTGAAGCTTCTCTTTAGCGACATGACGACAAACCTTGAAGATTGGGCAAAGGTGGCACACCTTGGCAGAATTCACATTTCGTTGGGACTGTCACTCGCGCAGACTAATCAAGAATTCGAGTTGGACCAGGATCTCTTACGATTCCTGGGTGAGAGGTCGATTTCAGTTTGGTTTGATGTGTATGCCGAAAGCCATGAGACTTAACCTTCCGCCTCACCGCGACCACCGCCAGCGCTGCGCGCTGTCGGAGTCGCGTGGGCTGTCACGTTAGACATCGGAAACGACAATGGCGCTATTTGACAACTGGTTTAAGAAGAAGCGTCGTGGCCTTGGCGAGACGGAGGTAAAGATCGGTTGGGGGCCGTGCTGCTTTTGCGGCGGCGAGATTGCGGAAACCCCAATTGATCCGTGCTCCCTCACCGTCGAGACATCAATGCACAAGTGGCAGATCTGGTTCTGTCACGCTGAATGCTTTAAGTCTCGTCTTGTGAAGGAGTCGTACATGGACATGACTCCCGCTAATTTCTGAGAATGGCACCGATGTCTAACCCCCAAATAGAGAGGGACGCATCGCCAGCGGCGCTTCGCGCCTCGGCTCGCGCCCCTCATTTGGAACGTTATGCGTCACAAACTCATCACAGCGCACCAACTTGATCGGCCGATTACCGCAGAGGAGCGCTTCCTCGCAAACTCAGGAGAGAGAAATGTCACTCAAAGGTGGATGCCATTGCGGCAATGTACGTTATGAGGTAGCAGGTGATCCGCTGACTCACGCACTTTGTCACTGCACTGATTGTCGACGACATGCCGGGGCTCCAATGGTTGGCTGGACGATGTACCCCGTGACTGCACTTACTATTACAAGCGGAGCACCGAAGGTTTATGAATCGTCCAAGAACGGGAGAAGGCAGTTTTGCGCGGCCTGTGGGACTGGGCTCTTCTACACAAACGACGAAGTCCTTCCCGGTCTTGTCGACATTCAAAGTTCAACATACGACGATCCAGAGGCCGTACCCGCGCAAGTTCACATACAGGTGGCGGAGCGCCTATCTTGGATGGGCAAAGCCCATACTCTGCCAGAGTTCAGTCGCTATCCAGATGCTCCATCAGCCTCACCCGCGTGACGCCTAACCCAAGGTGGTGCGGACGGGCCGCCATCGTCGCACTATCATTTGTCGTTGTGCTGGCCCGCCGCACACCAACACGTTAGGTGCCCAGCGCCATGAATACAAAAGTGTCTTTCGTTCCGATCGATCGTGACGGCACCCCCCACGGTTACGCCGGCCCCCTGCCTGAAGGGACATCTGAGGTGTTCGGTGCGATCGCCGAACTCTACAGGACGGTCGGATTCGAGGAACCCTGGATCTGCTATCTGGCTTTCGCAGGCGAGACGCCGGTCGGCACGTGCGGGTTCAAATCGCCACCACAGGACGGACGGGCGGAGATTTCCTATTTCACGTTTCCGGAATTCGAGGGCCGTGGACTTGCTTCCGCGATGGCCGCAACTCTCCTGGCGATGGCGCGGAAGCACGGGTCTCCGGTCCTGGTCGCCGCGCAGACCCTTCCGGAACGCAATGCATCGCATCGCGTCCTCGAGAAGCTTGGGTTCCGGCATGTCGCAACGATCGACCATCCCGAAGACGGTACGGTTTGGGAGTGGCAACCGAGCGCGGACGCCGGCAGCTGACACGTATCAAGGACCGATGCACCACGCGATAAGATGCCGCATGGAAACCACGGAGCCACAACATGCACTCCTCCAGTGACCTTCCCCCGGACGTCGTGGCAGCGCTGCAGCGCGGCGATACGATCGATGCGATCAAGCTGCTTCGCGCCACCAGAGGCCTGGGCCTCAAGGAAGCGAAAGACGCCGTGGACGCCTATGCCCGTGGCGCGCAGGCGCAATCGCCGCCCCTGGCCTGCGAATCATCGCTGCCACTCGACGTGGTTTCGGCCCTGAAGCAAGGCAACAAGATCGAAGCCATTCGACTGCTGCGGGCGCGAACCGGCCTGGGACTGAAGGAAGCCAAGGACGCAGTCGAAGCCGTGCCGCACGAAAGCCGGTCGCCGGCCGACGAAGACTCACCCGGCAAGGTGACGCAATCCGGCGCCCCCCTTTGGTGGCTGGCCGCCGCGTGCATGGCCGGTCTTGCCGCCTACGCGTTCCTGCGCGGTCCCGGGTAGGACGACAGTCCCCCGCGACCGCCTCAGGTCGCGTTCAAATGCATGCCGAAATCCAGGTCCACCAGCGACCCGGTCGTCATCGAACCGCTGGCGGTCAGCCAGCAGATCGCTTCGGCCACCTGATCGGGCTTGCAGATTTTCTTCAAGGGCGAGATCGCGATCTGGCGCGAGGCGCTCGACAAACCCATGCTCGGTCAGCGCCGGGAAGCGAATCTCTCCACGCTTGCGGATTCGAATCGGGCGACAATGCGTCAGCGTCGTCCGGATTCTCCCCTGGAAACATCCTTTGCCTCACGTTCGGAGAATGGATACATGCCCCATAGCATTACCTTGATCGCCACCATTGCCGCAAGCTTCGGGCTTGCGCTGGTCATGGGTCTGGTCGCCAGCCGGATGAAGCTGCCGCCCCTGGTCGGCTACCTGGTCGCCGGGATCATGCTCGGCCCCGCCACGCCCGGTTTTATTGCGGATGCCGAACTATCGAGCCAGTTGGCCGAGATCGGCGTCATCCTGCTGATGTTCGGTGTCGGGCTGCACTTCTCGCTCGATGACCTGCTGGCGGTCCGGCGCATTGCACTGCCCGGCGCAATCGTCCAGATCGCGGTTGCGACGTCCCTCGGCGCAGGCCTCGCCACCGCCTGGGGCTGGAGCCTGGGGGCAAGTCTCGTGTTCGGCCTGGCGCTTTCCGTGGCCAGCACCGTCGTGCTCATCAGGGCGCTGGAGCAACGCAACCTGCTCCAGTCGGTCAACGGCCGCATCGCGGTCGGCTGGCTGATTGTCGAGGATCTGGCGATGATTCTGGTGCTCGTGTTGCTGCCCCCGCTGGCCGGATGGCTGGGCGGCAGCACCGCCAGGGAAGTCGACGGCGGCCTGCTGGAGACGCTCGGAATCGCCCTCGGAAAGATAGCCATCTTTGTCGGCCTCATGTTGGTGGTCGGCCGCCGGGTCTTCCCGTGGCTGCTCGGGTACGTTGCCGGCACCGGCTCGCGCGAGCTGTTCACCCTGAGCGTGATTGCAACCGCGATGGGCATCGCCGTCGGCTCCGCCCTGCTGTTCGGTGTCTCCTTCGCGCTGGGTGCGTTTTTTGCCGGCATGGTGATGCGCGAGTCCCACCTGAGCCATCGCGCCGCGCAAGAGTCGCTGCCGCTCAGGGACGCATTTTCGGTTCTGTTCTTCGTCTCGGTAGGCATGCTGTTCGACCCGGCGGTCCTGGTGGAACAGCCGCTGCAGGTGTTGGCCGTCGTCGCGATCGTGATCGTCGGAAAAACGCTGGCGGCATTTGTGCTCGTCCTCGCCTTCCGCTATCCGCTCAATACCGCGCTCACCGTATCGGCAAGCCTGGCGCAGATCGGCGAGTTCTCGTTCATCCTGGCCGGACTCGGGGTGTCCCTCGGACTCCTGCCGCGGGAAGGCATGAGCCTCATCCTCGCGGGCGCGCTGATCTCGATCTCGCTCAACCATCTGGTGTTCCTCGCGGTCGAACCTGCGCAAGCCTGGATACGCTCGCGCTCGAAGCTCGCGCGCGCCCTGGAGCGTCCCGATGATCCGCTGGCCGAGTTGCCGGCGGCGGTCGAATCGCGCGAGGTGACGGACCATGTGGTGATTGTCGGCTATGGCCGCGTCGGCCGCCGCATCGGCGAGGCGCTGGCCGCGCAGGGGGTGGTGTACGTGGTGGCGGAGCAGAACCGGGAGCTGGTCGGGCAGCTGCGCGAACGGGCAATCCATGCCGTCGCGGGCGAAGCCTCGGACCCGGCCGTCCTCGTTCAAGCGCATATCGCGCGGGCGTTCATGCTGGTGATTGCCGTCCCCGATACGCTGCGCGCGCGGCGAATGATCGAAATCGCGCGCATGCTCAACCCGCGGATCGAGACCCTGGTGCGCACCCATAGCGATGAAGAGGCGGCGCTGCTGCGCAAGGAGAACGCCGGAACGGTATTTCAGGGCGAGCACGAACTTGCGCTCAGCATGACCCGCCACGTGCTGGAGAAAGTCGCCGCCAGGTAGCAAGGAGCAGGCACCCTGCGCCTGCTCCGGCCCCACCTCCCACGCGACGCCCCCCGCCGGCGCCTCAGGTCGCGTTCAGGTGCATCCCGAAATCCAGGTCCACCAGCGACCCGGTCATCATCTCCGCGCTGCTGGTGAGCCAGTAGATCGCCTCGGCCACCTGGTCGGGCTTGCCGATCTGCTTCAAGGGCGAGATCGCGATCTGGCGGGCCTTGCGCTCCTCGAACGATTCGGGCGCGAGGCGCTCCACAAACCCGTGCTCGGTCAGCGCCGGGCACACGGCATTCACCCGGATCTCGGGCGCAAGCACGCGCGCAAGCGACAGGGTCAGCGTGTTCGAGGCGCCCTTGGAAGCCGCATAGGCGATCGACGATCCGCCGCCGGTGACCCCGGCACGCGAGGTGATGTTGACCACCGATCCCTTGCCCGTGGCTTTCAGGTGCGGCGCGGCGGCGCGGGTCATCTGGAACGGGCCGATGGTATTGACCGCGTAGATCCTTTGAAAATCGTCGTACGACAGCCCGTGCAGGTCGGACTGCGGCACCATCTTGCTGATCCCGGCCGCGTTGACCAGCGCATCGAGCCGGCCGAATGCGGCGACCGCGCGCGCCACCAGCGAAACGCAATCGGCATCGCGCGTGACATCCCCTTCCAGCACGACCGCGCGCTGTCCGGCGCCGGTGGCCAGCGCGGCAATCGCGTCGGCCAATTCGCGTTGCGAGGCGTCCACGCAATTGATCGCCACCTGCCAGCCTTCAGCGACGAAGCGCCGGGCGGTGGCGGCGCCGATGCCGGTGGCGGCGCCGGTTACGAGGACGGCACGGCGGATGGTTTCTGTGCTCATGGTCTTGCCTCCGGGGTTGATCCGCGCATGGTGCACTGGCACAGTGCCGGTGACAACGCCGGACCGGAAACCGGCGTGGACCGGGTCCCTGCCTTCCGCCCGGATTCGAAAAAAATTTGAACAAATAATTTGTTCATCTCCCCATGGGGGGCCGCTTTCCTGTCAACTTATGTATCGATACCAGTACAAATCCCATGAAAATAACCCCCCGAATCCGCCCCCTGCGCAAGGACGACTACGCCGCCTGGACCCCGCTGTGGGACGGCTACAACGCCTTCTACGGCCGCGAAGGCGCGACTGCGCTCGACCCCGCGCAGCGCGGACAGGGCATCGGGCGAGCGCTGATCCAGGGCGTGTATGCGGCGGCAAAGGAAGCGGGGATCGTGCGCGTGTACTGGCAGACTCACGTCACCAACACGGCGGGAAGGACGCTCTACGACAAGGTCGCCAGGCACCTGGGGTTCATCGTCTACAGCCACGACGACTGACCTCGGAAATGCGACTCTCACCCCACTTTCTCTGTCTCACCTCGGACAGGAGCCGCCTTTCCGTGCGTCAACGCACAGTCCGCGCGGCGGATTCATGCCACCCTGTCTGCTGAGGCCGTGTTTCCGGTTCGAGCGAGACTCGGTCGTTGCTCATGAATGTCAATATTGGAGATATCAATCGAATGAAAATTCCTGTCGAAACGAAGCCGGCGCTTTGGGGCGCCGTTGGCGGTGCGGTGGCCCTGGCCATCGTGGGGTTCAGCTGGGGTGGTTGGACGACCAGCCACAAAGCCGAAGCCGCCTCGTCAGTGCGTGTCGACAATGCGGTAATCGCGGCGCTCGCGCCGGTCTGCGTCGCAAAATTCCGGCGCGATGCCGATGTCGTGGCGAATCTGGAAGCGCTCAAGAAAATCGATCCGTGGTCGCTCGGCGACTTCATCGAGAAAGGCGGATGGGCAACGGTTGCCGATACGAAGGCCACTTCCCAGCAGTACCTGGTGGCGCGCGCGTGTGGCGAGATCCTGACCAAAGCCTGACCGCAGCCTAGCGTAGCGTCTGCCAGAGCTTTGCCAGGCGCTTCACCGACACGGGCACGGGTGTCCGCAATTCCTGCGCGAAGAGCGACACCCGCAGTTCCTCCAGCAGCCAGCGGAACTGCTCGATCTCGTCGGTCATGGTCCCCTGCTTCATGCGCGCGACAGCGTCCCTCTGCCAGGCGGAATACAGCGGCGCGAACTCGGCCATCAGGCGCGCGTCGCGCTGCGGGTCGGCGCGCAGTTTGTCGAGCCGCAGCCCGGCCGCTTTCAGGTAGCGCGGAAAGTGCTGCAGGCGCTCATACGGGACTTGCGCGATGAAGTGGTTCGCTGCCAGCCGCGCGAGCTGCTGTTTGACGTCGTCGGCGGGAATCGGAAACCCCTTGGCCGCGCTCACCAGTCGTTTCTGCAACTCGCGGTGTTCCGTCAACACCGTCGTGGCGAGGCGCATGATCTCCTGCGCAATCAGGTTGAAGCGGTTGCGCCCCTCGGCGACCCGCGCGGCGAAGTCCTTCGCGGTCATGGGCAGCGTCTCGGACAGGAAGGTCCGGTCGATCGCCGCGGACACCACGTCTTCCTTCACCGGGCCGAGCAATGCATCGCGCGTGAGCGTCTTCTCGAGATCGCGGATGCGTTCCCTGAATGCGATCGACAGCAGGCGCCGCACCCCGCCGCGGTGGATCTCCCCGGCGTTCTCGGGTGAATCCACCACCTGCAGGGTGACCGCGTCCCCGGCATCGACCAGCGCGGGGTAGCCCACCAGGGTCTGCCCGCCGCGCTCGAGTTCCATCATTTCCTCGAGGTCGCCGAAGGTCCAGCCGGTGAACTTCTCGCCCTCGGGCATCGGTGCCTCGTCCTGCAGCACGGCCTCGGTCTCCTCCCGCAGCGCGGTCTTGAGTTCCGCCAGGTTGCGCCCGATCGCCAATTGCCTGCCGTGCTCGTCGACGACGAGGTAGTTCATCGCGAAGTGCGGCGGCGCGGAGTCGGGACGAAAGGCGTCCAGCGGCACGTCGAGGTTGCGCTCCAGCCGGATGTAACGCGAGATGGCTGTGGCAAGCGGGGTATCCGAGGGCCTGGCTGCGGCAACAAAGGCCTCGGCGAACTCCGCCAGCGGCCCCAGCTTGTGGCGCAGGCGCTGCGGGATCGATTTCGCCAGCGTCTGCACCTTGTCCTTCAAGAGGCCCGGCACCAGCCAGTCGCAGCGCGCGGCACTGACCTGGTTCAGCAGTGCCACCGGCACGGTCATGGTCACCCCGTCCTTCGCGGAGCCCGGCTCGAAGTGGTATTCGAGCGCGAACTCGTTCGCCCCGAGGCGCAGGGTGGGCGGGAAATTTCCGGTGGTGATCCCCGCCGCCTCGTGTCGCATGAGGTCTTCGCGCGACAGGAACAGGAGTTTCGGGTTGTCGCCTTCGGCCTCCTTCCGCCACTTCTCGAAATCCGCGCCGTTGTGGATGCCCGCGGGAATCCGGCTGTCGTAAAAGGCATTGATCAAATCGTCGTCGACGAGGATGTCGGGTCGGCGCGACTTGTGCTCCAGCCGCTCGATCTCGTGGATCAGTTTCCGGTTGTGCCCAAAGAACGGCGCGCGCGTGTCGAACTCCCCCTCGACCAGCGCCTGGCGGATGAACACCTCGCGCGCGTAGTCCGGGTCCATCGGCCCGTAGTGGACCCGCCGGTTCGCATACACCGGCAATCCATACAGCGTGCCGCGCTCCACCGCCACCACCTGCGCGCGGGTCTTTTCCCAGTGCGGGTTGTCGCGCGAGGTCTTCAAGAGGTGCGCGCCGAGTTCCTCCAGCCACTTCGGCTCGATCGCCGCCACGCAGCGCGCGAACAGGCGCGTGGTTTCGGTCAACTCCGCAGCCATGATCCAGCGGCCGGGTTTCCTTGTCCCCGAGCCGGGGTGCACCCAGAACTTGATCCCGCGCGCCCCGGTATAGGCGGAATCGTCTTCGGCTTTCATCCCGATGTTACCGAGCAGCCCGGTGAGCAGCGCGCGGTGGATGGCGCGAAACCCCTCCAGCTTCGACGGGTCGACGGCGGAGGATTTCCAGCCGAGCTCCCCGACCTGTGCACGCAGCTGGGTGTGCACTTCGCGCCACTCGCGCATCCGCGCGATCGAGAGGAAATGCCGCCGGCACAGCGCGGCGAGCTTGTTGTTGGTGAGCTTCTCGGCGAGCGCGTCGGAAAAGAACTGCCAGAGCTTGAGGTAGGCGAGGAAATCCGAACGCTCGTCGTCAAAGCGCAACTGCGCCTGGTCGGCCGCGGCCTGCTTGTCCATCGGTCGTTCGCGCGGATCCTGCACCGAGAGGGCGGCGGCAATCACCAGCACCTGTTCAAGGCAACGCTCCCGTTGCGCCGCGAACAGCATCCGCGCGATGCGCGGGTCGAGTGGCAGGCGCGCGAGCTCGCGACCGGTGGCCGTGAGTTCATTGGAATCGTCGACCGCGCCCAGTTCCGCGAGCAGCGCATAGCCGTCGGCAATCGCGCGTGGCGCAGGCGGATCGACAAACGGAAACTCGGCCGGGTCGCCGAGTTTCAAACCCTTGGCGCGCAGGATCACCGCGGCAAGCGAGCTTCGCAGCACCTCGGGGTCGGTGAATTCCGGTCGCCCTTTGAAATCGTCCTCGTCGTACAGGCGTATGCAGATCCCGTCGGCCACGCGGCCGCAGCGCCCGGCGCGTTGCTTTGCGGAGGCCTGCGAGATTTTCTCGACGCGCAACTGCTCGACCTTGTTGCGGTAGCTGTAGCGTTTGACGCGCGCGTAACCGGTGTCGACCACATAGCGGATGCCGGGCACGGTGAGCGAGGTCTCCGCCACGTTGGTCGCGAGCACGATGCGCCGCGTATTGCCCCCGGGCCGGAACACGCGGTCCTGCTCGGCATTCGACAGGCGCGAAAACAACGGCAGCAGGTCGATCGGTCCGCGGCTGATCGTCTTCAGGTTGGCCTTCAGGATCTCGGTCGTCTCGCGGATCTCGCGCTCCCCCGGCAGGAACACCAGCACGTCGCCCGGACCGGCCTTGCAAAGCTCCGCCACCGCATCGACCAGCGCGGATTCCTCTTCGTCCCGCGTGGTGTCCTCGGCATCGCCCTCCACCGGCCGGTAGCGCACTTCGACCGGATACAGGCGTCCGGAGACTTCGATCACCGGCGCGGGCCGGCCGTCGATGGCGAAATGTTTCGAGAATTTCTCCGCGTCGATCGTCGCCGAGGTGATGATCAGTTTCAGGTCCGGGCGCCTGGGCAGCAACTTGAGCAGGTACCCGAGCAGGAAATCGATGTTGAGGCTGCGCTCGTGCGCCTCGTCGATGATGATCGTGTCGTAGGCCTTGAGGTCCGGATCGCCCTGCGTCTCGGCGAGCAGGATTCCGTCGGTCATCAGCTTGACGTAGGACTCGCGGCGTACTTTATCGAGGAAGCGCACCTTGTAGCCCACCGCGCTGCCGGGCTCGACCTTCAGCTCCTGCGCGATGCGCGTGGCCACCGTGCGCGCCGCGATCCGGCGCGGTTGCGTATGCCCGATCCAGCCGCGCACGCCGCGCTGCATCTCGAGCAGGATCTTCGGGATCTGGGTGGTCTTGCCCGAACCGGTCTCCCCGCAGATCACCACCACCGGGTGGTCTTCGATGGCGCGGCGGATCTCCTCGCGCCGGCCGTTGACCGGCAGTGCGGGGTCGAACTCGGGTTTGGGCAGCCGGGCGAGGCGCTCGGCCTGGAGGTGGGGAGGAATCACGCGGGCGGATTTTACCGCGCCGCCCACAGGTATCGCCTTCGACCTTCTGGCCGGGACAGATCCGGCACAAACAAAAGGGCCGGATGCAAACGCATCCGGCCCCTTGGAACTACGCGGGACGCTGGCTTACTTCTTGTCCGCTGCCGCTTTCACGTCTGCCTTGCCTTCCGCCTTCACTTCGGCGGTCTCGGCGCTGGCTTTCGCCTTCGACTTGGACGCCTTCATCTCGGCCTTGGCAATTTTCGCGTCCTCGGCTTTCTTGGCTTTCGCCGCCTTGGCTTCGGCCTTGGCAACTTTCGCGTCTTCGGCTTTCTTGGCCTTGGCCGCATTGGCTTCGGCCTTGGCAAGCTTGGCGTCGGCCTTGGCGTCGGCTTTCACTTCCGCCTTCATTGCCTTGTCGTCGGCTTTCTCTGCCTTGACTTCGGCCTTGACGACTGCCGGCGTGGCCGGGGTCGTTTGCGCATGGGCGGAGACAGCGAACAGCCCGGCGATCAGCGCCGCGATTACTTTATTCATTGGGTACTCTCAGGGTAGGGGAAACTGCAGGAACAGCGTGCAGAGGATTTGTATCTCTGTGCATGCTTAACGTACGGATCGCCGATCGGTTGACAGGCATGGGCAGTCCCGGCGCAACCGCCGGCGGCGCGCCGGCGTAAGATGGGGCCTTGGCGCCACACCCGGCGCGCCATTTTTCCGGCGGAGCGTCTCATGCAGCTCGTTCTGATCCTCGGTCTTGGCTTCGCCCTTCTCTCCGTCATGTTCGCGATGCAAAACGACGTGGCGGTCACCGTGACCCTGCTGGTCTGGCGCTTCGACGGGTCACTGGCCGTGGTGCTGCTGGTCGCGCTTGCGCTTGGCGCATTCATCGCCGCCCTGGTCTCTTCGCCCGCAATGATCCGGGGGCGGATTTGCCAACTCCCGCCAGCGTCGCGCAATTTCCGCACTGGAGTCCGAACAGGCCGCGAGTGCGCGCAGGATCGGCGAACTCGAAGCCGAGGTCGAACGCCTCTCGCCGCCGCCTGCGCCGATGGAAGCCGGGGCGCGGCCCTACGTCGGCCTCAAGACCCTGATCGCTGGCAGCAAGGACGAGACCCGGCCGGACTGAGCGCAGTCATGACGGGCCACGTATACTCCGTCGCTTTTTCCCTTCGATATGTGGCTCAAGAACCTCGTCCTGCATCGCCTTCCCTCGCCGTGGCCCGTCACGGCAGACGCCCTCGAGCCCAGGCTTGCGGCCCAGCAGCTCACGCCCTGCGGCAGCTTCCAGATGGAGAGTCGCGGCTGGACCAGTCCGCGCGCCGACGGGTCGTTCATCCACCAGCAGAACCGCCAATGGCTGCTCGCGCTGGGCGTCGAGCAGAAACTCCTCCCCGCTTCGGTGATCCGCCAGGTCACTGAGGAACGTGCCGCCGAACTGGCGCTGCAGCAGGCCCATCCGGTCGGGAAAAAGCAGATGCGCGACCTGCGGGAGCAGGTGACCGGGGAACTGCTGCCGCGCGCGCTCAGCCGGCGCAAAATCACCTGGGGCTGGATCGATGCGCAGAACGGCTGGCTCGCGGTCGACGCAGCCGCCGACGCGAAGGCCGAACAGTTCATGGAAGCGCTGCGCCGCGCCGAGGACAAGCTGCCCGCCGTGCGCCTGGAAACCCGGCGTTCGCCCGCCTCGGCGATGGCCGAATGGCTGGCCGCAGGCAGCATCCCCGGCAAATTCACGATCGACCAGGACCTGGAACTGCGCGCTGCCGATGCGAGCAAGGCCACGGTGCGCTACGCGCGCCACGACCTCGCGGGACGCGACATCCGCGACCACCTCGCGGCGGGCAAGACCGTGGTGCGGATGGGCATGACCTGGAACGACCGGATCTCCTTCGTGCTCACCGAGGCGCTGCAGGTCAAGCGCCTCGTGTTCCTCGACATCCTGAAGCGCGAAGAAGGCGGCGACGAAAGCGAACGGGACGAGGAAGAGAAATTCGCGATCGACTTCGCACTGATGACCGGCGAGCTATCCCTGCTGCTGGCCGACCTCGTCGTCGCGCTGGGTGGAGAGAAGGCCCGCGACTAGGTCGATGGCGGTGCGACGCGTATCGCGATGCCGATCCCGGCCTTTTCGCGCTCGATGAGGCAATCGTCGCCCCCCATCGCATACTCCCGGCACACGTCCGGGCGGCGCTCGTAGATCCCGCAACGCATGGTCTCCCGGTCAAGCGCCGCGCACCAGCCGTCATCCAGCCTCGCCATGACCTGCCCACCCCAGCGATCGGTGCGGACGTAGCGTTCCGGCACGTGGTCCTCGCCCATCAGGATCACTTCCAGGCGGCAGCAGCAGGCGCGACACGCGGCGCAGGTGACCGCCGGGATCACAATCCGGCGGGCAGCGGATCGATGATGCGCAATTCGGTCCCGTCGACAAAGAACACCGACCAGAAGTCCCGCTTGGTCGGGTTGTTCGGACGAAGGTGGCTGACGTTGGCGGTCGCGATGAACACGGTGCTCCTGCCATCGTCGGGCTGCGCGGCCGAATAGTGGCGCGGCGCGGCGACCAGGCCGGCGATCGAACCGGCCACCACGTCGTTCGCCTCCATCACCGTGATCCCGTTTTCGCCCTGCCCGAGCACATGGATGACCGTCTTGCCGGGCTGACCCTGCCGGGTCGGCTCCACGTACCGGACCGCCGCGCTGGAAATTCGCGCGTCATCCGGGGTATCCGGGTCGCTCGACTTGCTGAATGCCAGAATGGGCATGACTTTCCTCCGCAGATGGGTTGCCAGCCGCGCAAACGGCGGCGTGCCCGAATGGACACAGGATACATGGGACAATCGATCCGGCAGGTTCGTTCCATGCCACCTCGCGGCACGCCCGGACAGCGCGCCCGATACAACGCAAGGCAACGCAGGGCAACGCAAAAGGAAGCACCCTTCCATGGGCCTCGAACCCCACGCACTGGCCGTACTCGCACTGACCGTACTCGCATTCGCCTCGTTCGCGAGCGAAAAGCTCCCCATCGAAACCACCAGCCTGCTGGTACTCGTGCTGATCGCCGTCGGTTTCCAGGTCTTCCCCTACGAGCGCGGCGGATTGGAGGTCTCGCCGACCGCGTTCTTCTTCGGTTTCGGCCACGAAGCGCTGGTCGCGATCTGCGGCCTGATGATGCTGGGCCGGGGCCTGGTCGTCACCGGGGCGCTCGAACCCGCCGCCCGGGTTCTGGCGCGGCTGCTCGAATCCGCGCCGAAAACCGCCCTGCTCCTGGTGCTGGTGCTTTGCGCCGCGGCCAGTGGCGTGCTGAACGACACGCCGATTGTGGTGCTCATGATGCCGATCCTCGTGGGCGCGGCGCTGCGCAACAAGACCTCGGCGGCGCGCACCCTGCTTCCGATGAACTATGCGGTACTGATCGGCGGCATGGGAACGACGATCGGCACCTCGACCAACCTCATCGTGGTGTCGATCGCGGCGAGCCTGGGCGTGCGCCAGTTCGCGATGTTCGATTTCATCCATGTCACTGCGCTCGCCGCGATCCCCGGCATCCTCTACCTGTGGCTGGTGCTGCCGCGCCTGATCCCGGAGCGCCGCGCCCCGCTCGAGGATGCCGCGCCGCAGGAGTTTTCGGCGGTGCTGCACATCACTGAGGGCGGCGATGCCGAGGGCGAAACGTTCTCCAAGACCGCCGCCAAGCTTGGTGACGTGGAGATCCGCCGCATCCTGCGCGGAGAGAAGGGGTTCGAGCTCGCGCGGTTGCCGACCCTGACGCTGCGCGCGGGGGACCGCCTGTTCGTATCCGGCACCGCCAAGGCGCTGCACGAAGCCGCGGAACATCTGGGCAGCACGCTGTTCAGATCCGACGAGAACGAAAGTCCGGTGGATGAGGAGAATCCGCTCGCCGCCGGAGACGAGCGGCTCGCCGAAGTCGTGGTGACCGAGGACTCGATGCTCAACCGCGCGACCTTGCGCGGGACTCGATTCGGCGAACGGCACGAGGTCTGGATCGTCGGCCTGCATCGCCGCGGCGCGACCGGGATGAGCGATCGCAAGGAGATCGACACGGTGGTGCTGCGCGCGGGCGACGTGTTGCTGGTGCAGGGCACCGACGAGGCGATCCACAAGCTGAAGATCCACGCCCGCCTGCTGGTGCTCGACCAGAGCTATGACCTGCCGCGCTCCGAGCGCGCGCCGCTCGCGCTCGCGATCCTGGCCGCGGTCGTCGCGTGCGCCGCGTTCAAGCTCGCGCCGATTTCGATCGCCGCGCTCGCAGGCGTAGCGATGATGATCGCGACCCGCTGCCTCGACTGGGAAGACGCCACCGCCGCGCTGTCGATGAAGGTGGTGCTGCTGGTGGCCTCCAGCCTTGCGCTGGGCTCGGCACTCGAACAGACCGGCGCGACCGCATGGCTGGCGGCGCAGTTCGTCGCGGGGACGCGCACCCTGCCTCCCACCGCGACGCTCGCCCTCCTGATGCTGCTCACCGCCGCGTTCACCAACTTCGTGTCGAACAACGCCGCCGCCGCCGTGGGGACGCCGATCGCCGTGTCGATCGCACATGAACTGGGAGTGGCGCCCGAACCGCTGGTGCTCGCCATCATGTTCGGGGCGAACTTCTGCTACGTCACGCCGATGGCCTACCAGACCAACCTGCTCGTGATGAGCGCGGCAGGGTACCGTTTCGCCGATTTCGTGCGCGGCGGCCTGCCGCTGCTGGTCATCATGCTGACCGCCTACGCGCTGCTGCTGCCGCGCTTCTTCCCGCTCTGAGCGGTTTCAGCGTCGCAGGGTTCCGCGCACCAGCAGCGCGCGTATCTCGGTCAGTTTCGCCCTGAGCCGCCGCTGGTTCACCGCCCCGCTGCGCAACAGCATCTTCTGCCCGCTGGTCAGGGACTCGAGCGCCGGATCGGAGAACTGGTAGCGCACCCAGGGCCGCTCGGATTTGATCTCCCCACGGATCTGGGTCAGTTCCACCTTGCGCGGCCCGAGCGGGATCGGGGTGGCGAGCAGGGTGTCGATCACGGCCACCAGCCGGTCGTTGAAGTACCCGTCCGGATAACCGAGCTCGACATAGGCACGCTGGAACAGCGGGTACAGGCGCACGTACAAGGCCACCGCGCGGGCCGTATCGACCGACTCGACCAGTAGCACAAAAGCCGTATAACGCTCGTCGTTGTTCGGCTTGACGATGTTGTCCGCGGTCACCGCAAACCGGCCCGGCATCGGATTGACCGGCCACAGGCGTGGTGCCGCGTGCGCGCGCGCGAGGTTGTCCACCGTGGCCACCACGCGGCGCACGAAGCCGTCGGTTTGCAGGAGCGAGAGCACGGGCTTCTTGCCGAGCAACGCCACCAGCGCGTCGATGACGAAATCATCCGACTCGGCCAGCGGCGGAAGTTCGACCGGCGCCGCGGCCTCGATCGGATGGGTGATCGGCGGCGCGACCGGTTCGGCCGGCGCCGCCTGAGCGGCGGGCGGCTGTGCAGCCGCCACCGGCGCCGCCTGTGGCACCACCGGCTCCGGCGCTGCGGATTGCTGCCACCAGAACCAGGTCCCCGCCCCGAGCGCGGCGACCACCGAAGCCGCCGTGAGTCCGTACGAGAGCCTGCTCATGATTTCTTCGGCTTGGCGCCCTCGACCGGGAAACCGGCCGCGGCCCAGCCGTTGAAGCCGGGCTCGAGGTGGGCAACGTCCGGAAACCCCATGTCGATCAGCGCCACTGCGGCCAGCGCCGAGCGGTGCCCGCCGGCGCAATGGAGCACGATGCGCTTTTCCGGATCCACCTTTGCGCTGTAGTACTTCGGAGGTCGGGTCCAGCCAGAACTCGAGCATTCCGCGCGGCACGTGGAACGAGCCTGGAATCCAGCCGAGGCTCTGGCGCTCGCGCACGTCGCGGATGTCCACCACCTGGACTGCACCGCGCTCCATCTCGGCGCGCAGTTGGGCGTTGGTCAGATTGTCGATCCGCGCCTGCGCCTCGCTCACCATCCGGCCAACGGTCTTCTTCGGTACGAACATGTGCGATCCTCCGTGCTTGACCACTTCACTATAGACCGAACCGCATGGCCTTCAGCAGACGCTCGAATTCCGCACCCGCGGGCGCGGCACAACCGAAATCACCGCCGAGGTCGCCCGCCTGGTGCGCGATTCGGGCGTGACGACAGGCGTCGCGCACGTATTCGTGCAACACACCAGCTGTTCACTCGCGATCACCGAGAACGCCGACCCCGACGTGCGCCGCGACCTGGAGACGCTGGCCGCGCGCTGGGCCCCGGATGCGGATCCCGCCTACCGGCATGACGCCGAGGGCGATGACGACATGGCCGCGCATGCGCGCAGCGTCCTCACGGGCGCGTCCCTCAGCATCCCGGTCGGCGCGGGCGCGCTCCTGCTCGGCACCTGGCAGGGAATCTATCTCTGGGAACACCGCAGCGCGCCGCACCGGCGCACGATCGTGGTGACCGTCTGCGCCTAGGCCGCGTCAGAACATCTGCGCCAGCGCAATGCGCGCGAGCCGGCTTTGCGCATCCCCCAGCTGTTGCAGGATCTCAAAGTGGTTCACACCGGGAATCTCCACCAGCCGGGCGGATTTTCCCGCATCGGCGAGCACGCGCGCATAGGCGCCCGGCTGGCGGCGGAATTCGGGTGTCTCCCGATCGCCGCAAACCAGCGTCACCGGCGCGGACAGTGCCTCCGGTCGCAGGATGGCGCTGAGCGCATCCACTTCCGCGGCCGAGAGTTTCACGTAGCGGCTGCGCGCCGAGAGCACGACCGGCCGCAGGTCGTACATGCCCGAGACGAGCAGGCCGCTTTTGACGCTGTCGGCCGGGATGTCGAATTCCCGCTCCCAGTCGGTGAGCAGTGCCACACCTGCGAGGTGCGCACCGGACGAATGGCCGGAAACATGGATGCGCCGCGGGTCGCCGCCGAAGGTCGCGGCATTGGCCTGCACCCAGGCGATCGCGCGCTTCACCTGATCGAGCATCGCGGGAATCCGCACTTTCGGGATGCAGGAGAAATCGAGCACCACGCAGGCCGCGCCGGCTGCGACGAAGGTCGGCGCGATGAAGGACATGTCCTCCTTGGTGAACAGAGACCACCGCCCGCCATGCACATGGATGTGTACCGGCGCCCGGGGCATCGCCGCCGGGAAGATGTCGAGGGTCTCGTCCTCGCCGGGCCCGTAGGACACGCCGGCCCGGAAGTCGAGCGCCGCACGGGCCTTCACGCTTTCCGCCACGTACCACGCCACAATTTCGCTGCGGTTGCCGGCCCACGCGGTCTGGTCGTAGGCGCGGTCGAGTTCTTCCTGGGTGTAGTCGAGCCAGACCTTAGCGGGCATCGCGCGGGTCGCTGTACCAGTCGGGCACCTGCGGGTAGTGCGGGCCGTCGTAGATCTCGAGCACGACGCTCTCCTCGTGCGCGGTCGTGGGCCCGTGCACGTTGCCCTTGGGATTGCAGTAAAAGCACCCCGGCGTGAGCACCGTTCCCGTGGCGGTGTACTCGTAGCGCCCCTCGAGGCAGAACATGAACTGGTTGGAGGCGTGGCTGTGCGGTTTCGGGATGCCCGCACCCTTGTCGAAGCGCACGAGGCCGATCGAGGCGCCGGTGGCTTCGTCGCGCCAGAGCATTTTCTCCGAGAGGCCCTTGAGCGACTTGGCACGCCATGGAACATCGTGCGACTGGATCAGGATTTCGGCGAGATTGGGCGCGCCCGGGGGCAGCACGGGTGCGGTTTGCGGTGGCTTGTTCATACGACTCTCCCTTACTGGACGGCGAATGACGCCAATTTTAATCGCTTGCCACGTTTCCGCCCGGCGGGTGATCAGGCAGAATCCGCCCTCAGATGAAAACCACGTTGCTTCGAATCGCGCTTGTGCTGCTCCTGCTGCCGCTTTGCACGCTCGCGCAAAGCGACGGTGGCGGAAAATCCCGGGACATCACCGCCGAAGCGGCGACGCTGTTCCGGGAGGGAAAGTACGCGCAATCGATCAAGCTCGCGCAGGAAGAACTCGACCGGATCAAGGGTACCCGGGCCGCCGGGCGCCCGCCCGAGGCCGCGCTGCTCCACCGGATCGCCGAAGGCTACCGGGTGCAGGCGCGCTACGCGCTCGCCGAACCGCTCTACGCGCGCGCGCTCAGGATCCGCGAGGACACGCTGGGGCCCGACCACCACCTCGTGGCCCAATCGCTCAACGGCTACGGCATGATGCGCACCCAGCAAGGCCGCATGGCGGAGGCCGAAACCATGCTCAGGCGCTCGCTCGGGATCCGCGAGCGTGAGCGTGGGCCCGAGGCCACCGCCGTAGCCCGGTCGCTCACCGCCCTCGCGGCACTGTACCGGCGCCAGGGTCGCAACGCGGACGCGGAAGCCTATTTGCAGCGCTCGCTCGCGATCGAGGAAAAAGCCAACGGGCCCGAACACCGCCAGGTTGCCCACGAATTGCAGAACCTGGCCGAGTTGTACCTCAACATGGGGCGCTACAAGGACGCTGAGACGGTGTGCAGGCGGGCGCTGGCGATCTGGGAAAAAACCTACGGCGCGAACCACCCGATGGCGGCCGATGCGATGACCGGCCTCGCCGACGTATTTCGCGCCCAGGATCGCCTCGACGAAGCCGATGCGCTCTACAAGCGCGCCACCGCGCTGGTCCAGGAATCGCTCGATCGCGGCCACCCGCGGATGGCCAACTCGCTCGACGGCGCGGCGGCTGTCGCGGTCCTGCGCCGCGACTTCGAGCGCGCCGAAGCGCTGTACGAGGCCGCGCTCAAGGTGCGCGAGGACGCGTTCGGCGTCGAACACCCGGCGGTCGCGCGCACCCTGGACCGCCTGGCCGAAGTCGAAATGGAAATGGGCCTGCCGGCGCTGGCGGCGAAGCTGACGGCGCGCGCAGACGCGATCCGCAACGGGCGAATTTAGCTGGCGAGCGAAAGATGAAAACGACGCTGTTGCGGATTGCCCTCGTCCTGCTCCTGCTGCCGCCATGCGCACATGCGCAGCGCGGCGGGGGCGGTGGTGGCGGAAATTGGAGTCAGATTATCGAGGAATCGGTGACCCTGTTCCAGCAGGGCAAGTATGCGCAGTCGATCAAGCTGGCGCAGGAAGGTCTCGAGAAAATCAAGGGCACCCCGGCCGCGGGTCAGCGCCCCGAGGCCGCCTTGCTGCACCGTGTCGCCGAGGGCTACCGCGTGCAGGCGCGTTATGCGCTTGCCGAACCCCTGTTCGAGCGTTCGATGAAGATGCGCGAAGACGCATTCGGGCGCGACCACGCCCTCGTGGCCCAGTCGGTGGCCAGCCTGGGGATGCTGCGCATCGGGCAGGGCCGCCTGAAGGACGCCGAAGCGTTGCTCACGCGCGCGCTCGAAATCCGTGAGCGGGAGCTTGGGACCGAGGCCACGCCCGTGGCGATGTCACTGATCAGCATGGCGATGCTCTACGGCAGGCAGGGTCGCCCTGCGGATGCGGAAGCCAATCTGAAGCGCGCGCTCGCAATCGAGGAGAAGGCCGGCGGGCCGGAGCACCGCCAGGTCGCCCGCGTGTTGCAGAACCTCGGGGAGCTCTACCTGAACGAGGGACGCACCAGGGACGCGGAGGCGACGTTCCAGCGCGCGCTTGGGATCTGGGAGAGGGTGTCCGGTGCAAACCACCCCCTCGCGGCCGACGCAATGAACGGGCTGGCAGAAGTGTTTCGCGTCCAGAACCGCCTCGACGAAGCCGAAGCGCTGTACAAACGCGCCATCGAACTGGTGCAGAGCTCGCTCGACCGCGGCCACCCACGCATGGCCGAATCGCTCAGCGGCGCCGCGGCCGTGGCCTTTTTGCGCCGCGATTTCGAGCGTTCGGAAACGCTGTATGACGCCGCGCTCAAGGTTCGCGAAGAGGCACTCGGCCCCGAACATCCGCAAGTCGCGCGCACGCTGGATCGCCTCGCCGAGGTCGAAACCGAATTGGGTTTGCCGCAGCTTGCGGAAAAACTCTCGGCACGCGCGGACGCGATCCGCGCACGCCGGAAATAGGCTCCCGGCTGATACCACGGAGACCCGCATGACCCGCACCCTCAAGTCCCACGACCGCTACGACTACACCGCGATCCACAAGCGCCCCGACTACAGCTTCCCCGGCGGCAGGCGCCTTGCGGTGTACCTGGGGTTCAACCTCGAGCATTTCGATTTCGGAGAAGGCCTCGGCGCGCGTCTCGGCCCCGAGAGTCCGCAACCCGATGTCGGCAACTACGCCTGGCGCGACTACGGCAACCGGGTCGGCGTCTGGCGCCTGATCGAACTCTTCGACCAGTTGAAGCTACCCGTGGGCGTGCTGGCCAATACCGCGCTGTACGACTATTGCCCGGAAGTGCTGGCGGCGTTCGTCGCGCGCGGCGACGAGATCATCGGCCACGGCCACACCAACTCCGACCGCCAGGGCACCATGCCCGAGTCCGAGGAACGCGCCCTGTTCGCCTGGTGCCGCGACCGGATCGAAAAGGAATCGGGCACCGCGCCGCAGGGCTGGCTGTCGCCCTGGATCTCCGAGAGCCGGGTTACACCGGACCTCATGACCGAAACCGGCTACACCTACACGCTCAACTGGTGCATCGACGACCAGCCGGTGAAGTTCCGCACCCGCAGCGGCAAGCCGCTGTGGTGCATTCCCTACCCGCAGGAGGCCAACGACATCCCGATGATCGTCGCGCGCCAGATGGACGGGCGCGATTTCGCCGACCTCATCATCGACAATTTCGACGAGATGCTCTCGCAATCGCAGGCCCAGCCGCTGGTGATGGGCATCGCGCTCCATCCCTACCTCGTGGGCCAGCCTTACCGGCTTCGCCACTTGCGCCGCGCGCTGGAGCACATCGTGGCGAGTGACCGGGTCTGGTTCACGACACCCGGCGAAATCTGCAGGTACGTGGACGGCCTGGACCCCGCGCCCTAGCTGCCGGTCCGCAGCATCCGCAGGTAGCAGCGCACGATTTCGCGCGGCGCGGCCTCTTTCGCAAGGCAGCGTTCGGGCGTTCGCGCGGTGCGAAGCCGGAACTCCTCGAAGCTGATGCCGTATTTCGCCGCTGCCTCGGCCTCCCGGTCCGCAAGGTACGCCGGATCGATGCCGGTCAGGCGGAATCCGGCCAGTTCGGCGGCATCCAGCGTCCGCATCGGTTCGGTCGGTACCGCGAGCATGGCCGCGAAGAGTTCGTCAGGCATGCCCATGTCGGCCAGGTAGTCCCGTGTGCGCCGATGTGCGATATCGAGCGCCATGGCGGTCCTGGGGTTGGAAGCGGGGTTGATTTCCACGGTGCCCATGCCCTTCACGAAGGTCGTCAGCCTTGGCCGGTGGATGGCAATCGTCGCCCCGGGCGCCACCCCGCGCACCACGCCGGCGGCAAGGATGAACACGCAGGCGCTGGCACAGCGCTCGCGCACGAATACGTGCGCCTTTGCGTCGCGCAGGACGCGTCCGGCCTCGAGCGCCGCGAGCCCGTCCCCGCCGCGGCTGTCGAGCAGGATCAGGACACCCGCGGGAAACCGCCCCTGGTCGGCGCCCGCGAGGGCGGCGCGCAGCGTGCCCGCCAGCGTCGCCCGGATCGTGCCCTTGATCTCGATGACCCTGACGCCCTTGGGCAGTGGCGCAACAGCCGGCCCAGCCGCCTCGCCCACCTCGGCCGCCACCGACCGGGGATGGAACGCGCCGCACACGATCGCCGACAGCAGCACCCGCCCGAGAACGGCGGCGATGGCCCTGCGGCGACCCCGGCCCGGCCCCGCCATCAGCGCGCGGACTTCGCCACCCTCACGTTCGACAAGGCCAGCCGGTCGACCACATTGCGCAGCAGCGCGCGCAGCAGGTGGTGCCGGCAGCCCATGCTGGTTTGCTCGAGCTCGGCGACCGCGAATTCGGCGACGGTCACGTCGATCAGCGACTCGATCGTCGCCTGGCGCGCGAGCTCGCCGTTGGCGATGTAGGACATCTCCCCGAACCACTCGCCCGCGCTGATGATGTTGAGCAATTGCCCCTGCTTGGTCACCTTGAGGTCGCCCTTGGCAAGAAACAGCAGCGATTCGCCCGGCGTGTCCTCCTTCAGCAGCACCTTGTGCGCCGGCTGGCGCGACCACTTCGCGACCTTCACGAGTTCCCAGATCTCGCCATCGGTCAACCGGGACAGCATCCCCACCGCGCGCAGCGCCGCGTACTTTTCAAGATCCGGGATACTGGTGACGTAGACGCTGAGCTGGCCGATGTTCGCGATTTCGAGCGCGAACTCCGCCCAGTCGGAATAGCGGTCGTCCGGGTTCTTCGCCAGGGCCTTGAGTACCAGCGCGTCGATGTCCTTCGGCAGCGAGGGGCGCAACTGCGTGGGGGGCGCCGGGACCTCCTGCAGCACCTTGGCGATCAGGCCCGGCATGCTGGTGGAGACGAACGGCCGCGCGCCGGTCAACAGTTCGTAGAGCACCACGCCGACGCAGTACATGTCGGTCTTGTGCGTGAGTTCGTCCCCGTTGATCTGCTCGGGCGACATGTACGCCGGCGTGCCGATGCTGACCGTGGTGTTGCCCTTGCCGCTGCGCAGGAACGCGGCGCCGAAATCCGTGATCTTCACCTCGGTGCCGCCTGCGACCATGATGTTCGCCGGCTTGATGTCGCGGTGGATCATGCCCTCGCGGGCCGCGTACTCGAGCGCCCCGCAGCACTTGAAGCCGACCTCGATCGCATCGCCCACGGACAGCAGGTTCGCAGGATCGGCGTACTGGGAGAGGTTGTCGCCGGGCACATACTCCATCGCGATGTGGCCGGCTTCTTCCGTGACCACGGCGTCGAGGATCGCGACGATATGCGGATGGGTCAGCTTGCCGGCGAGCGATGCTTCGTTGAGGAACTGCTCGCGCAGCACCTCACCGAATTCGGGATCCCTGAAGATCTCGGGGTTGATCACTTTCAGCGCAACTTCGGCACCGGAAAAACTGTCGACGGCCAGGTAGACCGTTCCCGAAGCGCCCTCGCCGAGCTTGCGCTTGATGTCGTACTTCCCGATTCGCTCCATCACGGTCACCCCCCCAGGTCGCCGCGCGTCCGACCTCCTCCCGGCGCGGGCAGGCGCAGGATAACCTGCGCCGTCCCGGCCGACGAATGCGACGAAAAGTGCCTCGAAGACCTCGCTCTCGTGCTCATCGGACAACCGAGCGATTTTCGCCGTTTTCGCACCGTGCTTGGCGGCCGCTGAGCGGCCGACCCGGCACGCCTTGTGCGCGCCTGCCTGCGGATGCGCCCGATCGGCGGGTACATGTGTATCGCGGGCGGCGCGGACATGCGCAACTGATCGGTATTGTGCAGTGACAGCATGCAATTGCGGTGGCCTTCACTGCCGGGCTCGTAGCCGAGCTTCGCGCAGGCGGGGCCGTAGTTCTCGCCGATGTAGACCGCAAGCGCGTCGGCGCGCTCCTCCGCCGTTGCACAACCGGCAAGGACCAGGATGCAGGCGATCGCAAGAACCTTCATTTTGCCCTCCGCCGTTTTTTCTGTCGTGCCTAACGCGTGGCCGCCAGCATGCGCTCGAGGTATCGCGCCAGGAGGTCGATCTCGAGGTTTACCTTCTTCCCCGGGAAAAGCCCTGAAAGCGTGGTCACTTCCAGCGTATGCGGGATGAGGTTGACTTCGAAGACCGCGCCTCCGGCGGTGTCCTCGACGCGGTTCACCGTCAGGCTGACCCCATTGACGGTGATCGAACCCTTGCGCGCGATATAGCGCGCCAGCGACAGTGGAGCGCGCACGGCAAGACGGAAGGACTCACCCAGCCGCTCGAAGGCCTGCACCTCGCCGACTCCATCCACATGCCCGGTGACCAGGTGTCCGTCGATCCGCTCGCCCAGCGCCATCGCCTTTTCGAGATTCACCGGACCGGGTGCGCCGAGGCCGGCAGTAGCGTCCAGCGATTCGCGTGACACGTCGACCGTGAACCGTTCACCCGAGACGGAGGTGGCGGTCATGCATGCGCCGTTCACCGCGATCGAGTCGCCGACCCTGACGTCCGACAGGTCTAGTCCGTGCGCCGCAATCGTCAGCCGCACGCCCGCTTCCAGCGGGGCTACCGCTTCTATCGTGCCGACCGCGGCGACGATGCCGCTAAACACTGCCGCATACCTTCAACGCGCGTCCTCCAGCCTGGCGAGGATGCGCAGGTCCGTGCCGATCCGCTCCACCGAACGGAACGCGAGTGCCACGCGCTCATCAAGCGAGGTCATCGCCGCGAGGCTCACCATGCCCTGTGCGGCATCGCCCAGCAGCGCAGGCGCAAGATAGACCAGGAGTTCGTCGACGCAGCCTTCGCGCACCAGCGAACCGTTCAGCTTCACGCCCGCCTCAACGTGCAGTTCGTTGACGCCGCGCGCGGCAAGCGCCGCGAGCATCGCAGGCAGGTCGACCTTGCCCGTGGCGTTGGCAAGCACGACCACCTCGGCACCGCGCGCTTCCAGCGCGGCGCGCTCGCCCGGCTTGTCTTCGGCACAGAACACCAGCACGTTCCCACCCTGCAGGATGCGCGCCGACTGAGGTGTATCGAGGCGGCTGTCGACGATCACGCGCAAGGGCTGGCGCCCGGTGGCGACCTCGCGCACCGTGAGCTGCGGGTCGTCGGCCGCCACGGTACCGATGCCGGTCAGCACCGCGCAGGCGCGCGCGCGCCAGCGGTGGCCGTCTGCGCGGGCCTCGGTGCCCGTGATCCATTGCGATTGCCCGTTGGCAAGCGCGGTGCGTCCGTCGAGGCTCGCGGCGATCTTCATCCGCACCCAGGGCCGGCCGCGCGTGACGCGCGATACGAAGCCGATGTTGAGTTCGCGGGCTTCGTCCTCAAGCAGGCCGCACTCGAACCGGATGCCCGCCGCCTCAAGCCTGTTGCCCCCGCCTGCGCCCTTCGGGTCGGGATCGCGCATCGCCGCGACCACACGCCCCACGTCGGCGCGGATCAGGGCATCCGCGCAGGGCGGGGTGCGCCCGGTATGGCTGCAGGGCTCGAGCGTGACGTAGACGGTGGCGCCACGCGCCTTGCCGGCCGCGGCCTCGAGCGCATTGACTTCGGCATGCGGCTCCCCGGCCTTGTGATGCCAGCCTTCGCCGACCACGGCGCCGTCCCTGACGATCACGCAACCCACGCGCGGATTGGGCGTGGTCGTGTACATGCCGAGCGCAGCGAGTTCGAGCGCCCGGTCCATGTGCCGCTGGTCGGCTGGGCTGAAGCTGCTCATTTGCGGCGCGGCTTCTTGACTTCGAGCACGGCTTCGCGGAAATCGTCCGGGGTGTCGAAGCTGCGGTACACGGACGCAAACCGGATGTAGGCGACCTTGTCCAGGCGTGCGAGCTCACGCATCACGAGTTCCCCGACCTTGGCCGTGGCCACTTCGCGTTCGCCCGAGGCGCGCAGCTTTTCCTCGATCCGGTCGACCGCTGCGTCCACCTTGTCGGTCGCCACCTCACGCTTTCTCAGCGCGAGCATCATGCTGCCGAGAACCTTGTCCCGGTCGAAGTCCATGCGGCTGCCGTCCTTCTTCACCAGCCGCGGCATGCGCAACTCGACCTTTTCGTAGGTCGTGAAGCGCTTGTCGCAGTCCGCGCATTTTCGCCTGCGACGAATCGAATTCGTGTCCGGATTCGAGCGCGTATCGAGCACCTGGGTGTCCTCCGATTCGCAGAAAGGACAGCGCACGATGATCCTTCAGGCGTAAACCGGAAACGCTGTGCATAGTTCGCCGACCGCGCCGCGCACGCGCGCGAGGTTGGCTTCGTCGGCGGGGGCCTCCAGCACGTCGGCGATCAGGCCGGCGAGGATCTTCGCCTCATTGGTGCCGAAGCCGCGCGTCGTCATCGCGGGGGTGCCGACCCGTATGCCGCTGGTCACCATGGGCTTTTCCGGGTCGTTCGGGATCGCGTTCTTGTTGACCGTGATGTGCGCGCGGCCAAGGGCGTTCTCCGCATCCTTGCCGGTGATCTTCTTGGCGCGCAGATCCAGCAACATCATGTGCGACTCGGTCCGCCCGGAGACGACCCGCACGCCGCGCTCGGTGAGCGCGGTGGCCATCGCCTTCGCGTTGTCCAGCGTCTTTTGCTGGTAGACCTTGAACTCCGGCCTCAGGGCTTCGCCGAACGCCACTGCCTTGGCCGCGATCGCGTGCATCAGCGGACCGCCCTGCAGGGCAGATCAAGAAATGTTTTGATACCCGGGGCGGCATCAACCACGTAAGGAATGGCGTTGACGGCATGCATGCCGGTTGCCAGCATGCCGTCATCCATAAACCTGAAATCACTTTCAATCTCAAAATTAATCGTTGGCCTGCCCTTGAATCGAATCCAGTTATTCCCCGTTGCCCAGGAGGGTGCGATATCAGGATGAATGCGCCAGACAGTCTCGTGGGCAATAACTTCCTTGCCGTCTGCCAGACCCGACCATCGCCAGTGTTGTCCTGCAACAGTTCCTTTGCGAACCGTTCCTGCGGCAACTTTTAATTCGGTGTCAGCGAGTTCAATCTCAAGGGAACTAACTACCTCGGTGACGCCAAGCCCCATGCCGTCTGCAACCATCTGCACGCTTTCCGAGAACAGACCATCCAGCCACTTCTTCTGGCGCTTGTTCTTTATCTTGAACTCTTCAGGTGTTGAGTTGAATCCCATGGAATCAAACATGATTTCCGGCGAGGGATAGGTGTCGAACCGGGAAACTTCCAGCACGTGCACATGATCAACCCGTTCACACAGCGAACTCATAGTAAGGGGCAGCAGGTCACCCATCCATCCCGGATTCAATCCGGTTGAGTGGAACGTGCTCTTTCCTTTATGACAGGCAGCTTCAAGCCTGTCGACGACCTCGGCGCCGTAAACCTTTGGGTACATATAGCCAACGACGGTGATGACGTTTTTGCCCGCCGCCAGCAATTCACAAAAATCATCCAGATCCTGATCTTCATTGTCACCATAGATCATTGATGGCAGTGGTGTGTGAATCACAACATCGGCATCTGACTGTTTGACCACTTCGATATCTGTGGAGGCAGTGATCCCGATCTTGTCAATACCGACCAGATCACCGATGTCTTTTCCGGCTTTGGATGCTGAATAAACATGCATGCCCACCAATTCCAGTGAGGCGCGTTCATGCGCGACCCTGGCGGTGTGTTTACCTACTGTGCCACTTGCCCATTGAAATACTTTATAAGTCATCGTGTTTTACCTCGAGCTAACCGGCAGCTTACGCCGCCCCCATAAAAAAAATGGCCCAATGCGTTCTCCCGCACCCAGCAGGCGTAGTGCAGGCATACGTTTACGTAGCAGTGAGAGTGCGACTTCTGCTTCCAGACGGGCGGTGGGTGCACCAATACAAAAGTGCACACCCAGACCAAACGCCATGTGCCGTTTCACATCCCGATGAAGATCAAACTCATCAGGGGCGGCAAAAATACCCGCATCCCTGTTCGCCGCTGCATAGTTAATGAAAACCTTGCTGCCTTGGGGAATGACCCGCCCATGAAGTTCCACATCACACGTGGTGTTTCTATACAAACCCAGAACCGGCGGGTCGAACCTCAGGCTTTCCTCAACGGCTGCTTCAACCAACGACTCATCATCCTGTATCTCCTGCCAGCGTGACGGTACTTCAAGTAATCTCCAGATCATGTTTGTAATGAGAGAGGTTGTGGTTTCGTTGCCACCAACCAGAAGCTGATTCAACATCGACAGGGCATCACCATCCGGGATGTATTCGCCGGAATCGGTTTTTGCACCTGCCACCAGCGTTAACAAATCTTCCGGCACGTCAGCGCCAGAGGCAATCTGTGACCGACGGTTCATCATGTGCGCAACCATGTATTGCTGGAACCGGGTTTGTTCCTGCATGTATTGCGACGGATTCGCTGCGCCCATCAACTCAACCTGCATGTCGGACCATCGTTTGAAATCATCAAGGTCGCTCGAAGGCACCCCCAGCATCCCGGCAATGATGATGACGGGCAGAGGAAAAGCCAGCGCATCATGAAGATCAAATTCACGCTCACCTGCAAGGATCTGGTCAATCAGCTCATTGGTTAGCGATACGACAAGGGGGCGCAACGCTTCTACTGCCTTAGGGGTAAATGCCTGCTGTATCAGTTTTCGATACCTTGTGTGCTGCGGCGGATCACAAAGCATGCCAGCAGGTTCAGTGAAACGTGGGCCCTGCCCATAGTGACTGCTGAAGGTTTTGATATCCCGGAGCGCATGTTCTACATCGGCATAGCGGGACAGCGTAAAAAAAGGCGGGTCGAATTTATCGCATCTGTGCACGGGGCATTCGGAGAGCAGATACTGATGGCCATTGCCTGGGTCCACCATGACCTCTGGTTCGAAAGGACTCCAATTCATCATCTTCTCCATTCCCACCAAGTCTTCAGGCTCCTTGCCATACAATTTTTCTTTTTTGTACTATACTACAATAATTATTGTTTCTGGAAATTGAGTTCCTGAAACGGTGTCCAAGGAGAAGCATCATGAGCAATTTATCAAAGCCAAATCATGAACTCAGCCCCATGAAGTGCCCACAGACACTGGGGGATGTTGATCTGTTTGCGCCTGGCGCGCAAGAACACTGGTATGAAGCCTATGACATTCTGCACGAACAGGCCCCCGTTCACTGCATTCCCGGCGAGGGATTCGAACCGGGAACCGATGCTTTCATTCTCACGAAGCACGAAGATATCGCCAATGTCGTCCGGGACCAGGAACGGTTTCCGGTGCTTGGCAGTCTTGCACTGCAGCAACTCATTGCGAGCGGCGAGGATTTATTTGCGATGCCGAATCTGGGCACCTTGCTGGCGTCCATGGCTTCGCTTCGACCTAACCAGGAATTATGGCGGGCTCACCGGCAGGAACTGACCGACCCGTGGGTAGGCCCCGGCGCTGGAAGAAATGAGGCCATGATTGATCGCGTCGTTAATGAATGGATAGACAAATGGATTGATCGCGGTGAAGTCGAATGGATTTCAGCATTCGCTCAGCCTGTTCCACAAACGGTGATGGCCAACATCCTGGGCTGGCCAATCGAAGACCTGAAGCTGCTTAAGTATTTTGGTGACGGTACCGTAAAACCATTTGTTTACGGCGCAAAACACAACAACATTCTGCCAGCGGAAGAAATCAAGTCCCAGTTCGAGGTGCTTGGTGAATTCAGACAATACACCGCAGATCTCATTCAGAACAAGCGCAGGAAACCTGCAGACGACATGATCAGTTTTCTGACGCAGGTCGAATATTCACCCCTGAACAGAAAACTTCACGACCTGGAAATCAACGGCATTGTCTATGCCATGGTCATCGGTGGGCTCGAGACCACCCAGTACGCCATCGCCGAACAGATACAGCTGCTGATTGAACGGCCGGAAGCCTGGGACGAGATAAAAGCAGATCGCAGTAAATTACGCGCATTTACCGAGGAGGGAATGCGCTTACGTTCCCCAACCCAGGGGCTCTCCACGAGAATCACCAGTCAGGACGAGGTCTTCCAGGGTGTAAAAGTGCCAAAAGGTTCCTACCTGCACCTTCGCTGGGCCGCAGCCAATATCGACCCTGAAGAATGGGATTGCCCGCAGGACCTAAAACTGGACCGCAAGGCAGGGACGCGTCACCTGACCTTCTCCCAGGGGGCTCGCGTCTGTCCCGGGGCCAGTCTCTCCCGACTGGAGCAGATGTGCGCCTGGAAGGCGATTTTTGATCGAATCGAGCGGTTCGAATATGCAGAGAACAACACATTCCTGCATCAACCTGGCATTATGTTGGGAACACTGGAGTTAAACCTTACCTTCAAGAAAGTTTAGGGAAGCCCTGAACAAGGTCAGCACAGGTCAGGTAGCGTTTTCGATCAACATCGCCAATCCCTGACCAGCGCCGAGGCACATCGAAAGAATGGCATAGCGACCGCCCGTTTGTTTCAAGTGCTGTACACCAGTCATCGCCATTCTCAAACCTGTGACACCCGGCGGATGGCCAACAGATATCCCGCCTCCGTACAGGTTGTGCTTTTCACGTGGAATACCTAACTGGGCTTCCACATGAAGATTTACCACCGCAAAAGCCTCATTAACTTCAAAGTAATCGATGTCAGGAATCGTAAGACCTGTTCTTTCTAACAGTTTACGAATGGCGGGGACGGGACCATGACCCATCAGGGCAGGCGGCACACCGACGACTGTCCAGTCCACGACTCGTGCCTCGGGCATTACACCATTGGCTTCCATGGATTCTCTGGTACCAACCAGCATTGCAGCCGCACCATCTGTTACGCCGGATGAGTTTCCGGCGGTGATTTTGCCACCCTGCTGGAACGCGGGACGAAGCCTCGCCAACCGCTCCATAGTGATACCGTCACGCGGTGATTCATCTGTATCGAACACCCGGGTCCCACGACCATCAGGCACTTCTACGGGAACAATTTGTTTTGACAGGAATCCCGAGCCAATGGCTGCAATCGCCCTTTTCTGACTTGTAACAGCGTATTCATCCATCGGCTCTCTTTCATACTGGTACTTTTCTGCGAGGTTTTCGGCCGTGTCACCCATATATTCAAGACTGAACGGGCATCGATAACACCACTCGAGCATGTCTTCCAGTTGCTGATTGCCGCGTGAATGACCCCATCGTGACGTTGTTACCGCGAACGGGGCGCGCGAGAACATCTCGGCACCGGCCGCCAGTGCAAGTTTACTTTGACCAGATTCGATCTGTTGTCCCGCAGAAATAATGGCCTGTAAACCAGAGGCACAGGCACGAGATACATCCAGTGCTGCTGCTTCCTCCGGTAAACCGCTTTTCATCCCAACCACCCTTGCCGAGAACAACGAATCCTTGTCTGTTGGACATGTGGTCGTAAACACAATGTGATCAATCGCATCCGGGCTGGCACCGGATTTTTCGATACAGGCTCGCGCAACGAGCGATGCCAGTTCAGTAAACTGCACATCCTTTAGGGAACCACCAAAGTTTCCGAGGGCCGACCGGGTACCAGCAGACAGATAGACCCCTGACATCTTAGAGGCCGCCGTTAATCTTGATATCCTGCCCTGTCATCCAGCTTGATGCGGAAGACGCCAGATACACACAGGCCGGTGCGATGTCTTCAGGCATTCCGATTCGACCCAGGGGTATCCCAAACTGTTTCCCCATTTTGGGAATGTCTTCCACTGTCATCTTGGTGAATTCAAGGAATACTTCAGTGGGGATCGGGCCTGGGGAAACAGAGTTTACGCGGATACCCAGTGGCGCCATTTCAACCGCCAGTGTCTGGGTCAGGTTGTTGACACCGCTTTTCGCAACCGCATAGGGCCCGTTGTATGCGGAGGCCCTGTTCGCTGCCTGGGACGAAATATTGATGATGGTGCCACCGCCATTGTCCTTCATATAATTACCAGCCGCCTGGGCACCGGTCCAGACTGCTTTAAGGTTCAGGTTCATCTGGAAATCCCATTGTTTCTCGGGCATCTCAAGCAGGGTTCTGGGTACACGGTCATCTGCACCGCCCGCATTGCTGACCCAGCACGTAAGGCCACCCATTTCACTGAACGTCCGGTCAGCAAGCGCCTGGACCTGTTCGATTTCCATCATGTCAGTTGTCACGGCCATTGCCTTTCGACCCAGGGCACGAATCTTGTCGGCAACAGCTTCGATTTCGTTGGTCCGTCTGGCGGCAACAACAACATCAGCACCCGCCTCTGCCATAGCAAGCGCGATCGCCTCACCAATACCCCGACCGCCGCCAGTAACAACGACAACCTGCCCATCCAGTCTAAATTGATCCAGAACGCCCATAACTTTTCCTTTTTATCCAGTGATTCGTTTGTGTAGTGGTGGCTTTACGCCAATGGTAATGTCTTCTCCGACCCAGGCGCCAAAGTTTTCGCCGGTTCGTCCGCTGGCAACAATCTCCATCATCTGCGCCGCAATGTCCTCGTCCTTCATTACAATATTTGCCATCTCCCTGGGAAGTTTCCCCGTTGGAAACAACCCGCGAAGCATTGGCGTATCGGTTGCGCCCATGCACATGCCATTCACCTTGATATTGTCCTTCTCAAGATACTTCGCCCATGCATCGGTAAACCCATTTAGCGCCCACTTGGAAGCATTGTACAAGTCGGTATCCGGCTGATTGGTACCGTCACTTTTTGCGGGCAGCACGTAGTAGGTTGAAATGTTGATGATGTGGCCGCCTTTGCTTTGCAGATGTGGCACAACTGCTCTCGACAGCATCAGGACACCTTTCAGGTTAGTGTCCATGATAAAATCCCAGTCCGCCAACGCCTGTTCCCACGGACTGTCGACAGGTGTCTTTTTCCAGGTTCCGGCGTTGTTCACCAGCACTGCGATCTCTCCCGCCTCTGATGCTCTGGCCACCACGCGTTCCACGTCTTCGCGTATTGATACATCGGCGACAATACCCGTGATTCCCGGTACTGCTGATACCTCTTTCCTGACGTCGAAGCCAATTACTTTACAACCCTCGGCTGCCAGACGAACTGCAAACGCGCGACCCAGCCCCTGGGCTGCCCCACTTACTATGGCGACCTTACCCGCGAGATTCATGACAACTCTCCAATGCGTACCTGCTCCGGTACAACGTAAACATGATCATGAGCAGGTTCCAGCTTAACCGGTCGCCCCATACAGAAATTGACGTTCTGGGCGTTTCGGCCGCCAGGTCCTTCTTTGAGCATGTCGATCAACGCCCGGGCGTTATCTTCTGCCTTCATCCAACCGGCCACCTCTTCCTCAGACGGATTGAAGTTATGGAAACCTCTTAGCATATGGGAATCGGTTGCTCCCATGCAGAATGCATTTACCCTGATACCGTGTGGTACCAGCGCCTTGGCCCAGCCATACAACAGGCCATTTAAGCCCCACTTTGCGGCGTCATATAGATCCATGGCATCACCGCCGCCAGTAGGTCGCGGTGCATCAGCCCAGGGACAGGAATCCAGTTTTGGACAGCAATAGTAAGGTGTACCGCAGGTGACCATGTGATCGGTCGCGATATTGACGATTTCGCCACCGCGAGCCTGCTCAATCATAATGGGAATCACTGCCCTGCCGAACAGATACTCACCCTTAAGGTTCGTCCCAACGATCTTGTCATAGTCCATGATCGATTTTTCGAGGTCATCGTCCGCAACACTGGCACCCCATACGCCTGCGTTGTTAACCAGAATATCTATACTGCCGAATGCCTTGCGTGCACCATCTACAACCTCACGCACATGGGCCGGGTCTGACACGTCTCCCTGAAAGCCTATCGCGTTCACACCCAGCGCACGCAGGTTTTCAGCAACATCAATAACCTCGGCTCGCAGGTCACACACGGCAACATTGACACCCTCGAGTGCCAGGGCCTTCGCGTAGCAGTTACCAAGGCCAACAGCAGCACCTGTCACAATCGCATTCTTACCTTTAAGTTCCACCATCTATATTGCCTCTTGTTCTTCCCTCAAGCATTGGCTCTTGTTCTTCCCTCAAGCATTGGCGCAGCGCCGGGCAGAACTCTTCCGAAAGCGGTAAAAGTGAGTCGTCCTGACCGAGCAGTCGCCAAAACTGGTGTATACTACAAAAACCTCACAATATCGAGCTTGTTGAGTCTGTAGGACAATGAGAAGTGATATCGAGAAGTGTCGGCAGTTGGATTGGCGGGATCAATGCAATCCCAGGAATATACATATCGGTTCGGCGCCGACAAACGGGACACCGATAGGTGATCCCGATTGTCGGTGACTTGTGGCGGTGATCTATCTCACCTCTTCACTAATTTTCTGCAGCCCACTTGCGCGCGTCTTCGGAGGCAACCCAGAGCAGGGCATTTTTCAACAGGCGTCTGAAGCTTTCATTAGCGTATGCTGCCGGACTGTCACCAATGTCTGAGGCCACTACCGGCGACTTTCGTGCTGCCTTTGCCCAGACAACAAGGTTGCTGCCCGGTGGATGATTCCAGTTCTCTTGCTCTTCCGCTGGCGCCAGTGGTGGTGGGGTAAAGTTGGCAGCAACATATTCGTAGTCACTGCGCATGAGTGGCACCACGCCTGCTTCGAAATTCGGCGACTTGATATAAATTTCGTCACTCACCGTAAAGCCGTTTTCCAATCCCGCAGTAACAGGGTGATTTGGATCAACCGGCGTCAGGGTGAAGCTGGGATTCGGAAACGGGCCGTGCCCACCGCGATAACCCGAGCCTGGTACCTTGTCACCAAAAACTTCTCCACTAGACAGCATAAAAGACGAACCATGTATTTCTCTCCAGAGTGGCCATTCGGGCCAGGAGACTGTGCCATGGTTAAGCAGCACGATTCCCTTGCCGCTTTCCAGCAACGCCTCGATTGCACTGGCGTAATCCGCCGGGGGAATACCCGTATTGTTGGCACCGTCGTGCAGCAGGCCAATGTTTGGTATGCCTGACATATCGTAGAAAAGTACTGCGTCGTATCGGTCTATATTTCCTGGCTGAAGAATGACCTGCGCAGCGGGTTGCTCCACCAGTGTCGTTTCAATGTCAGGGTCACCTTCAAACATGGCGAGGAATGCATCATGGTCGTATGCGTGGCCTTTGCTGACTATCAGCACCTGTGTCTTTGACATCGAAGGGCTCCTTTTTCTGATCCGTTATTTTGATCCGTTAGTTTACAGTTAAAGCGGTCCGTCTCTGATCACGGAGATCGAATGCGAGGCGCCATCGGCGATGATCAGGATATCGGCCCATTTACCCGCTATCTCGTAGAGCTTGTTTCGGAGATCGCCGGAGATCGCCGGGTCGCGGTAAAATTTACATCTCCATAGAGATCGCCGGGTCGGGGTAAAATTTACATCTCCATAGAGATCGCCGGGTCGGGGTAAAATTTACATCTCCATACAATCACACTTTCCTGAGGGTCGCCAGATAATCTGCCTCGGTTCTAATCGATTGAGGTAGAACATCATTTGCCGCGAAAACGAGTGGGTAGCTACCAGAATACGATCTGGCTGGAACCGATGACCAGCGTCGCAGCAGTGCCGATCGCACCGAGGATTGTCGCACGAGTACGCAGGCTGATAAGAATCTCCCTCGCGAACAGGGTTTGAAATTCGTAGGGTTTGAAATTAGTTGTCAGAGGAGCCCAATTTGAAGTAGTTCTCGTCATTTTTGTTCATATTGCTAGGGTAGTTGGTTCAAGTCCACCGGGTGTTCGAAGAACCGGTCACTTTCCTGGCGCATAGGAAATATTTCAATTCGGATTTTCTACCCCGGAAACTCCGTGTATCGTGGACGATTGAGAACCGTCATCAGGGCATCCACGTTGCAGGGCATCGAACAAAAACTTGCCGATAATGCGCTTCGCAGGAAACGCGAGGCACTATTGTCGAGGATAGGCGCACCCGTGCAAAAAATTCTCACCACCGCGGACTACCTGCTGGCAGCGGACATTGCACAGGTCGCCGAGCGCTGGTTCTGGCCGTCGTCAGTATCGCCTGACGATACTAATTTGGAGCGCCCGGCAAGTTGGGTCCTGGCCGATTTTGACAATCTGGCGGGGCTCGCGCGCGCGGCCGGCCTGGTGAAAATGCCTGCAATTGATGGATATTTGTGGCTGGACCGGGATTCACCAATCTTCATGGTCGATTGCGATATATGGAACACGTCAGGCTGGCACATCATGGACGCCGTCTGCAAAGGCGACAGCGCCCACCTCGCGATAGTGGCCAGCGATAATTCCCGTGGAATATTAATCAGCGAATACGTGGGCTATCTGCCAAAAGAGCGGCAAACCAATCGCGCGGAAATCGTCTACGATCTTGTCACCTGGTAGACTCGCACGACGGCGCCGCCGGCAATGTCTGGTCAGTTCTCACGCACGTTTCCTGAAAATGCCTGCTCGCAGCTCCAGGACAGGACATACCAGCAAAAACCCGTGCCAAAATTACCGTCGGTCTCACGATCACAGGTCGTCGATTCGCTGATCCGAGCCAGGGTCGGGCGCAAGTATAGACTTCTGCCATCGTCCAAAGGTGTCCTGTCGGTTGGACACTGCCCCCAGGCTTGACCACTGGCGAGAGAGGTACGTGTCTTCTGCTCAGATTCCTGCGCTATACCTCGCGGCGAGAGAATTTCATTTTCGAGGTCGCGGCGATACTCAATCCCGGTTCCAAAGGCCACGCAGGTGCGGCCACCATTCGCATCGAACTCTGCGGTTCCCGGGCATCGCGAGCGGAATCTGTCGATCCAGTCTTGCAGCCTGCGGCGGCTTTCAGCATCGCGTTCCGCCGCTCTCTCCGCAGCTCTCTCCGCGTCTCGAGCTGCATCGCTGTTGCCGCTATTGCTGCTGCCAGTATTATTGCTGCCGGTATTGCGCGACTTGCCGCCATTGCTGCCGCTCCCCTTATTTACCGGTCGCTCGGCAGCCACACGCTCAGCAAAGGCCGATGAGTCCTGCATACGCTTTAAATGATCCATTCGGCACTGCCCAGCCGCAATGCCACTGGCCGCGGTCGCCAGACAGTCATAGTAGGCTTGCGGCCCTTGCGAGCGCATCCACAGATCCTTGGCCGACGGTCTACCGGCTTCTTCTTCGCGGCGGATACGTTCCTCCGCTCGTCGATTCGAGGCAATGCGCGCATCAATGTTTCTGTTGGCGATTTCAAGGGAACTTGTCAATTGGTCGAGTTGCGTATCGAGGCGCTGTTGCTCTGGCACCGCTTTGGCGAGCCGCGATTCCAGTGCCAGAAAACGCCAGAGATTTGGGTCTGTTGCCGGTGCATTGGCGTGGCGGGTGGCGTACTCCGAAAACAGGCGCTGCAGATTGTCGAGTTCCCTGCCAAGGCAGCGTACCCAGATCGTTGTGTTACTGACCCGACGTTCATGACTGCGATAATTCTGGCTCAGCGTGTCAGATGGTACGGAGCGGAATGCGTCGTACGGTTGCCCACCGCAGCTACTGACAACCCCGTCGCCGTTGCCATAAGCATCGTGCATGGCCGCCTGCACGTGTGGCAATTCAGCTGCGCTTACACCGGCAAGGATGGCACGACCCCTCGGCCCGAAACTCTCGTTACCGGCGAGATGCGCCCAGATACCGGCACTGTCGAACCGCACAATAATCAGCTCGTTGGGGGTAGATGACCACTCATCGCGAAGATAGAACCGCGCATACAGGGTTCGGTCGATTGGCAATGGCTCGCCGCTCGAATAGTACGGCCGCTTGAACTCAACCACCGTATTGCCACGCCAGGTATCGTTAGCTGAATCACGTACCGCCACATCGCGAACCGGACCGGCAATATCGAAGACCCATTTGCCATCGAAGGTGGCGGGGTCGCCGCCTTGCGGTGGTGCAATGAGCTCGGGCGCTGAGCCACTGATCTCTGCACGGTCCGCGGTAACTGTCAGTACAAGCTTGTCCCCGGCCACCTGCAATACGAACCAGGCATCACCAACGCGCGTTGCAGTTTGGTATTCTGCCGTTCGTTGTTCCAGCAGTTCACCTGGGGGCGGCGCATCACCAACTGTAATAGCGGGACTATTGGTGATGAGTTGCCGCAATCGGGGCGACGAGCGCTTCGCAGAGCCTTGTCGGTATTGAACAATGCGTCGTATGTCACTACCAGCAAGCATCAGACCGGAGTCTGGATTGTGGTAGAGCACTTCATCGCGCTCGAATGCGTCGCAGAAAAAATTGTGGCTTGCCGGTTTGCCCTTCTGGGCCTCGCAGATTTGCCACCACACGTCTGGATGATAGCCGCCACCACACGCGTCAGCCCATTCTCGCAGGAAGCCGGGGATTTTCTCATCCAGCACATGCCGTATAGCTGTCTCCTGCTCGCTCTCCGCACGCACCAGAAAGTCGCCGATAAAGCCAGGTGCCTCGACAATGCACGCGGGGTAAGCGGCATAGGGCATGGACCAGTCTCGCCGCGCCTCGAACGCGGTGAGATCATCGGCACCAAAAAGTGTGGCCGGCGTGGCCGGTGCTGCGTCCGTCGCCCGCTCCCTGACGCCAGCGATCGGTCGGAATACCTCCATGGGAAGTGTGCATACCGGCATGTCCGTGCGCATCGCTTGTCCATCCCGGGCATAGAAAGCAACTGTCTCAAACAGGAAATGACTTTGCTCAAAACAGGACTCGCGGATATGCGAGGTGGACGGTGGCAAAGGGTCACCTGTCACCCACCAGGGACCCGGGCTACTGATGAAGTCGTCCCGGGACTGCGCGTACGTCTGCGGCGTAATGTTGAAGTAGCGGATTTCGAGCTGCGCGCCGTCAACCGCGTTGGTCGCCCGGGCGACCTGGTGTTCACCGTAAATTGCGTCCTCTGCTGTCGACCATACATACCGCCAGTCGTGCCGGTAGGGCCGTAGATTGCGTACAAGCCGGCCATCAGCGTCGTACTCAAACCGATACTCAATATCAGCGTCGAACTTGTTGTTGCGATAGTGTGTATCGTGCGCCGCACGGATCAACCGCGGACCGTCCCAGGAAAAGGTAGTGGCTCGAACCAGCGAATAGGTGTTGCTGCCAAGTTCGTTGTACCAGCGAAAGATCTGCGGCTGCGATGGATAGGGAAACTCACTCTTATCGAGGGACACTTTTTTACCGGTTGGCTCCACTGCATCGATGACAATCCGAAGCCGGCCGTCCGGATAATAACCGTAGATCTGCGAGTCAGTGTGGACTGCCTTCTTGCCGAGGTTCACATCACGACGCGTCAACCTGCCGTCTGCATAGTCAAAGGTTATCTGCATGTTTGTGGTGTCGGGCAGTTTCATCTGGCGCCGGTACGCTGAATCGCCGTGAAATATTCGCAGTTCTGCTGATCGCACCTCGCCGCTATTGCCATACTTCAACCGCAGCCTGTCTTTCCCCACAGTGATTTCATCCAGCACTTCGTTTTTAAACCGGTATCGCCGCTCGATTCCATCACTGGCCAGACCCGCTTCGGATTTGACAAGCAGGCCGTCGGCGTTGAATTCACGCCGATGATTAACCGTCCTGTCCTTCCAGCGCACGGCACGTCCGGTCCACTGATTCGGCACGTTAGCATCGGAGTAGGTGTAACGCTCTTCGGCACCGCGCACCACAAGTACGAGGCGCCCGCGTTCGTCGTACTCGAACACGCTTGCCTCGATAAATTCGCCAGCCTTGTTTTTTGCCGTGGTGACGATGCGCAGGTTACGCGGTTCGCGTTCCGCCGGGTGCGTGTAAACGCGCGGCATCTCGACTGCAGGTACCGGGAGGAATTCAACCCCGGCCGAAACGGCCATCGGCAGACAAGACAGTAGTAGGGCAGGTAGCAAGCGCCTTGTCGACAGCGGTTTCATTCGTATCAGTCTCCATAAATATTGTTACTGTTATTGGGAAGTGTACGCGAACAGGATGTGAATCGACCACCCGTCAGCAAACGTATGTGGCGTCTGTGCAATTTGAGAAGTGCGTGTGACGCAGGTCTATCGCCAATCCCGGCGCCTTGCCATACACATCTCATGGCGGCATGATCGATTAAAGCAATGCAACAATCGTCGGGGATGCTTTAATGGAAAGTAAGATTGTCAGGATCGCACGCCTTCAACCGACGCGCGTACTCCTGCTTTGTGCGACGATTGTTACAGCCATGTTTACGCCACCAGTAGATGCGTTCGCCCAGGCTTTCACGCCACAGTCAGTCTGCAACGATCCTCTTTCGGCTGCCGAGGCGGGAATTCATAATCGCCTCGGTGCATACCATGCCGTCGACCTTCACATGCGCGTGATCCGGCACAAACTGTCACGTCAGCAATCCTTTGACCAGGACGGACTTGCGAATCTTCACGCGCGGGTCAGCGACGTGATTAACAATGTCCACGACCTGCTGCCACTCACCGGTCAACCGAACGATCTCACTGTGTTGGCTCGCCACCTTCGTGACGGGACTTTGGCGCCAACTGAAGGTGAGTCTAACGACGAAGTTGTCGGAATCCTCCTGCTCAAGGGCTTAGAGCAAAAGCAGCCCGGTGCCACGGATGGCATTGCACGCTTTCTTGATGCACTCGCCAGGTTTGACCACGACCTTCAGGCACTGAGAGCTGAGCCACAAGATGCTGCCGAGACCATCACAGAGGCATTCGGACAGGCACTTCTCGAATATTACGCGCGCGATTTTGGGCCGGTGATAAAAAGCACTTTGCAGGCGAGCGAAACGCCACACCTGCTAGCAGTTGCGTTGAGCGAGGTCTGCGACGACACGCCCAATACCGCCCATGTCTCAATGCTAGCGAATCGGCCACGCGCGAATTTTTGCAACAACGATTCTGATATTTTTATGCTCTACCAGCGTGAACGCAGAGGACAACTGCTTCTGCTGGACACCTATACCACATCCTTTTTGCAGCAAATGGATTCTTTCGTAATTCGTGACGCTTCAGGAACTGATCTGCAGGTTCATGCACCGCACCTCGCCGTTCGTGCGGCGGCGCTTCGCGAGATGCTGGAGCCTCTGCTGCCTACGCTCTACGACAAAGATCCCGGGCGTTTCGCGAAATCGTTACGTCTGGCGCAAGAGACTGTACCAGCAGAACCCAGCAATTATCAGTTGCTGGACCGAGCACTCCTGCGTGGCATTGCAGCGCAGACGTTTGGGCAGCCGCATGCACTTGCACGCTTCATCGACAAACTGACCGCAGTCGAGTCAGCGCTCGTGCGCTGGTCCGGGAGCGACGACGGCACCGGGTTTACCGCGTTGCGCATACACGTCAGCGAATTGCGGTCGCTTTATCTTGATGTCGTCTACCCTGCCGCCAGGTTCATGCTCAACGACACTCAGGCAGGGGTTGTCCAATTGCGGTCGCAGATGGCGGGAACATGTGGGGGGTCGGGGCATGTGGGGGGGTCGGAGTAAAATTTACAAATCGGTAACAACTGACACGACCGCCGACCACTCCCCCCTGTCGATGAAAAGAAGTCCATCAGATCATCGGTTTGTTCGACAAGCTTTTCACCTCCAAGGACAGCGCCTGTTTTTGGGTATGAGCCAAATGGCAAATTAGCGCAGGCTGAATTATTGCTACAGCCCAAAGAAAAAGTGTAGGTATTCCGAGCGAATGGATCCAAGCCAACCACAATTCAATGTGAGCATTTTGTAAATTTTACCCCGACCCCCGCACTCGCGACCCCCGCACTCGCAACACCCGCACTCGACCGGCGACGCTCAAGTGTTTGCTGCCGCACCGACTTTAGCCGGGCTTTGTCTGACACTGTGATCCATATTCCCACTACCCACATCAGGAAACCCTACTCATGAATTCAGCTGGCAAAATTGTTTCCACCCTGCTGCTTGCCGCAGGTATCTGCCTTTCAGGGAGTGCCCTCGCCGAATCAAATGGCAATGGCAATGGCAACGATGGTGATCGTCATGGCGAAAGTGATCACCGATCAGACCAGGCTGGAGCCAACAACGGCGCTCACTTCGACCAGCATCAACGCGCGGTGGTACTTAAACATTTCGCCAACAAGAAGCATCAGCGCAAATGTCCTCCGGGGCTTGCGAAAAAGAACAACGGTTGCAATCCCCCTGGTCAGGTGAAGCAGTGGCAGCTCGGGCAGCAGTTGTCGAATGACGTTATCCGGGATCAACTGTCACCCAGGCTCGAGCAACAGCTCGGCCAGGCGCCAACAGGTTACCGCTACGCCCGTGTGGACAACGACATTCTGCTGCTGGAACTTGGTTCGATGATTGTTTTCGACATGATTCTCGGTCTTGGCGAATAGCATCATGAGCGGCGCGCTTAGCCGGTGTGATACCCGGCATCCCGGGTTTCCATGAGCAATCCACAATGGTTCGCGCTAATCGGCGCGCTGCTCCTGTCAATGGGGCTGACTTCTTTCTCTCCTAAAGCGATCCCCATTAACGGCGGCAATTATCTACCTTGCTGTGGGGATAGTGCTCGGCCCCACTGTGTTCAATCTGTATCACTTCAATCCCTTGCGGGAGTCCGCGCTACTGGAGCTGCTGACAGAAGGCGCCGTGGTGATTTCGCTATTCGCGGCCGGCGTCAAGACTTCGGTGCCGTTTACGTTGACGCGCTGGCGAATGCCGCTATTGCTGGCAACCGTTGCCATGACCCTTACAGTTGGCATGGTCACCGGATTTGGCTGGTATGTGTTGGGCCTGCCACTCGGCGCTGCGGTTTTACTCGGCGCGGTTCTGGCACCGACGGACTCGGTGTTAGCTGGCGACGTGCAGGTCAGCAATCCCGAAGATCATAAGCTGCTGCGTTTTAATCTGGCCGGAGAAGCCGGCTTGAACGATGGCACAGCGTTTCCCTTTGTCATGCTGGGACTGGGCCTGCTGGGTTTACACGACCTCGGCACTAACGGTCTCAGATGGCTGCTGGTTGATGTGGTCTGGGCAACCGCAGCCGGAATCGCAATCGGCGTTGCGGCCGGTACTGCGCTCGGGCGGCTCGGCTGGAAACTGCGGCGTGAGCCTTATAAACATGAACTGATGGACGATTTTGTCGGTCTTGGCCTGATCGGTCTGGTGTACGGCGTAACGGTAATGGTTAATGCCTGGGGCTTCCTTGCAGTTTTTTTCGCCGCCGTCGCTTTACGCCAGACTGAACTGCGGCTCGAACGGACCAACCGCACAGCCAATCCTGAACCCAATACCGCCTCACTGCCAGTGGACCCTGACGAAGAACCTGATCATACGCTCAGCGAGGGCACACTTGTCTTCAAGGAACATCTGGAAAGACTTTCAGTTGTGCTGATGATCCTGCTGCTGGGCGGCACGCTGTTCAAGGACTCTTGGACGTGGGAAGCGGTGGGTCTGGCGCTGTTCGTATTTATGGTTGCGCGCCCGCTGAGCGTGATGATCTGCCAGATCGGCACACGATATACATGGCGAACCCGCATCATCACCGGCTGGTTCGGTGTGCGCGGAATCGGTTCACTGTATTACCTGATGTACGCAATCGTCCACGGATTGCCTGAACCCCTTGCGCTGCAGCTTATCCAATTGACACTGATTGTCGTGACACTGTCGATTCTGCTGCACGGCATCAGTATCAAACCGCTGATGGGTCGGAAATAACGTAGCCCGTCATCAACCAGTGAAAGCAGACTTGTGGCCGGTCGATGAGTAATGAGGACCAATCGAACACACTGTTGATATACATCAACGGTGTCCGATGAACGGGTAGGCGATACTTAGGAAATCCCTGCACAACTTTTTCTTTACTGGAGTTAACAGATGTTAGAAAAGCATGACCTGATCCATGAACTTCCTGAATACCGCGACAAGATTCACGAACTGAAAATGAATGACAACCATTTCGCCCGCTTGTTTGACAAGTACCACGAGGTAGATCACGAGGTTCACCGAATCGAAAGTGGTGCAGAAAACACAGCGGACGATTATCTGGAAGACCGGAAAAAGATTCGCTTAAAGCTGAAGGATGAACTTTTTCAGATGCTACAGGCAACCTGATGCACCTGGAAAAGGTGCTGTTCGCCTTTACTATTATCTTTGCGCTGACCCTGAGCTTCGGCTTCTACACAGGTGACATCGACAATCCCGCTCATCACAATGTGTATGAGCTCTACGCGGCCATTTTTGTCAATGCGGTAGCAACGATACTTAAATTCGGCGATCGGTCACATATCGGTGCAGTGCTTCTAGCCAGCAGTCTGGTCGCCATACTCCAGCTTGTGGCAGCGGCCGGTGTCTGGGGTTGGGCGATTCATGTGGCGGAAATCGAACTTACACCTGCTGTGATGGCAAGCATTGTATCCCTGTCAGGCGGTGCTGTTATCGCCAACACCATCTCAGTCGCCCTGCTTTCGGTGGAAATCCTAGCGCTGCGCCGCTAGCGCCTGATGAATACCGTCTTTTTCCTGGTCCTTCGTCAGATGCGAACACCACTTTTGCTGTTGTCCACCGTGTATGCGGTGGCGACGCTGGGTCTCACGCTGATTCCGGGCACAGATGATAAAGGAAACATCTGGTACATGGACTTTTTCCATGCCTTTTATTTTGTTTCTTTTATGGGAACGACAACCGGTTTTGGCGAGATCCCCTACCCTTTTTCGGGTGGACAGCGGATGTGGACACTGGTCTTCCTCTATATCACTGTGGCCATCTGGATCTATACCATCGGCGCACTCATCAGCCTGTTATCCAGCGAAACACTCAAGGCGGCGCTAACCGAATATCGGTTCAAGCGTCAGGTGCAGCGCATAAGTGAACCTTTCTCGCTGATCTGCGGCTACGGTGATTCCGGCAGCAAACTCATTGATGCGCTACGGCATCGACTCCTTGGCGCCACCGTCATCGAAATTATGCAGGACAGGATCGATGCGCTGGTATTGAACGACCAGGACATTTTTGTACCGGGTCTTCGCGGAGATGCAAGCATTCCCGACAACCTGATTCTCGCGGGTATCACCCACCCACTTTGCAGACAAGTCGTAGCGCTAACCAACGACAATGCCGCCAACCTGCACATCGCCATTACCGCCAAGGTCATGAATCCACGCCTGCAAGTGATCTGCCGAGCAGACTCGCTTCAGATCGAAGAGAATATGGCATCATTTGGGACTGACCACATTATTGACCCATTTGATACCTTCGCAAAGGACCTGGGACTTGCGACTTACGCGCCTCACCAGTTTCAGCTAAGCCTCTGGTTACGGAGCGAACCCGGTGATCAACTGTTACCCGTCCAGCCTGTGCCGCAAGGTCGCTGGATATTATGTGGTTACGGCCGATTCGGCCAGGCAATTTACAAAGAAATGGTGCACCACGGTCTGGCGGTCCAGGTGATTGAGCCAAATGGCACTCTGGATGATCTGCCAGAGGGATCAGTTATTCGTGACGGTACAGGTGCGAAGGGCCTGAACCAGGCAAACGTGCAGGAATCTGTCGGCATCATCGCTGGGACGGACAATGACTCCAACAACCTCTCAATCATGATCACCGCGAGACAGTTAAACCCCGCTCTTTTTGTTATTGCCCGCCAGAATGAACACGCCAATCGTGATCTGTTCACGCACTCAGGGGCCCAGATCGCCATGGAACCGAGCGGCGTGGTCGCGCGAAAAATCCGTTCTATTCTTACGAATGATACGGTCAACGATTTCCTCAGCCTTGCGCGTATGCATGGCGATCAGTGGGCTAAAACACTGCTGGAGCGGATCAACGAGCTTGGTGACGGCCTGATGTGTGATACCTGGGAACTCACCATCGATTCGTTGCAGGCACCGGCGATCATTGAAGCGATTCAAGCGGGCTCGGAGATTCACATCGGACACCTGTTAAGAGACAGCAGCCATCCCTCAGATCAGTTGCCAGTTATTCTGCTTTTCCACGCTAACAACCAGGGGGCTTTTTGCCTGCCTGAACCCAAAACAACCTTATGTGTCGGCGACAAACTCCTGTTCCTCGGATCGAGGTTGGCCTTCTGGAAGATCAAGTGGATACTGCGGGATGCGGCAACCTTGGACTACGCGCTGACGGGTGAGTCCCGACCGCAGACAACCCTTGGCCGTTGGTTTTCAGATAGACGTCGTATTTCCGCCTGAGAGCAAGACTGGCCACTCGGTCCGACAAGATTTCCGACGTCTGATGCAAATGATCCGTATGGTTAGGTGCAAAACGAAAACCGTTGCGCACACCACTTGAAAATTGTTTCCCCGGACCTATTTTTGCTCCAACCGGTGGACATAGTCCGCCGTTTCAAAGATCAAAAATGAGCAAGGAGACTGAAGATGAGAAAACTGTACGAACTGATCCTGACGCTCTGCCTGGTTTTATCCTTTAGCAGCGGAACGTCGGCAAACGAGATCCAGAAGACAACACCAACCACACAAGCCACAACCGAGGTTCAAAATGAAGTTGCCTCACAGACACAGGAAACCCGGAACCGAATTATCCAGGAAGCCGTCGACGCGCTGAGTCAGACACACGTGGCTTTGACAGCGCTGGACGCGGGTCAAACGAAGGACGCAATGGATGCGCTGGCGATGATCGTTGGAAAGCTTGAGCTGATCGTCGCAAGGTATCCAAACCTGGCGCTTGCTGCCACCAGCATGTCCGTAGAAACCCGGGATTTATATGGGACCACAGCGGCTGTTAAGGGAGCAATCGACCACGCGAAAAAATTTCTTGCTGATGGAAACCTCCAGGCTGCCCGCCACTTGTTACAAGACCTGGGAAGTGAAGTTGTTATATCGCTGACTAACCTGCCACTCGCAACATATCCTGACGCTATCAAGGTAATTTCGCCTCTGATCGATGATGGCAAAATCGATGAGGCCAGAGCTGCACTGGAGTCCGCGCTCAACACGCTTGTTGTTACCGAGCAGGTAGTACCACTGCCAATCATCAGATCCCAGGCAATGTTGACCATCGCAGAGGCGTTGGCCGATCAGAAGAACCGAACGGAAGAGCAGCAGAACGCGCTTACTGCAGCACTCGCTGCAGTGCAGGAACAAGCGAAACTCGCTGAACTGTTAGGCTACGGAGAGAAGGCGGCGTACAAAAAAGTATACCGGCAACTGGGACTGCTGGAAAAACAACTTCAAAACGAAATCCCACCGACAAAACAGTTTGCAGAAACCCGCGAGGCACTTGGTCACCTCTGGCAGAGTTAAGCTTCCAAGCCGTTACCCCGGGGACGCTGTCCCCGGGGACTTCATCAAAACGCATCGACAAAACGGATTGACAAACCGAGGCTGCGAATTAAGTCGATTCACCTTTTCGATTAGCACTTTTAGTGAATCTTTGAACAAGGTCGGAATGCCGCATCACTATTTTCGCCATGACCGTCTTGTTCAGAGCTTCCGTCGATCACATCCGTTCATTCACAACGGATCATTCACAACGGATCAATGTCGAGTATCGCAAACACCTGTCTTTCAATTTCAAGGATCTCCCCCAAATGGAGCGACGTCAGTTGATCGGACGTAATTCGAGATAGAGAGACAGCCCTTATCTGGTCACACAAGATATCGGACGTCTGCTGTAAATTATCTCTGGCAGCAAGCCGATATCGCAAAGGAAACGATTCATCAACCAGTCTGGTGGTTAAAGGCAAAACCAAAACCGTTGGATGTTCCACATGATTCAGTGCATTCGCTTGTATGATGAGAACCGGTCGGATCTTGCCAGGTTCACTACGTTTGGTGGGATTCAGGTTCGCCAGGTAAACCCCGCCCCGTTCAAGCATCGTCCAATCCATCGCTTACCAACGCATCCAGGTCATCCACCACGTCCGGGTCGATGCGGCGTACCCGATAAGAAGCTTTTTGCATGGCGATCCTGAAATGCTCGCGCTCAAGATTATTGCGGTAGGCATTCACTGCCCGTCGAACCAGTTCGCTCTTCGAGACCTTCATTTCAGAGGCCATCTCATTCAGGTCATTGCAGAATCCTTCATCTGCTTTCAAGGTAATTGTAGGCATAACTACTCACTATCGGACAGGTATTACAATAGTAATACCGCAGTTGCGAGCAATCAACAGGTTGAGCGAAAAAAGGCCAGAGAAGACCGCCACATCAATGCGCGTGTACTCAAATCGCCTGGTAGTCCTGGAAGCAATATCTTCTGATTCCTAACGTTCAATCTCATCCGGCACAAGCACCACGCGCCCGAACGCTTTTCTGGATTCGATCAGGCGATGCGCATCTGCTGCCTGCGACAACTTGAATCTGGTATCAATCACAACCTTCAGTTCGCCTTTACTAACGTCGTTAATAAGGCGCTGTACATTTGCCCGTGCACGTACGCCATTCATCATCAGTTCCGCACCCTGAAAATAACTGACGTAGGTTTTGTTTTGACCTGCCATGACTGAAAAATCCGGCTTGTAGGTATCGCGGCCAACGCCACCCATGGCTACAATTCGGCCCCGATAGGCCGCACAACGCAAGCTCATTTCCAGGTTCTTACCGCCGATTGAGTCAACAATCAGATCCGGCCCTTTGCCAGCAGTAATTTCCCGTGCAGCCTGTTCAAAATCCACTTCTGTATAGTTGATCCCGTGATCCAGACCGTATTCAGACAGACGGGCCAAACGCTCCTTTGAAGAAGCCGTGGCGATCACCGTTGCCCCTGCGCGTTTCGCCAGTTGAATACCCGCAAGTCCGGTACCGCTTGCCCCGGCATGGATCAATACACTCTCACCCGCCTGCAGGCGTCCGAATTCAAACAGGGAATCATCCGCCGTGCCAAACGGTATGGGGATACAGGCGCCAACCTCAAACGACATATCATCCGGAATGGGCCAGGCGGAGCGCGAGTTCACGGATCTCAAGGCTGCGTGAGAGCCACCATTGTCAGCCGTTGTGACGCGCTGACCGACAAAGCGATCTTTAACATCACTGCCTACTTCGACAATCACACCGGCTGCAAGATAACCACCACAATAGGGGACAGGTCCTGCCGGACCAAACCCGCGGGCGAGCACGTCGCCACCTTCGATACTAATCGCGTGGACTTCAACCAACACGTTCCTCGGTCCAACCTCGGGGTCTGGTACATCCTCATACTTCAGTACATCCGGAGTGCCACCTTTGTAATAAACTGCTGCTTTCATTGGGTGCTATACCTTGTGTTTTCGAGGAGTCATGTGTGTGCGAGGACCCAGTCTACCAATTCGACGTACAGGCCGGAAACTTCAGACAACCAACGTAGAGCGTCGAAGTTGCTGATATTTCGGCAGTTGCTCACAACACCAATCAAGCTCTGCAGACCCAACTGTTTGTCGATGTTCTGCGCCTTGGCTTCCTTGGAAACAAACAACATTGATGTGTTCTGACACGCCTTGCCGTAGCTACCAAACATAGAGCGATAGTGAACTGGCTGAGGTGTTGGGATTGAAGCATTTGGGTCACCCATCGGTGCCATGGCGATCATGCCGCCTTTCAAAATCACGCTTGGTTTCACGCCAAAGAAGGCTGGCTTCCATAGAACTAGGTCAGCTAATTTCCCGGCTTCGATCGAACCGATTTCATGAGACATACCATGAGTGATCGCTGGGTTGATGGTGTACTTAGCGACATAACGTCTTAAACGGAAGTTATCGCTGTAGTCTGAATCTTCTTTTAGGCTGCCACGCTGTACTTTCATCTTGTGTGCGGTTTGCCAAGTACGTGTTACTACCTCGCCTACGCGCCCCATTGCTTGGGAATCCGAGGCGATCATCGAGAATGCGCCCAAGTCATGAAGAATGTCTTCTGCGGCAATGGTTTCACGGCGGATACGAGATTCAGCAAACGCGACATCTTCGGCAATCGACGGTGAAAGGTGATGACACACCATCAACATGTCTAAATGCTCATCGACCGTATTGACCGTGTAAGGTCGTGTTGGGTTAGTCGATGAAGGCAGAACGTTAGGTTCGCCTGCCGCACGGATAATGTCGGGAGCATGACCACCGCCCGCACCTTCAGTGTGGTAGGTATGAATCACGCGGTCGCCAATTGCGCCAAGTGTTGATTCAACAAAGCCAGACTCATTCAAGGTATCGGTATGAATCGCGACTTGTACGTCCATCTCGTCGGCAACGCTCAAGCAGGTATCGATTGAAGCGGGAGTGGTTCCCCAATCTTCGTGCAACTTCAAACCCACTGCGCCAGCAGCGACTTGTTCACGCAATGCTTCTGGCTGACTTGCATTGCCTTTGCCTAACAAGCCAAAGTTCATTGGGAATTGATCGAGTGACTCCAGCATACGATGCATGTTCCAAGGCCCCGGCGTACATGTGGTTGCGTTGGTGCCGGTGTTTGGCCCCGTGCCACCGCCGATCATGGTTGTCACACCTGACGCCAGTGCCTCTTCAATTTGTTGCGGGCAGATAAAGTGAATGTGTGAATCAATGCCACCAGCAGTCAGGATTGAACCTTCGCCGGCTAAAATTTCCGTGCCCGGGCCAATCACAATATCAACGCCCGGCTGAACATCAGGGTTGCCCGCTTTGCCCAATGCCTGAACTCGACCATCTTTGATGGCAACATCGGCTTTTACGATGCCCCAGTAATCCAACACTATCGCGTTGGTGATCACCAAATCTGGCGTTTCGGCACTTGGACGCTGACTTTGCCCTTGTCCATCACGAATCACTTTGCCGCCGCCGAATTTCACTTCGTCGCCGTATACGGTGTAATCATTTTCAACTTCTAGCCATAAATCTGTGTCAGCAAGACGCACTCGGTCACCGACTGTTGGCCCAAACATTTCGGCATAAGCCTGTCTGGATATCGTCGCCATGTTCAATCCTTTGTTATTTTCATTATTCCGTGGGAGCGCTTAGAGCTTGCCCATCACCTTTCCTTGAAGCCATAGATCTCTAACTTACCGGCGTAACGCACTAACTCGACGCTGCGCGACTGACCCGGTTCAAAGCGGGTTGCAGTGCCCGCAGGGATATTAAGTCGAAAACCTTTAGTGGCTTCTCGGTCAAAGATCAGTGATGGGTTTGCTTCATAGAAGTGGTAATGAGAGCCAATTTGAACAGGACGATCGCCAATGTTTTGTACCTTAACGGACGTTGTGTCGCGGCCTTCATTGAGAGTGATGTCACCCGGTGCGGTTTCGACTTTTCCGGGAACGAATCCTGAGTATTGTTTTGTGGAACCAGCCATATTACTTCTCCCTACACGATAGGTTCATGAACGGTCACCAGCTTGGTGCCATCAGGAAAAGTGGCTTCGACTTGTACATCAGGGATCATGGAAGGGATTCCCTCCATAACGTCATCGACAGTAAGAAGTGTGCGTCCAAAATCCATTAATTCTGAAACGGTTTTACCCTCACGGGCACCTTCAAGAATGGCACTGCTGATCAGCGCAATAGATTCTGGGTAGTTGAGTTTTAAGCCTTTTTGTTTGCGCTGCTGTGCCAGCATTCCCTGCGCAGAAGATAAGTAGCTTATCTTTTTCTCTTGGTGTTAATTCCATTTAGCCGCCCGCTGTTAGTGTTGTTTTCTTATTGCTCAAAAACGCATGAGCAGTAAGTGGGATTCAATCACAGCAAGCTTGAAAAAATGCACCTAGGGTCGGAAGTCACCCTAGGTACAAAAAGGGCTAATCGCTAAGTCGCCCAAATCCTTGGTAAATCAGGAGTCGTACCACAGAAATGAGAGCGAGTTGCTTGCCATATCTGACCAAAGGCCTGGAGGATGTCTTCACTCCAATTACCCAAGGCTCGCACCACAATCAATCCTTCTATCTGAGTCGCACCCAATATTAATGTGGGTTCACTCGACGTTTTTGATGTAACTGATTGCTGTGAAGCTTGCTGTGTAATAGATAAGAGCAAGCTCTGTACCAACTCTAAATCTTGCTTCTCATTTGAAGTGATATAAAAGGTTCCCATCATTGAATAATCAAGTAACCCCATATTTATCATTAACTTATCGCCACCGTGAAAATTAAAACCTTCAGTCAGAAGCCTTTGATTATCAAGATAGATTTCAGTTTTTCCAACGAGGTGACCATGCTCGAATCCCTCATTCTGTGCAGGACGCCCAAAACAGTGCATCTCCCAACCCCAAAATTGTGCACCCTTTTCTAGGCGAATTTCAGTGTCTAAACGAACGTGTGCATTCGGGAAAAAGATGTTCTCTTGCGGCATCCATTCCAAGCGTGCATCTTTCTTCACTCGTAAGGTCTGCTTCTGCTTGGCGTACTTGTTGTTTGAGCGATAAAACTTGGTCGCACCGGGTGTAGTGATCAACGCATGCGCGCCGCTTTCGATGGTCGCTTCAATATTAAGTGTATCACCACCTACCACTCCGCCGGGGGGATGAAGTAAGTAGGTGTGACACGTTTCCCCATCAGGATACAAGGGACGCTGCACCGCAAGCGGACCAGACTGCTGACGATTCTTTAATACGGTTTTATCACCGCGGTCGACAAAAGTGAGGCTTAAGCTCGCTTGCCAACCGTCTCGGATATCTTGTTCGATGGTCTCATTCAGAGACAACACTCCCGCTAAAGAGGTGTTTATTGCTTCACTCGAAGAATATAGAGAGCTCATACGGTTAGGTACTCCTTAATCAAAGACTCATTGAGCCCTTTCATTTCACCTTCTGCTACCTGACGACCACGGTCGAGAATGCAAAATCGGTCACCGACCTTTCTCGCAAATGGCAGCTTCTGCTCAACAAGCAGTACTGTGAGCCCCATCTTCTCGTTGAGCATACGAATGATGTCACCAATCTCTTGCACGATATTGGGCTGAATACCTTCTGTCGGTTCATCCAAGATCAACAGTTTTGGATTAACCACCAGCGCACGCCCAATCGCGAGTTGCTGCTGCTGACCACCAGATAAATCTCCACCGCGACGATGCAGCATCTCTTTTAGCACTGGGAATATATCGAAGATGAACTCAGGGATCTTACGGTCGCCCTTTTCTCGAATCGGTAAGCCTACTTCTAGGTTTTCTTGAACCGTGAGCATCGGAAAGATCTGACGACCTTGCGGCACATAACCGATTCCCTGGGGAGCACGATCTTCAGCATCGGTTTTCAAAAGCGACTCACCCGATAATGAGATGTCACCGCTTTCGACCTTAACCAAACCCATGATGCATTGCAGCAGAGTCGTTTTACCGACGCCATTACGCCCCATTAGCACCGTGCATTTTCCTTCTGGGATCTGCATATCCAAATCCCACAGCGTGTGGCTCTCACCGTAATATTGATTAACTGATTTAACCTCTAGCATCCTATTCTCCGAGATAAACTTGTTTAACTTCAGGGTGAGCCTGCACTTGATCCATAGTGCCTTCAGCCAACACATGACCTTGATGAAGCACGGTGACATGGCTGGCGATAGAACGAACGAAATCCATATCGTGTTCAACCACGACCACCGAGTGCTTACCTGCCAGTGAGTTAAGTAACTCAGAGGTACGATCCATTTCTTGGTGAGTCATACCTGCCACGGGTTCATCCACCAGCAACAGCTTAGGGTTTTGCATCAGTAACATACCGATCTCTAACCACTGCTTTTGCCCATGAGACAGGTTACCTGCCAAGTTAGCCGCTTCGTCTTTTAAATGAATCAGCTCAAGCACAGAGGTCAGTTTGTCTTTCTGTTCGCCAGACATCACAGCAGTGAACGTCGCCCACACTGAACGGTCACCGGCCATGGCTAATTCAAGGTTCTGCCACACGGTTAAACACTCAATCACGGTCGGTTTTTGGAATTTACGCCCAACGCCTGCATTGGCAATTTCAGCTTCGTTCATCTTCAATATGTAGATGTTCGAACCCAACCACACTTCGCCAGTGTCTGGCTTAGTTTTACCTGTGATGATGTCCATCATGGTGGTTTTACCTGCGCCATTAGGGCCGATGATGCAGCGCAGCTCTCCCTCTTTGATGTAGAGGTTGAGGTCGTTTATCGCTTGGAAACCATCGAAGCTTTTGTTGACGCCTTCGACATACAACAGCACGTTATGTCGAGTATCGATGGCAGGATGAATATCGGGTTTGAGGTAATCAAAGACTTCGTCTCGACGAGTGAACGCCTGAACCGATTCCTTTACGCTGTTAAATGTGGTCATGCGATCACCTCCTTGGCCTTGTGCTGATCATCCTTATCTTTATCTTGGTTTTTCCCATTTGATGCCTTACGTAGCTGCTGCCACTTTTCACTGACAAAGCCAATTACGCCTTGTG
>CALOEN010000015.1:0-31887 GCA_942492335.1 uncultured beta proteobacterium | reverse complement strand
CCCGCGCCTGCCTTTTACTTGGCCCGAGACCAGCGGCGGGGACGATTGCGTGTTTCTGCTGTCTCGCGAACAGCTGCTTCCTTAGAGACTTCCGGCTGCGGTTGCAGCCATAGCAGCACGCGTTGCGTCTCCTGGGGAGTGAGTTCGAGGCACTGGCCGCGCTTCAACCGCGCCGGCAGCCCAACAATGCCGAACCGCACCCGCATCAGCCGGCTGACGGTCATGCCGAGCGCCTCGAACATGCGGCGCACGATGCGGTTGCGGCCTTCCTTGAGCACCATACGATACCAGTGGTTTGCACCCTCCCCGCCTTCGTCCTTGATCGATTCGCAGCGCGCCACGCCATCGTCCAGCTTGATCCCCTCTTTTAACCGGATAATCTGCTCGGCTGTGAGCTGGCCCATGATGCGCACGGCATATTCGCGCTCGACCTCGAAACGCGGGTGCATGATACGGTTCGCGATGTCCCCGGACGTGGTGAAAATAAGCAGTCCGCACGTGTTGTAATCGAGCCGACCCACCGCCAGCCACTTCGCACCTCGCAGCCGCGGCAGCGCCGTAAACACCGAGGCCCGGCCTTCCGGATCGTCGCGGCTGACGATCTCGCCCTCGGGCTTGTGGTAGAGCAGCACCCGCGGCAGTTGCTCGGGGGCCGGCATGCGTATGATGCGCCGGCCGACCTTGACCTGATCATCCGGCCCGACCCGCGTGCCGATGGTGGCGACCTTCCCGTTCACCGTCACGCGCCCCTCTTCTATCCAGCCTTCCATATCGCGGCGCGAGCCCAGCCCGGCCTGGGCCAGCATTTTTTGCAGCTTTTGGGTGTCCGTGATTTGCGGCTTAGGCGCTGATTTCATATTAAATCGCTTTTATTACATATATTTATTATAAAACAACAGGTTATATCAATACTTCGCGTCGCTCCATCACCGCCTGCGCCAGCGTGCCGCTGTCGACGTGCTCCAACTCGCCGCCCACCGGCAACCCTCGCGCAATGCGCGATACCTTGATGCCCCGGGCGCGCAATAATTCCCCGATGTAGTGCGCGGTTGCCTCGCCTTCGACTGTAAAGTTGGTGGCGAGTATCACTTCGTGTACCGTGCCATCCGCCGCGCGCTGGATCAGCCGGTCAAGATGGATGTCCTTGGGCCCGATGCCGTCGAGCGGGGACAACGAACCCATCAGCACGAAATACAGTCCCTGATAACACTGCGCCTGCTCCATCATCAGCAGGTCGCCCGGGGTCTCGACCACACACAACACAGCAGCATTGCGACGCGACGAGCGGCACAGACCACACACCTCCTCTTCGGCAAAGCTGTTGCACTTCTCGCAATGGCGTATGCGCTCGAGCGCGGTTTTTAGCGCGCCACCCAGGCGCTGAGCGCCAGGATGGTCACGTTGCAGCAAGTGATAAGCCATGCGTTGCGCCGATTTGGGGCCCACTCCAGGCAGGCAACGCAAGGCTTCGATCAGTTCTTCGAGCGAGGACGGGGTTTTCATCGAGCCGTAAATCGAAAATAGTTAATCGTGATTGGTAAGTGCCGGGATGGCGCGCCACGCGCTTTTGCCCTGCTTTTCACGATTCACTGTTTACCATTCACCTTATGCCCTAAAACGGCATCTTGAAGCCGGGCGGCAGCGGCAGCCCGGCGGTCATGCCGGCCATTTTCTCCTGTGTCGCGGCTTCGACGCGACGCACGGCGTCGTTGACTGCAGCAGCAATCAGGTCTTCGAGCATGTCCTTGTCGTCCTTGAGCAGGCTGTCGTCGATGATCACGCGCTTCACGTCGTGGCGGCAGGTCATCACCACCTTCACCATGCCCGCGCCCGACTGGCCTTCGACTTCCACCGTGGCGAGCTCCTCCTGCATTTTTTTCATATTGTCCTGCATTTGCTGCGCCTGTTTCATCAGGCCGGAAAGGCCGCCTTTCATCATTGCTTGTTCTCCCGCTGTATGGGTTTGATCGTGGATTCAATCACTCGTGCATCAAAATTTTCAACCAGTTCGCGCACGAACGGGTCCTGCTCGATCTCGGCGATCGCCTCGGCCTGGTGCTGCTGCGTGGTCCGATCGCCAATCTCGGCCGGCGAATTGCCGCTGCTCTCACCCACGCCGATCGAGAGCCTCAGTGCATTTCCAAAATGCTGTTGCAGCGCCGCTTTGAGCTTGTCCTGGTACGGTTTATCAAGAAGACGCTCGTGAGCCTTGGCTATGCTTAATTCAAACTTGGAGGAAGTGCGACTTACCAGCTCGCAATGCTGTGCCAGCATGCGCGCCATGCCGGTCAGGCTCAGTTTATCGACGATCTCGCTCCATGCAGCGTTATCGTTGACAACTTCAGATACCGGCACTTCCGACACCGCCGACGTTGCCTTCGGCGCCGCAGGAGTGCTTTCCGCCTGCTTGCTGCGAACCGGTGTCCGTGCCGGCGGGGTACTCTGCGCCAGCGCGGAACGAGCCGGTGTCGGCGCAGGTGCCGCGCCCGGCGCGAACGCCAGCATGCGCAGCAGCGTCATGGTGAATCCGGCATATTCGTCCGGCGCGTATCCAATGTCCTGCCGCCCCTGCAGCGCGATCTGGTAGTACAGCTGCAAATCCTCGGGGGCGAACAGGCCTGAGAGCTCATTCAGGATGTCCCGATCCGGATCGTCGTCCGCCACCGTGCCGGGCACCTGCTGCGCCAGCGCCAGGCGGTGCAATAACGTTCCAAGATCCTGCAGTGCGCCTTCGAACGACAGGCTGCGACTGGCCATGCGCTCGGCTTCCGCGATCAAGCCCCGGCCATCGTGGCCGGCAAGCGCTCTCAGAATCGCATACAGGTAGGTCTGATCGACAGCGCCCAGCATCGCCCGCACCGAGGCTTCCTCGACCTTCCCGCCACCGTGCATGATGGCCTGATCGAGCAGGCTCAGCGCATCGCGCATGCTGCCCTGGGCGGCGCGCGCAAGCAGCGCCAATGCCGGCGGTTCGAGCGGGATATTTTCCGCATCCAGGATTTTCTGCAACTGGTCCCGGATCTGCGGTTGCGGAATCTGCTTCAGGTTGAACTGCAGGCAGCGCGACAGCACGGTCACCGGGATTTTCTGCGGATCGGTGGTCGCAAGTATGAATTTGACATGTTGCGGCGGTTCTTCCAGCGTCTTGAGCATGGCATTGAACGCGTTGCGCGACAGCATGTGCACTTCGTCTATGATGTAGACCTTGTAGCGGCCGCTGGTGGGAGAATACAGCGCGTTATCCAGCAGCTCGCGCATATTGTCGACCTGGGTGTTGGATGCCGCATCGAGCTCGATCAGGTCGACAAACCGCCCGGCATCGATCTCCAAGCAGGCGCCGCACTTGCCGCACGGCTCGTCGGTGACACCGGTCTCGCAGTTGAGGGCCTTGGCGATGATGCGCGCGATCGTGGTCTTGCCGACGCCGCGCGTGCCGGTGAACAGATAGGCGTGATGCAGGCGTTGCTGCCTGAGGGCATTGGTCAGCGCCCTGACGACATGTTCCTGCCCTACCAGCTGTGAAAAAGCCCTGGGGCGCCACTTGCGGGCAAGTACTTGACTCAAATTACTGCCTTTTATGCGGTTTCGGGTTCCGGAACGTTCAACCCACGACCAGAAGCCGGACTAAAACCGGTATTGCAGACGCAGTTGGTGAAAATTGATGCCCTGGTTCGGATCCTTGATCCCGGCGTTCGACAGGTGCTGGTAACGGTAACCGACATCGTAACGTCCCTTGTCGCCGAAACGCAGGCCCACGCCCACATGGTCCCCGAACTGGAAGCTGGTAGAGAACTTGCGCTCCTCGCTTACCGAAGTCTCCGACAGAAAATGCATGCCGACACCCGCCTCGACATACGGCGCGAATCTTCCCGGGTTGTTCTGCTGAAAACGAAACACCGGCGTCAGGCCGATGTCGGCAAGGCCGTTGTTGGTCTTGGCGGTGCTGCTGTTATCCCAGTAACCGAGATTCAGGTCCCAGTACCCGCCTACATGCCAGTTTCCGGTATCGAGCCACTTTTTTTGCCAGTCCCACTGCAGTCCAATGCGATAAAGCTTGACGTCAGCGTTCGAGGAGTTTGACTTGCCGTACTCGAATGACATGCCGTCCACCGCTGAGGCTACCACTGGGAAAACCAGCATCACCGCCACAACCGCACATTTGAATTTATCCACAAACACCTCTTGCCGACCGTTTCTTACGGTATGACGATGATATCGCAAAAGAAAATGGGAGGCGAGCCTTACCCCCGGCACTTGCATAAAATAGCTGTGGCTGCTTCCTTCCGGACCTGACCAGGTTCACTACCGTGCAATGCGGGGAGGCCCGCCATAGACAGTCATAATTATGCATGTGATCGGCGATTTACGCCAGAATTCCCGCACTGGCGTCTTTACAACACATGCATATAATGCTTTTATTCAGCAAAGCCAAAAATAAATATGCCGCAATGAATGTCCGTTTTGACCAGCGCCGCCAGATTTCGTGTTGCATACCTTAACCGGAGAAACGTATGTCGAACAAAGCCATTGAATCAGTAATGCATGAGAAGCGCGTATTTCCGCCCAGCGACGCGTTCGTCAAACAGGCCAATATTTCCGGCATGGATGCTTATCGCAAGCTGTGCGCCGAGGCAGAACGCGATTTCGAGGGTTTCTGGGCAAGACAGGCACGCGAACATCTGCTGTGGCATAAACCATTCAGTACCGTGCTCGACGAAAGCAACGCGCCGTTCTTCAAGTGGTTTCACGATGGCGAATTGAATGCTTCCTACAACAGCCTGGACCGGCACCTCAAAACCCAGCCCGATAAAACCGCGATCATCTTTGAAGCCGACGACGGCAAAGTCACCAAAATCAGCTACAAGGAGCTCTATCGGCGCGTATGCATGATGGCGAACGGCCTCAAGTCGCTCAACATCCAGAAAGGCGACCGGGTCATCATATACATGCCGATGTCGATAGAGGTCATTGTCGCGATGCAGGCCTGCGCGCGCATCGGCGCGGTGCATTCGGTCGTGTTCGGCGGCTTTTCAGCCAAAAGCCTCCAGGAGCGCATCATCGACGCCGGAGCGGTTGCGGTACTCACCGCCGACGAGCAAATGCGTGGCGGGCGCGCCATTGCACTGAAAAAAGCGGTCGACGAAGGGCTGGCCATGGGTGGCTGCGATTCCATCAAGGCCGTCGTCGTCTACAAGCGGACCGGCGCCAAGGTGGACTGGAATGCCACTCACGACGTCTGGCTGCACGATCTGATCAACGGGCAATCCGATGCCTGCGAACCGACGTGGGTCGATGCCGAACACCCGCTGTTCATACTCTACACTTCCGGGTCCACCGGCAAACCCAAGGGCATCCAGCACTCCACGGGCGGCTATCTGCTGTGGTCGATACTCACCATGCAGTGGGTGTTCGACTACAAGCCGAGCGATGTATTCTGGTGTACAGCCGACGTCGGCTGGGTCACCGGACATTCCTATGTGTGCTACGGCCCGCTCGCGGTGGGCGCCACGCAGGTGGTGTTCGAAGGCGTGCCGGTTTATCCGGACGCCGGCCGGTTCTGGAAAATGATCCAGGATCACAAGGTCACGGTGTTCTATACCGCCCCCACCGCAATCCGTTCACTGATCAAGGCCGGCGGCGATCTGCCGAAAAAATACGACCTGTCCTCGCTGAGAATCCTGGGGACCGTGGGCGAGCCGATCAACCCCGAGGCCTGGATGTGGTATCACGAGGTCGTCGGCGGCGGCCGCTGCCCGATAGTCGACACCTGGTGGCAAACCGAGACCGGTGGCCATATGATTTCGCCACTGCCCGGCGCCACTCCCACCAAACCGGGCTCGGCGACATTCGCGCTGCCCGGCATCATGGCTGACATCGTCGACGAAACCGGCAGTTCGGTGGGCAACGGGCACGGCGGCGTTCTGGTCATCAAACGCCCCTGGCCGGCGATCGTGCGCACCATCTGGGGTGATCCCGAGCGCTTCAAAAAAACCTATTATCCCGAGGATTTCCAAGGCCGGTTTTACCTTGCCGGGGATGGCGCCACCTTTGACGAGGAAGGCTATATCCGGATCATGGGCCGCATCGACGACGTGCTGAACGTTTCCGGCCATCGACTCGGCACCATGGAAATCGAGTCCGCTCTGGTCGCCAACACCAAACTCGTCGCAGAAGCCGCGGTTGTCGGACGGCCTGACGACACGACGGGCGAAGCCATTGTTGCGTTCGTTGTTCTCAAGCAGGCGCGCCCCACGGGCGAAGAAGCCAGGAAAATCGTCCAGGAACTGCGGGACTGGGTGGGCAAGGAAATCGGCGCCATCGCCAAACCCAAGGACATCCGCTTCGGCGATAATCTGCCGAAAACACGTTCCGGGAAAATCATGCGGCGCCTGCTGCGTTCCATTGCCAGGGGCGAAACCATCACGCAGGACGTTTCCACGCTCGAGAACCCGGCCATTCTTGAACAGCTCAAGCAATCGGCCAGCTGATATCGTGAGGCGAGAGGAGTGAGGAGTGAGGAGCTTCACAGACCGGCCTCGGTCGGGAATTTGACGCCCCCCCACCTCCGGCCTGGGGGGCGCATGATCAGATCAAGCATCACGGGACAGCGCCTCGCGGCGCTGTTTTTGCTGGGTTGCCTGCTGTTCAATTACCCCCTGCTGTCGCTGTTTACCGGCCACATGGAAATTTTCGGCATCCCCGTGCTCTATGCCTATGTATTCGGCGCCTGGGCGCTGTTCATCGGACTGATGGCGCTGGCTGTGGAGAAGCGCGGCGATTGACATGCGAGTCTGCGCATAGCATTTCTGACCAGATGAAACGCGAAAGATGCTGACCGGCACCACCATCGTCCTGGCGTCTTTCGCCTACGTCGGCCTGCTGTTTGCTATCGCCTACTACGGCGACAAGCGTGCCGACGCCGGCCGCAGCATCATCGCCAATCCCTACATCTATGCGCTGTCGCTTGCAGTTTATTGCACGACGTGGACTTTCTACGGCAGTGTCGGCCGTGCCGCGACCAGCGGCATCGGTTTTCTGCCGATCTACCTCGGGCCGACGCTGATGGCGGCGCTGTGGTGGTATGTGATGCTGAAAATCATACGCATCAGCAAGGCCAATCGCATCACCTCCATCGCCGATTTCATCGCCTCACGCTACGGCAAGAGCCACATGCTGGGTGGCCTTGTCACCATCATCGCGATAATCGGCGTGGTGCCGTATATCGCGCTCCAGCTGAAGGCGATCTCGACCAGCTTCTCCATTATCCTCAGGTATCCTGAAGTCGTGATGCCCGACAAGGCCGGCGCGCCCTTGTTTCTCGGCGACACCACGTTCTACATTGCGATGCTGCTTGCCGCCTTCACCATTCTGTTCGGCACACGCCACCTCGACGCGACCGAACGCCACGAAGGCTTGGTTGCCGCGATCGCTTTTGAATCCGTGGTCAAGCTGATCGCCTTCATGGCTGTCGGTTTGTTCGTGACCTTCGGCATGTACGGGGGTTTTGCCGACATCTTCGACCGCGCCACTGAAATTCCCCGACTCACCGCCCTGCTCGTGCTGGGTGGCGAAGGCAGCGATTACACGAGCTGGGCCTCGCTCACTTTCCTGTCGATGCTGGCCGTCATGTTCCTGCCGCGCCAGTTCCAGGTCGCCGTAGTGGAAAACGTCGACGAACGCCACCTCAATAAAGCGATCTGGCTGTTCCCACTTTATCTGTTCGCCATCAACATCTTCGTGCTGCCGATCGCGCTTGGCGGGCTGATGCATTTCACTAGCGGGAGCGTCGATGCCGATACCTTTGTGCTGACGTTGCCGATTGCGCAACAGCAGCCGCTGCTTGCGCTGTTCGCATTCATAGGCGGCCTGTCGGCGGCAACCGGCATGGTGATCGTCGAAGCCATCGCATTGTCCACCATGGCGTGCAACGACCTGGTGATGCCGGCGCTGCTGCGCATGAAGTGGCTGCGTCTCAACGAACAACCCGATCTGTCGCGATTGCTGCTCGGCATCCGCCGCGGCGCCATCGTCGTCATACTGATGCTCGGCTACATTTACTTTTATCTTGCCGGCGAAGCGTACGCGCTGGTGTCGATCGGACTGATTTCGTTTTCCGCCGTCGCGCAGTTCGGCCCCGCCATCATCGGCGGTATTTTCTGGAAAGGCGGCACGCGCACGGGGGCGATAGCGGGACTCACCGCGGGTTTTCTGGTGTGGCTCTACACCCTGCTGCTGCCGTCCTTCGCAAAGTCCGGCTGGCTGCCTATCACCTTCCTGTCGCAGGGCATATTCGGCATCGACCTGCTCAAGCCGCAGCAGTTGTTCGGACTTCACGGACTGGATGACATCACGCACTGCCTGTTCTGGAGCATGCTGGCCAACCTCGGCTGCTACGCCGGTATCTCCCTGCTCCAGCGGCCCAGCGCCGCCGAGCACAGCCAGGCGACTTTGTTTGTCGATGTGGTCAAGCAGCCTTCCGCAACCGCCGGCTCCCTTTTCTGGCGCGGCAACGCCTCGGTCAACGATCTGCTGGCGCTGCTCAGCCGCTTTCTCGGGCCCGAGCGCGCCCGCAATGCGTTCACCATCTACGCCCGCAGCCGCGGCGGCAAGCCGTTGCAGGACCTCGCTGGAGATGCCGACCTGGTGCATTACGCCGAATCGCTGCTGGCCGGGGCCATCGGCAGCGCCTCAGCGCGCGCCATGGTGGCATCGGTCGTCGACGAGGAGCCTCTGGGCATAGACGAAGTGATGACCATTATCGACGAGGCCTCGCAGGTGCTCGCCTACAGCCGCCAGCTCGAACAAAAGTCGCTCGAACTCGAAGCTGCCACCAAAAATCTGCGAAATGCCAACCAAAGACTGCAGGAACTCGATCGCCTCAAAGATGATTTCATTTCCACCGTCACCCACGAACTGCGCACGCCGCTGACCTCGATCCGCGCGTTTTCGGAAATTCTCAACGATAATCCGCAACTCGATACCGGCCAGCGTGAAATATTTCTCGGCATCATCGTCAAGGAATCCGAGCGCCTGACCCGGCTCATCAACCAGGTGCTCGATCTCGCCAAGATTGAATCGGGCAATGCCGACTGGCAATCGAGCGAAATCGACATGCTCGATGTGCTTGAAGACTCGGTGACGGCGGTAAGCCAGCTTTTCCGGGAACAGAACATCAAGCTGGAAATGAGCGCTCCCGCGCAAGTTCCGCCGATAGTCGCCGACCGCGACCGGCTGATGCAGGTCATGCTCAACCTTTTGTCAAACGCCGCGAAATTCTGCGAGCGTCAGAATGGCCGGGTCGTTATCAGGCTGGCGCAAGAGCAAGACACGCTGCGCATCGATGTAATCGACAACGGCATCGGCATCGGCCCGGCCGATCAGGAAGTCATCTTCGACAAGTTCCGCCAGGTGGGCGACACGCTCACCCAGAAACCCAAGGGCAGCGGCCTCGGCCTCGCTATTTCCCGCGAAATCATCAGCCACTTCGGCGGCCGCTTGTGGGTCACCAGCGTTGCCGGAACAGGCTCGACCTTCTCCTTTACCTTGCCGTTCGAAACAAGTTCCACGTTTCCGGTTCCAGGTTTCGAGTCCGCGTAAAAAATAAACACCCTTGAAGAACATGAAACCTGAAACTCGAAACCCGAAACGGGTGTTGATTGCCGAGGACGAACCCAGCATAGTTCTGTCACTGGAATTTCTGCTGCAGGGCGCAGGCTACGAAGTGACGATCGCCCGTGACGGCAACGAAGCGCTGCGCCTGGCAGCACGCATCAGACCCGACCTGATCGTGCTTGACATCATGCTGCCGCTGCTCGACGGCTTCGAAGTATGCCGCCACGTTCGCGCAAACAGCACGCTGGCACACACCAAGATACTGATGCTTACCGCACGCGGACATGAAAACGCCGTCGAGCAAAGCCTGAGGCTGGGCGCCAATAACTACCTGACCAAACCTTTCTCTACAAGGGAATTAGTTAAAATAATCAATGAGTTAATATCGTCCCCTACAGCCTAGAGCTCATTCGGAAACATAATCGAGCAAATAGCCTCGGCCATAAAGCGTGCGCACAGTCACGCCCGCGCCGGAGATTTTCTTTCGCAGCCGGTGCACGTATACCTCAATCGCGTTGTGGCTCACTTCCTTGTCGTAACTATAAAGCTGTTCCACCAGTTGTTCCTTGCTCACCACTCTGCCGAAACGGTGCAGCAGAATCTCTATCACGCCGATTTCATGCACTGATAGCTGCAGGGTTTTGCCGTTGATGCTGACAGTGCGTCCTATGGTGTCAAAATTAAGCTCGCCGTAGGTGATGACCGGCGTCACGCCGCCCTGCCCGCGTCGCAGCAACGCCCTCACCCGCGCCTGCAGCTCGCCCAGGCTGAACGGCTTGACCAGATAATCGTCGGCGCCGAGATCCAGCCCCATCACCTTTTCCTCGGGTTTCTCGCGACCCGACAGAATCAGCACCGGCATCACCGGGTTACGCGCCCTCAGACGCCGCAACACTTCAAAACCATCCAGCTTGGGCAGACCAAGATCCAGAATCAACAGACCGAATACGTCGTCCTTAAGCGCCTCGTCGGCCGCCGCACCATTGGCAACCCAGTCCACAGCGTACCCGGCCTGCGATAGCGAAAACTGCAGCGCTTCGGCCAGTGCGCCATCGTCCTCGGAAATCAGGATTCTCAATGCTCTCTCCCCCCCGGCCGTTGCTGCGGAATTTACGGCCACCTCGCGTTACAAATATTACTTAGTATATTGTTTTATATATCATTATAATTTCCACTACGCCTTCAATTCCAATTCTGTCACTATATTTACCACGAGGTTCAGGATTTTGTAAGTATTTTTCTATAGCATGCGGAGAGCAGCAAAAAAATAAGTTAAAACCGATACCAGCTTTAAGCCGAGTAGCGGATACGATCAGGCAGGAGGAGTTTTATGGATTGCCCCACGCAGCGCACTTCTTGCACGAAATGCACTCGCCGGCAGAATTCCGTAAGGCAAGCATACATAAACGTACGTCGCAGTCAGCAGAATTTGACCGCGCGGCACATGACTTTCACAGCCCTCATCCCGTCAGGTGCAAATTCAGGTTGCGCTCCGAGGGATTTCGGACGCGATGAGCATACCGGCATCGAGGTCCCGGCGCAGGTCGCTGCGAACCTCCCGCCAGCGGAAACGCATGGAATTGCGGACGATCTCGTCGTCCAGGCGCTTCAGATCGTCGAATATTGGGGCCCACTTGATCAACGCAGCAGGGCTCTCGGAAAACGGCGTCTCGTTATCCTGAACCGATGCCCAGTCGCAGGCTTCCAGGCGGGCACGCAAGCTGTCTGCCAAAGAATTAAACTCGGCGCCCGCCTCCGCCGGAATGCCAGTGGACGCAAGCACAGTATCGGCTACCTCTCTCATCAGACGACCGACGTCTGCGGACTGCGCGCCAGTTTGCAGCACAACCAGCCCGCCGGCAAAAACCGCGAGATCAGACAGGCAGGCGAGCCAGATGTACCACTTGGCAATGTCGATCGACTTCACAAAATCCTCGTTGGCGAACAGTTCCGGATAACGCACGCCTGCGCGCGCCCGGAGGTAGCCATAAAGAGAGGTCTGCGCGATATGGTTGGCGCGAGATCCCAGAAACGCGCACAAATCCTCGCGGACAGCGATTCTTTGCGCGCGACTGCGCCCTCCCGGTCCGAGATACTCCATGAGCGTTTGCCACAATTCGGCAACTTTGGCCCGCATAGGCAACCGTTTACTCATGCTAATGGTATATTCCGCAGAAAAATTCAGTTTAAAAAACCAGGTTCCAGCAGCACGGCGCTTTTATCTCCTCGCCGGGAGATAATGAGCACAACCCAGCAGGATGTTCAAAGACAAGGAGGATAGCGCATGAGCACGGACAAGTCCCAACAAGCGTTGCATTGGGAAAAAACTCGAAACTTGATGTTTGTTCATCTTACCATCTGGTTCATTTTCTCGTTCGTTGTCCACTGGTTTGCAGCCGCTCTCAATCATATTACCTTCATCGGTTTCCCTCTCGGTTTCTATATGGCGGCCCAGGGGTCCCTTATCGTATTCGTGGTCCAGATCTTCGTCTTCAATAAGCAGCAGGAGAAGATCGATACCACATACGGCATGGCCGAAGACTAACCTCAGGGAGAAATCAAAATGGCCTTCTTAAAAGGATCGTTCGTAGATAATTTGCCGAAGAACTACGGTATTTACACTGGCGGCTTCGCTCTCTTCATATTGCTGATGGCGCTCCTGGAAAAAATGGGCGTGTCCGGCGATACGATAGGGATATGCTTCGTCGCTTTCACCGTGGTGATCTACGCCTTTATTGGCTGGTTGTCACGCACCATGCAGGTCGACGCCTATTATGTCGCCGGCCGCCAGGTTCCGGCTGTGTTCAACGGCATGGCAACCGGCGCGGACTGGATGTCCGGTGCGTCATTTGTCGCGATGGCAGGCGGCATCTACATGGGTGGCCATGCGTACCTTGCGTTCGTCGTCGGCTGGACCGGCGGCTACGTCCTGGTTGCCGTGCTGATGGCGCCCTATCTGCGCAAATTTGGCTGTTACACGGTACCCGACTTTATCGGCACCCGCTATGGCGGCAACCTGGCCCGGTTCCTTGCGGTTCTCGTGCTGATCCTGGCGTCGTTTACCTATGTAACCGCGCAGATCAATGCAACCGGAACGATCGCAGCAAAAGTTCTGCAAATCCCGTTCGGCGTAGGCGTGTGGATCGCCCTGGTCGCGATTCTACTGTGCGCGATGCTGGGCGGCATGCGGGCGGTGACCTGGACGCAGGTGGCGCAATACATCGTGCTCATCACTGCCTATCTGGTTCCGGTATTCTGGATGTCCTCCAAACAGGGCTTCGGCAATTTCCCGCAATTTGAGTACGGCGCCGCAGTCGCCAAACTGACACAGCTGGAGATCCTGCAACATGTCGGCGAACTCCTGCCGGCGGCACCAGTGGCGGGTATGCGCGCACTGACGGTCAAGCACTCCGTTGCGTCCAATGACCCGATCGCCTCGTTCAGATTCGTGACCCTCGTAGCCTGCATGATGATGGGAACCGCCTCGCTGCCGCACATCCTGATGCGCTACTTCACCACCCCTTCGGTGCGTGACGCGCGCAGGTCGGTTGCCTGGTCGCTGTTCTTCATCTTCCTGCTCTACTTCACTGCGCCGGCGCTTGCCACACTGACCAAGCTGGCGGTGCTCGACCCCAGCCTGTCGACAGGCATCATCGGCAAATCGATCGCCAGCGTGAATGCGCTCGACTGGGTGCAGAAATGGGGTAACGTTGGCTTCCTGAAGATCATCGACAGTAACGGTGATGGCATCCTGCAGATCAACGAGTTCTTCATGCGAGGGGATATCGTAGTGCTCGCGACACCGGAGATTTCAGGATTGCCGGCTGTCATCTCGGGCCTGGTTGCAGCGGGCGGTCTGGCCGCGGCGATGTCAACCGCGGACGGTCTGCTGCTGGCCATCGCCAATGCGCTGTCGCACGATCTTTACTACAAGATGATCGACCCGAAAGCGGACACCAAAAAACGTCTCATCGTGGCACGTGTCCTGCTGATCGCCATCGGCGCTGCCGGCTCGGCAGTCGCAAGTCTAAAGCTGACGAATATTCTGGGCGCGGTGGCATGGGCGTTCGATTTCGCGATGTCCGGCTTGTTCTTCCCGTTGGTCCTCGGCGTCTGGTGGAAACGCGCCAACCGCGCCGGCGCCTGCGCCGGCATGGGAGTCGGCCTTGCGGTCGGGTCGTGGTATCTGTACATGGTCAAGTGGGGCGGCATGAAGCCGTGGCTGGGTATCGATGACCTGCGCTTCGGCATCATCGGTGCGCTGGCCAGCGTGATAGCCATGGTTGCTGTAACGCTGATGACCAAGGAGCCTGATGCAGAAACCCAGGCCATGGTCGACGAGATCCGGATTCCGAGAGGCAAGACGGTACTCGACGCCACCCACTAATCTCATCACCACAGTTTTGGGCCGGGGCAAGTTCAGTTTGCCCCGGCTTTTTTATTAAGGAGTAGCATTTGGCTATCACTAACACGCGGAATTGGACATGATGGAACCGTTTCCGATCTGGGTCATCGCGATTGATTACATTCTCGGCGTAATCATGTGGACGCTGATCGGCAGATTCGGCATGAATCTCTTTCTCCCCGAAACCAGCACTTTTTTCTTCATGCGGTTTTTTGTCCGCTCCACAAACCCGTTTCTGAAGCTTTTTTCACCCATTACCCCTGATTTTCTGATACCGCCCGTGGTTCCGCTTTACGTTGCGTGGTTTTTCTTCATGTTCCGTTTTTATCTCATGCCGTGGCTGTTGGGGTATTCGGTCATGGGCATGCTCTCCTTTCCTCTGGAAAGCGAGATCGGGATAGGCGTAGCCGCGTTAATGCGAACTCTGTTTTATTGAAATTTGTCAGATGTGAGACGGCCAATACCAATGGAGCCATGACTGGGCTCGACTTGTCTTACAGCCGGTTTCAGGCCACTAAAATAGGCTGCGTGGAATCGCTGTGGTAGAATCCGCCGCTTCCGGAGAGGTGGATGAGTGGTTTAAGTCGCACGCCTGGAAAGCGTGTGTACGATGTAAGTCGTACCGCGGGTTCGAATCCCGCCCTCTCCGCCAGTAATGCCCCCTCGTTGAGCCATTTTTTTACTAACAGAGGGTGTGTGGACGTACCGCGGGTTCGACAACCGAACATCCGGTGAATGTTCGGTTGGACGCCGGATCGCTTTAAGATCCGGCGGTCCCGAGCCGGAGTTTGGCGAGGGATGCGCGGATCGCAGAGGCAATGCGAGCCGTGCACAATCCCACCCTCTCTGCCTTCAAACAAAAACGGGCGCTTGCGCCCGTTTTTATCCTTCTACCGCTTCGCTGCCATCTACTTGATGCAAACCGCACGCACGGATTGCATATTGGTGTGCCCCTGCAGGACCTTTTCGATGCCATCCTGCTTCAGCGTCCGCATGCCTTGCTCCACCGCGGTCGCCAGTATCCCTGTCACCCGGGTATGCTCCTGGATATGCTGCTTGATCGCATCCGTGGCCACCAGAAGTTCGTGCAATCCGACCCGCCCGCTGAACCCCGTGTGGCGGCATTCATCGCAACCGACCGGCTCATAGAGGATGAACTGGCCGTTCTGGTAGGCGTAAGTTTTCACCCACTCAACGTATATGGCATCGCGCGCCGCCTCGGCATCGGATTTGAACTGCTCGGTATACCTGAGTTCCTCGATGTATTCCGTGAGCATCACTTTGACTTCATCCTGCTTGCCCATATGCGGTTTCTTGCACTTGGGACACAGTCTCTTTGCCAGACGCTGCGCCATGACGCCCAGCAGCGCATCCGCAAAATTGAACGGATCCATGCCCATGTCGAGCAGGCGGGAGATGCTTTCCGGGGCACTGTTGGTATGCAGCGTCGCGAGCACTCGATGGCCGGTCAGTGAAGCCTCGATACAGGTGGCAACCGTTTCCTTGTCGCGAAGCTCGCCGACCATGATCACGTCCGGGTCGGCGCGCAGAAAAGCGCGCATCGCGCGGGCGAACGTCAAATCGGCACGCACATTGATCTGCACCTGGCGCAGCGTCTCCTCGGTGACTTCAACAGGATCCTCAGCGGTCCAGATTTTGGTTTCAGGGGTATTGATGAAGCTCAGCACCGAATGCAGCGTGGTCGTTTTACCCGAGCCCGTCGGGCCGCACACCAGAAACAGCCCGTAAGGTTTGACTATCAGGGTTTGCAGGTTCTCCAGGTTGCGCGTACTGAGCCCGAGTTCGGCTATTGGAACAGGCTTGCCTGCGGACAGAAGGCGCAACACCACGTCTTCCTTCCCGCCGGAGGTCGGGATCGTGGCGACACGCAACTCGATATCGAGTGAAGAAAGAAACTGCTTGTATTTTATCTTGCCGTCCTGCGGTTCCCTGCGATTGGAAATGTCCAGATCGGACATGATTTTCAGGCGCGCCACCATCTTCGCATGATAACTTGCCGGCACCTCGATATAGTCGATCAGCGACCCGTCGATGCGAAATCGAATTCTGGTTTTTCCCCTGCCCTGGCGCGGCTCGATATGGATGTCCGAGGCGCGCATTTTATGGGCTTCCACCACGATTTTATGAACCAGCTGCACCGTGGCGCTGTCCGGTTCCACCCGTTCGTCATTATTGCTGCTGTCCTCGTCCAACGTGTCCCGTTCCATCCTCCTGATGATGGTGTCAACAGACGCGGGCGAGCTGTCCACCCCATAGAACTGCTCTATCGTTGCCAGAAACTCACGGTTCGAGCAAACACAGTAATTGATTTTTTCCTTGGTGAAGACGTGATTGACGATATGCGAACTGATCACGTGTTCGGGATCAGTGGTCATGACCAGCAATTCCGTATCGCCGTCCTCGACCGGTATCCAGGCCTGGCTCTCCACGAAACCGCGCTTGAGCTTCCTCAGCAGATTTGTGGGCCTGCCCCGGTCTTTGCGAAACGGTTCGTATGGCAGGCCGTAAAATTTGGACAGGGCCCGGCCCAGTGCCGTGTCCGTGACCTGGAACTCATCAGCCAGCACCTGTTCGATGTCGACTTTTTTTCTGCGTGCCAGATTGATGGCCAGCCCCAGTTCCGCAGCGGCGATAACACCTTCAATCACCAGATAATCGTATTTGGTCTTGAGGCCCGGGTTTTTGGTCAGTTCCCGCTGCCTGAAAGCAATCGCCAAGGTCTTGCACACCTCGACTACTCCATCTTCGATGGCTTTGGAAAAAGGTTTTCCTGATTTGGAGTTGATGACCTGAATCACACCGATGACATCATTGGAGTTATTGCTGCTAAAAATCGGCGCAGCCAGCATTTGCGTGGTGTGGTATCCCGTCGACTTGTCCACGTCCCTCAGAAAATACACCGGGGGATCGAAGCTGTTGAGTTCCGCTATATCGTACACATTCTTGATATTGATCACGCGCTTGTTGCGCGCCGCATAGCCGGCAATGCTGTATTCCGACGAGATCGGAAGTTTCAAGTCCTCATGGGTATCGAGACCGGTCTTGATCTTCGACACAATCAGGGTTTTGTCCTCGTTGACGAGGTAGATCGTGAGCCGGTCCGCCTCCAGGGCGTCGCAAATGTCCTGGCTGACATCGCGCAGAATCCCGTCGATATCGTCCGCTGCGTTGATCTTGGCTGTGACTTCGGTAAGTTTCTTTGACAAAATCACGCTGTATCCGTCCCGTAAGTAGTTTCATCTGCAGATGCGCCGTCTGAACTATCCCGCGGCACAGACCAGCCACAGGGTCGCGCACGATCGGAACACAACGCAGATTCGGAACCAACAAGCTAAGAGCACGACCCGAGCTCCCCACCCATGTTCCCGAGCACCGTCTTTTAAGAATTATATAGCAGAATATTATTTATTGCTTTGATCTAAAACAGTTTTTATATGATCGGCTAGCTGCCTGTCAAGCGGTTTATAGGCCACTCTTCGACAACCGTGCTTGCCACGCATGGGTAAATCGGGCTTGCGGTCGACGAATGACCTGTTGCTCCGCATCGTCCTGAATGCGGAGATTCAACCTATCCGAAGGTTATTTTGCCGCCGCCAATGCCGCGCAGATCTGTTCCAGCGCGCCCGGATCTTCTATAGTAGTGAGATCTCCCGGATCGCGCCCCTCGGCCAGCGCCTGGATACTGCGCCGCAACAGTTTGCCTGAGCGGGTCTTGGGCAGCAGTGTCACGAAGTGTACGCGCGACGGACGGCCGATCGCCCCTAGCTGCTTATCGACGGTGTTCATCACTTCTTTTTCCTGTCTCGCGCGCAGTTCCGGTGTCGCTATCAGGGCGGCATCCTTGACCACCGCAAATGCCATCGGCATCTGGCCTTTCACCGGATCAACCACGCCCACTACCGCGACCTCGGCGATATTGGGGTGCGCCTGCACTGCTTCCTCGATTTCACGCGTGCCCAGGCGGTGTCCCGCGACGTTGATCACATCGTCGGTGCGGCCAAGGATGAAATAGTAGCCATCGGCATCGCGTATGCCCCAGTCGAACGTGGTATAGACGAGCTTGTCGGGAAAGCTGGTGAAATACGTATTGACGAAACGCGCATCATCGCCCCACACCGTCGTCATGCAGCCCGGCGGCAGCGGTGGAATGACCGCCACCACGCCTTTCTCGTTCGTCCCCGCGTCGCTGGCATCGCTCTCCCGCAGCAGCCTCAAGTCGTAGCCGAAGGCCGGGAAACTCGGGCTGCCGGGCTTGATCGGCGTGGCTTCTATGCCGGGAACCGCGGTCAGGATCGGCCATCCGGTCTCGGTCTGCCAGTAATGATCGATCACCGGTTTGCCGATCGCATCGGACATCCAGTGGTGCGTGGGCTCATCCAGCGGCTCGCCGGCCAGGAACAGATGCCGCAGGCCGCTCAAATCGTAATTTTTCAGAAATGCCGGGTCCTGTTTTTTCAGCACGCGCACTGCGGTCGGCGAAGAAAACATCACCGTCACCTTGTGCTCGGAGACGATCTTCCACCAGATGCCGGCGTCAGGACGGATCGGCAGCCCCTCGTAGAGTATGGTCGTCATGCCGTGAATCAGCGGCCCGTAGACGATGTAGGAATGGCCGACGACCCAGCCGATGTCGGACGTGGTAAACATCGTCTCGCCGGGACGGCCATCATAGATGTGCTTCATCGATGCCGCGAGCGCGACGGCATAGCCGCCGGTGTCGCGCTGCACGCCTTTGGGCTGGCCGGTAGTGCCCGAGGTGTAAAGAATATAGGACGGCTCGCTCGCTTCGAGCCAGGTCACCGGGACCGTGTCATCCTTGTGTTGCGCGCGCAGCGTCTCGTAATCGAGATCGCGCCCGGGTGCGAGCTTCAGGTCCGGGTCCAGGCCGCGATTGAATACGATGACTTTCCCGGGGGGGGACTTGGACAGGCGCAGAGCCTCGTTGTACATCGGCTGATACAGAATGGCGCGTCCGCCGCGCAACCCGCCGTCTGAGGTAATCATCAATTTGGGGCGGGCGTCGTCGATGCGCGCGGCAAGACTATGCGAAGCGAAGCCGCCGAACACCACCGAGTGCACCGCACCGAGCCGCGCGCAGGCAAGCATCGCGAATACCGCCTCGGGAATCATCGGCATGTAGATCAGCACGCGATCGCCTTTGCCCACGCCCTGCGCCCTGATCATCCCCGCGCAGCGGCTGACTTCGGTGTGCAGTTCACTGAAAGTCCAGGTTTTTTCCTGGCCGGTCTCGGTCGAGATGTAGATCAGCGCCTTCTGGTCACCGCGGGAGGCGAGATGTCGGTCAAGAGCGTTGTGGCACAGATTGGTTTCGCCGCCGACGAACCATTTGGCGAAAGGTGGTTTGCTGTAATCGAGTATTGCACTGAACGGCTTATGCCAGTCGATCAGCTGCGCCTGCTCTGTCCAGAATGCATCGCGTTGGTCGATGGAACGGCGGTAAAAGTCCTGATAGGCGCCCATTGCTGTCCTCCTCCAAGAACTTGCCAGAATAAACCCAAAAGACTTTAACCGCCGATGAACGCCGAAAATAGGATCAACCACCAAAAACCTGGACTAGCGGCCAGTTTAATGTGGGTTTAATTCTTTGTCGTTTTTTATCAGCGTTTATCTGCGTTAATCGGCGGTTTCATTGGTCTTGCGAAAGCCTCACGAAATTTTGACCACCGCCCGGCCCCGGGTCTCCCCCTTGAGCATTTTATCGAAATAGCCGGGCAATTCGTTCATGGTAATCGTTGACGCGATGTCTTGCAGATGCCGCGGTTTAAGGTCCGTGGCCAGGCGCACCCACACCTTGCGCCGCAGCGCCATCGGCGTGAAACCGGAGTCGACACCGATCAGCCGCACGCCGCGCAGGATGAAGGGCAATACCGTCGTTTTAAGGTCGATGCCCCCGGCATTGCCGAAACTGGCGATCACGCCGGACGGTTGCATCGTGCGCGTGAGCCACGCAAGCTGATCGCCCCCGACCGAATCGAAGGCGGCGGCCCACAGCGGCTTTTCCAGCGGTCGGCTGCCCATTTCCAGCTTGTGGCGGGACAGGGTCTCTGCGGCGCCCAGTTGCTTCAGGAACGCGTGTTCGTCATCCTTGCCGGTCAGGGCGCTGACCTGATACCCCAGACCCGACAGCATGTCTATGCACAGGCTCGCCACACCGCCGGTGGCGCCGTTGACCAGCACCTTGCCATTTTCGGGCCGCATGTCATTCTGCTCGAGCAGCGTAATGGCGAGCCCCGCGGTATAGCCCGCGGTGCCGAGCGCCATGGCGTCGAACAGGGTGAGCCCTTGGGGCAATGGCACCACCCAGTCGGCGGGCACCAGGCAATGCCCGGAAAATCCGCCGTCATGGGCGACGCCCATATCGTAGCTGGTGCAGATGATCTCGTCGCCCGCCCTGAAGCGGTTGTCGCCCGACGCCACCACGATGCCTGCGGCATCGATGCCGCCGGTCAGCGGGAAGTTGCGGATGATCTTGCCAGCGCCGGTCGCGGCCAGCGCATCCTTGTAATTGACGCTCGAGTATGCGGTCTTGAACAGCACCTGCCCCGCGCCCGGATCGGTCACCGGAACGTCGACGACGCGTCCCTCTATCTTGCTGTTTTCATTGAATATTCTAAACGCCTTGCATGCTGCCATATGCCCTCCTAAGGCAAATGCGGCTGGGTCAGGTATTCGCGCGTTTGCATTTCCGTGAGCCGGCTGACCAGGCGATCCTTGAGCGATGCATTCAGGTTCGCCTGAAAACGGTCCGCTGAATCTGCGTCTGCGACAAGATCCGGTGCGGCGACCTCGGCCGAAATCATGAGTTTAACCCTTCTGTCGTAAAACTCGTCGATCAGCCAGACGAAACGCCGCAGCCGTTCGGCATCCCCGGCGGTAAAGCGCGGCACGCCCGACAGCAGCAGCGTGTGATAGCGGCGCGCCAGCTCGATATAGTCGGGCTTGCCGCGCGGCCCGTCGCACAGCGCCTGGAAATCGAACCACGCCACGCCGTGCGAATGGCGCCTCACCCGTATGGTCCGGCCTTCGATCTCGAGGCTGTCGGTGTCGTCGGCTTCGTGTCCCACGATGCGCGCGTAAGCCTGCGCCAGGGCCTGCTCCGCACCATCTTCGACATGGTAGACGCCGGCTTTCTCCAGCTCGCGCAGGCGATAATCCGTGCCGCCGTCGACATTGACCACTTCAAGATTGCGCCGTATCAGGTCGATGGCCGGCACAAACTGATTGCGCTGCAGCCCGTGCAGGTACAGCTCGTCCGGATGGAAATTCGAGGTGGTCGCGAGCACCACGCCCTGCGCCCACAGGCCTTCGAGCAGCCGGCGCATCAGCATCGCATCGGTGATGTCCGTAATATGAAATTCGTCGAGACAGATGAGCCGATAGTCTCGGGCGAGGTCGCGCGCCACCAGCAGCATGGGGTCGGACTCGCCCTGGCAGCGGTGCAGCGCCTGGTGGATCTCCTGCATGAACCGGTGAAAATGGATGCGACGCTTGCGCTTGATCCGGGTGCAGGTGAAAAAGCTGTCCATCAGGAAACTTTTGCCGCGCCCGACTCCCCCCCACAGATAAATGCCCTGGACCACGCGGCGGGGAGCCAGCAGCCGCAACAACGGCGCCTCCTGCCGCTCCAGACGGCCCAGGTCTTCATCCAGCCGCTCGAAATGACGCAAGGCGTTGCGCTGCGCCGCATCGAGCGCGTTGCCGTTCTCCTGCGCATGGCGATCGATCCATTGCGTGATGCTGCCGTGGCTGCCCTCAAGGCTGCGCGGATTGGGCGGCGTAGTGTCGTTCATCGATGATTTATTCAGTGATTAAGTGATTCGAAAGCACCAAGTTGAACCAACTTAATAACTCAATCCCCCAATCACTAAATCACCGTTGTTACAGGTTCAACGTGCGTTTATCGACCGCCAGCGCCGCCTCTTTCATCGCCTCGGAGAGCGACGGATGCGCGTGGCAGATGATCGCGATGTCTTCCGCCGCTGCGCCGAACTCCATGGCGACGACCGCCTCGGCGATGAGTTCGGAGGCCATGGGCCCGATGATATGCACGCCCAGCACGCGGTCGGTTTTTTCGTCGGCAATAAATTTTACGAAACCCATGGTATCGCCCAGCGCGCGCGCGCGACCGTTGGCCATGAATGGAAATGTGCCGGCGCGAAATGCCACGCCCTCGGCCTTCAGTTGCTGTTCGGTTTTTCCGACCCAGGCAATTTCGGGCGAGGTATAAATCACCCACGGCACGGTATTGAAATCGACGTGACCGTGCTGTCCGGCGATGCGTTGCGCCACCGCCACGCCTTCTTCCTCGGCCTTGTGCGCAAGCATGGGCCCGCGAACCACATCGCCGACCGCCCATACGTTAGTCAGATTGGTGCGGCAATCGTCATCGACGGCGATGCAGCCGCGCTCATCGAGCTTCAGCCCCACGCTTGCCGCGGCCAGTCCGCCAGTGTTAGGCATGCGGCCGATGGATACGACGAGTTTGTCTACGGTGAGCGACTGCGTCTTGCCCGCACTGTCGGTATATTCGACCGTCACGTCCTTCTTCACGAGTCACCTTGCCGACCTTGACTCCGGTGTGTATGGCCAGCCCCTGTTTTTTGAAAACCTTGAACGCCTCCTGTGCAACCTGATCATCCACCGCGCCCAGGAACGCCGGCAATGCTTCCAGAACCGTCACTTCAGACCCAAGCCGGCGCCACACGCTGCCCATTTCAAGCCCGATCACGCCCGCGCCGATGACGCCGAGTTTTTTCGGCACCTCGGCAATCGCCAGCGCGCCGGCATTGTCCAGGATGAGCTTGTTGTCGAACGCGGCACCCGGCAGTGCGCGCGGATTGGAACCGGTGGCGATGATCACGTGTTTGGCCGTCAGCATCTCTTCGCGACTGGCCCGACACCTTGATCTGCCAGCCATCGGCGCCTTTTCCGGCGAAACTGCCGCGCCCGTGATAAAACGTCACCTTGTTTTTCTTGAACAGGTAGAGAATGCCCTCGTTGTTCTGCCGCACGACCTTGTCTTTGCGCTTGAGCATCTGCGCGATGTCCATCGCCAGGCCTTTGACCTGTATGCCGTGATCGGCAAAGCCGTGGCCGGCGTGCTCGTAATTCTCCGACGATTGCAGCAGCGCCTTCGACGGAATGCAGCCGACGTTGGTGCAGGTGCCGCCCGGCGCCGGCTTGCCCGCAGCCGTGCTCCAGTCGTCGATGCAGGCTGCCTGCAAACCGAGCTGCGCGGCGCGGATCGCCGCGATATAGCCGCCGGGCCCGGCGCCGATGACGACGACATCGAAAGTTTTTGCCATTTCAGAACCTCAAATAATTAGCCGCCAAGGCCGCCAAGAACGCCAAGGTAGAACAAAACAAGACAGTGAATTATAAAGAAAAATGGCCCGTGATATACAAACCGGGCTCGTGTTTATTCAGATGCAGGATAAAAGAAAAATTTAATCTTATTGGTTTTCTTGGCGCTCTTGGCGGCCTTGGCGGCTAATGGTTCTTTATTTTAAATGTCCAGCAGCATCCGCGACGGATCTTCCAGCGCATCCTTCATCGCCACCAACGCCAGCACCGCTTCCCTGCCGTCAATGATGCGGTGATCGTACGACAGCGCGAGATAATTCATCGGCCGGACCACGACCTGGCCGTTTTCGACGACCGGGCGCTCCTGCGTGGCGTGGACACCGAGGATCGCGCTCTGCGGCGGATTGATGATGGGAGTGGACAGCATCGAACCGAACACGCCGCCGTTGGAAATCGAGAACGTGCCGCCGGTCAGTTCTTCGATGGTGAGCTTGCCCGATCGGCGCGCGCGCTTCCAAAATCGGCGATCTGCTTTTCGATGTCGGCGAAACCCAGCTGGTCGCAGTCGCGCAGGATGGGCACCACCAGCCCACGCGGACTGCCGACCGCGATGCCGATGTCGAAATAGCCGTGGTAGACGATGTCGTTGCCGTCGACCGAGGCGTTGACGACCGGATATTTCTTCAGCGCATAAACCGCGGCCTTGACGAAGAACGACATGAAGCCGAGCTTGACCCCGTGTTCCTTCTCGAACTGTTCCTTGTACTTGCTGCGCAGCGCCATGACCGGCTGCATGTTGACTTCGTTGAACGTGGTCAGGATCGCTGCAGTTGCCTGCGACTGCACCAGGCGCTCGGCAATCCGCGCGCGCAGCCGCGACATCGGCACGCGCTGTTCCGGACGATCACCCAGGGATCCGAGTTCGACTGCAGGCGCCGGCGCGCGCGTGGGCGCGGCAGGCGGTGCGCCTGCCTCACGGGTCGCAGGCTTCGCGCCGTCTTGCATCGCTTCCAGCACGTCGCCCTTGGTCACCCGGCCGCCGCGGCCGGTGCCGCTGATGGCGGCCGTATCCACCTTCTTCTCCGCGGCCAGTTTCTGGGCTGCTGGCATGGCAGGCGCTGCTGCCGGTTTGGCATCGGCCGCCTTTTCTGCCGGCTCCACCCGGGCCGGCTTTTCCTGCGCCGCCGACCTGGCCTCGGTGTCGATTTGCGCGATGAGCTCTTTGCTGGCTACCGTGCTGCCGTCACCCTTGATGATTTTGACCAGCACGCCGTCCTGGGGCGCCGGCGTTTCCAGCACTACTTTGTCGGTCTCGATATCGACCAGATTTTCGTCGCGCTTGACGAACTCGCCCGCTTTCTTGTGCCAGGTGAGCAGCGTGGCCTCGGCCACCGACTCCGACAACTGCGGCACTTTTACTTCAATCAGCATGCATACTCCATAACTTACTGTTTTTAATCAATGTTCTTCGCCTTCGGACTGCGGCCTCGGCCGCAGCAGCTGCATCCTCGGCTCGCTGCCGCCGGACAGGGTAAGCGCCTGGTCGACCAGGTCCTTTTGCTGTTTGTCGTGCAGCGACTTGTAGCCGGGCGCCGGCGTTGCCGAAGAATCGCGGCCGGCATAAAACAGCTTCTGGTGCGGCAGCAAATGGCGCTGCAGGTAATGCTGGATGTGGCGCCACGAACCCTGATTGCGTGGTTCTTCCTGGCACCACACGATTTCGGTCGCTTTGTTATAGCGCTCGATCTGGGCACGGAAATCCTCGTGCGGAAACGGGTAGATCTGCGCGATACGCACCAGCGGCACGTTCTTCAGGCCGCGGGCGCTGCGCTCGGCCCGCAGGTCATAATACACCTTGCCGCTGCAGAAAATGACCCGCTCGACCTGCTCCGGGTGGATATCATGCGCGTCCCAGTCCTCGTTCACCGCAATGAATTTGTCGTTGGCAAACTCCTCCAGCGGCGACACCGATTCCTTGTGCCGCAGCAGGCTCTTCGGCGTGAAGATGATGAGCGGCTTGCGATGCGGACGCACCATCTGCCGCCGCAGCAGGTAATACATCTGCACCGGGGTTGCGGGCATGCACACCTGCATGTTGTAGTCGGCGCACAATTGCAGGAAGCGCTCGATGCGCCCTGATGAATGCTCCGGACCGGCCCCTTCGTAACCGTGCGGCAGGAACATCGTGAGCCCGTTCATGCGCCCCCATTTGACTTCGCCCGAAACGATGAACTGGTCGATCACCACCTGCGCACCGTTGACGAAATCGCCATACTGGGCTTCCCAGATCACGAGTTCGTTCGGCACGGAAGTGGCATAGCCATATTCGAAACCCAGCACCGCCTCCTCGGACAGCACCGAGTCGATGACGACGAAATCGCCCTGGTTCGGGCTGATGTGCTGCAGCGGCACATAAGTGCCCTGGTCCCAGCGCTCCCGGTTCTGGTCGTGCAGCACCGCATGGCGGTGAAAGAACGTGCCGCGTCCCGAATCCTGTCCTGAAATCCGGATGGAATATCCCTCGCTGAGCAAACCTGCATAAGCCAGCATCTCGGCCATGCCCCAGTCCAGCGGCATCTGGCCCAGCGCCATCTGGCGCCGGTCTTCAATGATCTTTTGCACCCGCGGGTGGAGCTTGAAGTCCTTGGGAATGGTAGTGACTTTCTCGCCCAGCAACTTCAGCGTCTCTAGCGGCAACCGCGTGTCATCGTTCTCGTTCCACTTGGTCCCCTTGAACGGCTTCCAGTTGGTCTCGAACGGCGGACGATAATTGGACAGTATCGTCTGGTTGGTGTGATAACCGTGATCGAGCGCCTCGCGGAAAGTGGACACCATCTGTTCGCCTTCCTCCGCGGTAATGACATTCTCGGCGATGAGGCGGTCCGCATACACTTTGCGCGGCGTAGGATGAGAGTGAATCTTGCGGTACATCAGCGGCTGCGTCACCATCGGCTCGTCCTGCTCGTTGTGGCCGAGCCGGCGATAGCAGACGATATCGATCACCACGTCCTTGTGAAACTGCATCCGGTAATCGAGTGCGATCTCCGTAACAAAGCACACCGCCCCCGGGTCGTCGCCGTTGACGTGGAAGATCGGCACTTCAAGCATTTTGGCCACGTCCGAGCAATACAGCGTCGAGCGCGCATCGCGGGGATCCGAGGTGGTGAAACCGATCTGGTTGTTGATGACGATATGCACCGTGCCACCGGTGCTGTAACCGCGGGTTTGGGCTAGGTTGAGAGTTTCCATGACCACGCCCTGCCCCGCCATCGAGGCATCGCCGTGGATTAGCACCGGCAGCACCGAGTCGCCGGTATGGTCTTTGCGCCGGTGCTGGCGCGCGCGCACCGATCCCTCGACCACCGGATTGACGATCTCCAGGTGCGACGGGTTGAAGGCGACCGACACGTGCATCGGCCCACCCGGCGTCATCACGTTGGATGAAAAACCGTCGTGATATTTGACGTCGCCCGCCAGCACTTCCGGATTCTGCTTGCCTTCAAACGAGGAAAACAGGTCCTTGGGCATTTTCCCCAGTGTGTTGACCAGCACGTTGAGCCGGCCGCGGTGCGCCATGCCAATCACCAGTTCCTGCACGCCCGCATTGCCCGCGCGCTGCAGCAGATGGTCGAGCATCGGAATCAGGCTGTCTCCGCCTTCGAGTGAAAAACGGGTCTGGCCGACGTATTTCGAGTTGAGGTACTTCTCCAGCGTTTCGGCGGCGGTCAGGCGCTCGAGTATGTGTTTCTTGTATTGCGCATCGTAATTCGGGCGCCCGCGCGTGGGCTCGATGCGCTCGGACAGCCAGCGTTTCTGCGGGATCTCCGATATGTACATGTATTCGGCGCCGATGCTGCGGCAATAGGTTTCCTCGAGCGTCTGCAAAATATCGCGCAGCGTGGCCTGTTCCGTCATGTGCAGCGTGCCGGTATTGAACACGACATCGAGATCGGCCGGGCCCAATCCGTAGAACGCGGGGTCGAGCTCGGCGATGACCGGTTTCTCCAGGCGCTGCAGCGGATCGACTTCGGCGACACGGCATCCCTGGAAACGGTAGGCTGAAATCAGCTGCATTACGGCAAACTGTTTCTGAAGGTTCTTCGCAGCCGCGCCTGACTCGACCGGACGGCGCTCGCGGGCCAGTGCGGCGAAGCGCTGCTGGACCTCGGCGTGAGAAACATCAGGCGCGCCGTCATCCAGGCGCTGCAGTTCATCGAAATAGCTGCGCCAGCGCGGTTCGACGGACTGCGGGTCCGCCAGATAGGCGTCGTACAGCGCCTCGATGAACGGCGCGTTGGCGCCGTAGAGGCAGGAATTGCCGAACAGCTGTTTCATCATGGGAGGATCCGTCCGTTCACCACAGGGAGCAAGGCGGGATGCGCGGGGCGACAACGGCAGAATACCGCCGCCTCACCCACCATACCCCGCTCGTATGCTGCGCGCCTTACTTTCTTTTTGAAACCGGAATGAAATCGCGCTTGGTCGCCCCCGTGAACAGCTGGCGCGGACGGCCGATCTTCTGTTCCGTGTCACCGATCAGTTCCTTCCATTGCGCAATCCAGCCCGTGGTGCGCGCCAGCGCGAAAATCGCGGTGAACATGCTCACCGGAATGCCGAGCGCCTTGTAGACGATGCCCGAGTAGAAATCGACGTTCGGATAGAGCTTGCGCTGGACGAAGTAGTCGTCTTCCAGCGCGATCTTTTCCAGCGCCATCGCCAGCTTGAACAGCGGTCGTCCTTGAGCCCGAGCTCGCCCAGCACCTCGTGGCAGGTCTTCTGCGCATCAGCTTGGCGCGCGGATCGTAGTTCTTGTAGACGCGGTGGCCGAAGCCCATCAGCTTGGCCTGACGTTCTTGTCCTTGACGCGCTTGATGAAGTGCCGGAATCTTCTTGACGTCGCCGATTTCCTCGAGCATGTTGAGCACCGCCTCGTTGGCGCCGCCATGCGCCGGGCCCCACAGGCAGGCGATGCCGGCCGCGATGCAGGCAAACGGGTTGGCGCCGGATGAGCCGGCAAGCCGCACGGTCGAGGTCGAGGCATTCTGCTCGTGGTCGGCGTGCAGGATCAGAATCCGGTCGAGAGCCCGCACCAGCACGTCGTTGACCTTGTACTCCTCGGCCGGCGTGCCGAACATCATGTGCATGAAGTTGGCCGAATAGGACAGGTCGTTGCGCGGATAGATGAACGGCTGGCCCATGTTGTACTTGTAGGCCATCGCCACGATCGTCGGCAGCTTGGCGATCAGGCGGAAGGCCGAGATCTTGCGATGCTCCGGGTTGTTGATGTCGAGCGCGTCGTGGTAGAAGGCCGACAGCGCGCCGACCACGCCGGTGAGCACCGCCATCGGGTGCGCGTCGCGGCGGAACCCCCGCACGAAGAAATGCATCTGCTCGTGCACCATGGTGTGCCGGGTCACGAGGTGGGCAAACTGGGTCTTGGCCTCCTGGCGTTCGGCAAGTCCCCATACAGGATCAGATAGGCAGGTCTCCATGAAGTCGGAGTTGGTCGGCCAGTTGCTCGATCGGGTAGCCGCGGTACAGCAGCACGCCCTTGTCGCCGTCGATGTAGGTGATGGTCGAATGGCAGCTCGCCGTGGACAGGAACCCCGGGTCGTAGGTGAACATGCCGGTCTTGCCGTACAGCTTGCGGATGTCGATGACATCCGGGCCGATGCGTGCCGGAAAGACCGGAAAGTCGAGGGACGTGCCGTCGCTGAAAGACAGGGTTGGCTTTCTTGTCATAACGAGTCTCCCGTTTCAATGGATTTTATAGTCTGCAGCAATTCAACAGCGCGCAACAGGCGCGATCAGTTCGTCGCGGATCCAGGGCCGGATCGTCAGTTCGCTTGCGCCCATCACCAGGTCCAGCAGATCGTTGTCCTGGAGATCGAGCAAGTTCGTTCAGCGTGCGCGAGCTTCGCCTCGTCAGCCCGGCGAGTGGCGCTCGAGAAATTGCTCCAGCACCAGGTCCAGTTCCAGCAGCCCACGCCGGCAGTTCCAGCGCATGCTGTGCCCGCTCGAGCATTGCCCACACCGCTGAATATGGTATCCCGCCATATCGTTCAAACCATGCGTTTGATCAACATATCCTTGATTTTTCCGATCGCCCGGGTCGGATTCAGCCCCTTGGGACACACATCGACGCAGTTCATGATCGAGTGGCAGCGGAACAGGCGGTACGGATCCTCGAGATTGTCGAGACGCGCAGCGGTCGCCTGGTCGCGGCTGTCGACGATGAATCGGTAGGCCTGCAGCAGGCCGGCCGGGCCGACGAACTTGTCCGGGTTCCACCAGAACGACGGGCAGGAGGTGGAACAGCACGCGCACAGGATGCACTCGTACAGGCCGTTGAGTTCCTCGCGGTCTTCCGGCGACTGCAGTCGCTCGCGCTCGGGCGGGGGCTCGTCGTTGATCAGGTAGGGCTTGATCGAGTGGTACTGCTTGAAGAACTGCGTCATGTCGACGATCAGGTCGCGGATCACCGGCAGCCCCGGCAGCGGCCGGATGACCACCGGCTCGGGCAGGTCGGCGATGCTTGGTAATGCAGGCCAGCCCGTTCTTGCCGTTGATGTTCATCGCGTCCGAGCCGCACACGCCTTCGCGGCAGGAGCGCCGGAACGACACCGAGTCGTCCTGACGGCCTTGAGGCGCATCAGCGCATCGAGCAGCATGCGTCGGTCGGCTCGAGCGCGACCTCGTAGTCCTGCATGTAGGGCTTGGCGTCCTTGTCCGGGTCGTAGCGGTAGATCGATGAAGCGCATCAATTGCTCCATGTCAAGTTCGTGAAACGCAATGGCAACGGTGAATCGGGAAACCGCCGGCACGCATCCCGCGTAGAATTTGTCTCTGGCACCATTCACTCTTCACGATTCACTCTAATAAACCCGGGCCTTGGGTTCGAATGCCTCAACCGTCAGTGGCTTGAGCTTGACCGGTTTGTAATCCAGCCGGTTGCCTTCCTTGTACCACAGCGTGTGTTTCATCCAGTTCGCGTCGTCGCGATCGGGTCTCGGCGTAATCGCTGCGGTCGTCGCGGATGCGCGCCGCGGGACTCGTTGCGCGCCGCGGCCGAGACGATGGTCGACACCGCGGTCTCGATCAGGTTGTCGAGTTCCAGCGCTTCGATGCGCGCGGTATTGAAGACCTTGGACTTGTCCTTGATGCACAGGTGCTGGCCGCGCGTTCGGCGATATCGCGGCGATTTTCTTGACGCCCTCGGTCAGCCTGTCCTGGAAACGGAACACGCCGCAGTGCGTCTGCATCGTGCGTGCGCATGTCGTTGCCCACCCTGCGCAACGCATTCGCCCGATCCTTCGCGCCGTCGAGCCGCGCCAGCCGCGCCAGCGACGCCTCGCCGGCATCGGCCGGCAGCGGCTTGTGCGGTCACTTTTCTTGTCGGCGCACTCGACCACTTGGTTCCCGGCCGGCTTGCCGAACACCAGCAGATCGAGCAGCGAGTTGGTGCCCAGGCGGTTGGCGCCGTGCACCGATACGCAGGCGCATTCGCCCACCGCGATACAGGCCGTTGCACGGGTTTGTCGCCGCCGTCCTTCGGGCACGACCACCTGGCCCTGGTAGTTGGTCGGAATGCCGCCCATCTGGTAGTGGCATGGTGGGCACCACCGGAATCGGCTCCTTGACACGGTCGACGTTGGCGAACTTGATCGCGATCTCGCGGATCCCCGGCAGGCGCTTGTTGATGACTTCGGGTCCGAGATGATCAAGCTTGAGCAATATGTGGTCGGCGTCCTTTCCAGCGCCGCGCCCTTCCTTGATCTCGGTTGCCATCGCACGCGATACCACGTCACGGCTGGCCAGGTCCAAGGCACGTCGGCGCGTAGCGCTCCATGAAGCGCTCGCCGTCCTTGTTGAGCAGGAACCCGCCCTCGCCGCGCACGCCTTCGGTGATCAGCACGCCGGCACCGGCCACGCCGGTCGGGTGGAACTGCCAGAACTCCATGTCCTCGAGCGGAATGCCGGCGCGCGCCGCCATGCCCAGGCCGTCGCCGGTGTTGATGAAGGCGTTGGTGCTGGCGGCGTAAATCCGGCCGGCACCGCCGGTGGCGAGCAGCGTGGCCTTGGCCTCGAAGATCGAGGTTTCGCCGGTTTCCATTTCCATCGCTGTCACGCCCACCACGTCGCCGTCGGCATCGCGGATCAGGTCCAGCGCCATCCACTCGACGAAGAACTGGGTGCGCACCTGAACGTTGTGCTGGTAGAGCGTGTGCAGCATCGCGTGGCCGGTGCGGTCGGCCGCGGCGCAGGAGCGCATCGCTTCACCGGCTCTCGCCGTAGTTCGCGGTATGGCCGCCGAACGGCCGCTGGTAGATCTTGCCGTTGTCGAGGCGGTCGAACGGCATGCCGTAGTGTTCGAGCTCGATCACCACCTCGTTGGCCTTGCGGCACATGAATTCAATCGCATCCTGGTCACCAAGATAATCGGAGCCCTTGACGGTGTCGTACATGTGCCAGTGCCAGTTGTCCTCGGTCATGTTGCCGAGCGAGGCGCCGATACCCCGCCCTGC
>CALOEN010000014.1:0-49586 GCA_942492335.1 uncultured beta proteobacterium | reverse complement strand
CGGCAACCGCACTTGGCCCACGTCAGGGTGATCGTAGTCGACAATCATTTCGCGCTCCGCAACCGGCGGCTCGGCGAAAGCCTTGTCGAAGTGGTTGACCGGCGCGGCCGGCACGCCCGCGGCGCGCAGACGCTCGAGCCATTCCGCCGCATCGCGAGTGCGGAAAATATCCTCCAGACTAGGGACCAGGATGTCCTTGTACTTCACGCGGCTTGCGTTGGTGGCGAAGCGTGGATCGTCGGCCAGCGCCGGATTTTCCAGAACGTCACACAGCCGCCGCCAGAACGATTCCTCTCGCGTGGCCACGACGACGTAACCGTCCCTGGCGGCGAAGGCCTGCCACGGCACCGTGTAATCGTGGCCCGAACCTGGCGGTTGCGGCAACTCGCCGTTGGTCAGCCACATGGTACCCATGTAAGTGAGCAGATTGAGCATCGCATCGAACATCGACAGTTCCACCCGTCGTCCCTGGCCGTCGCGCTCGCGGGCGTAGAGCGCAGCCAATATTCCCTTGCAGGCAAAGATGCCGCCGCTCAGGTCGCCCAGGGGAACGCCCACGCGTGCCGGCGGACGCCCCGGCTCGCCGGTGATGGCCATATGGCCGCTGATGGCCTGGATGATGATATCGAGCGCAGGGTAGTCCTTGTAGGCGCCGGCGGTGCCGAAACCGGTTATGGAACATTGGATGAGCCGCGGATTGATTGCGCTCAGCGTCGGATAATCGATTTGCAGCCGCTCGAGGACGCCCGGCCGGAAATTATCCATGACCACGTCGGAGACTTTCACCAGGTCGTAAAAGACCTTGCGGCCGGCTTCAGTTTTGAGGTTGATGACCACGCTTTGCTTGTTGCGGTTGAAAGTCAGAAACAGCCCGCTCTGGCCACGGTAGGGCGCGACCGACGGGTTGCGCCCCAGATCGCCTTCGGGTGATTCGATCTTGATCACCTCCGCCCCCATGTCGGAGAGCACCTGACCGCCATAAGTGCCGGCGATGATCTGGCCCAGTTCGAGAACGCGCACGCCTTCCAGGGGTGGGACATTAGAGCCCCAGGCCCCGGGCGATGATGTTGCGCTGGATTTCAGAGGTGCCCGCGCCGATGGTGGCGAGCCGCGAGTCGCGGAAGAACCGCTGCATCGGATATTCCATGCAGTAGCCGTAGCCGCCGAGGATCTGCAGCCCCATGTCGGACACCGCTTTGTAGGTTTCGCCGGTTTGCAGCTTTACCACCGCCGCATCATGACGGGTGGCTTTCCCCTGCGACATCAACCAGGCGAACCGGTACACGAGCATCCGTGAGATATCCAGCATTACTTTCATGTCGGCAAGCTTGTGCGAGATCGCCTGAAACTCTCCGATCGGCCGCCCGAACTGCTTTCGGGTCTTGGCGTACTGCAGCGCGTAGTCGAAGGCGGCGGTGGCCGCGCCGGTACGCGCGGCCGACAGGCACAGCCGTTCATACCAGAGATAAGTATCAACCGCGTCCCAACCGCGGTCGACCTCGCCGAGCACCGCGGAAGCCGGCACTTTCACGTCCGTGTAAAAAACCTGCGTGGTGCCGATCGCGCGCTGGCCCAGCGTCTTGATCTTGCGTATCTCGATGCCGGGCAGCTTGGTATCCACCAGAAAATTGGTGATGCCCTGCTGCTTCTTCGCGCCCGTCGACGTGCGCGTGACCAGCAGGCAGTAATCGCTGATATCCATGCCGGAGGTGAAGACCTTCTGGCCGTTGATCACGTAGCCACCGTCAATGGCGGCAGCCTTGGTGCTCAGGGCCGCGGCATCGGAGCCGGACTGCGGTTCCGTCAGGCCGAAGCAGAACGAGATTTCACCGCGCGCCACCCTGGGCAGCAGCGCTTCCTTCTGTTCCCGGGTGCCGTGCTGCACCACCGCGTAGCCGCCGTAGGTCAGCGTGCGGAACAACCACATCGCCAGCTCTTCGAAATGCCGGCCCGTTTCCTCGAGCAGAATCGCAAGGTCGATGGGAGAGCCGCCGGTGCCGCCGTACTCGACCGGCAGGATCAGGCCAAACCAGCCCTGTTTGGCCAAAGCTGCGTAAGCCTCCCGCGGCGGGCGCGCCTCTTCGTCGCAGCGTTCGGCGTACTCCGGCGGGCAGACCTCGCCCAGCAGTTCCTGGAGATGGCTGCGCAGCGCTTCCTGGTCGGAGGTGAAGGAAAAATCCATGCGTGGATCGCTATCCGTCGAGTTTGGCCAGATCCAGCACCCGCTTCGCCCGCTGGTACATGGCGTAATCCACCAGCCGGCCATTCACCGTGATGGCAGCTGTGGCGCCGGTCTTTTCCACGGCCTCGAACTCGGCCACTACTTCCCGGTAGTAGATCACGTCCGCTTCCGGCACGGCATAGGCCTTGCGCACCGGCGCAATCTGTTTGGGATGAATCACCGTGCGGCCCAAATACCCGATGCGCGCGGACAGCACCGAATCCCTGATCAGGCCTTCCTCGTCGTTGAGATCGGCGAACACGCCGTCCAGCGGATAGGCATCGGCGGCGCGGGTGTCGAGCAGTACTTTGGATTTTGAGTACAGCAACTCGGGGCCGTCGATGGACCAGGCGCAGCCGAGACTGGTCTGCAGGTCGCCGTCACGCGCGCTGCCGACACAGGTGGCGGTGACCCGCGGCGAGGCCTTGATGAGATCAAAACAGTGGTAGACGCCCAGCGCGGTTTCGATCTGCAGGATGATCTCCACGCTGCCCGCCTTCATGCCCGCGGCGGCCTCGAGCCTGTCGATGTCGGCGGCCACGGCGCGCATTTCCGCCACGCTCTCGGCCTTGGGGACCAGCACGGCATCCAGGCCCGGGCGCACTACTGCCGCCAGATCATCGGCCAGCAGTCCGGTCGCGGCGCCGTTGGTGCGCACGTAGACAGCTGGGCCGGAGCGCGCGCCGGCAGCAGCGATGCTGTCTATCGTTTTCGCGACCAGAGCGCGGGCTTCCGCCTTGGCCGCAACCGGCACTGAATCCTCCAGATCAAGGATGACCGCATCGGCGCCGCTGTCCAGGGCCTTGGTCATCACCCGTTCCTTGATTCCCGGCGCAAACAGCGCTATTCGTACTGGTTTCACAGAACCGGCTCCTTCAATTTGTCGCTACAGGGTCAAATCAGGGTTTCAGTTGAGGGCTGGACCGAAAGCCATAAGTCTTCATCCAGTCATCCAGAGCACGGCGATTCGGCCGCTGATAAAGCAATCGCTGGCTTGCACGCAACCCGATGCTGTGAGCCAGTTCCGCCATGCCTTCCGTCGTCTTGAGCAGCACAGCGTTGCAGTCGAGAATCAGCGCGCCGTCCACTTCATTGATTTTTTCCCTGCGGATGATCGCGTTCACCGTGGCGCACGCGGCCAGGATCACTTCGGCCCCCTGAGCTGCCAGGCGGCGCGCCTCTTTGATAAAGGTCTCGGTCATCTGCCCGGGACTGGCGAAGGCGTTTTGCACCTCGTTGAAATCGATGCCCAGGTTTCCGAACGGAATATGCCGGGATGACAACCCGTACTCGAAGGCCTTGCGGTCGTAATACTGCGACTGCTTGGAGTGAAAAGCCACGCCGGAAAACTTGTGCCCGTACATGCAGGCCGCCAGCATGCACGTTTCGCCCAGCCCGAAGACCGGGACCGATACCAGTTCCCGGGCTTCCAGCATGGCCGGATCCAGGAAGCAACCGATCGCGACCGCATCGTAGCCCTGATCCGCTGCCTGAATGATCTTGTTCAGCACGCCGCCGGGTCCGTAGCTGTTGATGGCTACCACGGCGTTGTAATGCAGGTCCATGGAACCGTCATCGACGCCGTTGATATGAACCTCGGTCTCCGGTCGTTTCACGCTATCAAGATGTGCCGCGAGCGTCGTTCGGTAATCATGTAAGCGGTGTATCGGGGTGCTGCTCTGCCACCAGATTTTCATCAACCATTCCTCCATGAATTGCCGGCTGTCGCCCCGAGATGATCGGAAACATTAAAATATTTGCGGCAGGTCTTTACTTTATATGAGTCGGCGGGCGATTTCAAAACTCGGGCAATAGACCGGCGACGACGATGATAGGCACGTTGTCGAGACGGCCCGGTGAGGTGCTTGAGATTTAAATTTTCGTTTTCTTCGACATTGCAAAATCTACCTGGGTGGGACCACGGGCAGCAGCAAGTGCGGCGCCTTGTCGTCCCCGGTGAAGTGCAGCGTGTTCTTGCCCCCGAAAATCGCCGGTGGACGGTCTTCGGGATGCTGGTGCGTGAAGGGGCCGACGCCGCGCATGGGATAGGGCGCGTTCGGAATTTCCATGGGCGGGCCGTCGAACTCGTAGTCATTGCCGCGCACGGTTAGGCCGAACCGATAGCCCGGCGGCACGACTATGCAAGTGGGCCAGATCTCGATATCGAGCTCAACCGGCACGCCCGGCGTGAGCGGCTGCTCCTCGTCGTGCGCGTGATACGGCCGGTAGGGCAGCGTCTTCTTCGGCTCGAGCTTACGGTGCGAGGCGCGAAGCCAGCCCAATCCGACTGGCGTGCGAGGATCGTTCGAGCCGATGAACACCACCTCTTTGCCGGCAGGATCGAATACCCGCAGCACCAGGAACAGGTCGGCATCAGTCGTGTCGGAGGACACCCAGAGCTTCGCGGCCACCGGGCCGGTGATCTCGATTTCGTTCTTCAAGGGCGTAGTGAGGAACGTCACGCCGTCCCCCGTCGTCTCGTAGACGATGGTCGTCCCGCCCGCAGGTTTCTCGGTCGAGAGGCCATGCCCGCCCGGGTGCAGGTAGTACTTCGTCCACTGCGTGCGCGCAAGCGGCCACTCGTTTTCGGCGCGCGGCTCGAACTTTTCACCGGGACGGCGGATATTGAGCGAAACGCGCGACCGCTGGTCCCATCCGTTCTTTTCGCCTTTGAGAAAATAGTCGAAAAACTGCTTCTGCAGCCCCTGCCCGTAGTTCGTGTAGAAGTGCGAGAAATGGGTGTCGCCGTGCACCTCCAGCCATTTCTGCGCGCTGCCGGCGCGCAGCCAGCCTTCGAAGTTGCCGCGCGGATGCAGTCCCTGGCCGCCCCAATTGGCAGCTGAGAACAGCGGCACGGTCATTTTTTCCAATTCCGGCAGGCGCACGCGATAGTAGTCGTCTATCAGTGGGTGGCGGAGCAAATCGCTGGCGTGATCGGTCCGGTTCTTGACCAGTTCAGTTTCCGGCAGCGTCCCTGGCCCCGCGACCGGCTCACCGGTAACGCGGCTGCGCGGCCCGCGTTCGCCGACGCCGTGCTGCACGCTTACCACCTGCCGCCGGTACCAGCTCTCGGCGAAGCCGCACAGGATGCCGCCGTGACGCGACCACTCGCGGTAGTAATCGCACTCGCCCTCCCACGCGCAAAGTGCCGCGAGGTGGGGCGGGCGCAGCGGGCCAACCAGCCACCCCGTCTGCGCGTAGTAGGAGATGCCGCTGATGCCGACCTTGCCGTTGCTCCAGGGCTGCGTGCCGGCCCATTCGACGCAGTGATAGAAGTCTTGCGCCTCGCGTGGCGAGAGCGGGTCGAGATAGCCGGGCGAGCGGCCCACGCCGCGTGAGTCGACGCGCACGCAGGCGTAGCCCCAAGGCACCCACTTCTCCGGATCGATTAGCTCCCAGTTCTGATATTTGTTGGAAGAGCCTTCCGCCGTCTCGGGATAAGCCGTCGTCATGCGCATCCATGCGCTCTTGAACCCCTCCTGGAACGCAAGCCCCTTCGCGTACGGCCCGTAACTGATGATCACCGGGACCTTCGCATCACCCAGCGGGCGGAAGACATCGGCGCGTAGAATAATCCCGTCCTCCATCGGGATGGGGGCATTCCAGTCAATGTGCATCCCGTCGCGCGTCTCGCTCTTCATTTATCTGTTAACCCCGCCCTTCGCGGCACCGACGCTGGCGAGTGCATTCTTTCCGAAAAACGCGGCGGCCTTCGCATGAAGCACAAGGCCGATGACCATCAAAGTTGCGCCGGCAATGTTGAGCCACAGCGAATGGACGAAGAGCAGCGCGCCGGCAATGAGAAAATTGATGCGCTCTATCCACGCGAGGTTCCGGTTGATAAAGCCCTCGAGCCCGGCGGAGATGCAGTAAAGCCCCATGAACCCCGTACCCCAGACCAGCCCAACCTGGGCCCACGTCGAGCCCGTATCCATGAGGATAGGCGAGTACGCCATGAGAAATGGCACGGCATAGAGCGGATACGCCATGCGCAGCGAAGTGAATCCCGTTCGCATGGGATCCGCTTGCGCGATGCCGGCGGCGACGAATGCGCCCAACGCGAACGGCGGGGTGAGCGAGGCATACTGGGTCTGCCAGAGCACGATCAGGTGGGCATTGAGTTCCGGCACGCCGAGCGCCATGAGGGCGGGAACCGCGAGGATGGACAGCAGGACATAGGCGGCGGTGATGGTCATGCCCATGCCCAGGACGTAGCTCGCCACGCCGGACAAAATGATGACCATCGGCAACGCACTGCCGGGCCACCCGAACGCATTGACGAAAACACTGGAATAACCGAGCACGATCGAGGAGAACTTGAGCGCAATACCCGGCAGCGATATGCTGGCGAGCACGATTCCCATCACGCCGGCCGTTACGCCGATGACGAGCGAATTGATCGCCGCCCGTTCGAGGCCCGCCATGATCTTGGGAGAAGCGAAGACGAACAGGGCGGCGAGCGCCCAGAACAGCGCGTTGCCGGAGCTGAGGCCCGACGCAACCAGCGCCGCGAACAGCACCGGCGCCGTCCACAGCATCCAATTCTCGCGCAGTATGTTGTGTTGCGGCCCGGGTCCGGCCTCGAATGCTTGTCGATACGCCGTCTCTGCTTCCTCCTTGCTGCCGCCGGAGCGAACTGTCGCCGCCATCATGTCCTCGGCGCGCAGGGTATTCCAGTCGTTGTCCGTCCCCCAGCGCGGCAGTCTGAGCCAGCGGGCGATCAGCGGCGGGAAGGCGACGAGCCGCGTATCCTCACGGAAGAAGCTCAGGAAAATCGCGGTGGAGATCGCCCACAGGGCGGCGTCGAAGGGCGAGCGTCCGATGAGCAGGCGCAGTATCAGCACTACCACCGGTATAAGGAGATAGCCTTCCTTTTTCAGCACCTGCCACAGGTTGGGGATGTCGCTCTTCGCCATGCCCATGATGCCGAGCCTGCCCGCCTGGTTGTGCACCGAGTTGTACACCGCGAAGTAATACATCATGGCCGGGACGATAGAGACCAATGCAATAAAGTTGTAAGACGTCTCAGTAAATGCAGCCACCAGGAACGCCGCCGAGCCCATGACCGGCGGCATCAGGTGTCCGCCGATAGAGGCAACGGCCTCCACCGCACCCGCGTAATGGGCGGGAAAGCCGATGCGCTTCATCAGCGGGATGGTGAAGGTGCCGGTGATGCAGATGTTCGCCGCGCCGCTGCCCACCACGGTGCCGACGAGCCCGCTCGAGACCACGGCTGCTTTGGCCGGGCCGCCGCGCTGGCGTCCCACCAGTGCGAACGCGAGATTGACGAAAACATCGCCCACCTTGGTTATTTCCAGCAGCACGCCGAACAGGATGAACACGAACACGTAGCTCGCGTAGACGTTCCCGATGAGCCCGAAGATGCCATCCCCGCCGTAGATAAAAGCAATGACCTCGTTGTACGAGAAGCCCTTGTGCATGAGCCGACCCGGGATGTAGTTCCCGAAAAGGTCATACATGAAGAATATCCCTCCCAAGATCGGCAGCACCCATCCCAGCACGCGCCGCACCATCTCGATGGAGACGAGAACCGCCATCGTGCCGAGGACCACGTCGGGCCACTGAATGCTGCCTGACCGTTCGCCCCGCGCCGCGAAATTGATCACGTACTCCACGGTGAAAATGAGCGTCACGACGCACAGGATCAGATCGAGCGCAGACGGCCGGTGGCGCGGCGACGACGCGCTCGCGGGGTAGTAAATAAACGTCAGCAGCGCGGTGAAGAAGATGTACAGCGGCAAAAAGAAATGGAACGCGTAGTAGCGCACCGATGGAAAGTGCACGCCGTCCCACAGGAACGAGATGGAACTAACGGCGGACGCCGGAAGGATGTATTTCAAGCCGATGCCAATCGGTTCGGCGAAGCCGAGCAGAAAGTCGACCGGCGCGCCGTTCGCCGCCCCGTACAGAAAATAGCTGCTAAAGGCGAGCGCACTGACGTAGATCGCCGCTCTCGGGAACAGGCACAGTGCCGAAACATAGAGCATCCCGCCCGCGCTGACGACCCATCCCAAGTGGGGAAAGAGTACCTCCTGCCAGTCCCAGCCTTCTTCTAGCGGGAGATAAAGATGGAACGTCCCGCCGGCGATGGCGACCGTGTAAATTGCGAACGCTGCCACCAGCGCCCCCCACGCCGGCAGGTTCTCGCGCTGGAACCCGCGCGCGAGATTGCGCCGGCGGATGTTCTCCGGCGCGAAGATCGCCAATAGAAACTTCCTTACCGCGTCACGCACGAACTCCCCTTTCCTGGCGCCGGCGGGAGCGGGCGCCTCAGGCCTGCTTTGAAGTGAAGCGCCCCGCCGTCAAATCAATTTACTTGGTAGCCGCGTTCCTTCCAGTAACGCGCGGCGCCTGGGTGGACCTTGAGGTTGAATGACTTCATCTGCTTGAGGAAGCCATCGTCCTGGGCGGTGTCCAGTCCGGCTTTCAGGGGTTTGTATACGCTCTCGATAAATGCCCGGTTCTTCGGATCGTAGAATTGCTTGGCCACCTCGTACACGACATCGTCGGGAACCTTGGCGTTCGTTACCAGGAACACGTTGTAGGCGATGGTCTTGACTTTCTTTCCCTGCATGCCCTGGTAGACGCTCATGTCGGCGTTGGCCTCGAAGTACCCCTTGCTGAGGTCGGTGAATTCCTTGATCACCGAATCGGGCAAATCGAACATGCGGATCGGGCGGCTTTGGGCAGCTTGCAAAATCGACGGGCTGGGAATCGGATTGGGGATGCCGAACGCGTCCAGCTTCCCGTCCACCATGTAAGTCGCGGCATCATTCCATTTCAGGTAATCCTTACGCATCGAATCCAGGATCCCGAGCTTCTTGAAGACGGTTTCTATCATGAAAACCGAGCTGCTACCCTTGGGCCCCAGGCTGATGCGCTTGCCCTTGAGATCCATCAGCGACTTGAAGGGGCTGTCGGCCAGCACGACGATCTGCAGAAACGAGCCCGTTCCCGGCCCGATACCGCGTATTTCGGTCGCGGGTTTTTTCTCGGTGTGGAAGGGTTTCTGTTGACGCTGAATGAAATCCACAAACACGCCGTTCGTCAGCGCCAGTTCTACGCGCCCCGAGGCGATCATGCGGGTGTTCGCAACGAAGCCGGCACTTTCCTGATTGGTGACATTGACCGTCTTGCTGAACTTATTGACGGCCTCGCCGATCGCCCCGGCCTGACGGAATGCGCCTGCGCCCTTGCCGGCGCCTACGATCGAGATTTGTGTCGATGCCGCATTCGCAGCCAAGCCCAGCAGACCCGAGACGACCGCAACGGCAACAACTGATGTCCAGCGAATGATTCCACGCATTTTGAACCCCTCCAGTTTGTTCTGGTGAACAACTCGTGCGCGCACCGCAGCCCGGATGTTTTGAACTCGATACCGGTCACGGAGCCTGCGAATTCCGATATGCCGGCTGAATCTGCTGATGGCGAAAGGCCACTCTAGCCCAAGACATGTGGCAGATCAAGGCGCATATCTTGAACGACACTGCGTTGCAGCATGGCTGTGAAGTATGGATGCTGTAACCTACTTTCAAAGTGAGTCACGGCAACCGCACGACCGCTTCCGCTTTCAATTAACCAGCACAATCAATGTGTAACGAGTCAACGGAAAGGCAGCCTTGGACAGGTGCAGAAGACAGCCGGGAAGCGGGTCGGCGGACGTCGTGCAGTGCGCAAACAGTTGTCGAGGGCTTGGTGGGCCCGCACAAAATCAGCGTTATTCAAGTTATAGTCCACATTCGCAGGCCGCATATTCAGTTAACCAGGAGGGTTCATGAACGGAAAACAGGAAGGACCCGGCGTCTCGGTGATCACCGAGCGCCCTGACGTCAATTTGCCGGACTTCAGGCGGCCTTACGAATTCGTGATGGAGACCGATGTCGAGTCGCTGGAGAAGATGCACAAAGTCGGACGGCACCGCAAATTCGAAATCCACGTCGATGAGCCGGCGCACCTGAAGGGTGACGACAATTATCCGCAGCCGCTGATTTACGTCGCTACCGGCCTCGGCGCCTGACTGCTTACCCAGGTGTCGCGGTACGCGACCATGACGAAGACCAAAATCACCAAGGCGAAGGTGAGAGTGGCGATACATTGGTATCTGACCGGCTCGGTGATCAAGGGCACGGTAGACAGTGGGTGCAAGGAAGTGCAAACGCATCTCGAAGTCGAATCCGCGGACGATCCCGACAAGGTCAGGCACGTAATCCGCTGTGCGAAGCAGGGCTGCTTTGCCGAGCAAATGGTGGTCAAGCCGGTGCCGCTCGTGAGCACGATCAGGATCAACGGCGAGGCGTTCGAACTTTAATCCGGTTCGACGGCCCCAGGCGTTGCCGTTGATCAGGCCTGGTTTTTAAGATCGCTGCGAATGATCTCGAACCCGGCCTGCAGCGCCTTCTCGATGCGGGCTTTTTCCTTCGCGGCACTTTCGTCTGTCCATTCCCAGAAGCCGCGCTTGGTCTTCATGCCGATGTCACCCTTGTCCACCATGTCCTTGATGACGGCAGGATAGGCCGTTTCATTGTGAAGATGAGGGTAGAGGGCGCTGCCTACCAGGAAGTTGGTGTCCCAGCCCGACATTTCCTTTTGCATGATCGGCCCGCAGGCAATGAAGCGGAAGCCGAAACCGAAGCGCACCGCGACATCCACACCCTCGGGGGAAACGACCCCTTCGTCTATCAGGTACAGCGCCTCGCGCATCATGGCGTGCTGTATCCGGTTGCCGACGAAGCCGGGCACATCCTTCTTCACCCATATGGGTGCTTTACCGAGATTTTTCATCAGCGCACACAGACCCTCGGCGACTTTCGGGTCGGTGGTGTCTCCGCTGACGACTTCCACCAGGGGAACGAGGTGCGCCGGCATGAAGAAGTGGGTGCCGGCAAGGCGGTTCTTGTGCTTGAGTGATTTGCCGATCTCGCTGATCGGGAAATTCGAGGTATTGCTCGTTAACGGAATGTCGGGACGCGCCAGTGCCTCGACCTGGGCAAACAGCTTTTGCTTGAGCGCAAGATCCTCGGTCGCGGCTTCGATCACCAGGTCGACCTGCTTCCAGTCGATGTCTTCGAGTTTGGGGTGGGCCGAGACTTTCCCTGCCTGGGTTGCGTCAACGCCGAGCTGTTTCAGGCCGGCGGCGATGCGCGCCGGCAACGCGTCCCGCGTTTTTTGCGACGGGCTCATCACATGGGCATTCCAGCCGCCGGCGGCGAAAACGATTGCAATATCCCCTCCCATGATGCCGCCGCCGATGATGACTACGCTGAGTTTCTTTTCCGACATGTTGAACTCCAAGTTAAGCGGGCCCGGACAACGGGTCTGGATGGTAATCGAAAGCAGATTTGATTATAAAGGAGATGATGCGACATACCGCCCGTTTTACGGGCATCAGGGCAAAACGCCCGGCTCATGGGTGCGCGCTTTGAGATTGTCTCAAAGATGTCCGTCAATAGTGACGCCGCTGCTGACCAGGGTTTCGATCTCTTCCGCGCTGTAGCCCGCTTCGCGCAGGATCTCGATGCTGTGCTGCCCGAGTTTGGGCGCCGGACTCCATTCGCGACGGGTGCCGCACGACCACTTGTTAGGCAGCCCCATTTCGCGGATTCTGCCTTCGGTCGGATGGTCTTTCAGCTTGAAGAAACCGATGTCCTGAAGATGCGGATCTTCGAGCAGGTTGTCGAGCGTGTGATACGGCATGGCGGGCACATCATTACGGTCGAAAATGGCGATCCATTCGGCGGTGGTTTTGGCCTTGAGCGTATCGGTCCGCACCTGAAAGTAATCGTTCACATTGGCGAAACGCGCCTGCACGCTGGAAAAGCGCGGGTCGGTTTTCAGTTCGGGCCGGCCCACCGCATCGAAAAATGCGAAGGCCTGGCTGTTGGTGTTGGCGGAAATGCAGATCCAGCTGTCCCTGGTGGGGATGGGCTTGGCCAGCGGATCGAGCAGGCGTGGGTCACCGGTCTCGCCTAGCGGGGGCTCGAAAGTTTTCAGATACATGTGTTCTTCAAGCACGAATTTGACGAGGTTCTCGAACATCGGGATCTCGATCGCGCTGCCTTCGCCGGTCTGCGTGCGCCGGTAGAGCGCCATCATGATCATCTGCACCGCGATCAACCCGATCACCTTGTCCGCGACGACCATGGGCACATAGCGCGGCTCGCCGGCGGCGCGGTGGTGCAATGCGGCCATGCCGCCCGCGCCCTGGATGATGGAGTCGTACGCCGGCTTGTCGCGGTAACGGCCGTCCTGGCCGAAGCCGAACATGCCGCAGTAAATGATCTTCGGATTGACCGCGCGCACGTCGTCATACGCGAGCTTTAGCCGCGCCATCGCCGGTGGCCGCACGTTCCACACCAGCACGTCGGCGCGTTCTATGAGTTTCATCAGCGCCGCGTGGCCTGCGGGCTGCTTCAGATCGAGCACGATGGAGCGCTTGTTGCGGTTCAGATGCAGAAACTTCGCGCCCATGCCGGGCGTAACCGACTTGCCGTTCATGGTGCGCACCAGGTCGCCCGTCCTGGCCTCGACCTTGATGACCTCTGCGCCATGGTCTGCGAGGATCTGCGTCGCCAGGGGTCCGACGACGACGGAAGTCAGGTCGACGATGTTTATGCCTTCAAGCGGTCCGCCAGCCATGTTATCTGCCTGTATTCTCAAGTTCGTCGTTTCGGCGCAGGCCCGAACCCAGAAAAAGGTCGCGCTGGATCCCGGACTGAATCAGGGATGACGCGAAAAGACACGATCGCGTCATTTGAATTCAGCTTCGGCGGTAAGCGCCAGCGCGTTGCCCTGATCGACCACCCATAGCCGGGCCGTCTTGTTGTCGGTCGCCGGCTCGCCGCACAGCGTGAACGGCCGGTTGACGAACAGCGGCCGCACATTGCGCGACGAAATATAAGCGAGGGGCGTGGACGCATGGGCGCGCGCGAGCTCGAACACGAGCAGCGTGGTCAGACCGCCGTTCATCACCAGATCGGGATAGCCCTCGGTCCCGGTCACGTAAGGATGGTCGTAGTGAATGCGGTGGCCGTTGAAGGTGAGCGCGGAATAACGGAACAACAGCACCGGATCGGGCGTCACCGTTCTCGTCCATACCGCGATGCCGGGCGCTTTCTGTGGCGGGGGCGGCGGGGCATTGGGATCGGGCTCGGCGCGATAGACGATGTCCTGCTCCTCGGTGATGGCGAGGCCGCGCGAACTTGAGATGTCGGTTTTCACCGTCACGAACACCATCTGGCCGCTGCGGCCCTGTTTGGTGGTGACATCCTGGATCACCGAGTCGCGGCGCACTTCGTCGCCGACGCGCAACGGTTCATGAAAGGTGGTGCGCTTGCCGGCGAACATGCGGCGCGGCAGCGGCACCGGCGGCAGGAAGTCGCCGCGCTGGGGATGGCCATCGGCTCCGATCTGCGATTGGCGCACGATGCGCGGGAACAAAATCGAGTGCCAGCCCGTCGGCAAAGGGTCGCCGTTTTTCGGCATGGGGTCGTCGCGATCCAGCATTGCCGATAAACGATGCACGGCGGGGATCGTCACATAGTCGACGTCCGATTCTTTGCTGCCGATCCAGTCTTTGAGATTTTCGAGGTCTTGGGGCACTGCAGAGATCTCCGTGATCAAGTGCGCCGCCGCGTGAAACAGGCGCCAGGGCAGATGGGATAATTGTATCAGCGTGGATTTGCCGCCAGTGTTTTCGCTTCGCGCGCCTTGATCGCCTCATAACGCTTGAGCAGTTTCTCCGCGCGCACGACGACCGGGATGTCGATCATCTTGCCGTCAAGCGAGAACGAGCCGCGCCCGGATGCGGCGGCAGCCTTGTCCATTTCGATCACTTTGCGTGCGTACTCGACTTCCGCTGCACTCGGCGTGTATTCCTCGTTGACGATGGTGACCTGCCCGGGGTGGATGCAGCCGGCGCCCATGAAGCCGAAGTCGCGCGAGCGGCGCACCATTTTTCGGAATTTGTCCCAGTCACCGAAGCTCGCCACGCTGTCGATGAAGCCGAGCGGCATCACGCCGGCGGCATTGGCGGCGATGATCATGCGCTGCTTGGGATAGAACAACGCCTCGCCCGTGGGCTGCATGTTGCAGTTGAGCGCGAAATCTTCGCCGCCGATGTTGATGGCCACCACCCGCGGGCTGGCGCCGGGAATTTCGTCGATGCGGGTGAACGCGCCGGGCGTCTCGATCATGGTGATGAATTTGGTGTGTCCCACCGCCATGCCGCGCTTTTCCTCGAGTTCGCTGACCAGCTCATCGAGCAGCCTGACATGCGAGGCACTGTCGATCTTGGTGCAGGCGATGCCGTCGACATCGGGGCAGATCGAGTGTTCGAGATCGCGCACCGCGAGCGACAGCGGCTGATTGATGCGCACCACGACGTCGGCGCCGCCGCGCCTTACTTTGGCCGCGGCTTGCTCCACCAGTTTGCGCGCATTCGCTTTCTCGGCGGGCGGCACGCTGTCCTCGAGGTCGAGCTGGATCACGTCGGCGCCGCGCGTGTGCGCCTTGTCGACGTATTTGTCGACGTTGACCGGGACATACATCAGCGAGCGCCACACCGGCAGATTGCGTTTCATTGGTCTTCCTTGTTCGTTGGAGAGGCGTGTTCACAGGCAACGCCGGCTGCGAGCAGCCGCGCATAGGCGGCATCGTCTATATTTAATTCGGCGAGCAGCACCCGGTTGTGCTCGCCCAGGCGCGGCGCGGGCGTGCGTATCGATCCCGGCGTGCCCGACAGCCGCGGCACCACGTGATGCATGGGATAGTCGCCCATGTCGGTATCAGGGTAGTCGGCGATGAGTTCGCGCTCCAGCACGTGCGGGTCTTCGACAATTTGCGAAATATCGTAGATCGGGCCTATCGTGACTTCGGCCTGCTCGAAAAACGCCACGTTCTCGGCCTGGGTGCGTTCGGCGACAAAAGCGCCGATGATCGCGTCGAGTTCTTCGGCGTGCTTCACCCGGTCGGCATTGGTGCGGTAGCGCGGATGGTCAACAAGGTCAGCCCGGCCAATCGAGCGGAACACCCGTTCGGCCATTTTTTGCGTTGAAGCAGACAGGCATACATACAGGCCGTCCTTGCAGCGGTAGGCATTGCGTGGTGCCGCGTTGGTCGAGCGGCTGCCGGTACGTTGCTTCACCTTGCCGGTCAGGCGGTAGTTGGCGGCCTGGGGCCCGAGCACGGCAAACACCGGATCGAGCAGCGGCAAATCAATCACCTGGCCGCCACCGCCGTTCATTTCCACTTCGCGCAACGCGATCATGACCGCGGCCGCGCCATAAAGGCCGGCGTAAGAGTCTGCCATGTACATCGGCGGCAACACCGGCTCGCGATCGGCAAAACCGTTCATGGATGCGAAACCCGACATGCCCTCGACCAGGGTGCCGAAACCGGGGCGGCGGCGGTACGGCCCGTCCTGGCCCCAGCCGGAGATGCGCACGATGATGAGTTTCGGGTTGAGGTCGAGCAGGACCTGCGGCGCCAGTTCCATCTGCTCGAGTGTGCCGGGGCGGAAGCTCTCGACGAATATAGCGGCCGTGGGCACCAGGCGCAGCAGCAGTTCCCGGGCCTCGGGCTTGCGCAGTTCCAGTCCCAGGCTTTTTTTATTGCGCGCGTACAGCTTCCAGTTGGTCGCCACGCCCTGGGTTTGCCAGGCGCGCAGGGTATCGCCCGCCGGCGGCTCGACCTTGATCACCTCGGCGCCGAAATCGGCCGAGCATCTGCGTCAGCGTGTTGCCGGCGACCAGGCGCGACAGATCGAGCACACGCACACCGTCCAACGTGCCCTGCACGCCGGGTTCATAGGATTTTTTGTGAGTCGCGCGTGTCATTCGGGTTTGATGTCCGCGTCCTTGATCACTTTGCGCTGCTTTGAGGCCTCGTTCCCGACTATCGCGCTATAGGCCGCAGATGACGTCGGTGCTGCCGCGCTCAGCGCGTTTCGGCGCCGGTTGCGATTTGTCTCTCGATCAACCGGATTTCGTTTTTGAGCAAGACTGCGAGCTCGACGACGCGCTTGTCGTTCATGCGGCTCGATATGGTTGAAACCGACAGCGCGGCAAAAGGCATGCCGCTTTGATTGCGCAACGCCAGGCCGATGGAGCGCACGCCGGCGAGCGTCGGTGCCTCGCGCACCGCGTAAGCGAGTTTTTGCGCGCGCTTGACCTGCGCTGCCAGGCTGCTCGGCGTGAGCCCGTACTCGGGCAGGCGGGCGACGTTGGCCTCTATGGTCTGGCGGATTTCCTCCTCCGACAGTGCGCCAAGGATGGCGAGGCTGCCGGTGCCCACGCCGAGCGGCCGCCGCATGCCGATTTCAAGCGTAAAGGTTTTGATCGGAAATGCACCTTCGCGCCGGTCTATGCATACCGCATCGAGTCCGCTGCGCTGCGTCAGGAATGCCGTATCCCCGGTGGCTTCCGCGATGCGCGTCAGCGCGGGATGGCAGATTTCACGCAGGTTGTAGCGCGGCGCCGCTGTGAGACCCAGTTCGAACACCATGGAACCGAGGAAATAGCGGTGCGTGTCGGGATCCTGTTGCACCATGTTTTCGGTGGCGAGGCATTTCAGCATGCGATGCACCGTGGGGCGTTGCAGGCCGGTGCGGGTGGCAAGATCGAGCAGGCGCGAGCCGCCGCGGTTATGCGCCGCGATTTCTCGCAACAGCAGCAATGCGCGTTCTATGCTCTGGGTGCCGGAGAGCGCGCCGGTCTCGGCAGATAATTTTTTGGCCATATAAGTCCGGATAGTGAGATCTAATGGGGATTATGCCATCATCGGAGAACTAGCGGAATGCTTTCCTCTATGCTATCTTTTTTTCGGCATTATCGAGGTTCCATAGTCACCGCCAGTCCATATTACGGATCGACCGCGATGCGGTGTCCGAAAGGGTTGGGTGCTGGCATAAAGTGTAGGTGCGCAGGCAGCAGGCGCGTTAACATGGACTTAATGCGCAGGCCGGTGCCGGAAGCGGGCCGTCGCGGCGGATTTATCAGGAAGGAGTGCAGCACATGACGGATACCAGGGCAACGGTACGCACAGCGTCCGCGGGCGCGCGGTTTCGCGCTGCCGTGGCGGCGGAACAGCCGCTGCAGATCGTGGGCGCCATCAACGCCTATCACGCGCGACTGGCGCAGCGCTCGGGATTCCGGGCAATCTATCTTTCGGGCGGCGGCGTGGCCGCGGGCTCACTGGGCCTTCCGGATCTGGGCATCAGCAATCTCGATGACGTGCTGACCGACGTGCGTCGCATCACCGATGTGTGCGATCTGCCGCTGCTGGTCGACGTCGATACCGGGTTTGGCTCGAGCGCCTTCAACATCGCGCGCACGGTGAAGTCGTTGATCAAGTTTGGCGCCGGAGCGATGCATATCGAGGATCAGGTCGGCGCCAAACGCTGCGGCCACCGTCCCAACAAGGAACTGGTCACGCAGCAGGAAATGGTCGATCGCATCAAGGCGGCGGTCGATGCCAAGACCGATCCCGACTTCGTGGTGATGGCGCGCACCGATGCGCTGGCGGTCGAAGGGCTGCAGGCAGCGGTCGATCGCGCGTGCGCCTGCGTCGAGGCGGGTGCCGACATGATCTTCCCGGAAGCGATTACCGAGCTTGCGATGTACAAGACCTTCGCCGACGCGGTGAAAGTGCCGATATTGGCCAACATCACCGAGTTTGGCGCGACCCCGTTATTTACGACGCAGGAACTGGCCGGCGCCAACGTGGCCATGGTGCTTTATCCGCTGTCGGCGTTTCGCGCGATGAACGCAGCGGCGCTCAGGGTCTACCAGACGCTGCGCAAGGAGGGCACGCAGAAAAACGTGGTCGACATCATGCAGTCGCGCAACGATCTCTACGATTATCTCGATTACCATGCCTACGAAAAAAATCTCGACGCGCTGTTCGCGCGCGACAAGAAAAAATAAAATAAAAATTAAAAAAAAAAAAAAAAAAAAAAATTAAAAATACGCACCAAATCACACGGAAATAACGCATGACCGGCATGCTGCTGTCCAAGAAGTTCGTTGCGGAATTTGGCGCGCGTCTGGCGCCCGCTGTCAAAGAAGCCGGGATCACCCTCGATGCCATCCATCTTCCGGATGATGGCAAAACACAGTTGTCCGCTGCGGACTGCGAGCGGGTGGAGGTCGCCTTTCTTACGCGCGACATACGGTTCTCTGATCAGTACCATACATTTGGCGACGCCGTTAAGGCCGCCCGGAATCTCAAATGGGTGCATTTCGTCAGCACCGGCGTCGACCAGCATCCGTTCCTGCCGGCTTTGATCGGACGCGGCGTCAGGCTGACCACGTCCGCCGGCTCCAACGGCGAGCCGGTCGGGCAGACTGCGATTTGCGGCCTGCTGATGCTGGCACGCGGTTTTCCGCACTGGATAGACGCGCAACGCCGCCACGCATGGGAGCCGGTCCGCGGTTCTGCAGTGCCCAGAGACTTGCGCGGGCAGACCATAGCCATCGTCGGGCTGGGCACCATAGGCGCCACGGTCGCGCGCTTCTGCCAGGCGATGGGCATGCATGTCATCGGCGTGCGCAGAAGCCCGTTGCGGCCCGGTGACCCGGTAAACGAAATGCATACGCTCGCAGAATTTCCGGGATTGCTGCCGCGTTGCGACTGGGTGGTGCTCGCCTGTCCGCTGACCGATGAGACTCGAGGCCTGATCAACGCCAGGACCCTGGCCCTGCTGCCTGACGGCGCGCATATCATCAACGTCGCGCGCGGCGGCGTTGCCGACCAGCAGGCGCTGACCGTCGCCCTGCAAAGCGGGCGTCTGGGCGGCGCTTATCTCGATGTATTCGAAAAAGAGCCGCTGCCACCGGATTCGCCACTGTGGAATGTGCCCAACGTGATCGTCACCCCCCACAATGCTTCGGCCTCGGCCGGCAACGAAGGGCGCGCCACCGACGTTTTTGCCGCCAATCTCGTCAAATGGGCGCGCGGCGAAACGCTGTTGAACGAGCACGCGGCTTAGATTCCTGGCCCAGATACCGTCCGCCGGGGGCGTAATCGCGGGTTTTGCCCGCCTCCGGCCCGTCTCCGCATTGTTGTCCCGTGAAGAAAGCTTATAATAAGCAACCCTTTACGGTTATCCGGCCGATGCAGATTTTCACTTTAGGCGTCAATCACCAGACCGCTCCGCTGTCCGTGCGCGAGCAGGTGGTGTTTCACGCCGAAAATCTGGTGCAGGCGCTGCGCGACTTGGTGGATCGCAGCCCGGTGAAGGAAGCGGCGATCATCTCGACCTGCAACCGCACCGAAATTTACTGTAATACGGATGATCCCGGCCTTGCGATCGACTGGCTGGCCGGCTATCACCGGCTCAAGCCCCAGCAACTCGAACCTTATATTTACCGGCTGCCGCAGGAAAAAGCGGTCAAGCACGCTTTCCGCGTGGCCAGCGGTCTCGATTCCATGGTGCTGGGAGAGCCGCAGATACTGGGACAGTTCAAGGACGCGGTTCGCACCGCGGAAGCCGCCGGCACACTGGGCCTGTTGCTCAACAAGTTGTTTCAGCGCACGTTCTCGGTCGCCAAGGCGGTGCGCAGCCAGACGGATATCGGCGCCAGCACGGTATCGATGGCTTCCGCCGCGGTTCAGCTGGCGCAACGCATCTACCCCAGCATAGCCGGGCAAAACATCATGTTCATCGGCGCGGGGGAGATGATAGAGCTGTGCGCCACGCACTTCGCCGCGCACCATCCGCGCCATATGACGTTCGCCAACCGCACCGCGGAGCGCGCCCAGCATCTCGCCGACCGTTTTCGGGGCCGGACCATCGCGCTCAACGACATGCAGGGGCAGTTGCCGCTGCACGACATCATCATCTGCTGCACGGCCAGCACGCTGCCTATCATCGGCAAAGGCGTCATCGAAAGCGCGCTGAAGGCGCGCAAGCACCGCCCGATCCTGATGTTCGATCTTGCCGTGCCGCGCGACATCGAAGGCGAAGTCGCGGCGCTCGACGACATTTTTCTGTATACCGTTGACGACCTCGGCAATATCGCGCGCGAGGGCCTGGGCGTGCGCCAGAATGCGGTGTCCCAGGCCGAAGTGATCATCGAAAACCAGGTCACGGATTTTATGCACTGGCTGGGCAACCGGGAACTGGTGCCGACCATACGCGCGCTGCGCGATACGGCGGAGCGTTCGCGCCGCCACGAGCTGGAGCGCGCGCTGCGCCGGCTTGGCCATGGCGACGATCCGCAGCTCGTACTCGAGCAGCTGTCGCGCGCGCTGACCAATAAATTTCTTCATCCGCCGACCCACGCGCTCAACTATGCAAGCGAGGACGATCGCGAGCAGCTGGCGGCGATGTTGAGACGCCTTTACCAGATCCAGCCGCCGGAATGAAGCGGGGAATAGGCAACAGCAAACGGTAGGTAATAAACCTGCGACGCGGGTGTTTACCCTTCTCCAATCACCCATCATCGGTCTTACATGAATCAGAGCATCTTCGCCAAGCTGGCTCAGCTCGAGGGCCGGCTGGAGGAAATCAACCGTTTTTTGAATACCGAGGCGGCGACCGCCGACATGGAGCAATACCGCAGGGTCACGCGCGAGCATGCCGAGATCGTCCCCGTGGTCGAGCTGTTCAAGGCCTACCGCGGTCACGAGCGGGATATAAAAGCGGCGCAGGAGATGGCGTCCGATCCGTCGATGCGGGAGTTCGCGGAAACCGAAATCCGCGAAGCGCGCGAACAGCTGGACCGGCTCGAGTCCGAACTGCAAATACAGCTGCTGCCCAAAGATCCCAACGACGAACGCAATATTTTTCTGGAAGTGCGCGCCGGCACCGGCGGCGATGAATCGGCGTTGTTCGCGGGCGAGTTGTTCCGCATGTACTCGCGCTACGCCGAACGCAGCGGCTGGCAGGTCGAGGTGATGTCTCAAAGCTCCGGCGAGATGGGGGGCTACAAGGAGATCATCGCCAGGATCGTCGGCCGCGGCGCGTACTCCAGGCTCAAGTTCGAATCCGGCGGGCATCGCGTGCAGCGCGTGCCGGTGACCGAGACGCAGGGACGCATCCACACTTCCGCGTGCACGGTGGCGGTCCTGCCCGAGGTTGACGCGGTCGCCGATGTGGTGCTGAATCCCGCCGAGCTGAGGATCGACACTTTCCGGGCCTCCGGCGCCGGCGGCCAGCATATCAACAAGACCGATTCCGCGATCCGCGTGACGCACCTGCCGACCGGCATCGTCGTCGAGTGCCAGGATGACCGCTCGCAGCACAAGAACAAGGCGCGCGCCCTGGCCGTGCTCGCCGCGCGCATCAAGGACAAGCAGGTCCGCGAACAGCAGGCCAAAACGGCGGCCACCCGCAAGTCGCTGATCGGCAGCGGCGATCGCTCCGAACGGATCCGCACTTATAACTTTCCTCAGGGCCGAGTGACCGACCATCGCATCAATCTCACGCTCTACAAGATCGCGCAGATCATGGACGGGGACATCGACCCGCTGGTCAGCGCGCTAACCACCGAGCATCAGGCCGAGCTGCTGGCCCAGATTTCCGAAGAAACGCAGCCGGCATGATCCGGCGCTCTGCGCATGACGACAGCGCAAGACACCGTTCCGCACGCCGCCGCGAAATTGTCGGTTTATGGCAACCCCGGTTCCCGCCCCAACCGTAGCTGAGATTCTGCGCGCGGCACGCATAGCTGCGCTCGATGCGCGCGTATTGCTGCAGGCGGTTTTGGAAGTGAGCCACGCGTATCTCGCGGCGCATCCCGAACATGTCGTCGCTGGCGCGCCACTGGCGCGCTATCTTGCGCTGGCCGCGCGCCGCGCAGCCGGGGAGCCGGTCGCCTACCTTACCGGCTCGCGCGAATTTTTCAGTCTCGAATTCAAAGTGACACCGGCGGTGCTGATCCCGCGACCGGAGACCGAGTTGCTGGTCGAATTGGCGCTTTCCCGCATTCCACCGGATAAGCCTTGCCGCGTGCTCGATCTTGGCGCCGGCAGCGGCTGCATCGCAATCAGTATCTCCAGTCACCGTCCGCGTGCCCGGGTGACGGCGACCGACCGCTCCGCAGACGCGCTTGACATTGCGGCAGAGAATGCACGTGCCCACGGTGTGCAAAACATTGATTTCGCCCGCGGCGACTGGTTTGCCGCAGTCGGTGGCGAGTGCTTCGATGTCATTGTTTCCAATCCGCCTTATATCGCCGCGGGCGATCCGCACCTGGCCAGCGGGGACGTGCGCTTCGAGCCGGTTGCGGCGCTCACCGCTGGCACTGACGGACTAGTCTGCCTGCGCGAGATCGTGGACGGGGCCGGCGCGCATCTGTCGGCTGGCGGCTGGCTGTTGTTTGAACATGGGTGGGATCAGGCCGCGCCCTGCCGGGCGTTGTTGCAGTCAGCCGGATTCACTGCAATCCAGTCATGGCGTGATGTGGCGGGGATAGAGCGGGTCAGCGGCGGGGCAAAGTGAACGCATCATGGCGGACGCGTGCGCAAGGCTTGACGAACCCCTCGGTTAACCGCTAGAATAATTCCCGACTAGCATAGTCAGGTATATCGGAGAAATCATGAGTATTCAAGATGTTATAAAAGACCAGATCACCAAGCACCGGGTTGTGCTGTATATGAAAGGATCGCCAGATTTTCCGCAGTGCGGATTTTCGGCCAACGTCGTGGGCATACTGCGCGGCTGTGGCGTCAACGAATTTTTCTCGGTCAACGTGCTCGAGGAACCGGAGATTCGCCAGGGCATCAAGGAATTTGCAAACTGGCCGACCATCCCGCAACTGTATGTCAACGGCGAGTTCGTCGGCGGCTCGGATATTTTGTCCGAGATGCACAAAAGCGGTGAATTGAAAAAAATGCTGGGCTGAACACGGGCCTTATGCAGGTCAACAAGGCCGGCGAGTACGCCGGCCTTGTTATTTTAAGCGGCCCACTTGCCGTAAGCGTATTGCGCGAGCAGCAACAGCGCGACGCCAAATAGCGTCAATCTGAGCCAGTGCCGGTAGGTTGCTACGCTGACCCGGCTGCGTATGCTTATGCCGTACAACACCCCGCCCAAGGCCACGATGGCGAAAGGCAGCGTGATCAGCCATTGCGCGAGACTCACGCCGCCGCCTGATGCCAGCGTGAGAAACTGCGCCGACTTTCCGGCAAAAAAACAGATATTGAGCGCTTGCACCAATGCAACCGGCGAAAGGCCCAGCGCCAGGTAATAGACGATCAGCGGCGGTGCGGCGGCGTTGGCGGTGCCTTCCGTAAATCCTGCGATCACGCCGAACAGCAACCCGAACAGCGCCTGATGCCGCCGTATCAATGGCCAGTCGGTGCGGCCCAGACGCTCAAGATTAAGGTAGACCAGCAGCACGGTCGCCAGCAGCACCGTAAATGGAAAGGCTGGAAACGCAATAAAAAACCGGGTGCCCAATGCGGCGCCCGCCAGCGCATAAAACGGCATCATCCAGAATTCGGCGAGCACCGGCCGCAGCTGGCCGCCCTTGACGATGTTGGCGACGACGGTGGCCATGCACGGCAGCAGCACCAGGATTATCGCGCTTTTCATGTCCGTGACCAGTGCGATCAGCGGCGTGGCCACCATCGGAAAACCCAGGCCCAGCGTGCCTTGCACCAGCGCGGAGAACGCGATCACGATGGCGATCCACAACACCACCCCGATAGAGAACGATTCGAAACCCGGCATGATAGGCAGCTTAGCGGTTGGCGGTTTCGGCGCCATGGCTGCGATGCAGCGCCAGCGCAGCGACTTCCGCGATATGCAGCGCCTGCCGCGGGGTCGCCTGGGCGATCTGCTCGCTGCAGCTGAAGCCGCTGGCCACGATCATGGTGTCCGCCGCCGCTTCGCGCGCCGCCGGCAGCACGCTCATTTCGCCGGCCTGGATTGAAAGCGCGTAATGCCGGGGGTTGAAGCCGAAGGAACCGGACATGCCGCAGCATCCGGCGTCCAGCAGCGTGGCTTCGACGCCGAGTTTTTCCAGCAGCTGCATGTCGCTGCGCATGCCGAGCAGCGCTTTCTGGTGGCAATGGCCGTGCACCAGCGCCTTGCCGTTGAGGCGGGGCGGTTGCCACTTCGCCTGGTTCATCAGGAAGTCGCTGAACAGAAAGGTCTGCGCGCTGAGTTGGCGGGCCAGCGCATGGTCCGGGAACAGATTCAACAGTTCGTCCCGGAATACGGACACGCATCCCGGCTCGAGCCCGACGATCGACGTCCCACGGAGAATATCCGACTCGAGAGTTTCCATGATCTGGAGCAATTGCCGCCGCGCCAGATCGAGCATGCCGAAATCGTAGAGCGGCCGGCCGCAGCACAGCGCCTGGCGCGGCACCACGACTTCATAGCCCGCGGCTTCCAGCACTTCGACCGCGGCCGCGGCGGACGCCGGATGGAAATGATTGTTAAAGGTATCGGCCCAGAGGATGACGCGTCGGGAAGACGCTGCCGGTCCATGCGGGCGTGCAGCGCGCCGGAAAAACCACTGCCTGAACGTCCGCTTGGCGAACCGCGGGATCTCACGGTGCTGCGCAATCCCGGCACAGAATTTCACCATCGCACTCAGGCCCGGGGTCTGCGTCAGGAAATTGACCAGCCGCGGCGCGTGGGATGCAATGCGCGACCAGCGGTGAATCAGCCCCATACTGTAGGCTTGGCGCGGCCGCAGCCGCCCCTCGTAATAATGCGACAGGAATTCGGCCTTGTAGCTCGCCATGTCGGTATGCGTCGGGCAGTCGCTCTTGCAGCCTTTGCATGACAGGCACAGGTCGAGCGCTTCGCGCACTTCTTCGCTTTGCCAGCCGGTGACTATGGTTTCGCCGCGCAGCATTTCGGAAAACAGCCGCGCGCGGCCGCGTGTCGAATAGCGTTCTTCGCCCGTGACGCGATAACTCGGGCACATGACGCCGCCGTGGTGCGACCGGCATTTGCCCATGCCGACGCAGCGCTCGATTGCCCGCGCAAAGCCCGTGCCTTCGCGGCTGGCGAATGCGAGCCTGGTTTCCGGCTGCCACGGATTGTAATCAGGCCCCAGGCGCAGGTTTTCGTCAACGCGGTAGGCATCGATCAGCTTGCCGGGATTCATTTTTCCCCGCGGATCCCAGATCGCCTTGAAATCGCGGAAGACCTGCATCAGTTCTTCGCCGTACATGACGGGCAGGAATTCAGCCCGCGCCTGGCCGTCGCCATGTTCTCCGGACAATGATCCACCGTACTTGACAACGAGCACGGCGGCTTCGCGCAGGAACTCACGCCAATCCGCCACGCCGGCGCGGGTGCGCAGGTCGAAGGTGATGCGGGCATGAATGCAGCCATCGCCGAAATGGCCATACAGCGAGGTCTGATAACCATGCCGATCCACCAGCGCCTGGAATTCGCGCAGATAATCGCCGAGACGCAGCGGATCGACTGCGGCATCCTCCCAGCCCACCACGGCATCGGGTCGGCCGGGATTGATGGAAAGCATTGTTTCGGTTGCGCCGGTCTCGCGCAGGGTCCAGATGCGCGCGCACATCGCGGAGTCGGTGATGAGCCACGATGAGGGTGCCTCGGGGCGGCCTTCGTAAGAACGAATCAGTGCCTGCGCTTGCTCCACTGCTGCGGCGACCGTATCAGCACCGAACTCGATCATCATCCAGGCCCGGCCTGCCGGCAACAAGCCAATGTCATCAAGACGCAGTCCGCGTTCGCGCAGCCCGCCGATGATGCGCTCGTCGAGGCCTTCGGTGGCGATGGGGCCGAACGGCAGAATATGGGGCACCGCATCCCCGGCCAGGTAGATGTCGGGAAAGCCCAGCACCAGCAGCACGCGCTGGGGTGGGCTGCGTACCAGCCGCGTCACGGCCTGCAGCGTGATCGCGCAGGTGCCCTCGGAGCCGACCAGCGCGCGCGCGACGTTGAAGCCGTTCTCCGGCAGCAACTGGTCCAGGTTGTAACCGGAAACGCGGCGCTTGATGTTGGGAAAGCGCGCGCGGATGAGCGCGGCATGCTTGTCGCGCAGCGCTTTCAGGCCGGCGTAGATTGCGCCGCGCCGGCCGCCGGCGCGGATGATCTGCTCCAGTTCGGTTTCGGACGTCGGTCCGACCCACATGCGGGTGCCATCATAAGTCAGGATTTCCAGCGCCTCGATGTTTTCCGCGGTCTTGCCGGCCATCACCGAGTGCGCACCGCATGAATTATTGCCTATCATTCCGCCCAGAGTGCAGCGACTGTGAGTGGCCGGGTCGGGGCCGAAGGTGAGGGCATGCTGTTCCGCGGCGTCGCGCAGCGTATCGCATACGGCACCGGGCTCGACGCGCGCTGTCATCGCTTCCGGATCGACCTCGAGCACCCGGTTCAGATGCTTCGAGGTATCGATAACGACGGCGACGTTGACGCACTGGCCGCATTGCGATGTGCCGCCGCCGCGCGCGAGCAGCGGCGCGCCGGCATCGTGGCATACCGCAACAGCCGCAATGATGTCGTCGACGGTCTTGGGCACGACGACACCGATAGGCACCTGACGGTAATTGGAGGCATCCGCGGAATAGACGGCGCGGCTGCCGGCGTCAAAACTAACTTCGCCGGTGACGCGGGCCTCGAGCGCCGCCATTAATGAGGCAATGTTCAGGGGGCCGGGCTGTCCGGCAGCGGCGACTTCGGTGTTTACCGTGGGAACTGGGGGAAGGATCAATGCTGCTCCGGGGCTTGCTGGCTGCGACAGGCATGATGCGAACACTTCATATTCTAGCGTTATTTTTCCGGGTGCCGCGGCGAGCTGATCCAGAGCCTGCCATGAGGACATGCGCCATCGTGCCACTGGCGATGCTCGCCGCTGCTGCCGCAAGAATACTCTGCGCAAGACCGGCGCTACCGCCGGGCCCACTGAAGAAATAACATAATAAATATAATAATCATATATTTACTGCGCTATATGCAAGCGCTTGCACGCATAGCATGCGCGCGTATAATAACGGGGAGCCGGTGCAGTGAATCCCGGCAGACCAGCCTGGTTCAGTACGGCTGCGCAGCGCAGCGCGGGTAGAATCACTGATTCACGCGCTACAAATCAATTCCAGAGCGAAGGAGAAAGCACATGAACACCATGGCAGACATGAAAAATATCGCGAAAAACGCAGCCGCGGGCGGCAAAGTCCGCATGACACCGAGCGAGGCGTTCGTCGAAACGCTGGTGGCGCAGGGGGTGAAGGACTCTTTCGGCATCGTCGGTTCCGCCTATATGGATGCGCACGACCTGTTTCCGCTGGCCGGCATCCGTTTTATTTCCGTCGCCCACGAACAAAACGCCGCGCACATGGCCGACGGCTATTCGCGCGTCACCGGTAAACATGGTCTGTGCATTGCGCAGAATGGGCCCGGCATCACCAATTTCGTAACGGGGATCGCAGCCGCCTACTGGGCGCATTCGCCGGTGGTGTGCGTCACGCCGGAGTCCGGCAGCCTGACCATGGGCCTGGGGGGCTTCCAGGAAACCGAGCAAATGCCGATTTTCTCCAAGATCACCAAATGGCAGGTGCACGTCAATTCGCCGATGCGAATGGCGGAGCTCACATCGCGCGCGTTCGATATCGCGATGGCCGAGCGCGGCCCGGTGCAGATCAACATTCCGCGCGATTATTTCTACGGCGAGGGCGATTTCGAGATTCCGCAGCCGCAGCGCCTCGAGCGCGCTGCCGGCGGCCCCGAATCGCTGGACGCAGCAGCCCGCATGCTCGCCAAAGCCAAGTTCCCGGTGATCCTGTCAGGTGGCGGCGTGATCATGGGCAATGGCGTCAAGGAATGCATCGCACTGGCTGAATATCTGACGGCGCCGGTGGTCAATTCGTATCTGCATAACGACTCGTTTCCCGCCAGCCATCCGCTGGCGTGCGGTCCTCTCGGTTACCAGGGATCCAAGGCGGCAATGAAACTGATCGCGCGCGCCGACGTGGTGCTGGCGCTGGGCAGCAGGCTGGGGCCGTTCGGCACGCTGCCGCAGCACGGGCTCGACTACTGGCCGAAGCACGCCAAGATCATCCAGGTGGATGCCGATACGCGCATGCTCGGGCTGGTCAAGAAAGTGTCGGTCGGCATTTGCGGCGACGCGCGGCTGGCGGCGGTGGACCTGCTGCAACGGTTGAAGGCACTGGCCAAGATGACACCGAACAAGGTGCGGCTCGCCGAAATCCAGAAAGAAAAGGCCGCATGGAAAGACGAACTCGCCAACTGGTCCTCGCCCAATATCAAAGGGCGCATCGGCCCGCGCCAGGCGCTGGCGGCACTGGCCAGAGCCATGCCCAAAAATGCGATGGTATCGACAGACATCGGCAACGTCTGTTCGGTGGCGAACAGCTATTTGAATTTTGAAACCTCACCGTCGTTCCTGGCGGCGATGAGTTTCGGCAACTGCGGGTATGCCTACCCGGCGGCGATCGGCGCCAAGGTCGGCCGGCCCGACCGCCCGGCCATCGCTTATGTCGGCGATGGCGCATGGGGCATGAGTCTGAATGAAGTGATGACCTGCGTGCGGGAGAACATTCCGGCCATAGCGGTGGTGTTCAACAACGGGCAGTGGGGTGCTGAAAAGAAAAATCAGGTCGATTATTTCAGCAACCGGTTCCTCGGCACCAACCTGAAGAATCCGAACTTCGCGGACGTTGCAGAATCCATGGGCGCGAACGGCATTACCGTCGATCACGTCGATGAAATCGGCGATGCGCTGCGCGGCGCGGTGAAATCGAACAAGCCCACGGTCATCAACATGATGCTGACCCAGGAACTCGGCGACCCGTTCCGCCGGGATGCGTTCAAGCAGCCGAAGCGGTTGCTGGCGAAATACAAGAAGTACAGCGCCAAAAGGGCGTGATAGCTTGGCCATGAGCCGAAAAGCCGGCTGCAAGGCCGGTTTTTTACCACATTGATATGGTGAAGCCGGTAAAGCCCGTCAAAGCTGCAAAGCTCAGCGATGTCGCGCGGCTCGCCAAGGTTTCGACCGCGACGGTCTCGCGCGCGCTGACCCTGCCGCACAAGGTAAAACCGCTGACCTTGAGCCGGGTGCAGCAGGCGGCGCGCACCCTCGGTTACGTCGCGCACGGTGCGGCGCGTGCGCTCGCATCCCGGCGCACCCGCACCATAGGCGCGGTGATCCCAACGCTGGACAACGCGATTTTCGCCAACACCATACACGCGCTGCAGACCGCGCTGGATGCGGCCGGCTACACGCTGCTTCTCGCCTCCCATGGTTTCGACGCCGAAGTCGAAGTGCGCGTCACCCGCGCGCTGCTGGAGCGCGGCGTGGACGGCCTGGTGCTGCTGGGCACCACCCACGCCCCGGCGCTGTTCCACATGATCGAATCTCATCAAATGCCCTATGTCCTCACCTGGGCGCTGGACAAGAGTGGCAAACATCCGTGCGTGGGTTTCGATAATCGCGCCGCCGCAACGCGCCTCGCCAACTATCTGCTTGACCTCGGGCACCGCGAGTTCGCGATGATTTCGGGCATCACAGGCAACAACGAACGCGCACGCGAGCGCCTCGATGGCGTGCGTTCCGCGCTCGCGGCGCGCGGGGTGCGCCTGCCGGCGGCGCGCCTGACGGAAAAGCCGTTCACGCACGGCGCGGGGCGCGAGGGCCTGCTCGAAATAATAGACGGCGGTGCGTGGCCGACCGCGGTGATCTGCGGCAATGACGTGCTGGCGATAGGTGCGATGGCGGAATGTCATGCACAGGGCATCGCCGTGCCGCAGCAGATCTCGATCACCGGATTCGACGACATGGAAATCGCCTCACTGATGACGCCGGGGCTGACTACCGTGCATTTCCCGACGGCGGAGCTGGGCGCCTACGCCGCGAAACACCTGCTCTCGCGGCTCGCTGGCGAGAGCGTTGAGCCGCACACCGAACTGCCGGTGGAACTGGTGGTGCGCGGGACGACGGCTGCGCCGCTGGGTTGAGAAAATCAAAAGCGATTTAGCCGCCAAGGCCGCCAAGCACGCCAAGAAGAACAAATAAAAATAATATTTTAAAAACGCTATTTTTTGCGTTACTCGCTAACTTGTTGGATATCGATTTTTATATATATCTTGTTTTTTGTTTTTCCTTGGCGTGCTTGGCGGCCTTGGCGGCTTAATCGGTCTTCAAACCTGAGCCAACAACTCCCCCATCATGTTCTCCGCCTGCACCTGGTAATCGCCGCCGAACAGGTTGAGGTGGTTGAGCACGTGATAGAGGTTGTAAAGCGTCTTGCGCCGCGCATACCCTGCTTCAAGCGGATACGCTTCACGGTAGGCGGTATAGAAAACCGCGCTGAAGCCGCCAAACAGTTCGGTCATCGCAAGATCGGTTTCGCGATCGCCATAATAGGCGGCCGGGTCGAAGATCACCGGTTCACCGCCTTTGGCAAAGCCGGCATTGCCTGACCACAGGTCGCCGTGCAGCAACGAGGGCTGCGGCCGGTGCGCCGCTTAACAGCTCAGGCAGATGATTCAGGAGTCGCCCACCCAGTTGTTGCAGCCGGCCCACATAACCGTTGGTTGCAGCAAGCTTGAGCTGATACTCCAGCCGGTGATTGCGCCAGAATGCGCACCAATCATCCGACACCGTATTGACTTGCGGCGTCGCGCCTATGGTGTTGCTGTGCGGCCAGCCGTAGTGCCTGCCGGTGACGCGGTGCAGGGCGGCCAGTTGCGCGCCGAGCAGACGCATGTTGCTCTTGCGGCTGAGTTCGATGTATTCCAGCACCAGCCAGCTTGCATTGCGGTTTGCGCCGTGGCAAACGGGCTGCGGCACGCGCAGGGTGCGGGTGGCGGCGATGGCGGATAATCCCGCTGCTTCGGCGGCGAACATGCCGCCATAGGCTGAGCTGTTGGTCTTGACGAAATAGCGTTGCCCCTGGTCCTCGATGCGCCATGCACTATTGATACAGCCGCCACTCACCGCTATACGTTGTTCGATGTGAAAGGCATCGCCGGTGGCATGCGCAATAGCGGCAGTGATGTCGGGCCAGGGATTCATTCGTGCCGATCCTGCTGGCAGGCTCAGCTGTCACGCTGAAGCCATACCATAAATACTATAATAAACAAGTACTTACAAAGTATCTCCACAACGTCACCCGGAGCGCAGGCTACAAGCTCTTGCGCGCCTTGGCGATCGCCGTTTTAACGCGCGCCGGCGCGGTGCCGCCGATGTGGCTGCGGCTGTTCATCGAGCCTTCGAGCGTCAGCGCCTCGAACACATCCTTGGTGATCAGCGGAGCAAACCGTTTCAGGTCTTCGAGCTTGAGATCAGCAAGATCGCAGCCACGCTCCTCGGCAAAGCGCACCGCGAGTGCCACGGCCTCGTGCGCCTCACGAAAGGGCGTGCCCTTCTTGACCAGGTAGTCGGCAAGATCGGTGGCAGTGGCGTAGCCCTGCAATGCCGCTGCGCGCATCGCCTCCTTGTTGACATTGATGCCGCCCAACATGTCGGTGAATACCGCGAGGCTCATCATCACTGTATCCACGGTGTCGAACAGCGGCTCCTTGTCTTCCTGATTGTCCTTGTTGTAGGCGAGCGGCTGCGCTTTCATCAGCGTCAGCAGCGCCACCAGGTGGCCGTTGACGCGGCCGGTCTTGCCGCGGATGAGTTCGGCGACGTCGGGGTTCTTTTTCTGCGGCATGATAGAGGAGCCGGTGCAGAAGCGGTCGGCGATGTCGATGAAGCCGAAACGCGGATTCATCCACAGGATCAGCTCTTCGCAAAAGCGCGACAGGTGTGTCATCAACAGCGCCGCGCCGGCACAGAATTCGTTCGCGAAGTCGCGGTCGGACACGGCGTCGAGCGAGTTCTCGCATACGCCGTCGAAACCCAGCTCCTTGGCCACCATCTGGCGATCGATGGGAAACGACGTTCCGGCGAGCGCAGCGGCCCCGAGCGGCAGCTTGTTGACGCGTTTGCGGCATTCGGCAAAGCGCTGCGCGTCCCGCGACAGCATTTCGAAATATGCCATCAGGTGATGCGCGAACGATACCGGCTGCGCGACCTGCAGGTGGGTAAATCCCGGCATCACGGTTTCAGTGTGCTTTTCGGCCAGATCCAGGAGAGCGCGCTGCAACGACTTGGTCAGCGTCAGCACGTGGTCGATCGAGGCGCGCAGGTAAAGGCGCATGTCGGTGGCGACCTGGTCGTTCCGGGAGCGCGCGGTGTGCAAACGCTTGCCGGCATCGCCGACCATGTCGGTGAGCCGCCGCTCGATGTTCAGATGCACATCCTCAAGATCGAGCGACCATGGGAAGGTGCCGCCGCGGATTTCTTCCCGGATTTGTGCCAGGCCGTGTTCGATGGCCTCGAGATCGGTTTTGGCCAGGATGCCGACTGCATGCAGCATCCGGGCGTGGGCGATCGAGCCGTCGATGTCGAATTCGGCCAGGCGCTGGTCGAAAGCGACCGAGGCGGTGAATTTCTTGACGAGATCGGTCACCGGTTCGTTGAACCGTCCCGACCAGGGTTTGTCTCGGGATTTGTGTTTATTGCTCACGGTGTTAGGCCTGTTAGAATGATCGCCGCATGGTCAGCATTGTAAATCAAAACGCTTACAGCAGTGCCCTGCCGAATTTCCGGAACCTGGGGATTTTGCTGCGCATCCTGCTGATCGTGAACGTGGCGGCGTTTGCCGCCGCCGTGGTGAAAAGCGAGTCGCTGCGCGGGGCGTGGTTGCAGTTTGTGGAAATTTCAGCCGTGGTGGAGCCGCTGCTGATCCTGAGCCTGCTGGCGCTGATGCTGCTCAACGGCGTGCTCAGCCGTATGCCGTATGCGCTCGGCGTGTTGGCCGTGACGGGTCTGGAACTGGCGCTCGCGACCGCGCTTTACGCAGCCGGGCAATCGCTGCTGGCGCCGCGGCCCGTTGCGCTCGAGCGGTACTGGATTCTCGTCGCCATCGTCACCCTCGTGTTGTGCGTCTACTTCGACTTGCGCGGCCGCGCGCTGTCGCCGGCGCTGGCGGAAGCGCGGCTGCAGGCGCTGCAGGCGCGGATCAGGCCCCATTTCCTGTTCAACAGCATTAATGCCGTATTGTCGCTGATTCGACAGGACCCCAAGCGCGCCGAAGTCGCGCTCGAGGACATGGCCGACCTGTTCCGGGTGCTGATGGCGGACAACCGGGAACTGGCGCCGCTGGCACGCGAAGTCGAGCTTTGCCGCCAGTATCTCGATCTCGAGCAATTGCGACTGGGCGAGCGCCTCAAGGTGGAATGGCACATCGACAACATGCCGGGAGATGCGCTGGTGCCGCCGCTGATACTGCAGCCACTGCTGGAGAACGCGGTCTATCACGGCATAGAGCCGCGCATCGAGCCCGGTTCCATCAGCATCAACATTTACATGGCGCGCGAACAAGTGCACGCCGTGCTGCGCAATCCCTACCAGAGCCAGGGGAGCCATCATGCGGGCAACAAGATGGCGCTGGGCAATATTCGCGAACGGCTGCAGCTGCACTTCGATGCCGAGGCCAGTCTGACCACCAAGATCAGCGACAATGCCTACCAGGTTCATATCGCCATTCCGTACGTGAAGCAGCGCGACTCGTGACCGAGAACCCCAAGCCGCTGCGGGTGGTGATTGTGGACGACGAGGCGCCGGCCCGGAGCCGCATGCGCGATTTGCTTGCGGAGTGCGATCAGGCGGCACCGCTGGTGGTTGAAGGTGAGGCGGCCAGCGGCCGCGAGGCGCTGGATCTGCTGTCGTCCCGGCGCGCGGACGTGGTGCTGCTCGATATCCGCATGCCGGAAATGGACGGCATCGAACTCGCGCGGCACCTGCAGAAGCTGGAGTCTCCGCCCGCGGTGATTTTTACCACGGCCTACGATGTTTACGCCATCCGCGCGTTCGAGGTCCACGCGGTCGACTACCTGTTGAAACCGATACGGGTCTCGCGGCTGCGGGAGGCGCTGGCGCGCGTGTCTTCTGCGCCGCTGCCGGGGCCCGCGGTGTTGCGCGAGCTGCAGTCGGGCGCACGGGCGTTTCTCAGCGCCCAGGAACGCGGGAAAATCCACCTGATCCCCGTCAATGACGTGGTGTACCTGAAGGCCGAGCTCAAGTATGTGACGGTGTATGCGGCACAGCACGAGTACCTGATCGAAGAGTCGCTTACGGCGCTGGAACACGAGTACGCTGCGCTGTTCGTGCGCGTGCACCGCAATTGCCTGGTGGCGCGCAAAGCGGTACGCGGCTTCGAGCGCGATGGCGGCGACGGCGGTGAAGGGCACTGGGTCGTGCTGCTCGAAGGCTGCGACGAGAAAATTGCGGTCAGCCGCCGCCAGCAGCATATCGTGCGCGAACTGGGGCGGCAGTAACTCCCGGGCATCGCCAGATGCCTGCCGACGTCCGGAAACAGTGTCCTTGCCGCCGGGCGCTAATTTTCCTGCTGGCGCAAACGGATCAGTCCGGCCTCGACGGCCTGCTGCAGATAAAGCGCGAAAAAATCGGTCATCAGGCCGACGATGGGCGGCGCAACCGGTTTACCCTGGTCATCCACCACGATCACCATGGGCACCCGGGTGGCCTGATGGCGTTTTGCAAAGTCACTGTGGGAAACCAGCTGATCTTCAAAATTACGCAGGCTGGCGCTGCTGTCGATATCGACCTCGCGCATGATGACTTTGTCGCGCCACTCGACGCTGTTCTGCATCGGGACCAGATAATCGCGTTTTGCCGCCAGGCAATAGCGGCAGCCGGCCTGGGTAAAAACGAGCATGATCGGCGCGCGCTGCTGCCGGGCCTGACTGGCGGTGGCCGTCAGGTCGTCAGCGAAATGCAACGCCTTGCTGGCTTGTGCGCCGGCCGTAGCGGCGGCGCATGTTAAAATCGCTGCGATCCAGACGCGAGCGGCGAGTTTCTCGAATATCATGACAATAGAGTATAGCGTGGCGGGAGAGTCCCGGGGGCGACTGGTGATAGCCTCGCGCGAGAGCGAGCTTGCGCTGTGGCAGGCGCGGCATATTCAGGCGCGGCTTGCGGCGTTATACCCGCACATTGAAATATCGATACTCGGCATGACCACCGAAGGCGACCGCAAGCTCGGCACCTCGCTGGCCAAGATCGGGGGCAAGGGGCTGTTCGTCAAGGAACTCGAAGACGCGCTCGCACAGGACCGGGCCGACATCGCGGTTCACTCCATGAAAGACGTGCCCATGAACCTGCCGCCGGGATTTGCCATTGCCGTGATCACCGAGCGTGCCGATCCGCGCGATGCATTCGTTTCCATCCATTTTCAGCGGCTGGCTGACTTGCAGGCCGGCAGCCGCGTCGGCACGTCCAGTTTGCGCCGCGAAAGCCAGTTGCGCGCGCGCTACCCGCGACTTGCGATCGAGCCGCTGCGCGGCAACGTGCAGACGCGGCTCAGGAAGCTGGACGAAGGCCAGTACGATGCGATCATTCTTGCCGCGGCGGGATTAAAGCGCCTCGGCCTCGAGCAGCGCATAACCGCCTTGCTCACGCCCGAGGAAAGCCTGCCGGCGGTGGCCCAGGGGGCGTTGGGCATAGAATGCCGCGCCGGACGCGATGACCTCATCCGGCTGCTCGCGCCGCTCGCTCACGGCATGACCACCGCATGCGTGCGGGCTGAACGGGCCTTGTCGCGCGCCCTTGCCGGCAGCTGCAACGTGCCGCTCGGCGGATTTGCCGAATCCAGCGGCGGGCGGCTGAGGCTGCGCGGTTTCGTTGGCTCACCCGACGGCACGCGCCAGGCCAGCAGCGAGCTGGAAGGACCAGCCACCGAAGCCGAAGCGCTCGGCACGGCGCTGGCGGAAAAACTGAAAACGCTGGGCGCCGCAGAAATCCTCGAGGCGCTCGAGAACGACAGTGAACGGTAAATCGTGAACCGTGAATCGTAACCCCATGCTTTTGTTTCACTCGTCGCAGACCGCTTACACCCTGATAGGCGTGAGGTTATGAACGCGTCCGCGCCAGCAGGATCCCTTGTTGGACGCGGCATCGTCATCACCCGCCCCGCGCACCAGGCGCAGGCGATGGCCGACCTGATACGGACTGCCGGCGGCAACCCCATCCTGTTTCCGGTGCTGGAGATTCTCGACGCCGAGGATCTGAAGCCGCTCCATGCGCTGATCGACCGTCTGGACGAATTCGATATCGCTGTGTTTATCAGCCCCAACGCGGTGAACAAGGCGATGAATCTGATCGCCGCGCGGCGGCAATTGCCGCCCGGGATCTTGTTCGCGGCGATAGGCCGCAGTAGCGTCAAGGAACTCAGGCGCTTTGGTGTCGCAAGCGTCATCGCGCCGTTGAAAAAATTCGATAGCGAAACGCTGCTCTCGCTGGCCGAACTCAGGAACGTGGCAGGCAAACGCATTGTCATTTTTCGCGGCGATGGCGGACGGGAATTGCTTGGCGATACGCTAGTCTCACGTGGCGCCACGGTTGAATACGCCGAGTGCTACCGCCGCGGCAAACCCAATCTCGATACCGCGCCGCTGATGAAGGCCTGGGCGCGCAGCGAACTGCACGCGATTATAGTGACCAGCAGCGAGGGGCTGCGCAATCTGTTCGACATGATAGGCAAGCTTGGCCAGGCCTGGCTCAGGAAAACACCGCTGTTCGTGCCGCATACGCGAATTGCCGAGACCGCCCGCGGCCTGGGACTCTCGGTCATCATCGAGACCGAAGCCGGCGACGAAGGTATTGTTGCGCGGATCGCGAAATACTTCGCCAACGAGTAAGCGCGCAGTATTGCGAACCGCAGCGCTTGCTCTCATACTGTAGCTTGAGTGGATAGAAAATTTAACGATGAGTGACCCCACCCCAGACTCCGTGCCGCGCGAGCCGGAAACGACGCCACCCGAGACTGCCGCTCCCCCCGCAAGCGGGGTTGGCGGAACCCGTCTTTTTGCCGGGCTTGCGCTGCTGACGGCGTGCGCCGCACTCGCGTTCGCGGCCTGGCAATGGCACGACAGCCGCGGCCAGATCGATACCCTGAGGCAGGAACTTGCCTGAAACTGGCCAATGCGGACACTCAGTCTCGGGACAGCCAGTTGATCGCGAAACAGGTTCGCGATGCCGGCGATGAAGCGCGGGTCAAGATCGGCGTCCTGGAAAACAAGCTCGCCGATTCACAGAACCAGCAGGTCGCCCTGGAAGCGCTCTACCAGGAATTGTCCCGCAACCGCGACGAGTGGACTTTTGCCGAGATCGAGCAGTCTCTGCAGCTGGCGAGCCAGCAGCTTCAACTCGCGGGCAACGTCAAGGCGGCGCTGATCGCCCTCGGTAACGCGGAGACCAGGCTGCAGCGCATGGATCAACCGCAACTCGCGCCGCTGCGCAAGACGCTCAGCCGCGACATCGAGCGCCTCAAAGCGCTGCCTTACGTCGATGCTGTGGGTATCAGCGTGCGCATCGACACCCTCATTTCCGCGGTCGATGCCATGCCGCTGGCGATGGAGGCGCGTCCGATGCCTGAAGTACCGGCGCCCGCGGCCGTCGCAGACAGCAATCCCTGGATGCGCTTCTGGCACGAGGCGTGGGCCGAAATCAAGCAGATGGTGCGCATCCAGCACATGGACAAGCCCGATGTGCCGCTGCTCGCCCCGGCACAAAGTTTTTTTCTGCGCGAAAACCTCAAGCTGCGCCTGATCGGCGCCCGGCTTGCGCTTCTGACACGCGACCAGACGAGTTACAAGGCCGACCTCAAGGCGGCGAACGACTGGCTTGCCAAGTATTACGATATAAAAAACCAGTCGGTCGACGCTGCGCTGGCAACGCTGCGAACCCTGCGGGACAGTGAAATTACGATAGAGGTGCCCGAAATCGGCGCCACGCTGGAGGCGTTGAGCAACTACCGTGCGGCGGCACGCGAGCGCCCCGGCCGCTGAGAGCGCATATCAAACAGAATCGATGAAACCGCCGATAATTCGTCTTCAATACCCGCCTCCCGATGAACGCCGATCAAACCAACCCTGGTGGTCTTCGATTTGGAGAGGGTCGCTAAATAGAACAAACGAATTAAAGGGCAGGGATACGTTCGATCTGCCGGGGTTTTTGATGTTAATCGGCGTCTGTCGGCGTACCCGTCGGGCGGGTATTGAGACGAATTCATCGGCGGTTGATGTTTTTTATATTGCTGTGGGCTCCGAGTGAGAACGCTGTTCTGGATCATTGCATTATTCGCGATTGCGGCGGGACTGGTCGTCGCCGCGCGCTTCAACACCGGCTATGTGCTGCTGGTGGCGCCGCCTTACCGGGTCGAACTGTCGCTCAATCTGCTGCTGATCGTCCTGTTTGTCGGTTTTGTCGCCGGCTATATTCTTGTGCGCATCGTGTCGGGTACGCTGCAGTTGCCGGCGCGGGTGCACGAGTATCGTATCGCGCGCCGCCACAAAAAAGCGCTGGCCACACTGATCGACGCGCTTAAAAATTATTTTGCCGGTCGCTATGCGCGGGCCGAGAAAGCGGCTGCGGGTTTGATCAAGGCCGGCGAGCATGCCGGGATAGGCGCCATAGTCGCGGCGCGCGCGGCGCATGCGCTTCGCGCATACGAGCGGCGCGATGCCTTTCTGGCCCAGGCCCTGACACAGACGCCGGACGATATTGCGCTCAAGGCGGTGACCGAGGCGGAGCTGCTGCTTGACCACAGGCGTTTTCATGAAGCGCTCAACGTCCTCAAGGATCTGCCGAAAAAGCATACTGCGGTGCTGCGGCTCGAATTCAAAGCGCAGCAGATGGCAAAAAACTGGGACCAGGTTCTGAAGCTCATCGATCAGCTTGAAAGGCTGAAAGTGTTTGACGTCGGGCAGGCCGAGCAGGTCAGGCGGCATGCATTGTCGGAAAACCTGAGACGCAAGGCGATGGACAGCGGGGCGCTCGAAGAGGTGTGGCAGAAAATCCCGGCCCCGGAAAAGCGCGACGGCAGGATCGCCGCGGTAGCGGCTCAGAGTTTTATCAAGCTCGGCAATTGCACCCAGGCGCGTCAGATCATCGAAGCCAGCCTGAAGGAAAACTGGGACAGCGAACTGGTCGCCCTGTATGCCGAGTGTCCGGGTGACGAGTCGGTCAGGCAGATCGAGCACGCAGAGGCCTGGCTCTCAGTCCATCCCGACGATGCCGCTCTGTTGCTCGCCCTCGGAAAACTCTGTGCAGGGCAAGAGCTGTGGGGCAAGGCGAAAAGTTACCTTGAGGCCAGCATTTCAGTCGAACCCTCCTGTTCGGCCCACTTGGCCCTGGCGCAGTTGCAGGAGAAACTCGAAAACACGGATGCCGCGCGCAAGCATTACCGCGAGAGTCTGGAACTGGCGGTTGCGCACATCAGGCAGATGAGCGGCGGCCGGCGCAGGACGATGTTGTAAGAGTCGGAAGCGGGAACCTCGGAATTTCGTTCACCGGTCGAGATCGATATCCCGGTACGATTCCGGACGGCCCAGCGGCTCGATGTGCGTGGTCACGGCAGCAGCCGGCAGCACCTTGCAGATCTCATCGTCGATTTCATGCGCCAGATCATGGCCCCGCGCCACGCTCCATTCGGCCGGCACCAGCACGTGCACGGACACGAACGAACGCGAGCCCGCCTGGCGTGTGCGCAGGGCGTGAAAGTCTATGCCCTGCGAGCGATAGCGGTCGAGTATCTGATTGAGCGCCTCGCGGTCGGGCACGGGCAGCGCGCGGTCCATCAGACCGAGCAGCGAGCGTCTGACGAGCCTGGTCCCGGTCCACACGATGTTGGCGGCGACCGCCAGTGCGATCAGCGGATCGAGCCACAACCAGCCGGTAAGTACAACGGCTGTAACGCCGACGACCACGCCTGCCGAAGTCCAGACATCGGTTATCAGGTGGTGCGCATCGGCTTCCAGCGCGATCGAATTGTAGCGGCGGCCCGCCTCGAACAGTTTGCGCGCGACGGCGTAGTTGATGGCGGCGGCGACCGCGGAAACGACCAAGCCGGCGCTGATGTTCTCAAGCGGGCGCGGCGCAAACAGGCGTTCTACCGCAGCATAGGTGATCAGCGAAGCGGCGACCAGTATGAGCGTGCCTTCGAAGCCGCTGGCGAAATACTCGGCCTTGGAATAGCCGTACGCATGCTCTTCGTCGGGCGGTCGTGACGCGACGACCAGCATGGCGAGCATCACGGTGGCGCCGGCGAGATTGACCGTGCCTTCAAGCGCGTCAGACAACAGGCCGACCGAGTCCGTCATCCACCACGCCATTGTCTTGAGCGCAATGGTGACCACTGCCGCGGCGATCGAGAGCAGGGCGAATCTGCCGGCGCCGGTCATGGGTATCTAGCTGGGAGAAGGCACTGCCGGCGTGAACGAGTCCGAGTAGAACTCGTCGTCGGACAGTCCGCACTGCGTGGTAAAGTCTTTGTGCGCGGCTTCAACCATCGCCGGCATGCCGCAGGCATAGACCTGGTGACCGGAAAGATCGGGAATATCCTCCATTACGGCGCGATGTACGAAACCGGTACGGCCACTCCAGTGGTCCTCCGGCAGCGCTTCCGACAGCACCGGCACGTACCGGATGCCATGTTCGCTCTGCCATTTTTCGGCAAGCTCGTGCATGTACAGATCGGCGCGAGCGCGTACCCCCCAATAAAGCGTCATTGGCCTCTGGATGCCCTTGTGGATCGCGTGCTCGACGATGGATTTGATCGGAGCAAAGCCGGTGCCGCTGGCGAGCAGGATGATGGGCTTCTCGCTGTCCTCGCGCAGGAAAAAAGTGCCGAGCGGGCCCTCGAAGCGCAGGATATCCTTTTCCTTCATGATGTTGAAAACGTAATCGCTGAACGGTCCGCCGTAATTGCGCAAATGCAGCTGTAGCAGCGCGTCATCGTCCGGAGCATTGGCCAGCGACAGGCTTCTGCGCTGGCCGTCTCTCATTAGGATATCGATGTACTGGCCGGCGAGGAACTGCAAACGTTCATTGGCCGGCAGCTTCAGGCTGAGTACCGCGACATCGGGCGCGACCCGGTCAAGTTTTTGCACCCGGCACGGCAAAATCTTGATCTGGATGTCCTTGGCTGCGCCGATTTCGCGGCACTCGATGGCGAGGTCGGTAAGGGGCCGGGCCTGGCAGAACAGCGCCAGGCCGAGCTTTTTTTCGGCATCGGGCAGCGCGTGTTCCTGGTAAGTGCCGTAGTCGACCGAGCCTTCCAGCACCTTGCCCTTGCAGGTGCCGCAAGCGCCATTGCGGCAGCCATAAGCGATGACGAAGCCTTCGCGCAGCGCGGCGGCAAGGATGGTCTCGTCTTCGTTGACCGTGAAAACGTGGTTGCTGGGTTTTATGGTGATTTGGTGAGACATACTTTGCGGGGTTTCAGCCGTAAGGCTCTGAATGAGCTAAAATTCCGTTATGCGACGTTTGCTTATCATCGGATGCGGCGACGTGGCGCTGCGCATGGTTCCATTGCTGCGCGGGCGCTACCGGATCTACGCGCTTTCGCGCGAACCTCAAGGCTTCGCGACGCTGCGTGCGCTCGGCATCACTCCGATCCGGGGCGATCTCGACGAGCCGCAAACCCTGCATCCGATTGCAGGACTCGCCCACGACGTCGTGCACTTCGCGCCGCCGCCCGGCCACGGCGCCAACGATACGCGTACCGCGCACCTGATCGCCGCGCTGGCAAAGGGCAAAAGTCTACCACAGCAACTGGTCTACATCAGCACCAGCGGCGTCTATGGCGATTGCAACGGCGGGCTCGTGCCCGAGACCCATCCGGCGCGACCGCAGACCGCGCGCGCGCGGCGCCGCGCGGATGCCGAAAAGCGGCTGCGCGTATGGGGCAGGCGCAGCGGGGTGAGCGTGTCCATACTGCGCGTGCCGGGAATTTATGCGGCAGACCGCCTGCCTCTGGCGCGCCTGGAGCAGGGCACGCCGGCGCTCAGAGCGGAAGACGACTCGTATGTGAATCATGTCCACGCGGACGATTTGGCGCGCATCGTGATCGCAGCCCTGCATCACGCGCATCCTGGCCGCATGTACAACGCCGCCGACGATGCACCGCAGAAAATGGGCGATTATTTCGATCTGGTGGCCGATCGTTTCGGCCTGCCGCGACCTCTGCGCGTGGCGCGCGCCGATGCCGCGCGCAGCATCCCGGAGAGCCTGCTGTCATTCATGAACGAATCGCGGCGGCTAACCAATAGCCGCATCAAGCAGGAGCTGCGCCTGCGGTTGCACTACCCGACGGTACAAGATGGTATTGCCGCGGCATTTGCCGCGCGTGCCGCCGGGCGCAATTCCTGAGGCTGACATGGCCGACGCTTCCTGCACCGATGCGATCATCGTGATCACCAACCTGCCCGACCGTGACGCGGCGGTGAGGATGGCCGAGGCGCTGGTGGAAAAACGGCTTGCGGCGTGCGTCAATGTGCTGGCGGCATGCACTTCGGTTTATCGCTGGAAAGCGACGATCGAAACCGCGCAGGAAGTACCGCTGCTGATCAAGACCCGTGGCGCGCTCTATCCCGAGGTCGAGGCGGCGATCCGCCAGGCCCACCCTTACGAACTTCCCGAAATTGTCGCTGTCCCAGTGTGTCAGGGTCTGCCCGGATATCTGGAATGGCTGGCGGCCGAAACCACGAAACCATAACCCGGCTTTCCCCCTATCCCGATGCGCTTTTTGCTAACCCTGCTGCTGCTTGTTTCATGGCAAGTTCATGCCGCCGAGCCCGATCTGCTTGAGCCGGACAAGGCGTTCCGTTTTACGGCGCAGATGGCCGGCCCCAACACCATCAAAGTGAATTACCGGATCGCGCCGGGCTATTACATGTATCGCGACAAGTTCCGCTTCGGGATCGAGCCCGCGCCGCTCATTCTGGCGGCGCCGCAACTGCCGCCCGGCAAAATCAAGAAAGATGAGTTTTTCGGCGATGTCGAAGTCTATCGCGATGCGGTGAGCATACTGCTGCCGCTGCAGCATGACGGCAAGGTGCTCCCTGCCATGCTGACGGCCGTTTCTCAAGGTTGTGCTGACGTCGGCGTGTGTTATGTGCCGCAGGAACAGAAAGCTGAGCTCCGGCTGGCAGCGTTTACCACGGGCGCGACGCGCAGCGACGCCGGCGGCAGCGGGCTGTTGTCTGAGCCCGCCGCAGTTCAAAAAGGCGAGGACACGCTGATCGCGGAATTGTTTCAGGGGGAATTCTGGCTGCTGGTCGTGAGTTTCTTCGGTTTTGGCCTGTTGCTTGCATTCACGCCCTGCATGCTGCCCATGGTGCCCATCCTGTCGGGCATCATCGCCGGCCGCGGCCAGCATCTGACCAAGATGCATGGCTTTCTGCTCTCGCTCGCCTATGTGTTCGGCATGGCGATGACCTACGCGCTGGCCGGCGTCGCCGCCGGGCTCTCCGGCGCGATGTTGTCGGCTGCGCTGCAGAGTCCCTGGGTGCTCGGCAGTTTCGCTGCGCTGTTTGTCGCGCTGGCGCTGGCCATGTTCGGCCTCTACGAATTGCAGCTGCCGATTGCGCTGCAGTCGCGGCTCGCCGATGCCAGCAACCGTGTTCCCGGCGGGCGTTTTGCCGGGGTATTCACCATGGGCATCCTGTCGGCACTGATTGTCGGGCCGTGCGTTGCCGCGCCGCTGGCCGGCGCGCTGCTCTACATCAGCCAGAGCGGTGACGTCGTGCTGGGTGGTGCTGCATTGTTTGCGATGGCATTCGGCATGGGCGTGCCGCTGCTCGTGGTCGGCGCCTCGGCGGGCGCACTGCTGCCCAAGGCCGGGCCGTGGATGGATACGGTCAAACGCTTTTTCGGCGTACTGATGCTGGCGGTGGCGATTTATCTGGTTACCCCGCTGTTTTCCCTGACCGTGCTGATGCTGGCCTGGGCGGCGCTGCTGATGATTACCGCGATTTACCTGCATGCTCTGGATCCGCTGCCACATGGCGCCCACGGTTTTCTGAAGTTCAGCAAAGGCATAGGGGTCATCGCACTGGTGGCTGGCATCGCTTTTCTGGTCGGGGCGCTCTCCGGCGGCCGCGATATTCTGCAGCCGCTGTCCGGACTGCGTAGCCGGCCCGGGGTCGCCGCTGGCAGCGGCGGCCACACCGCCAGTGGCATTCCAGCGCGTGAACAATCTTGCCGAACTTGATGGCGCCATCAAAGCTGCCGGCGGCAAACCGGTGATGCTGGATTTCTATGCGGACTGGTGCGTGTCATGCAAGGAACTGGAGCGCTACACGTTCAGCGATCCGCAGGTTCAGGCGCGCTTTGCCGGCATGGTCAAGCTGCAGGCTGATGTCACGGCCAATACCGCTGAACATATAGCGCTGCTCAAGCGCTTCCATTTGTTCGGGCCGCCCGGCATCATATTTTTCGATAAAAATGGAAATGAAATCAATGGGTTGCGTGTTATCGGGTTTCAGTCTGCGGATAAATTCGTGACCATACTCGATCGGGCAATCAACTTTCGGTGACTTACAGCAAGCGCCTTTTATTGCAGTTCGGGTCGGTTGCGATCCTGGCCGCTGCAGCAGGAGTGGGGTTCAATGCCTGGCGCCTGAGCGGCGCGGGCGCGGGAGAGAGCGCCGCAGAAGCGGTGATGTCAACCCGGCTTCCCGATCTCCGGGGCCAGGCGCAGGTGCTCAGCCAATGGCGCGGCAAAGTACTGGTGGTCAATTTCTGGGCGACGTGGTGCGCGCCCTGCCGCGAAGAAATCCCGGCATTCGTCAGGCTGCAGACCAAGTATCAGGCGCAGGGACTGCAGTTTGTCGGCATCGCCATCGACCGGCTTGATCCGGTTCAGGCTTTTGTCCAAGAGTTCGGAATCAATTATCCAGTACTGCTGGGGGGCATCGAGACCATGGACCTGTCACGCCAGGCCGGGAACCGCATTGGCGCCCTGCCTTTTACCGTGATTTTCAACCGCGCCGGGAAAATCGTCTCGACCCAGGTCGGCGGGATCAAGGAAGCGCAGGTGCAGGCGATCATAGAACCCCTGCTTTAGTCCGCATCTTTCTTCTAAAATACAGCATAATCTGGTAATTTCTCTTAACTTCAGTATTCGTGCTGGTGTGTGCTGGTGTGTGCTGGATGTGGTGTTGGTCTCATTCCATGCATCCATTCCAAGGCGGGGCCATGGACACATTGGTGGCGAGCTTATAATGTTAAAATATTGATTTTTAACGAAATAAATTAATATCTCTGGCGTCATGGCGATTATCGGCAAAATTCTGGACAACATGCAGTGATTTGCGGCAAACTTGCGCCGAACTAACATCCATCTGCAAGCTTCTGCCGGGTTTTTATGACAAAAACCGGCGTTGATGGAGCGACTTCACTATGACAGCCTCGAACAAAAACATTCTGGTCATCAACGGCCCCAATCTGAACCTGCTCGGGGCCCGTGAGCCGGATCAATACGGCAGCGATACTCTGCAGGCAATTGAGTCGAGATTGACCGCCGCAGCCAAGAAAGCCGGCGTCCGGATCGGGACTTTCCAGAGCAATTCCGAGGCCGAGCTTGTCGAGCGCATTCAGCAGGCGGGCCGGGACAAGATTGATTTCATCATTATCAACCCCGCGGCCTACACCCACACCAGCGTGGCCATGCGGGATGCACTGGCAGCGGTCGGCATCCCGTTTGTCGAGGTCCACCTGTCTAACGTGTTCGCGCGCGAAGCCTTCCGCCATAAATCGTATTTCACCGATATGGCCGTCGGCATCATCAGCGGGCTGGGTGCAAAAGGCTACGAACTGGCGCTGGAATTTGCACTGCACTACTCAAAGAGAGGGTGATATGGACCTCCGTAAAATCAAAACCTTGATCGACTTGGTGCAACAGTCGGGTATCGACGAGCTCGAGATTTCCGAAGGCGAGGAGAAAGTGCGCATCAGCCGCGGCCGGCCGGCCGGCCCGTCTGCCGCCATGGCGCCGGCGCCTATCGTCATTCCCGGTCTTGCAGCGGACGCCGCGCCGGCCGTTCCGTCAGCCGGACCCGCGGAAGCCGAAGGGCATGAGATCAAATCCCCCATGGTCGGAACCTTTTACCGTTCGGCCGCCCCGGGAGCTAAGCCATTCGTCGAAATCGGGCAGGCGGTGAAAGCCGGCGATACTGTGTGCATCATCGAGGCCATGAAACTGCTCAACGAGATCGAGGCTGACCAGGACGGCATCATCAAGACGATACTCGCCGAGAACGGCCAGCCTGTTGAATTCGGGCAACCGCTGTTTTTACTCGGGTGAGCGGCAGGCAGTAAGCGGGAAACCGCCCTGCTGTTGCCGGCACCCGTCCACCGTTTACCGCTCACGGCAATTTTAATGTTTGGAAAAATCCTCATAGCCAATCGCGGCGAGATCGCGCTCAGAATCCAGCGTGCCTGCCGCGAAATGGGCATCAAGACTGTCGTAGTTCATTCCGAGGCCGACGCCGAAGCCAAGTACGTGAAGTTGGCAGACGAATCGGTATGCATCGGGCCGCCGCAGTCGGCGCTGAGCTACCTCAACATTCCGGCCATCATCAGCGCGGCAGAAGTGACCGATGCCGAGGCGATCCACCCCGGCTATGGTTTTCTGTCCGAGAATGCGGATTTTGCCGAGCGCGTGGAGCAGAGCGGCTTCGTCTTCATCGGACCGAGGGCCGAAACCATACGGTTGATGGGCGACAAGGTAAGCGCCAAAACCGCCATGAAAAAAGCCGGCGTGCCGGTGGTGCCGGGCATAGACAGCGCGCTGCCGGAAGACGCGAAGGAAGTCGTGCGAATCGCCCGCGAAACCGGCTACCCGGTAATCGTCAAGGCCGCGGGCGGCGGCGGCGGGCGCGGGATGCGTGTGGTGCATACCGAAGGCGGCGCTTTCCAATGCGGTGCAGACCACGCGCACCGAGGCCCAGGCGGCATTCGGCAATCCCGCGGTTTACATGGAGAAGTATCTCGAGAACCCGCGCCACATCGAGGTCCAGGTGATTGCCGACAAGCACCGCAATGCGATTTATCTCGGCGACCGCGACTGCTCGATGCAGCGGCGCCACCAGAAAGTGATAGAAGAGGCGCCTGCGCCGTTGCTGAATCCACGCGCCCGCTTGCGCATAGGCGAGCGCTGCGCCGAGGCGTGCCGCAAAATCGGCTATGTCGGCGCCGGCACCTTCGAGTTTCTTTATGAAGATAATGAGTTTTTTTTCATCGAAATGAACACCCGGCTGCAGGTCGAGCACCCGGTTACCGAGATGATCACCGGGCTCGATATCGTGCAACTGCAGATCCGCATCGCCGCGGGCGAAAAACTCCGCATCAAGCAGCGCGACGTCCAGCTCAAGGGGCACGCGATCGAATGCCGCATCAACGCCGAGGACGCCTATAAATTTACACCGTCCCCAGGGCGGATCATTTCGCTGCATATCCCCGGGGGGCCGGGCATACGGGTCGATACACATGCTTACAACGGCTATTTCGTGCCGCCGTACTACGATTCTCTGATCGGCAAGATCATCGCTTACGGCGACACCCGTGAACAGGCGCTGGCTCGCCTGAACATCGCTTTGTCGGAGGCCGCCGTCGAGGGCATCAAGACCAATATTCCGCTGCATCAGATGCTGCTGAACGACGCGGCATTCATGCGCGGTGGCACCAACATTCATTATCTTGAAGAGAAGCTGGCGAAGCTGGCGCGCGAGGAGTAAGAAGTGAGAGTAATGAGTGATGAGCGATGAGTAATGGGTAAAACCCGAGAATCGGTCCGCCGGTTTTAGCGTATTGCCCATCACCCATCACCAGTTATGTCCTGGTTCGCAGTATCATTTGAAGCTGATCCTGAGCGTATCGATCTGCTCACCGACGCGTTGCTCGAGGCCGGTGCAGCTGCGGTTGACGTCAGCGATGCCGCAGCCGGAACGTCGCAGGAAACCCCGATCTTCGGCGAGCCTGGCGCCACAACCGCGCGCGGCTGGGAACGCAGCCGGGTGAGTGCGCTGTTCCCGGGTAATGCAGATTTGCCGCAGGCCCTCGCGTGTGCGTTCGGCGCAGCCGGCATCGCCCCGGCCGCCCCGTATCGTGTCGAGCGTGTCGATGACCAGGACTGGGTGCGCACGACGCAAAACCAGTTTACGCCGCAGCAGATCACGTCGCGACTGTGGATAGTGCCGAGCTGGCATACCGCACCCGACCCGCAGGCGATCAACATCGTGCTTGACCCCGGTCTGGCATTCGGCACCGGCACCCACCCGACGACGCGGTTGTGTCTGCGCTGGCTGGATAGCCATATCCGCGGTGGCGAGTCGGTGATCGATTTCGGATGCGGGTCGGGAATTCTGGCGATTGCGGCACTGAAACTTGGCGCTGCCAAGGCATGCGGCATCGACATAGATCCGCAGGCGCTGCTTGCGGCGCGCCACAATGCTATGCAAAATCAGGTAAGTGCTGTATTTCTTGATGCGGCAGATAAGCTGGAGCAGCCGGCGCAGAGGGTGGTTGCCAATATTCTTGCCAATCCGCTGCGTGTGCTCGCGCCACTGCTCGCCAAGCTCACCACCGAACAGGGGCGGGTGGCGCTATCGGGCGTGCTTGCGGAACAGGCCGACGAGGTGCGCGAGGCCTACCGGCCGTGGTTTGACATGGATGTGACTGGACATGAAGACGGATGGGTGTTGCTCAGCGGAGTAAAAGCGTGAGAGGTAAGCTATGAGCATGGTTACGAAATGTCCCGCCTGCAACACCCAGTTCCGCGTGACGGCACAGCAGCTACAGGCGCACCAGGGCCAGGTGCGTTGCGGGCGATGCATGACGGTGTTCGACGGCTTGGCCGGGATGGATTCGGTTCCAGCGCAGGCACCGGCGGCGACTGGAGAGCCGCCGGCAACGGCACGGGAAGCAAGCGCGGCTGAGGCTGCGCCTGCCGCGAAGCCCGCCGAGCCGACATGGGTTGATAATCCACCGGACTTCCCCGTATTCACGCTGGAGCCGCTGGGCGTTCAGGACGCAGCCGCCACGGACCCTCAGACCAACCCGGTTGCGCCGGAGATTGCGCCGGAGATTGCGCCAAGTGCAGCAGCCATGCAGCCGCCACAGTATGTGGACGAGATGGCTATCCCGGAAGTGTTGCCCGAGCCGCCGCGTCGCTCGCGGTTGTGGGCTGTGGGCGGCACACTGTTGCTGCTCGTGTTGGCCGGGCAGGCGGCATATTTCTATCGGACAGATCTGGCTGCGAGTTTTCCCGTTCTCAGGCCGGTGATGGCACAAGCCTGCGAGGCGTTGGGGTGTGTAGTGCCGCTGCCACAGCGCCCGAAACTGATCAGCATCGAAGCCTCGGATCTGCAGGCGCTCGATCCGGCCCGGCCGAACGTGATTCAGCTGACCGCTACGCTGCGCAACCAGGCCAAATATGACCTGGGCTACCCGGCGCTCGACCTGGTGCTGACCAACAGCAAAGACCACACTCTGGCGCGCCGTATTTTCATGCCCGATGAATATCTGGAGCG